>CAZPYJ010000001.1:0-62988 GCA_964590645.1 uncultured Lentimicrobiaceae bacterium
TTTTGAGTGGCACAATTACGCCGAAAACACTGGCACAATTACGCCGAAATAGCCACCTTCTGGCATCACTACTGAATCAACTTCAAATACGGATGCTACATCACCACCCATATTTTCATCAGCAAAGATGTACAATGTATCTTGATATACAAGATGATCATCAACAAAATGCACTGCAAGAGTTGTGTCATTATAAAGAGCAAATTGCAATACCCTTAACCCTTGATCATATTCCTCAGGTGTCACTGAATAATCATTGGGTACTGAAACAAAAGGATTCTCAGATTTACTAACTCGGAAACAAATTCCAGGGCAATCACCGCATATAAGATTGAAACCACAGACGTCACCAAACATTTGTACACCCGAGTGAGTTACAAACCATCTCCAAATCCGTCCAAAGAGCCCCTTTCCCTCTTGTGTAGCATTATGGTAATAATAGGAAAGCTTCTCATCTACAGGATTCCTAAATCCGAAATACGGAGCATATAGCAAGAGCATACAGTTTCCACACTCTTGCTGTATGCTGTTGCTCTTGCATTTAATGAATAACCAGGAATTTTTCACAAGATACAGTCCTGTTTTCATCCAGCATTCTTACAAAATACAAACCGGGAGTGAATTCTAAGGTACTGATCCTATAATGATCGTCAAAATGAAAATCGTTGAGCGTTTTAACCCTCCTTCCCAGATAATCGAGGATCTCAATATCCAGGAATCTATATCCAGGGAAACTTCCTGCAAATTGAATCTGTATGTAATCATAGGCCGGATTTGGACTAATGAGAATGGATGGACGCTCACTTGCAATATCATTTACAGCCGTTACACTTCCAAGCCTGAAATCCGGATAGTTTGGAATACCTATAATTGGTTTATCGTTAGAAAAATGTATATAGCGTTGAATAACATCACATCCAATACCGGGTATGTCCGGCTTATCAATTATATGCATATAGGGGGTAGTGGAGCAGAGATATATTCTGTTATCCGGCGCCAACTGGCAATAGCTAAAATTGGTGGGCGCCCAGCCCCAGGTATAGCCATCCCATTCCCCAACTATAGTAGATGTTGAGGCAATGTCATAAGAGTCGGTATCCCACTGGTAAATCCTTTTCTCCAATGAAGCGTAAAGCAACTTCGAATTTGGGGAGAAGGCAATGTTATGGATCCAGATGATTGAATCATAGAAAGAAAACTCTCTCGGATCACTTAATGTCCCATTAGATCTGTCAAAATTAAATAGTTCAGCCGGATGTAAAGTGGGCCAGGCAAACAATCCAGGGCAATAGGCTGCGTATGCATACTTTGTTCCATCCGGAGAGAATCGAGCAGAATATTCCCCAAATAAATGAACTTTCCCGATCTCTTGTTCACCCTCAAGCCAAACCCCTTCAGGGTTAAGCAATATTCTATAAAATGAATTATGATTTATCCGAGGAACAAGTAGCCACCAATCTCTATTATTACTATGTCTTACCGCTGTTAGTCCAGAGGCTGCGATAGTATCGTTGATTAAAATATCATTTTTACTTATCACATCTCCCAATCCATTGTTTTGGGACATATCAACAATAGAATATAAAAGATATGTTGGAATAAGGCTCGTGTCCGCCCAACGTTGATGAAAAATAATATACTTAGATCCGTAATAAGGCATAGGTAAGATTATTGCAGCTTGATGGCCATTTAATCCTGTCATTAAGCCTTGGTTACTACTGGCATACAAACCATTGCTTAATGAATCCCCGTTGGGCATAAGCGTTCCGTTTTTATCACATACCTTTAAACCGTTAGTGTAAAACAAGAGTTGTCCATTGGTATCACAAATATTGGTGGATGTATAGCCTAAATTGATGGTAGTTTGATGACTATAGCTTACCATTGGCTGATTATTGAAGTCAAAAATCCTGCAATTGCTGAAATTGTTAAATGTGTAACCGCTAAGCCATTGATAGTCCCTTTTGCCATCGTTATTTGACTGAGCAAATACTGACACCGATTCAAAAAGGACCAGTGTCAGCAGTATTGTGGAGAGTCTCATTTTTGCTATTTATTTATTATCAGGTGGCCAAGATTAAACTGGTTCCTTTCGTATTGGACTGTGATGATATATTCCGTTATGTAAAACAGCTACATCGATATCAGTAGTCTTCTGCTTCAATTGGATGTTCAATGAATTTACGAGTTTACCAGTAAAATCAAAAATACGAATTAGTGCTTTACCTTACTGCATTTCTGGAGAATAAATAGTTCCCCGCTGAAGGGCATCTAAGCACCTGCCTATGACGCTGCAATAATGTTGTTCGACAAAACAAGAGCCTTGAAATATATGCCTGGTGTCTTGCGGATGGAGGTTGAGTGCTTGGCAGATAAGTCTCGTCCGCACGCATCAAAAAATCCACCTTCGCTATGGCTACGGCGAATAATATAAGACGCGCGCGAACAGGCTATTGCTCGTTAAAAACGAGCGGCTCTTTCGCACGCGATGCAATCGCGCACGAACATTATCTGCGCTGATCTGCGAAATCTGCGGGAGAATTTTTCAGCAAGAGCATAGAGCAAGGGGAGATAACGGGTAGATAAAGACGCGCTTTTCTCAGAGAAAACGAACCTCCACTTCTTTCAGGAACTTCTCTTCCAAAAGACGGGCGATGCGGCGTACCACGGTGCGGCGGATTTCCAAATCAACCGGAAGGTTCGGATCCTGGTGGGCAATGTTGATCTTGGTGCCAATCAGAAAATGAATCTCATCGCTTTCGAGAAACATCCTGACGATGCGGTCGGCAGGGCCTTTCCCTAACTTATAAGCAGGATGGTGATCCCGCAGGATATCGGTTACTTTGGTGAGGGTCAGAATGCCTTCCGTGATCAGATCCACCCCCGGCATTGAAGAAATGGGAGGCAGATCAGGGTCGTCAAACTCGAAGCTGTCCGTGATCTCTTCCTGCCATTCTCTGGCCAGAATATCACTGGTGGTGGCGCCGCAAATAATCTT
Organism: uncultured Lentimicrobiaceae bacterium; assembly: GCA_964590645.1. Lineage (GTDB taxonomy): Bacteria > Bacteroidota > Bacteroidia > Bacteroidales > JAGNHN01 > JAGNHN01. The sequence goes on from CAZPYJ010000001.1 coordinate 2,999, forward strand.
TTTCCCTTCAAAGCTGCGCACCGTTTCCGACAGCACCGCATCATTCTTCTCTTCATAAGGCGGTCCTGTGGAAAGCAGCAATCTGCGGGGCTCCCTGAAATAAACCACCCCGCAGGATGTGTCGTCCTTTAGGGCATACTGGTCGTTGATATGCGCCAGGTTTACCACCTTGGCAGCAAGCTGGCGGGCTGAGATATCGGGATGGTCCATCACCAGCTTGCGCACATAATCCCGCATATTGTCGCGCCCCCAGCCAAAAGGATACTTAGACGTGCCCAGGCCGCTTTGGGTAATGCCATCACTGGAGAAAATGATCCTGTCTTCCTTCTGCGGACGGAAAGCACAGCTCAGAATTTCCTTCCCGGCATTCTTCTCTCCCTTCAGCATCACACACTGCCAGTTGGGTTGGTATTCCATACTGCCACGCATAATGATGGCCTGAGGATTGTCGTATTCGATGATGCGGGTAAAACCATCCTGCTCAATATCGATGATGGTGAAGGTGGCATAGCTCATCTTGCGCTCGGAACATACCGGCAGGGTGCGCATAATAATCTCTGCGATACGGGCATCCTCTTTATGCTCCTCGGTAAAATTGATGGCCATTGTGGCGCTCAGGGTGGCCAGCATATTCGCCTTCACACCGTGCCCCATTCCATCTGATAAAACCACAATGGTCCGGCCTTCTTCCTTCACCCGGCGCGTAAGAAAGACATCTCCGCAGATGCGCTCCTCCCCGTGGCTTTTCTGCTCACAGAACACTTCAATATAAAAGCGCTCATTCATCGGAGGGGGGCTTGATTTTTCCGGAAGACTGGTATGATTCAATAATGCTGTTCAACATCTTTTCGGTGCGGGAAGCCCCTTCTCCCAGAAGGAATCCGATTTTCTGGACCATATCCAGGTTTTCAGTAATCACCTCTGTGATCCGCTTGATCACCTCATCCTTCTGTACCTCGGGCATATACATATCCCTGATGACAGCCCCGACCATTTTCTTCTTCTGGATATTGAAGATGGTTACATTGAGCAGTTTATCGTCCAGGTGCACATCCTTATACACTGTCTCAGCGGGGTTCTGTAAAACAAAATTGAATAGATTGTAGAAGGCATAGGGCAAGAGGGTTTTCAGGTCGGCGCCGAGAAGTCCGGGAATGACTTCGCTGATCTCTTCGGCTTCCTGGCCAAGCAGTTTGATGAAATTCTGATTCGACTGTATCACCCTGAGGTCGGCATCCGCCACCACCACAGCCGAGTGAAGTTTCTGGATAAGGGCGGAGGTTCTTTCGTTGACCTCCTGAAGGCGGAGCATTTCCTCCCGGCTGTCTTTCTCTTTCACCTGCAACTCCCTGTGGGTGGTTTGCAGTCGCTCGTTGTTTTTCCTCAGGCTGGTGATGTATTGTTCGCGGCTGCGCAAGGCATAGTCCACACACATATCGGTTTTGACGAGGCCATTGGCTACGGAAACGGCAAAATCGCGGCAGGAGCGGAATCCGCAAGCGGCACACCCATTCCCCCCTCCTGAGGCATCCTTCCCAAGCAAGGTCAGGATTTCCCTGATTTTTTCGGGAGAGGGTTCTGGCAGACGCTGATCCCTGACCGAGAATGTGGCGCCAAAATTCATATTTCCAAAGCGAAGCACATAGGACTCCCAGCTTTCCATATCAAAATCCTGCAGCCGTTTGACTGCATATCGGGTGATTGCACTGCGGCGCCTGAGTTTACTCCCATCGCTTGAGGTACCCGGTCCCATCATACATCCTTCACAATAAAACAGATTGAAGTGATGCCTTATGGTATCAATGTTCTGCCCGAATTCCAGCACAGAACGCTGCATTCCTTCTTTTCCTTCCACTGTAATCACATTGCCATTCAGCAGATCCTGCACTATGGATGCAGCCTGCAGTATACCCTCCGGAATAGGGTATAGTGAACCTTTGTAACCATAGGGGGGATCAAAATCGGAAAACTCCAGCTTCTTTTCATCCACATTATGCTGCCTGAAGAGGGCACGCAGTTCTGTAAAAGTGAGCACGGCATCCACGCTGCTGCCTTTGGGGGAGCGCAATGCCTCATCCTTGGCAGCCACACAGGGACCGATATACACCAGCTTCATCTCCTCTCCATATATTTCGCGCAACACATTGGCTGTGGCGATCATCGGCGAAACAATCGGTGCCAGATTGGATATCAGGTCGGGGTGGTATTTTTCCACATACGAAACCACCGCAGGACAATTGGCAGTGATATAAAACTTTCCTTTGCTCTCTTCAAAGAGCTTCCGGTATTGCATTGCAACCAGGTCGGCACCGAAAGAAACCTCGTGAACAAAATCAAAGCCCAGCGACCTGATCATCTGCACAAACTTCCTGTAGTCTGTAATGTCCTCAAACTCCCCGGCTATACTGGGTCCTACCATTGCAGCGACTTTGCTTTTGCTTTTCAGTATAGCATTCACTTCTTCCAGGGAAGTTCGATAGGACACACTGTCGCCAGGGCAGGCTACCAGGCAGGCGCCACAGCCGATGCAACGATCGGGATCGATGCGCGGTCCCTGGCTGTTTACCTGAACGGTGATGGCAGTAACAGGACAGGAGCGGACGCAACCATAACAAGGGTCACAGTCCGAAGCCTGAATACTGAATAGGGGAGATAATTGTTCTTGCGTCATTTGCTTTAAGATTCTTTATCCTGGGCTTCCTGCCTCTTCTCTATTTTCACAAACCATTCATCCAGAATAACTTGCAACTTTTCTTCATTCAGATGATCATAAAACTCCCCATCCAGGCGCATCGCAGGTCCGGATGCACAGGCATCAAAACAATGGGCTCCACGAAAAACGACCCTGTCCATCAGCATCCTTTCATCCAGGTATGCCTTGATCCAATGTACCAGCTTCTTATTACCCCGGGAAAAACAGGAGCTACCCAAGCATATCTCTATTTCTGGCTTCATACTTCAAATCTTCGATCAAAGATACATAAATCAACAGAATGTTATATTAATAACATTGTTACTTTTGTAACAATGATTATTTTTGTCAGAATTACTTATGCAGACAAAAGCAGACATAGCTGACAGGGAACAGGTTTTGCACATCCTGAAGGCTGATCCTGAAGCCCCCGCGGTAAAGAAGACGCTACAGCAATGGCGTTGTGAGATTATTTCACAGCCGGTGATCAGTCTGAGCGCAACGCGTTGTGCTGATATTGCGGGCACACCTGCCGTCAAAGCAGCGATCACAGCTTATCTGCAGGATCAGACCCAAAATGCTGTCATCCGGGATACGGGTTGTTATGGCAACTGTGCCTTGCAACCGATGATGGATGTGCATTTACCGGGGAAGGCCAAGCTCAGCTTTGCCCGGGTTAAACCCGAATCAGCGATAGAGATTCTTGAGGCGGTCTTTGCCGGCAAGGTACACCATCCTGCCCTGCTCGGTCAGCACCCCATTGCAGGCAGTGAGAGATGGAAGGATGTGCAGGACTTTGAAGAACAGCTATGGATGCGCGGTCAGCGCCGCCGGCTTATGGCGCTCTCAGGTCATATCGAACCGGCAGCCCTTACAGCCTACATTGGATGGGGCGGATACAGCGGATTGCACAAAACCGTACACTCCCTTACCCAGGATCAGGTCGCCGAAACGGTGGCCGACAGCGGTTTGAGGGGGAGAAGTGGTTCCGGCTTTCCCGTGGCAGATAAATGGAAGCCTGCCATTGAAACCTCCAGTGAAAAAAAATACCTGATTTGCAATGCAGATGAAAGCGACCCATCCTGCTTTTTGGCGCGTGAATTGCTCGAATCAAATCCTCACTTGATTATTGAAGGCATCGCCATCGCCGCTTATGCCATCCAAGCAGACAATGCCATCCTCTACCTGAAGGGCGATTATGAGCGGGCGATGCAAACATTATCCCTAGCGCTTGAGCAGGCCAGGGAGGGTGGGATATGCGGCAATGACATTCTGGGCAGCGGCTTTAACCTGCACATACAAGTATTCAAAAGCCCGGCAAGCTTCATCTGCGGGGAGGAAACAGCCCTGATTGCCAGTATGGAGGGTAAGCGAGGGATTCCAAGGCACAAGCCCCCCTTCCCATCCGTGATCGGGTTTCAGGGCAAACCCACTGTTGTGCAAAACATTGAAACCCTCGCAAATTTACCCCTCATCTTCCGAAAGGGCATAGCCTGGTACCGAGAATGCGGCACCCCTAAAAGCACGGGCACCAAGCTCTTCTCCATCAGTGGAAAAGTCAGGTGGTCAGGAGTATATGAGATAGAAATGGGCGAACGCCTGCGGGAACTGATTTTCAGGACTGCCGGCGGAATGAAAGAGGGAAGTGATTTCAAGGCAGCCCTGCTCGGAGGGGTACTGGGTCATTTGCTGGATGAGGAAAACCTCAACCTGACACTGGATTACGAATCAATGAACGAGGCAGGCTTTGCTCTGGGTTCAGGTGGATTGAGCATTGCGGACCAGAAAGTGTGCCTTTTGGATCTCGCACTTTTCAGCCTGGATTATCTGGCTGAAGAAAGCTGTGGAAAATGCATTACCTGCCGGGAAGGGCTAAGGGTGATGCGTACCATCGTGGACGATATCCTCCGCCGCAGTAAGAATGAGAGCACACACCAGACCCTGGAAAGATTCAAAGGAGCAATGCAATTAAATGATCTTGGCACACTGATGCAGAAAACAGCCCTTTGCGGCTTGGGACGCAATGCCCCTAATCTGGTAATGGATGTGCAGCGGCGCTTCCACAACGAATGGGAGGAGCACATTTTCGACAGGCAGTGTAATGCCGGAGTATGTCGTCATCTGCGCTATTTCTCCATTAAAACAGAAGCGTGCACAGGCTGTACCCTTTGTGCTAAAAAATGTCCTGATAACGCCATCTCAGGAAGTCCGAAATCCCCCCACATCATTCACCAGGACAAATGCACCTCCTGCGGAATATGCTTCGAAGTGTGCAGGTTCAGCGCTATTCTCATCAGTTAAGCTTATGGTATTTGGGATCAGCGTAAACGGAAAAGAAGTACAGGCAAACAGAGGAGAAACCCTTCTGGAGGTGCTGCGACGCAATGGGATTGACATTCCCACCCTCTGCCATATGGCAGGATTGACGCCTACCGGAGCCTGTCGCTTGTGTGTGGTGGAGCTGGAAGGAAGCGATCAGCTCCTGCCTTCCTGTGCCCAGAGAGCCGAAGAGGGAATGCAGATCCATACCCACTCCCCTGCAGTACTGCGGGCCAGAAGAAGCACCGTGGAGCTGCTGCTCTCCAACCACCCTCAGGACTGTCTCTACTGCAGCCGCAACGGGCTCTGTCAGCTGCAGGATCTGGCAGCAGAATTTCATATCCATCAGCGTCGCTTTCCACATACATTCCAGGCCAGAAAAACAGATCATTCCTCCAACGCCATCGTGATGGATCCCTCACGCTGCATTCTTTGTGAGCGATGCATCCGGATCTGCAATGAAATTCTCAAGATCGGGGCCATCACCCTGGTTAACAAAGGCATCCACACACAGGTTCAGCCTTCAGCGTCCAAAGGGCTGTATGCCTCATCCTGCATATCCTGTGGACAATGTAGCCTGGTTTGCCCCACTGCGGCCTTGCAGGAAAAAGACAGCACAGACGCCGTAAGGGAAGCGCTGTACAAAACAGGGCTTGCGGTGCGTGCATATTATAGCCCCGAAGTGGGTGTCAGCCTGGCCGAACTGCTGGGGTTAAGAACAGGTAAGGATATCAGCCTCCTTCTACCTTCCCTGCTGCGTAAAATGGGATTCCAGGAAGTCATCAGTACCGCTCTTGGCAATGACCTTTACGCAAGCCTTACTGCCGCCAGACTTGAAGAAAAACTGAAAGCCGGAGAAAATTTTCCCGTCTTTTCAGGCAATTGTCCAGCCTGGCTCGACTGGGTCGAAAAGAACCAAACGCAGCTCCGTGCACAGCTAAATCCAATCTCTTCTCCTACAGACCTGCTCAATGCCTTATGCGAGGATAAGGCAGACAAGTCAACATATCGTGTACTGATTACGGGCTGTACTGCGCAGAAAGACCATTTTATCCGAAAACAGAAACAATCCGCATCCAACGGGATTGAGCGTGTCATTACCACCCGCGAGCTGGCCAGGCTGGTTCGTTTGTTGGGCATAGATGCTCAAATGCTGGAGGAGCAGCTTCCGGACGATCCCCTGGAGCAAAACAGTTACAGCACGCACATTTGCAGCCTGAGCGGGGGGACAGCGGAATCGGTGGCAAGGGATTTTTATCTGCGTATGAGTGGAGAGGAGCTCATCAATGCCCAGATTACCAAAATCCGGAGCAACCGACTGATCAAAGAGATCTTTTTGAGGGTGGATAAGGAGGAATACGGTTTTATGGCCGTGAATGGCATTCACGGCATAGGGCAAGCCTTGGAAAGGATCAAAAAACGGGAAAACCTGCTGTTTGTGGAAGTAATGGCCTGTCCTGGAGGCTGTGTCAACGGAGGCGGAAACCCCATTCATCCGGATGAGCAGATTATCAAAACCAGAGGGAAATCCCTGATTGACGCAGATAGCCGCAACGGCTTAAAGGCCGGACCCAGGAAAGCCCTGGTTCATCGACTGCAGCAAAGGGCGAAAAAGGCCGGATTTGAGGGAACGGAAGGTATCCTTCAATACATTAAGACAATAGGGAGGCAAGCGTAATGGCACACAGCAAGCTTCGGCAACTCGTTTATACCGAAAAAGACCTTTGCAGGGTCTGTTACACCTGCGTGCGCGAATGCCCGGTCAAAGCCATCAGCATTTCCAATGGACAGGCAGAGGTGATCCACGAGCGCTGCATCGGATGTGGCAATTGTATCACGGTTTGCTCACAGGGTGCCAAAAATTTCCTGAAGAATTCACAGGATGTGACCAGACTGCTGCGGGAACCCGGCAAACACATCGCTTTGCTGGCTCCCAGTTTTCCTGCCGAATTCCAGGAAATAGGAGATTACCGGATTTTGGTTGGAATGCTGAGGAGGCTGGGGTTCGACAAAGTGGTGGAGGTGGGCTTCGGGGCAGATCTGGTTGCCCAAGAATACGACCGCCTGATCACCGAAGATTCAGACAAAGCCTCCATCTCCTCAGACTGTCCGGCCATTGTGTTTTATATTGAGCATTACTATCCTCACCTGGTTCCAGCCCTTGCCCCCATCGTATCCCCTATGGTGGCAATGACCCGGGTGATGCGCAAACTGGAAGGGGAAGACAGCAAGATTGTATTTATCGGGCCCTGCATCGCCAAGAAAGCCGAATCGGATGAACCCGACCAGGTCATTACCTTTATTGAGCTTCGAAAGTTATTCCGGGAGAAAGGCATCAAAGCTGAGGAAAGCGAGGCTTCCGATTTCGATCCGCCTCAGGCTGGTAAAGGAGCCATCTTTCCCATTAGCCGGGGTCTGCTTCAAACCCTGAACAGAAGAGAAGATGTGGTGGAGGGGGATATCACTGTAGCCGAAGGCCGGGTGCATTTCAGAGAGGCGATCCGCGAATTTGAGAACGGACACCTGGGTCATCAGCACCTTGAACTGCTTTGCTGCGAAGGCTGCATTATGGGGCCGGGTACTTCTGATGGAGGAAAACGCTTTGCACGCAGGCGAAAGGTGACTGAGTATGTGAAGCTGAAGATGAAGAAGAGATCGCTGGAAGAATGGGAAAACAATCTGGAGGCGCTTAAGGGAATAGATCTGAGTCAGAGCTTTGAAAGCCTCGACCGCCGCATTGAGACCCCCTCAGAGAGGGAGGTCGAAGCTGTGCTCAAATCAATGGGGAAAATCAGTGAAAAAAATCACCTCAACTGCGGGGCCTGCGGTTATGATACCTGCCGTGAACACGCCATTGCCATTGTCCAGGGACTGGCTGAAAATGAGATGTGCCTTCCCTATACCATTGAAAAACTGCATCATCTTGTGGATGATCTGAATACCAGCAATGAAAAACTGGCAAGCGCACGGGAAGCATTGAAACAATCAGAAAAACTGGCCCATATGGGTCAACTCTCGGCCGGCATTGCACACGAGCTGAACAATCCCTTGGGAATCATCACAATGTATGCAAACATCCTCCTGGATGAAACCAGTGAGGAAGACCCCATAAGGGAAGACCTGAGCCTGATCGTGGAGCAGACCCAGCGATGTAAAGGCATAGTGGGAGGATTGCTGAATTTCGCCAGAAAGAACCAGGTCAGATTGCAGGACACCCAAATCCCAGGGTTCATCGGGAAGTGCCTGGAGGAGGTCATCGCCCCTGCCCATATTGAATTCCGCATCCTGAATCAAATGCGCAATCCTACAGCACGCCTTGATCAGGATCAGATGATGCAGGTGATGATCAACCTGCTGCGCAATGCCGTGGAAGCCATCCCCGGGAAGGGAAAGATCACCATCAGGCTGGAGGATGACCCGGACACCATCCATATCCATATCAAAGACAACGGGAGTGGCATTGAAAGCTCGAACAGAGATAAAATCTTCACCCCTTTCTTTACCACCAAAGCTCCCGGAGAAGGAACCGGATTGGGACTTCCGATCATTTACGGAATTGTAAAAATGCACAAGGGTAAGATCGAGGTGGATTCGAATGCCGATCCTGCACAGGGTGAAACCGGTACCACCTTCAGCATCACTCTCCCAAGAAATAATGTAGAATCTGAAGAAAGCCCGACAAAATGAAAAAGACATTCCAGATACTCCTGGCCGACGATGATCAGGACTATCTCTTTCAAATGAATATGAAGTTGAAAAAGATGGGCTTTGAGGTCACACAGGCAAGCTCACAAAAAGAAGCAGAGCAACTGCTTGCCCACTTCAAACCCGATCTGTGCATCTTTGACCTGATGATGGAGCAGGATGACAGTGGTTTTATCCTTTGTCACAAGCTCAAGCGACGCTATCCTGAAGTGCCCGTAATTCTGGCCACTGCGGTGGCAGCCGAAACAGGCATCCGATTTGACCAGCCTGAGGACAGCTTTGGGATGATCAAGGCCGACCTTGTGGTGGACAAAGGCATTCGGACTGACTTTCTGGAAAAAGAAATTGAAAAATTGCTACAACAACAGAGATGACGAGCTTTAAGGTATTGGTCGTGGATGATGAAGCAGGAATCCGCAGCGGAACCCGCAGGATTCTTCAAAACCACAGTGTGGACTTCCCTTTTATGGATGAGGCTGTCCATTTTGAGGTTCTGGAAGCCGGCAGCGGAGAAGAAGCCATCCCCATAATTGATGAGGCCAGGCCAGAGATTGTGCTGCTCGACAACAAGCTTCCCGGAATGGAAGGCATAGAGGTATTGGAGTATATCCGCAATAAACAATACGATATCCTGGTCATTATGATCACCTCCTATGCCTCGCTTGAGCTGGCCGTGAAAGCCACCCGCGATGGGGCCTATGACTTCATCCCAAAACCTTTTACGCCTCAGGAACTGCGTTCGTCCTTAGAGAACGTGACTAAAAAGATTTTCCTGAAACGGATGACCCAGAAGCTGAATCAGGATGCCCGGCAGATCCGCTTTCAGTTCCTCTCTGTTTTGTCGCACGAACTGAAAGCCCCCCTCCACGCCATCGAAGGATATGTTAAAATGATACAGCAACGCGAGCTGGGGAATGAGTTGAAAGACTACAATGAGATTGTGGAGCGCACCTTGCAGAGGGTACAGGGAATGCGCAACCTGATCCTGGATCTGCTCGATTTCACCAAAATTGAGTCCGGAAAGCCAACCCAGCACATCAGCAAGGTAGATTTGAGGGAAATCGCACGCACGGCTATGGATACCATCCAGCCCTACGCCATACAGAAGGATGTCAGCGTCACCCTCGATGCCCCGGATGAAATCAGCCTGATGGCGGATCCGGAAGAAATGGAGATCATCCTGAACAACCTCTTGTCTAATGCCGTCAAATACAATAAACCACAGGGCAGTGTCCGGTGTATGCTGCGCCGGGAAGAAGGCGCGATACGGCTGGAGGTAAGCGATACCGGGATTGGAATGGCCAAGGAGGACATCGACAAGCTCTTCCGTGATTTTGTCCGCATCCGCAATCCGAAAACCCGCAACATCAGCGGCAGCGGTCTCGGGCTTTCAATAGTAAAAAAAATATTGCAACTTTATGAGGCCGATATCAGCGTCCGGAGTGAACCGGATGCAGGCAGCACCTTCATTATTCTGTTTAAAAATCCTAACCTAAGTCCAAAGCAGTGAAATTTAACAACCGACTTCCGGGAAAGACCATCGAAAGGCTGAGCCAATACCGCCGTTCGCTCTTGCAGTGCCTGATGGCAGGGAAAACGCACATCTTTTCCCACGAGATTGCAGCACTCCTGCATATTACCCCCGTGCAGGTCAGGCGGGACATTATGCTGATCGGCTATACCGGAACCCTTCGCCAGGGCTATGACATCAAAGCGCTTATCGACCTGATCGGGGAGATCCTCGACTCGGAGGAGGGTCAGAATGTGGCTATCATCGGCCTGGGTAACCTCGGGCGTGCCATCCTGACCTACTTCGCGGGTAAACGATCCAAACTGAAAATTTCTGCTGCTTTTGACGTCCATCCGGATAAAGTGGATAAGATGTACGGGGGAGTACACTGCTATCACCTTGATAAACTCCAGGACATTATTACCAGAGACAAGATCACCGTCGGGGTGCTCACGGTGCCTGCCACTGAAACGGCACAAGTGGCGGAAACCCTAGTAGAAGCGGGCATAAGGGGCATACTGAACTATACCCCCACCCCCATCAATGTGCCCAACCATATCTTCCTCGAGGAATATGATATGGTGACCAGCCTGGAGAAAGTAGCCTATTTTGTCAAGAAAAACCTGGTGACAGGCTGAGGATCAAACAATGCGCGTACACAGGGGGATAGATCATCTTGGGGAGATACGTAAAGCCGTCGTCAGCACAGGCTCATTCGATGGAGTCCACTACGGGCATAAAGTCCTGCTGAAACGCCTGGGCAGCATCGCAAACGAGATAGGCGGGGAATCGGTGCTGATCACCTTCTATCCCCATCCTCGTAAAGTCCTTTACCCGGACTCCGCAGGAAAAGACCTCAAACTCATCAACACCCAAAGGGAAAAAATTAAGCTGCTGGAAAAGACCGGGCTGGATCATCTGATCATTATCCCTTTTACCCTCGAATTCTCCAGGATCAGCTCCATTGATTTCATTCGAAAGATCCTGGTGGAGAAGATTAAGGCTGCCTGCATAGTGGTTGGATTCAACCACCATTTCGGCCACAATCGCGAAGGTAGTTTTGAGTATCTCTATGAACTGGGAAAATACTATGGTTTTCAGGTAGAAGAAATCCTTGAACAAGATATAGAAAACGAAGCAGTCAGTTCAACCCGCATCAGAAAAGCACTCAAGGAAGGCCATATTCAGCGAGCCAATGCCTATTTAAACCATCACTACCTGGTAATGGGTATGCTGGAGCCTGGCCGTGCTTTCTTCACAGATAAGGGATTTGATACCTCTGCAATGCATATCGAAGAAGAGGAGAAGCTGCTTCCCCCTCCGGGGATTTATGCCAGCGGTGCAGCCATCGGTTCAGAATATGTGAAAGCCCTGGTCATCATACACAAGATTCCGGGAGAGTATGGTCCCTGCAAAGCCCGGGCAGTAGATATCTTGTTCCAGGATTCCGGAATTCATTGGGAAGGCCTGGATGTCAGACTGCAATTCCGCAAAACGCTCTGGCTTGGAGAAATTGCCAGGGAGGAGCAGGCAGCAAAGCTGATCCATAAAATGCTGGCCAGCCTGAACGAACTCATATACTGATGAAAGAGGCTATCCCTATGCAAATCACCTTTCTGGGAACCGGTACTTCTACCGGGGTACCTGTGGTGGCCTGCGATTGTCCCATCTGTACATCCGAGGATCAACGCGACAAACGCCTGCGTACTTCCCTCCTGATTGAGATTCCCGGAAAGAACATCGTCATCGATTGCGGCCCCGACTTCCGCTACCAGATGATCCGGGAAAAAGTCAGTGACCTGGATGCCATCCTGCTGACCCACGGCCACCACGATCATATCGCCGGATTGGATGATATTCGCGGATTCAATTATGTGCTGAATAAAAAGATGGAAGTGTATGCCGAGGACAGCGTCATTGATGCCATCCGGGCGGAATCTCCTTACATCTTTAATAACCAGCGATTCTTTGGGGCACCACAGATCGTATTTCACCCCATTACTGAGGAAGCCTTTTTTATTGATGAGATTGAAATCCAACCCATCCGGGCCCGGCACGACAAAATGGACATTCTTGGGTTTCGCATCGGAGGCCTGACCTATATTACCGATGCCAGCTATATCTCAGCCCGGGAATTAGAGAAGGTGAAAGGCTCAGAAGTGGTCGTTTTGAACGCCTTGCGGAACAGTCCGCACGCCTCACATTTCTCCGTGGGAGAAGCCGTGGACATCATCCGCGAACTTGATCCGCCCGGGGGAGGCTATCTCACCCATATGAGCCACTTTATCGGGACGCATTCCCAAATGCTTGAACGCCTCCCCCCACTTGTGAAACCTGCCTTCGACGGGCTGAAAATCCAATTGGGTGACGCGGATAAATCAGGAGATTCTTCAAGATAATGCTATCCACAAGACCACTTTTCCAAACAGAAAAACTACCTTTGTTAAGCAATTAACAACGCATTCTATTTTATACAGATATGAAGTTTTATCCGGAAAAATGCAGGATACCCGATGAGAGGATGAAGCCTTTCATCGACCCGGAGGAGATATGGGAACATATCCACCAGGCCGAACCGGATCCATCGAAAGTGAGAGCCATCATTGCCAAATCTTTAAATAAAGAAAGACTGACCCTGGCCGAAACCGCCGTGCTGGTGAAGACCGAAGACCCGCAACTGATTGAAGAAATCAAGCAGGGTGCCAGGGATTTGAAAACCAAGGTCTATGGCAACCGCATTGTGCTCTTTGCTCCATTATACATTGGAAATCAATGCAGCAACAATTGTAAATACTGCGGATTCCGGGCCTCGAACAAATTTGCGGTCAGAAAAACTTTGTCGGACGAAGAGATTGTAAAAGAGGTGGAGGCCCTGGAGGACAATGGGCAGAAGCGCCTGATCCTGGTGTATGGAGAGCATCCGCTGTATAGCCCGGAATACATCGCCCACACCGCCAAATTGGTGTATCAGGTGAAGAAGGGCAATGGAGAAATACGAAGGGTGAACATCAATGCGGCACCCCTGGATATTGAAGGTTTCAGAACGGTAGGCGCGGCAGGCATTGGAACTTACCAGGTATTTCAGGAAACCTACCATCCGGAAGCCTATTCCTGGTACCATCTGGGTGGAAAAAAGAAAGATTATAACTGGCGCCTGACCAGTTTGGACCGTGCCCAGGAAGCCGGGCTGGATGATGTGGGCATCGGGGCGCTTTTTGGTCTGTACGACTGGCGCTTTGAGGTGTTGGGCCTGGTCAGACATACCAACCATCTGGAAGCCTGTTATAATGTGGGGCCGCATACCATCTCTTTCCCAAGGATACAAGATGCGGCCACCCTGGATATTGACCCGAAATACACCGTCACCGATGAGGAATTCATCCGTCTGGTGGCCATTCTGCGGCTGGCGGTTCCCTATACGGGGATGATCCTCACCGCCAGGGAGAATGCCAAAGTACGCACCGATGTGATGCGCTTCGGGGTTTCGCAGATCGACGGGGGAACCAAACTGGAGCTTGGCAGTTATTCCGACAGCCTGAATGAAGACCAGGATTTGAATAAGGAACAGTTTAAGATCAATGACAGCCGTTCGTTGGGAGAGATCATTGATGAGCTGCTCGACAAAGGTTTTCTGCCTTCCTTCTGCACCGCTTGTTACCGATTGGGGCGCACCGGAGAGCATTTTATGGAATTCAGTGTGCCCGGCTTTATCAAACGCTACTGCACCCCCAATGCCATCCTTACTCTGGCTGAGTATCTTGAAGATTATGCCACCCCCGAGGTAAAGCAAAAAGGCTATAAAGTGATTGAAGACAATATCCGGGAATTGGAGGGCGATCAATTTATTGCTGAATTGCAGAGGCGCATCACACAGATTAAGCAGGGTAAAAGAGATATGTACTTCTAAAAACCAATTTCTTATGGAGGAAATCCGCATTCTGGGCCTGATGATACGGGACCGCATCAAAGAAGCAGGACGCACCCAAGGGGTGCTCAGCAAATACGGCCATCTGATCCAAAGTCGCCTGGGCTTTCACGAAGTGACCTCTTCTGTGTGCAGCAGAACGGGCGTGATCATCCTTCAACTGAGGGGGTCAAGAGAGGAATGGACCCAACTGGAAGATGCGCTGAATGCCATTGGCGGACTGGAAGTAAGGAAAATGTCATTTGACTAAAAGAAAGCAAAATGGAAAGCATTCATATTGCCGGCATTTATATCCCTGAGCGTGCAGAAAAATCTGCCGAGGTACAGGAAATCCTGACGCGCTATGGTTGCAGTATCAAGACCCGGCTGGGCATTCACATCACGGGTGAGGCAGCCGCGCAGGAAGGGGGATTGATGCTGTTGGAACTCTGCGGGGCTCCGGAGGAGTTTGAGCGGATGATCACTAAATTGAAAAGCATCGAAGGCATCCATATTCAGCGGATGCTATTCCCGAAGTGAAGAGTGGTTTTTGATGCAAGAGCATACAGCATACAGCAAGAGTGTGGGAAGTGCGCTGATGGGCGAAAACTCTGGAGGGCACCGGGGCTAAGCTTCACCCGTACATAATTTTTGTAATATTGAGCTATGGAAAGCCATCATTTGATATACAGGGTACTGTCACTGGTGGCTGCAGTAATTGTGGTTGATGTATTAATGTATCTGCTACTGCGGCCGATGCAGGGAAGAATCTTCCAGATACTGAGGCGCATTCATTTCCCCCTCAGCATTGGCTATGGCATCCTGCTATTCTCCTATGCCTGGCTGGCCGGCCTTCCCGGCCTGGATGCAGAAGCCTACCGCCTCTACTTTTTCTTCACCGGCCTCTTTGTGCTGATCTGGATGCCCCGCCTCTTGTTCAACCTGGCAGCCCTGCCCCTGCTTGTCGTCCGCTATTTCCGCAATTTCACCTGCCGAAGGAGGATCGACCGCCTGCTGGTGAGTATTTATCTGCTGGGGATCGTCCTTATCCTCTACGGCACTTTCATCGGCAGATCACAATTCATCGTGCGCGAGCATACGCTTTCTGCCACAGCACTCAACAATGCCCTTCCCCCCTTGCGCATCGCCCAGATCAGCGACCTGCATATCGGAAGCTTCGGAAACCCGAAATCCGTCAGGAAAGGACTGCACATACTACAAGAACAAAAAGCGGATATCATCGTCCTGACCGGTGACCTCATCAATGTAGCGGCAGAGGAAGCCTGGCCATACCAGGCGGATTTCAGCGCATTGGAAGCCCCCCTGGGGAAATACGCCATCCTGGGAAACCACGATATCGGCGATTATCTGAAAGGGGATACGATACGTCCACCGGAAATCAACCGCAGATTGCTTAAGGCGTTTTATGAAAAATGTGGTTTTATTCTTTTGGAAGATTCGGCAGTCATCCTGCAGCATCAGGGACAGGCCTTCGCCCTGGCTGGTGTGGACAATTGGGGACTTCCCCCCTTCCGCCAGGAAGGAGACCTGCCCCGCGCCCTTTCCTTTGCCGGGACGATACCCGTCATTCTTTTATCCCACGACCCGACCCACTGGGAAGCAGAGATATTGCAAAACCCGCAGGTCCTCCTCACCCTTTCCGGGCATACACACGGGGCGCAAATAGGTTTATGCAATCACTGGTTCCGATGGAGCCCGGTTCAATACAAATACCCGAGATGGGGAGGGCTGTATGAAGAGAATGGACGTTTCTTGCACGTCAGTACCGGATTCGGCTTCATCGGAATCCCGATGCGTATTGGAATGTGGCCGGAGATCAGCCTGCTGCGTATTTCAGATACCGAACAGAATAATCAGTAATTATGCTGACAAAGATTCTCATACTGGCGGGCGGGGGTGCCCTTGGAACAATAGCACGCTATGTCTTATCCGGACTCAGTTACCGATATATTCATCCCATCTTTCCTTATGGGACATTGATCGTAAACCTGCTGGGTTCATTCTTTATCGGGTTTCTTTGGGGCTGGTGGGAAACCCACAACCTTAACCCCGGCCTTCGGCTCTTTCTTTTCATCGGTTTGCTGGGGAGCTTTACCACCTTTTCGACCTTCGCACTGGAGAGTTTTCAATTGCTCCGCGACGGTTTCATCCGCGCCGGACTCCTTAATATCCTGTTGAACAACTTCCTGGGTCTGGGGCTGGTGATCGCGGGATTCCTTGGCGCACGGAGCCTTCATCAGGCGATTTACCTTTAAAACAAAGGATGGGCCGGCATTCAAGCGCGTTCCCGCAAACCCCGGGTATCCAACTCCTCATCCCTGCCTGCCGAGAACCAATTGTGTCAATGTCAGAATAGGGTTGACCTTTTGGCCTTCTGATCTACCGACCTGCTGACCTGCTGATCTTCTGACCTTCTGACCTTCTGACCTGCTGACCTGCTGACCTGCTGACCTGCTGACCTTCTGACCTGCTGACCTGCTGACCTTCTGACCTTCTGACCTTCTGACCTGCTGACCTGCTGACCTGCTGACCTTCTGATCTTTTGACCTGCTGACCTTCTGACCTTCTGATCTGCGCCCATCCGCGAAATCTGCGGGAGATGTTTTAACCACAATGGACACAAGGAAGGCACAAGGTTCGCAAGGGCGGTGGGTAATGACATCCCAGGGAGATTGCCTGCCTGCCGCCAGGCAGGTACAGAGGTACACCGAGCAGTCTTTCCTTCATTCCTTCCATATGAGAACCACTAAGTTGGAAGGACGGATAATCTTAGTGCCTCTATGCGCCTCAGTGGTAAATCTGTCAAATAAGGACAAACCCTAGCAAAGTATCTGGCAAAAATAGTTTTTCAAAATTTTAACGCAGAGCCACAAAGAATAACGCAAAGGAGCTTCTCCTGTACCTGGCCCGGCGGAAGGCAGGCTTATCCTTATCCTTATCCTTATCCTTATCCTTATCCTTATCCTTATCCCTTTCCCTTTCCCTTTCCCTTTCCCTTTCCCTTTCCCTATTCTCCGGCCATCATCCTGCCCCCTCTGACACTGGCGCCCAAAACAATTCCGGCACTCACAATGACAAGGTTTTTAATGATATACTGTCCTTCCAATGTTAGGGAGTATGGAAAGATATGAAAGACTTCCCCTGGAAAAAGGAATACCGGGGTGAAAGTCCCGAGCATCTGCATAAAAAGGAGCAAGAGGGTTTCCCGCATAAAGAGGCCGAAAAGCAGCCCCAGTCCGATCAGCACCTCCCAGCCAGCCAGACCGTAGAGAATGATTTGCTCGGGCAAGGCGCCGAAGGTCAGCAGATCGATGGTGCGGATCGCCAGGTCCTGGGCCGGACTGAGACCCTCAAAAAACTTAAGCATCCCGAACCATAAAAAGATTATGCCTATACTAATGCGCAGAAAGAGCAGCCCCTTTGCTGCCATCCATTGGGTGACGACCCTGTCTATATGGTGAAAACGTTCTCCTCTGATACCCATCACAGTTTATTTTTGAGTTTGTGAATGGATAAACAAAGAAAGCGTGGGAAGGTTGTTTCAGCGAAAAGCGACCCTTCGGCTGCCCTTCGGCTGCTCTTCGGCTGCGCTCAGGGCGAGCGCTCAGTGCAAGCGCTCAGGGTACGAGAGGAAAGCGAGAGAAGCGAGGCAAGCGAATAGCACACCTAAACCACTGACCACTGACCACTGACCACTGACCACTCATCACTGATCACTGCACACTGACCACTGACCACTGACCACTCATCACTGATCACTGAACACTGCCCACTGATCACTGATCACTGCACCTCAATCTCCCCAATACGTGCCTTTCGCCAGCAAAACGAGGCTGCATCCTTCTTCCACCCTGATCCCAAGCTTAGCGGCTTTTTCCCAAAGTACGGGATTGAAAGTCTTTTTATTGAAGATGATCCGGCTTGGATTCAGCTTCAGCAGGTAGTCAATATAGACATCCTGGCGATCAGCTTTGAGGTAAAGATTCACCGTATGGATTTTTCCAAGCTCCGGAAAGCCTGTCAGGATGGGAATACGTCCGATCAGGCCTTCCCGGTTCCCGAGTGCACAAACCGCATATCCCTGCTCATCCAAAGCCGCCACAGTACGGAAGGAATGGCGGACAGGATTCAGGCTGACACCCAAAACAAGGCTTAGCGCTTTCA
The DNA here is from genome assembly GCA_964590645.1 of uncultured Lentimicrobiaceae bacterium. Taxonomy (GTDB): domain Bacteria; phylum Bacteroidota; class Bacteroidia; order Bacteroidales; family JAGNHN01; genus JAGNHN01. The sequence goes on from CAZPYJ010000001.1 coordinate 21,314, forward strand.
TTGTACGAAGATAAGGATATGCTGCCATTTCAGAGAAAGCACGACATTTGTCGGTCAATAAACAAGAATGCAGATGAGAAAATACCGGGTCATTTGGCTACTCCCCTTCTTCCTCACATCCTGTACTCCGGCAGCAGAATCTGCCTATATGGAAGCCATCGAGGCAGAAAGACTGGAGAAGGACAGTACCTTCAGGCATAGCAGCCAGAGTCCGCTAACTGAGGAAGACAAAGAAATTTTCCAGGGCTTATCCTACTTTCCGGTGAACCCGGATTACAGAATTACTGCCAGGCTGGAAAGGCATCCTGATTCAGAACCTTTTGAAATGGCTACGACTACAGCTCGCAGACCCTTATACCGGCACTTTGGAACGGCATATTTTTTAATAAAGGGAGCTGAGCTTCAGCTCAAAGTTTACCAGAACCTTGAACTCATCCATCAGCAAGGATACGAGGACTACCTTTTCATTCCCTTCCGCGATTTGAGTGCTCCGGAACACAGCTATGGAGGAGGCCGTTATCTTGATGTGCGTATCCCTGAAAACGAAAAGCTTGAAATTGATTTCAATAAAGCATACAACCCGTACTGTGCTTATAATTCACGCTATTCGTGTCCGATCCCTCCCTCTGACAATCATTTGCAGATTATGATCAGTGCCGGAGAAAAAAAGTTTCATTAATTGCGCCCGGGTGTGAGATTGAAGGTGGGAATGATTATATTTGGTGTGAAAGACTGATTTCTACCGCAAGCTATTGCACTCAGTCATTGTTATTTACAGGAATACCGATTTAGCATTTGTTTTATGGAAGACAGGTTCAGCTTCAGGTATGATCCTGATACAGGTATTTTTTACAAGACGCACTACGGAAAAACCAGCATTCAGGAAATTACTGCATCCTGGAAACAAGCCATAAGGGAGCGACTGATTCCGGCGGATGTCAAGGGGTATATTCTGGATTACAGGCAAGCCTCCTTTGATTTTCCAGAGCAATCCTATCTGAAAGTGCCGGCTTTTTACCGCGAGCACCTGGATATATTCGGGGGTCTTCGAATAGCCATTATTACGGTGAGTCCGGAGGATGTGGTTTTTCCTTATCTTATTGCAGAGCGGGATGAGGGATATGAATCAAGGCCTTTTAGCACAGAAGAAGCGGCCATTGCCTGGGTACTGAGTAAAGAAAGGAGATAGAAAACCATAGCACAATGGTTATCGGACCAGGGCAGCGGCACCTAAGATGGCTGCATCCCCGGGAGGAAGCCCGCTCCATTCAATTCTGATTTTGCCTTTATAAATCTGAAGCAGCTGTCGCTCCAGTCCTTCTCTGAGGGGTTTCATTAAGGCATCTCCGGCGGCAGCAATACCCCCGAAAAGATATATCACTTCCGGACTGGTTACCGTCACGGCGTTGGCCAGGGCAAAAGCCAGCTTTCCGGCGGTGATGTTGAAGGTCTCTTGTGCGAGATAATCGCCCTGAAGGGCAGCCTCTCCGATGTGCCTTGCCTCTAGTTCCCCTTTGATCTCTTCCAGGAGCGAGGACGACACTTTTCCTAAAAGAAAAGCTTTCATTTCCCTGGTTTTCATCAGCTCTTTAGCCGTTTTGACGATGCCCGAAGCGGATGCATAGGCCTCCAGGCAACCTTCGCGCCCGCAGCCGCATAGGCGTCCGCCCGGCTCCACCAGACTGTGTCCTATTTCGCCGGCAAAGCCGTCGTGCCCATATATGAGGCGTCCACCCGAAAAAACCCCGGAACCCACTCCTGTTCCCAAGGTGATCATAATGAAATCATCCACTTCTCCCGCTTTACCAAACATCCTCTCGCCCAAGGCTGCCGCATTGGCATCGTTGGTGAGACGTATCCCCCACAGGGGAAATCGGTATTCCAGCATATCTGTCAGGGGCACGATGCCCCGCCATTTCAGGTTGGGTGCAAACTCGATGGTTCCTTTGAAATAATTGCCATTGGGAGCCCCAATTCCCAGACCGCCTATAGAGCAGGCTTCGATTCCGTAATCATACAACAATCGTTTAATCTGGTTCGCAAGGGCGTTCGCATATTCTTCGGCCTCCGCGTAGTCCTGTGTCTTAAAACTGGCATCGGCAATGATTTTCCCACCGTCATAAACCAGTCCAATGCGGGTATTGGTTCCCCCGATATCCACGCCTAGTGTTAACATTACGCTATCATCTCCTTTCTGTATTTTTTGAAAAGCACTGGTGGATATCCCTTCATTCCGTACCAGGCCAGGTAAGCATAACACAGGATGGGGATAAAGAAGCTGTAGTGATATCCGCCCAGCACATCGGCGATACTGCCTTGCACAACCGGAATCACTGCCCCCCCCAGGATGGCCATTACGAGAAGACTGGATCCTTGCGCGGTATATTTTCCAAGTCCGTGGATTGCCAGGGTAAAGATATTAGACCACATAATGGAATTAAACAAGCCTATACCTATGACGGCCCACATCGCCAGGTTCTCCTGGCTGCTTAGGGCAAGAACAAGCAGGCCGATGACGATAAAGGCAAAGACACTGAGTGTACGCGCCGGCGCAGCACGCCCGATATAAAAACCAAGCAAATTCAATAACAGAAAGCCGAGGAAAGGAATCACCCTCCTGAGTGGAAACTGATACCCGCTTTCCAGCCATACTGCAAAGTATATCAGGCCAAAAGCCAGCAAGCCGACCCCCAGCATTGCAGCCATCCGGTTCAAATGCGGCTGGCCTTTCCCCAATACAATGGCACCCAGGAATCGTCCTGTCATTGCCCCCCCCCAATAAAAAGCCAGAAAGGATTTTCCCTCCATTTCTCCGAATCCCTTGAGCTCGTGCAGATAATTGATCAGGACACTGCCTATGCTCACTTCGGCTCCCACATACAGGAAGATGGCCAGCATTCCCAATACCAGGTGGCGATAGCGGAGCGCACCCGCATCGTGAGAAAGCACTTCTCCACTGGTAAACACCGGAAAACGGGTAAGATAAATGATCAATGCCAGCAGAAGGAATACAGCGGCAAAAATAAGATAGGGCAACTGCACACCCATTGCACTCATCACCCGGCCGCCTTCTGTTAAGATGAGGTTTCCTGCCTGATCGTATAATGGGGCTCCCCAGGAAGCGAAATAATGAAATACCAGATAACCACCTACAATGGGGGCAATGGTGGTTCCAAAAGAATTGAATGCCTGGGAAAGGTTCAAACGACTGGAAGCTGTTTTCGCATCTCCAAGAATGGCCACATAAGGATTGGCGGCAATCTGAAGTACGGTGAATCCCAGGCCGAGAATAAACAAGGCACCCAGAAAGAGGCCATACACTTTGATCTGCGCGGCAGGAAAAAACAAGACACAGGCCAGAGCCGAAATCATTAAACCCAGAATCAGTCCCCGTTTGTACCCCATTCGCTGTATAGGGTCACCCCTTCGAGAGGAAATCAGAAAATATACGACAGACCCGATGAAGTAGGCGCCAAAGAAAGCCATCTGCACAAACATCGACTGGGCCCTGCTCAGGTCGAACATCTTCTTGAGATAAGGGATCAGGATGTCATTCATACAGGTGATAAAACCCCACATAAAAAACAGCAGGGTTACCACGGTAAAAGGGATCAGGTAGGGATTGTTTTTTCTCATCGCAGTATTGGCCAGAAAGGGCGAAGATAGGGAAAGAAGAAGTAATCAGGGAGCTGCTTCCTTCCAGCAGATCTCATCCATAAAAATCCAGGCTTTGCCCTGATAAGGATAGCCTGGATGCCACTCCGGGCAATATCCTTTGTTGGATGCCACCATCTTAATATACCGGGCCTTTTGGGCGGGAAAACGAAGACCGAGGTTTTGGGTAATACCTCCTGTGGCCCTTTCATCCACCCGATTGGGGATATGTCCGATTTCAAGGTATTTTCTTCCATCGCTACTGAGTAAAAACCTGACATCAAGGGGCATAAAAATCCAGGAACCCACATCCTGAAGGAATCCTGCCGAGAGGGAATCCAGCCTTACCATCCGGCCCAGGTCAAGGATAACTTCCACGTCCTTTTCCTGAAAACCCTGCCATTCCCCTGTCCTGAAATTCCGGCCTCCTCTGATACCGTCATATAAGGTCATTTCGGCATTGGCAGGATACATTTCTGAATAAGGACTGAGATAACGGGCTGAGACCCCTGCAGGGAGATGACCGAAACGGCTCTCCACCACCGGACTGATTGCCCCGTCATCACGGATGGCTGCAAAGCGTATCAGGGTATTCTCTCTAATAAGCAGCGGAGAGGAATACAGCGCTGCCTTTGCATCCGGAAGACTTCCATCCAGGGTATAATGGATATGAAGTCCCTGCTGTGCACCCAGTACCACAAGGGTGCTGTCCAAGAAACTACGCTCACCTTGCTTAAGCCAGGGGGCGGTAACAATGAGATTTGCTGGCGATTCCGGTAAGGGAGGGACATCCATTTGCATTGCTTGCTTACTCTTTCCCATTACAAAAACCAGTTCTCCTCCGGCAAGGATGGCTTCGTGGGTAATCCACGAATGGGAATACTCTTCCCCATTCAGGCGCATCCCCGCCACATAGTCCCCCTCGCCAATCTTTTCCGCCCGGATGCGAAAGGTTTTTCCGTTCTCCAGCTTCAATTCCATTTCAGGGAAAAAGGGCTTACCGATGAGATAAATACCAGAAGCCGGGGTCAGAGGATAAAAACCCATCGCAGTAAACACATACCAGGCCGACATTTGTCCACAGTCTTCATTCCCGCATAAACCATCGGGTTTATGGGTATAGAGCTCAGTCATTATCTTCCGCAACTTTTCCTGTGTTTTCCACGGAGATCCGGTGTAATTATAGAGATAGGCGATATGGTGGCTGGGTTCATTTCCGTGAGCGTACTGTCCGATAAGTCCGGTGATATCGGCCTGGTGCCGGCCACTGGTTTGTTCCGGGGCTGAGAAAAGAGCATCCAGTCGTTGCTCCAGGCTGTCTGGCCCGCCCATAGCCTCCATAAAGCCGTGTACATCCTGGGGCACATAGAAACCATATTGCCAGGCATTGGCTTCGGTGAAGTGGAAGTTCACTTCCGACGGGTCAAAAGGTTTGATCCAGGCTCCGTTCTGTCGGGGACGGAAAAAACGGGTTTCAGGATCGAGCAGGTGGCGCCAGGACTGGGCACGGGCAAAAAATCTGGCCGCAATGGCCGTATCACCCAGGCTTTGGGCAAGCATTGCGATGCACCAGTCGTCGTAAGCATATTCCAGGGTTTTAGAAACCGATTCGGGCTCGTCCTCAATGCTTAGGAAGGCGTTTCTGCCATAGACCCCTATTCCGAAATCTTCCTGCCGCGTACTCGCCAGGCTGGCATCAAGGAATATGCTTTTCGAGGAAACCGGGATCCCTTTCAACAGGGCATCTGCAATGACCGGAACGCTATGATATCCGATCATACAATTGGTTTCATTGCCAGCCAGTTCCCAAACGGGGAGTTTTCCGCCTTGCTGGTAGTGCCGGAGCATTGTTTCAAGAAAATCACGGGTACGCTGCTGCTGAATGAGTGTAAAAAGGGGATGTGCAGCCCGGTAGGTGTCCCAGAGCGAAAAAACGGTGTATTGGGCCTGATCCTTCTCCAGGCCGTGAATCTTCTTATCAAGTCCGCGGTAACGCCCATCGACATCGGAGAAAAGATTGGGCGCGATCATACTGTGATACAGGGCAGTGTAAAACGTCCTGCTATCCTCCAACTTTCCACCATTCACCTGTATAGCTCCGAGGCTTGCATTCCATATACCTTCTGCATCCTCCCTCACAGCATCAAAGTCACGGCCGTCGTCCTCCTTGTTCAGGTTTATTCTTGCCCCATCTTCATCCACCGCACTGATGCCCACTGCAACCGTCAAAGGACTGTCCAGCGTTCCAAACTGCAGAGCGAACACAGCTTTATGGATGGTATCCTGCTTTTCTATTAAAACAAAAGGCGCAGAAAAACGGGCCACAAAATACACCCGCTGATCTTCAGCCCAGGCCTTAGAACGCCGGTATCCGCAGACTTCCCTCTCACTGACCACCCGGAAATCCCAATCGAGCAAGGCATCCCTGTGTTGCAGATCCAGGATCAGGTGGGCCTCTTCTTCCGCAGGGAAGCTGTAACGGTGCCATCCGGTGCGTAACCCTGCCGTCAGCTCCACACGGATATTGCCAGGCTCCAGTAAGACCTGATAATAGCCTGCGTGCGCTTCTTCTGTTTCCTTTCTGAAAAGCCGGCCATACCCCTGGCCTGGTGCTTTCTCATATCCATTATGATAAAGGGGCTCCCCTGTTCCCGGCATCAAAAGAATGTCTCCATAATCAGAGACGCCTGTCCCACTGAGATGTGTATGACTGAATCCATAAATCACACTATCTGAATAATGGTAGCCGGAGCAGCCGTCCCATCCAGTCAGGCGGGTGTCGGGGCTTAGTTGCACCATCCCAAAAGGAAGGCAGGGGCCGGGGAAAGTATGGCCGTGAGCATCGGTGCCGATAAAGGGATCCACCAGCAGGGCCGGAGTGAGGTTTGCCTCTTCCTTACTGTCTGAGCAGGATAGAAGGATCAGGCAAAAAAGCATCAGATATGACAAAAACTTCATATTTTGGACGATTGGAAAGTAAAAATGCGAATTAATGCGGATTCGAACCAGTAGAAAAGATAATTGTTATGCTCTAAATTGTTGCCTATGAAATTATCGCCACATAAAGTCCTGACCCGCCGTTTGCAGGAATCGCTGTCTCCGGAAGATGTCCTGCAAACTTTATTGGAAGGCAACGAACGATTTATGGCCGGAAAGAGAACTGATTACGACCTGGCTGCCCAGCGGGACAAGACCTATACCGGGCAGTTTCCCAAGGCTGTGGTTTTTGCCTGCATCGACAGCCGCGTTCCCATCGAAACTGTTTTCGATGCCGGCATAGGGGATTTATTTGTCATCCGTGTGGCGGGGAACGTGATCAGCGAAGATGTCCTGGGTAGTATGGAATTTGGATGCAAGGTGATCGGTGCGAAGCTGATTCTTGTATTGGGTCACGAGAGATGCGGAGCTGTGCAGGGGGCGATTGAAGGAGTGAAGATGGGAAACCTGAGTCATCTGCTGGAAAAAATCAGGCCCGCGATTGCTGCCACCTTAAAGACAGAGGATCTTTCCCTGAAAAAAGAAGCCTGGGTGGATGCGGTATGCCACACGCATATCCAACACACGATCCATCAAATCCGTGAGAGAAGTCAGATTCTTGATGAAATGGAGAAATCCGGAAAGATCCGCATTGCAGCCGGCTTTTACCACCTGCAGGATGGGCGGGTCAGCCTGATCTGAGGGAAAGCAGACTTTACTCAGCTTCCTGCTTTGACTTTCCTCACACAGTCGATCACGGTACCGTCCACCCATTTTATGACGGCTACCACTTCATCCTCAAATTCCTGCTTCTTCGGAATGCCACATATACGTTCTGCTTCTTCCTTTAACTCCTGAAGCGTTTTCAGCGGTAACCCGCTGTCTTTCAACTTATCAATCAGGTCCTGCCGCAAAGGATTGATGGCGATGCCTCTTTCTGTGACAATGACATCTATCAGTTCACCGGGGCCACAGAGGGTGGTAACCTCATCCCGGATGACAGGAATGCGGTCGCGGAAGAGGGGAATAGGCAGGATGGTGCATTTAGAGAAGAGACAGTTCTGCCAGCCCCCGATTCCGTGAAGCAGATATCCATCAGAATGTGTGACCACATTGGCATTGAAGTCCAGATCCACCTCGGTAGCGCCAAGCACCACCACATCTACCATTGATGCAAAATTTCCTTTGCCGTGGTAGTTATAGCTGGTAAAGGGAGAGGTGTTCACGTGGCCGGGATTTTCGCGCATAGAGCGCACCCCTTCCAGGTCGAAGGTTTGCCCATCCAGGATATAATCAACCAGGCCTTCTTCGAGCATTTGTACCGGGTATTGGTTGCTGCCGGCGCGGATAAAGCGGGCTTTCCAGCCTCGCTCTTTCAGGATATCGCGGAAGTAGTTTCCGATAGAGAGTGCGGTTCCTCCAGCGCCTGCCTGGTAGGAAAATCCGTCGCGGACAATGCCTGCAACATCACAAAAACGAGCTGTGAGCTCTGCAATGAGCAAACGGTCAGGACTTTTCGTGATGCGTGTGGTGCCTGAGACAATCTTTTCCGGAAGTCCCACCTGGTCAAGCTTGACAGTATAGTCCACGTAATTTCCGTGTATCTGCCAGGGGATACAGGGGAAGGGGACCAGGGTATCGGTCACCACGATGACCTTATCAGCGTACTGTGAATCGGCCAGGGCAAAGCCCAGTAAACCGCAGGCAGCCGGTCCATTGACACCATTGGCATTCCCGAAGGCATCGGCTGTGGGAGCTGCGATCACCGCGATATCAATGACCACCTCTCCATCCTGCACGGCCTGGTATCGTCCACCGTGAGAGCGCAACACGCCCATTCCGCGCATCTTACCTTCGGAGCAGAATTTGCCCAGCGGGCCATTCATACTGCCCTCAATATGGTGAATGGTGCCATCTTCCAGATACTTTATCAATGGACTATGACAGGGAAAGGAGGCCGAAGGGAACCATACCAGATCCTTCACCCCCAGTTCAGCGGCTATCGCAAAAATCTGATTGGCAATAAGGTCGCCATTGCGGAAATGATGATGGGTGGAAATGGTCATTCCATCCTTCAGACCCGCTTTAAGTAATGCTTCTTTCAGGCTGGGCACCAGTTTATTTCCATCGGCCGGATAATCGGCGCAGCTGGCGATGCGGGGGGCATATTTGCGTCCTTCAGGACGATATTTCCCCACTCCCTGAAAAGGGATTGCCTCTTTCCCGTTCACCTTCAGCGGCACGAGCCGGCCCGCTGCATTCCTGACCAATTGATTACTGGACATCTTCTTCCCTCCAATTCTCATTAATTATGCCTGCGGCGATGGCGACACGGATGGTACGTTCTGCCCGCTTCACCACAGGTGCATCGATCATTTTACTACCCAGGCTCACCACGCCAAGGCCTTTTTCCTGTGCCTCTTCAAAGGCGAGCAGGATCATCCTGGAGCGGGCTATCTCTTTCTCATCCGGGGCAAAAGCCCGATGGATAACAGGAACCTGACGGGGATGGATACAACCCATCCCGTCAAAACCCATCGCTTTGCTTTCCAGCACATTGAGACGAAGGGCATCCATATCACTGACATCAGAAAAGACAGAGTCTATGGGCTGAATCCCTGCGGCCCTTGCAGCATTTACGATCATCGATCGGGCAAAGAATGACTCTTTTCCCTCAGCACTCCTGCGGGTGCCCAGATCAGCGGTATAATCTTCCAGTCCGATAGCGATGGCGACAACATTTGTTGCAGCCCGGGCAATCTGGGCCGCCATCAGCACGCCCTGCGCCGATTCAATAATGGGCATCAACCAAATATCCTGGGTCATAGCCTCTCTTTGCTTAATCTCTGAGATTCGGGCGTTGACGGCTTCAATCTGGCTGACTGACTCACATTTGGGCAGCAGGATCAGGTTCGGGTAATGCGGCACGATAAAGTCCAGATCCTCCAGACCCATCGGCAACTGGTTTATACGTACCATTCTTTCTGCGCCATAGAAGTGCAATGTGCGCAGGGCATTCCTCACCAGAAAACGGGCTTCTTGCTTTTTATCCGGTGCCACCGCATCCTCCAGGTCAAGGATGAGACCATCGGGTTGATGGATACCGGCATTGATCATCAGTTTGGGTGTATTTCCGGGAAGATAGAGGCGGGAAAAACGCCGGCGGTTCCTCGAAGATGGCTGCCTGTTTTCCGGCAACATAGCGGTAAGCCAGCTGGTTGTACCAGGCTTCAACCTTTGTATGGCAGCCTCAAGTCGTGCCGCAATCACGAATGGGAGTGCACCACTGTCACTGATCTCCACCACCGCATTGCTGATGCCGAAATGACTCAAGATTTCTTCAAGCAGGGCCAGGATGGAATCTCCATAGAGCCGCCCGACTTTGCTTTCCAATTCGATGAGCAGCCCACCGCTGTCGGTCAGTTCAAGTTTTATCAAACAATCCGACCGGACCTCCTCCCCTTTGTTTCCACAAGCAACCGTTTGTTTCACACTCGCTCCTTTCTATCCGGGCTGATTTATTCCCGGATGCTGTTTCAGGCAAATGTACACTGCCCTATAGGAAGGATCGGCTTGCCTGTGCGATGGAAGGCTAATTTATAGACATTCTAAAATAGAAAAAAAAGGCGCCCGGAAGGAGCGCCTTAAATGTTTTTAGCCGGGAATAAACTACTCGGTATCAGCCCGTTTGGAAGCACCTCCACGAGTAGGTTTGGCTTGAGTAGGTTCTTCCTTCTTTGGCTCAGCAGGTTTCTGTACGGCGGTTGCGGCAGCAGCACCTGCTTTCTTGGCCTCTGTCTTGGCGGCTTCTACCGCAGCTTCCAGAGAGTCCATTTTGGCCTGAAGCTTTAATTCTTCTTCAACCTGGGCGATGGAATCCAGTACGGCCTGCTTGGCCGCCTGAACTTCAGCTTGGGCGATGGAGTCAATTTTGGCCTGATCAGCAGCAGCCTTATCCGAAGCGCTCTGCCCGCAGGACACCATAAGGAAAAGTCCGGCAATCAGTGCTAATGATACGATGTTTCTCATTGGTTTGGGGTTTTAGGTTGTTTTTGAAAGTGCAAAAATAGTCCATTTGAAGCGCTTTCGCAAAAAACATTTTTCATTGGGCACGATTTTAGCTATTTTTGCAGCCGATATTTTTCAATCATTTTGAATGCCTCTAAGGAAAACTAACCCATTAATTTTCAGCTTTATGAAAAAACTCAGTTTTGTATTTACCCTGCTTTTTGCCGCATCCACATTATTTATGATCTCCTGCGCTGATGATGACACGACTGCCCCAGTCATTACAGTATTGGGTGACAATCCGGTGGATCATCTGCTCAATACTGACTATATCGATGCCGGTGCAACTGCACAGGATGATGAGGACGGTGATTTGACTGTAGAAGTGGAGAACAATGTTAATCCCGACAAAATCGGCACCTACAATGTGAATTATTTTGCCACCGACCTGAGTGGCAACACCGGTTCAGCCACGCGTACGGTAAACATCATCGTAAAACAGGTTTCCTTCCAGTTTACCTGGTCTGTGGTTGACTCTGTAGTGGGTGTGGGCCAGGGCATTTATGACTACAACAGTGCCATTTCTTCTTCCGCTACCGATCCCGGCAAAATCCTGATCAGCAATTTCGGAGGCTTTGGCAACCAGGTGATTGTGACAGCCAACTTTGACAAATTTGGAAACATCACCATTCCCTCACAGCAGATGGTCGGGGTAGATCCCGGCTCTGAAGGCACAGTCAGTGGAACAGGTTCAATGGCCGATCACGGAAATAATCTCTTTATTGAGTACACCATTACTTATGATGCTGGCGGTACAGATACGGGATACGCTACCTTCACTAAGCTTTAAAGAGACACCCAATCACAAGAAAAGCTGCCACACTGTGTGCAGCTTTTTTTTATTCCCTCGCTGGCAAATAACAGACGAGACTTTTCTATCTTTAACAGATTCAAAACCTGCTGTATGAAGAAGCCTTTTCATTCCCTGATTGCCCCTGTCCTTCTCGCCACTGTGCTGCTGTTCGCCTGTACAAAAAAAGACAGTTCCGCACCCATCATCACCATCCTCGGCGATAATCCCTATGTATTGGAGATCGGAGGAGAGTACATTGATCCGGGCGTTAATGCCACCGACAATGAAGACGGAAACATCACGGAAAGCATCAAAACGGAAACCGACCTCAATACCTCCCTGAAAGGCAGTTACTCGGTAGTTTACTCTGTTACGGATCAGGCAGGGAACCGTGCTGAGGCCACCCGCTATGTGTTTGTTAAAAACAACATAGATTACCTGGCTGGCAACTGGGAAGTAAAAGATGACAAGCTGAACCCACCCAACCCCCCATTGCACACTGAATATTCGGAAAGCATTACGGCCTCCGACAGTGTCAACAAGCGTTTCTGGGTAAGCAGCTTTGGCGGCTACGTGAATGCCAATGTCTATATCGACAGAGTAACTGGAAGCCAATGTCAGATCCCGCAGCAGGAAATTGTCTGTGGAGATCCGCCTGTTAGCCGCCGTTTCCTGGGAACCGCCACCATTATCGACAGCACCCATCTGGTGATGAATTATACTGAGATCGCAGGAGGACAAAACGTCACCGGCTCAGCAACCTACACCAAAGAGGAAAAGAAATAATTCAAGGCACCTTCCTCTAATATTTAGCGGCCTTGGCAGCACGCATACATCTTTTGGTAAATCCCAGGTCAGGACCCTGGCTGCGTCGGCTTTTCGGGCAGGGGAATGAGGCACTGCAGGATATACAGGACATTGAAATCAGGCGCGTTGCCTTAGATGATTTTAAGCAAAACGCAGCTGCATTTCTTATCGATATGAATCCACAGACAGATGCCATCGGGATTTCAGGGGGAGATGGTTCTGTGAATTATGTGATCAACCAAGCTGAATTGCAAGCCTTTCCCATCCTGATACTTCCACAAGGCTCAGGCAATGGCTTTGCCCGCCACCTCCAGATTCCAATGGATGTGAATAAAGCACTTGAACTCGCCAGGCACGGCACCTTACTCCAATGCGACTGCGGGGAAATCAATGGAAGGCGCTTTGCCTCGCTTGCCGGTATCGGTTTTGATGCCCTGGTGGCAGAAAAATACAACCGCCTCAGACAAAGAGGGTGGCTCACCTATGCCTATGTGATCATCCGCGAATATTTCAGATATAAAGAAAGAACCTACCAATTGCAAGTTGACGGAAAGCACATTCGCACCAGTGCACTCTTTATTGTCTTTGCCAATGGAGGACAATTTGGTTACAATACACAGGTTGCCCCGCAAGCCAGCGTTACCGACGGGCTGCTGGATGTAGTTATTTTCAAGCATATTTCGCTTAAAGACATTCCTGAATTCATCCGCAGTATCCTGGATGGCCGGCTCAGCAGTCTACCCTGGGCCGAGATATACAAAGCCAGGGACGTAAGGGTGATAGGCCGCAAAGGCAGAACCGTAAATGTGGACGGGGAGGCGGTAAAAATGAGTCGCAACCTCCACATCCGAATCCTCCCAAAAAGCTTACGGGTTTTTATTCAGAAGAAAAAACCCCTGGACACTGAGGATTAAGGTTGGATCATCAGAGGCTGCATCGCCCTGGCTCCCTTCACATCCACACTCAGATAGTATAAACCTGCAGGCAGTGTACTCAGCGGCACAAGCATATCCTTTCCCTGATAATCCTGTACCATCCGGAAGACTTGCTGTCCCAGCATATTCACCACAGCTATGCTTGCTGTAAAGTGTTCGGGCAGCATTGCCTCATTCAGCCTGATCCTTACCACGTCCCTGGCCGGATTCGGATAGATCAATTCGACAAAACGCTCATTTGCAGAAGCAAAGCGGGCCGGGGCATCCGTAATTATGGGGCTGAGCGGCAGATAATCCACAAAACCAAGGGAAGGATCATCCGGTTGATGAAAGATCGTGGTTTCAACCGTATCAGGAATATAAGAACCCCAATAATTGTTTTCTGCTTTGATATTCCCTGAAGTATTGTTGTATAGATTGTATATGACCCCTGAGTTGCCATTGCCGTAAATCTTGTTCCACCCAATATTGAGGGTATCCGGTTCTATATGCCCCAGGTTGGGTTGTGCACTGGATTGGATCGTCACGCCCCAGAGGTTGCCGGTGATCTCATTGTGAGAAATCTGTGCGGTATTGGTCGTCCCGCCCTGAAAATTCAGACCACTCCCCCCCTGCATCGGATTGCCCTGAATGTTGTTATCGGCGATATAATTATGGCGGATGATGGTTCTGATATTCGATCCGATGGCAGCAATGCCATAGCGGTTATTGGTAATCGTATTGCTGTCGATGATGGCTTTGGCACTGCCTCCAATCAGCGTGGACAGGGCAATGCCCCCTCCCATATCGTACAAACCATCAATGGTATTCCCCACAATGCGTACAGTATCCGCACCCGAAGTTCCGAGATTGATTTGCGGGGTATTGGCATTACTGGTATTGTTGTGGATGATCTGGGAATAATAAATCTGAGGAGAACTGTAGCCGTTGCTTCCGCTGGCTACAGCCGGGCCGGCATTTTCAGTAAAGCTGCAATAGCGAATGACAGGATCGGAGTAAAACGCATCTATTGTTCCCGTGGAATGCGACTTATCGAATTGGCTGAATGTAGTGTATTCAAAAAGCACATTTGAATAAACTAGCTTGATTCCTCCCGCATTGAGGATATGTGCATTCCGGATGACAGAACCCGGGCTGTTATCGAAACGAAACCCCATAAACTTCTGACTGGGGTTGGTTGAGGTGATGACCAGTTGCTGGACAGGATCGATGATCAGGGTTCCTTCCACAGTGACAAGCTTGGCCGGACTTACTTTGAGGGTGTCATCATTGGTGAGCGTGACCGTATCGGAAGGCGAGATGAAAACATTGTCATTTAAAACATAGAAGTTACCCGAGGGATCAGGGGTAAATGCGTTGTAGGCCAGCAAGCTGTCGAAATTCCAGTGTACACCGGTACCCGGAGTAAACAGCTGGGCCTTGGTGGTCATAATAAATGAAGAAAGCAGAAACAAAAGGAGTATTTTACGCATAGCAAATGTGTGTTTATGTGTGAGGGGCAAATTTACAAAAAAGGCTTGACGGCACTTTTGGCTTGAAAGGACGACGACACATTTCCATCAATTTGTATTTTTGGCGAAGCCGCTGCCTATGAAAAAGCAATACAAGCATCTGAAGAAAAGTCGGGAAAAACACCGCCCGGCGCCGCCCACAGGAAAAACAAGCCCTTACTGGCTGCCCCTTCCTGTACTGCTCACTTTCCTTCTTTACACACCTTCTCTCCTCAACGATTTTGTTCCAAACTGGGATGATGGAGGATATGTGCTCGAATATGAACCCATCCAACGCATCAATACAGAAAACATCAAGGAGATTTTCACCTCCTTCTACAAAGGCAATTACCATCCTCTCACCACTACGTTTTACGCCCTGATTTATGCCATTGATGGTGACAATGCCTTTTATTTTCATCTCCTTAATCTGCTGCTTCACTGTGCCAATGTCTGGCTTGTCTTCCTGCTGATCCGCGGAATATTCAAAAAACAGGCACTCGCCTTCTGGGTGGCGCTGATTTTTGGCATCCATCCGATGCACGTAGAATCAGTGGCCTGGATATCAGAACTTAAAGACGTACTTTACACCTTCTTCTACCTGCTGAGCCTTCTGGCATATCTCAGATTCCAGTCATCAAGGCACAGCCCGGACTTCCTGCTCAGCCTTTTCTTCTTCGCATTGTCGCTGCTATCCAAATCAGCAGCAGTTACCTTGCCCCTGGTGATCCTCCTGATAGACTATTTCAGGAATGCACGCTTACACCTGCGATCCCTTCTGGAGAAGCTCCCTTTCTTTCTTCTGTCTGTCCTTTTTGGCGTCCTGGCCCTCCTCTCACAGGGCAAGCAGGGGGCCATTCAGGATTTGACCCCGCTTTACGGCATCATCGACAGGGTTTTCATTGTGAGCTACGCATTTATGACCTATGTGGTCAAATTTTTCGCTCCCCTCAATCTGATGGCTATGTACCCCTATCCCGGAAAAACGGATGGATTCTTTCCCTGGGAAGTCTATGCTGCTCTGGCAGGGCTACTGGCCGTCCTCGGATTCATTCTTTTCGCTGCGAAACGCAAAAGCATTCCGGAGTGGGGAATGCTGTTTTTTATTGCCACCTCCATTCTCACCCTCCAGATCATCCCTGTGGGGGGGGCGGTGGTGGCAGAACGCTATACCTATGTTCCTTATATCGGCCTGAGCCTGATCCCCCTGTGGTTTCTCGGAATCAGAGAAGGAAGCGTCTTCAAAACACAGCAATGGCAATCCTGGCTGTTGCTGGCCTTCAGTATGTTTCTTGCCGTCCACACCCATCAGCGTATATCCGTGTGGGAAAACGGACTGAAGCTTTTCTCAGATGTGATTGAAAAGAATCCCAATCTTCCCTTTGCATACAATAACCGGGGCTATGCCTACCAGAAGTATTACAATGATATGGACAAAGCGCTGGCGGATTACTCCACGGCCATCCGCATCGACAGCACCTATTACCGAAGCCTGAGTAACAGGGGGGTCGTTTATTTCAATTTAGGTGACCCGGAAAATGCGATCCGGGACTTCACCAGGAGCCTAGACTATCACCCTCAAAATGAAGACGCTTTGCTGGGCCGGGCCAACTCATTGAGCAGCCTGGGACGATATGCGAATGCCCTCCCCGATTATGACCGCTATCTTGAGCTGCAACCAGGCAATGCCCAGGCCTGGCTTTGGCGTGGCGTTGCCCATTACAACACCGGTGCGCACCAGGAGGCACTAAAAAACATCCTTCAAAGTCGAAAAATAGACCCGCAGAGCGATGAAGCCGCCTATTGGGAAGCACTTAGCCATAAAGAACTGCAGCAAAAAGATGCGGCTCTTCAGGCGATCGAGACTGCGCTCAGGATCAATCCGCAACGATATGATGCCGCCTTGCTGGCCGGGCTGGTACATTATGAGTCGGGAGCCTATGATGCCGCCATTGAAGCATTTGAACTGTCCACCCGCATTGAGCCTCAGTACGCTCCGGCCTACGTAAACAAAGCGGCCGTTTATGCTGCCAAAGGAGATTTTCAACGCGCGTTGGGAAATCTTCGAAAGGCCGTGGAGCTGGGATATCCGGTAGATAAGAACTACCTGAGAGAGCTCGAAACAAAAGCACAGGTGGCACCCTGAGGCTTCCTTTGGGCATTTTCTCTATTTTTGCGCTGAATCGAAAGAAATGAAAACCCAAGCCCTATGCTTCAAGGGAAAAAAATAGTTGTGGTAATGCCTGCATACAATGCAGCAAGAACATTAAGAGATACCTACAACGAAATTCCCGGTGACATTGTGGATGATGTGGTGCTGGTGGACGATGCCAGCCAGGATAATACGGTGGACGTGGCCAGGGAACTCGGCATTGAGCATATTATCCGGCACGAAGAAAACAAAGGTTACGGGGGAAATCAGAAAAGCTGCTACCGGAAAGCAATGGCCTTGGGGGCTGATATCGTGGTGATGGTTCATCCTGATTACCAGTACACCCCCCGGCTAATCCCAAGTATGGTACATCTGATCGCATCCGGCCTTTTTCCTGTGGTGCTCGGTTCCCGAATACTTGGAAAAGGAGCCCTGCGCGGAGGAATGCCCCGGTACAAATACATCGCCAACAGATTGCTTACCTTGTTCCAGAACCTGGTGATAGGAGAAAAACTATCGGAATATCATACCGGCTACAGGGCTTTCTCCAGAGAAGTATTGCAAAGAATCAATTTCGAAGCCAATTCCGACGACTTTGTTTTTGATAATCAGATGCTTAGCCAGATCGTCTATGCCGGCTTTCATATCGGAGAAGTAACCTGCCCCACCAAGTACTTTGCCGAGGGATCATCCATTAATTTCAGGCGAAGCGTGGTTTACGGCCTGGGGGTTATTGCCACTTCCCTCAAACACTGGCTTCAGAAGAAAAAACTGAGGCGTTTTTCAATTTATGCTGACCTTATAGAAGGCAGATAAATCAAAGAAGATGAAGCATATTGTATGCCCTGTATGTGAACACCAGGAATCCGCCTCAGAGATGACGGCTATGGACATCCGGGGGCATACATACCATTACAGGCGTTGCCTGCATTGTGATAGCCTTTTTATGTGGCCACAACAGGGGCTGGAAACACCTGCTGCACATTATCATCCCCAATACTACGGAGAGTCTGAAAACAAATTCAGCACCCCCGGAGTGGAAAAGGTGCTTGATTGCTTCCGAAAGCAGAGAGCAAAAAAATTGCTACGCTTTCTTCCTGAAAAGGGCAAGGGCAGTATCCTGGATGTGGGTTGTGGCAATGGCACCTTTCTGCATATCCTGGGAAAAAAGGGCGATTTTTCCCTGTATGGCTCAGAGCTGCCCGGACCAGCTGCCGACCGCTCCAGGCGTTTTCCTGAGATACAGCTCTCCACCAGCGGAGCCTTCCACGAAGAGATTACCCCTGAATCGCTGGACGCCGTAACGATGTTTCACGTCATCGAGCACCTGCCTGCCCCCCTTGCATATCTGGGCAAGATCAGCCAGGCTTTGAAAAAAGGAGGCGTTTTCTACGTCTCATTTCCCAATATTGACAGTTGGCAGGCACGCCTTTTCCGCGATAAATGGCTGCACCTTGATCCGCCCAGACACCTGGTTTTATTTCACCCCAGGGCATTTTTGGATCAAATGGAAAAGATGGGATTCGAGCGCATCTACAGCAACAGCCTTTCTGCAGAGCAAAACCCTTTCGGAATGGTCCAGAGTCTGCTGAATCGCTTTTCCGAACCCAGAGACCTGCTTTTTGAGTCGATGAAAGGAAATACTGAATACCTCTCAGGTGCATCCGGTTTGCGCCTTTTCATACACCGTATCTTCTTTATTCTCAGCTTCCCCCTTTTCGTTTTGACGGATATGGGTGCAGCTGCCTTCGGAAAAGGAGCTACGCTTACTTTTATATTTAGAAAAGGGGAAGAGAACAATTAAGCCTGAACCTTTGTTTAATGTTTTTTTAAGACGGAACAATTACATCAACACACTTATTATCAACCATATACAACCATAACCTTATGTCATATCGTGCTAAATCCTGGATTTTTTGGATATTCTCTATCATTTTCACGCTAACGATCGCCATCTATCAGAGGATGACAGGTCCGACGCATCCGGTCAGGGGCGCTGTGGAAATCGCCAATGAGACGCTTAAGTTTCGCCTGATCAGAACCCACGTAAGTGATTACGACGCAAGAGTGAGCATTAAAGCCCCTGAAGCAGTAGAAGGGACTTTCACCTATCGCCGGTTCAAGAGCTATGATGAATGGCACAGTGTACCTATGCAGCGGGAGGGAGACGAGCTTGCGGCATACATCCCCAAACAACCCCCTGCCGGGAAGGTACAATACAAAGTCAGCCTCAGGGATGAAAACAAAGAAGTACTCCTTAATGATGAGCCGGTCATCCTCCGCTTCAAGGGTCACGTACCGGACTATGTGCTCATCCCGCACATCATTCTGATGTTCCTGGCGATGCTGTTTTCCACCCGCACCGGACTGGAGGCACTGATCAAAGGGAAACGGACCTATGTTTACACGGCAATCACCCTCTTTCTTCTCTTACCGGGAGGGATGATGCTGGGGCCCGTAGTGCAAAAGTTTGCTTTCGGGGATTATTGGACCGGCTGGCCCTTTGGGCACGATATGACCGATAACAAGACGGCTTTCGCCTTCATAATGTGGATTATTGCCTTTGTGCAATTGCGCAGAGACAGAACCAGGAGTGTGTGGGCACTCATTGCTTCTCTGGTGTTGCTGGCAGTATACCTTATTCCCCACAGCGTTATGGGTTCGGAGATTGATTTCAGGGAGCTGGAGGGTGCAGTGGAATGACCTGGATACTGCTTATCCTGACCCTGTCTGCTTCTGTTCTGGCATTCCGCAATCCGGACATCGGCCTGAAATGGCGCTTCAGCCCCTGGATGATCCGCGAGAAGAAGGAATACTACCGTTTTTTCAGCTATGCACTGATCCACGCCGACTGGATGCACCTCGGGGTAAATTTATTTGTCCTGTTCTCATTTGGCCGGGCAGTGGAACATCTTTTCGCCTGGCATTTCCCGGGAAAAGCACTTTTCTATTATGGCATCCTTTACGTCGGGGGAATACTCTTCGCCTCCCTGCCCTCTTATGGTAAGCATAAGGACAATCCCTATTATGCTGCTATTGGTGCCAGTGGTGCAGTCTCTGCCGTCGTATTCTCCAGTATCATAATGCGGCCAATGGCGGGAATTATGCTTTTCCCCATTCCATTTGAGTTTCCTGCCGTTGTCTTTGGCGTGCTTTACTTAATCTATTCCGCCTATATGGCAAAAAGGGGGCAAGACAACATCGGCCACGATGCCCATTTCTGGGGGGCAGTATTCGGAATTGTTTTCACGCTGGCACTGAAGCCGGCACTCCTTTCCGGGATGTTCGAACAAATAATGCAGGGGATGCCTTAATTCAGTTTGGGGTCGGGGGGGAAGTTGGACCAGATGGAATAATCATCTCCCAGACAGCGCAGGAAGCGTGTCCAGAGATTTTCTGCTTCACCTTTCAGAATCTCCTCGGCGGAAGCCTGGCATACCACCCACGAATGCCGCTCCAGTTCCTCATCCAGCTGTTTTGGACTCCATCCTGCATATCCTGCGAAGAACCTGATCTGCTTAGCACTGATAACCTTGGTTTCCAGCAGTGTCCTGATTTGCTCGATATTGCCCCCCCAATATATTCCATCCAGAATCCGGGCACTCCCTTCAATCAGTTCTCCCAAAGTGTGAATGAAGAACAGCGCATTGGGTTCCACCGGGCCACCCAGGTAAACCGGCGCATCAAATTCGGGAAAACCCGAAACAACCTCATTGAAACGGGCACGAATGGGCTTGTTGATAATCAGACCAAAACTGCCTTCTTCCCCGTGATCAGCAAGCAACACCACCGATTTCCCAAAATAGTAATCATTCAGATGGGGTTCTGAAATAAGGAGTCTGCCTGTTTTGGGTTCTATCCTGGAATGCTTCGCCATATTGTATTATCCTTCTCTGTATACTAAGGTATAAATATTCATTATCACAGATCCCCCACTTTTGAATTTCCCCCTATCCGTTTTTTCTACCTTTGATCCATAAAAAAACCGGATGATCAGAGACAGGCAAGCAGACTTTGATGCACTAAGGAAAGATTATCCTTTGTTTATCTATAAATCCTGCACCGCCACACGGGAAAAGCGATTCATTAAGATGAAGTGGGGTTTTGAAATTCCCCCTCAGATTCGCTTTCAACCTGAGATGCATATCCCATACGCCCATTTTAACAATCATACCCCTGAGGATGTTCTGCAGGCATTGTGTTTTCAGCTTGGGCTGGTGGAAATGATCAGTTACTGGAAAACGACCTCCTCCCCTTTGCTGAGGATAGAGGCCGGCCATTTGCAGGCTTCAGCCATTCCTTTCTGGCAAAGATTGTTTTACCTGGGCTTGGGAGAGTTCAGGTATTTGAATGGCATCCAATGCAAGATTGACGAGTTTGTGAGATTCGAGCTTGCTGAAGGAGACACTGCCATTCCTCCCTTTCCGATGGACGAAAATAAGGTGCTCATTCCACTTGGAGGGGGCAAAGACTCGGCCGTAACCTTATCCCTGATCCGGCAATCGGGAAGAGAGTGTATTCCCTTTATGATCAACCCCTTGCCTGCTTCCATACGTTGTCTTGATGCAGCCGGGATTCCACTTGAGAAAGCCTGCATTTTCACCCGCCAACTCGATCCAAGGCTGTTGGAACTCAATGGAAAGGGATACCTGAACGGGCATACCCCGTTCTCGGCCCTGGTGGCTTTTGCCTCCCTGATCGCAGCCGCCCTGACCGGGTCAGGACAGATCGCCCTTTCCAATGAGTCCAGTGCCAATGAACCTACCATCCCCGGCACGGATATCAACCATCAATATTCCAAATCCTTCGACTTTGAAATGCTGTTCCGTCAGTATATGAAGGATGAATTAGGATTAAAGCCTATCTATTTCAGCTTTCTGCGTCCCCTGAACGAATTGCAGATCGCAGCCCTCTTTTCAGGAATGCCTGCATATCACGATGCCTTTCTGAGTTGTAATGCTGGAAGCAAGCAAGACCGTTGGTGTGGAAAATGCCCTAAATGCCTCTTTACGGCTGTCATCCTTGCGCCCTTTCTTACGAAGCAAAGGGTAAGAGATATTTTTGGAAAAGACCTGTTCGAAGAGGCATCTTTACTCCCCACCCTCCTTGATCTGGGGGGATGGTCCGACAGCAAACCCTTTGAATGTGTGGGCACTATAAATGAGGTACGGGCCAGTCTGAAACAAGCATTCGGTCAGGCCAGAAAACCCCTGCCTGATTTGATCGGGCAAATTGAATTCCGCTTGCAAAAAGTCCCGGTGGACGCATTAAGCAATCTTCTCCGAAGGGAGAACCCTGATCACGCATTGCCCCCCACCTTTCATCATCATTTATTCTCAGCTTTACAATCCATTGCAGATGAAACAGGTTGGTGATTATTCCAGCGGGGCATTTCTTGCCTTTCTGAAGGATCGACTGCAAGGGAAGTCGATCCTTATTGCAGGATTTGGCCGGGAGGGCAAAAGCAGTTTGGGTTGGTTGAAAGAATGCCTTCCCCTGGAATGTATCGGCATTGCCGATCAGGATCCGGAGGCCATTCCGGTGGAAATCCGGGACCCTATTCGTATTTTTTCCGGAAAAGACTATCTGCGTGACGCTGCATCCTTTGACTGGGTCTTGCGTGCGCCCGGAATTCCTGATACAGCACTCAATTCTCTGCCGGGCAATCCAGTAATCACCTCACAATCTGCCCTTTTCCTATCGTTTTTCTCTCCCCTATGCATTGGGGTCACTGGCACCAAAGGCAAAAGCACCACGAGTGTTCTGATCCGGGATATGCTTCGGGAAAGTGGCAAAAATGCCATACTGGCCGGCAATATCGGCCTGCCTCCTTTCGATGCCATCGAGTGCCTGAAAGGGAAGGACGACCTGTTTGTCCTGGAATTGTCCGCTCATCAACTCTTAGATGTAGATCGCGGACCGGCTATCGGCTGCATCCTGAATCTTTTCGAAGAACACCTGGATCATTTCAAAACGAGGGAGGCATATTTTTCTGCCAAATGGAGGATAGGTGAATACCAAGAGGCTGGTGACATCCTGGTATTGAACACTTCGGATCCGGTGATCAGGGAAGGACTTCAACACCATCCTTGCCCGGGCAACATAAAGGCCATTCCTTTATTGCAGGATTATAAGAATTCGGAGATCCTTCACTTCAGTTCGCTTCCTGAAGCGGTGGGATTATCCACCACTTTCTTATCCTATCCTGCTTTCAGGGGTAGTCATATACAGCAGAATGCCCTGACTGCTGCTTTTATCAGTTTTCTGGCAGGCGTGCAAACGGCAGGAGTGGAAGAGGCTCTATGCCGTTTTCAGGGGCTTCCCCACCGGCTTCAATACACCGGTGAGTGGAATGGTGTACACTTTTATGATGATGCGATTGCCACAGTACCGCAGGCCACCCTGGAAGCTTTAAGGAGCATAGTAGAAGCCAACTGCCTTTTGCTGGGTGGAATGGACAGAGGGATATCCTATGCACCCCTTATTCGATACTTGCTTGCACATCCATTGAAGCATATCTTCTGCAGTGGGCCGGCCGGAAAGAGAATACAGAACGAGCTTGAACAGGAAGGATATATGGGTAAAACCCATTATGAGCCAGGCTTTGCGTTGGCGCTGAATAAAGCGCTCTCCCTATGCACATCCGGCGACACCCTGCTGCTCAGCCCGGCAGCCCCCAGCTATGATGAGTACAAGAACTTTGTGGAAAAAGGCACTTTCTTTCAAACAAAAACAGGGAGCCTGTCGACTCCCTGCCCATAAAAATCTTCCCCGGAAAAGCGGTGATTACTCAGTAGCTTTCTCTTCTTTCTCTTCTTTCTCTTCTTTCTCTTCTTTCTCTTCTGCTACTGTTTCTTCAGCAGCTTCCTCCACTTTGGCTTCCACTTCAGGAGCGTCTTTCTTCTTAGCCTTGGATTCCTTCTCCTCTTTCACCGTTTTGGCCTCGGCCTTGGCTTCCTTTTTTTCTTTGACATCCTTAGCCTCAGGCTTGGACTCCTTCTTTTCTTTAGCCGCCTTGGGTTTGACTGCTTTGGGTGCTTTCTTTTCGACGGGGGCGGCATCGGCCTCCATCACTTCCACTTCTTTCTCGTCTCCACTTTCATTCCCGGCATAGGCAGGAGTATGCTTGCGCTGCCTTGTCTTTCCGAAAGAACCCCTGACTCTCTTCCCTTTTTTGGTTCTCAGATCACCTTTTCCCATATCTCTTGTTTTAAGATCATTAACGAGCGGCAAAGATAGCAAAAATATCATCTGTCGTTTGCAGTCTGAGCATTCTTCTGTGCAAGAAAAAGTGCTTCAAGTTTATGGCTGCCCCGCACAGATTTCCGGGCCCAATCGAGGAGCACGGCCTCCATTTCCCCGGATGTCAATTCCCACTGCATCCCGCTTTGCTTTAATCTGTTGGTCAGTGCATACAGACTTAGCGCTACAGATACCGAAATATTAAAACTTTCTGTAAAGCCTGCCATCGGAATATACATTTGCATATCAGCTTGAGCTAGTGCCTTTGCACTCAGGCCTTTGAGCTCCGTTCCGAACATCAAGGCCAGGGGTTGGTTCAGCGGCAGGGTTTCAAGGGAATAATCCCGGGTATGGGGACTAGTTGCTACCAGGAGGTAACCTTTGTCTTTTAATGTCTGAAGGCAGGAGGTGGTATTGTCTTCGTTTTGAAAATATTTATGCATACTTAACCACTTTGAGGCTCCTACGGCCACATCCGGGTTTACATCAAAGCGATTGCGATTTTCAATGATATGCACATCTTGCACCCCAAAGCAATCACAACTGCGCAGGACTGCGCTGGCATTGTGAGGTTGGAAGATATCCTCCAAAACGATACAAATGTGTCGGGTCCTTTGCCTGGCAACGGCCTGGAACTTATCCTTTCGTTCTTGGGTAAGGAAAGATAAGAGATAGTTCAGCAATCCGGAAGTATCCATCATTCTTGAAAAAAAACAGCTCCCGGTTGCTGGCAACTGGGAGCTGTTTGGGCACATAAAAAAAAGATTACTTAACCTTTTTCACGAGTTCACTGCCGGGCTTAAATTTAACCACTTTTTTGGCAGCAATCTTGATTTCTTTTCCCGTCTGAGGATTACGTCCCTTACGGGCAGCCCTTTTGGCTACGGAAAAGGATCCAAATCCGACGAGCGCAACGCGATCGCCTTTTTTCAGGGTTTTGGATGTGGTGCTGATGAAGGCATCCAGTGCTTTCTTGGCGTCAGCTTTGGTTAGTTTTGCTTCTGCAGCAATGGCTTCAATGAGTTCTGCTTTGTTCATAATAATACAGCTTAGGTTTGACAATATATTGAACCTCACACAAATATACGCTTTAGCATTGAAAAGTCAAGAACAAGTCGCTAAAACCCTTGATTTTGTTAATAAATCAGGGCTTTTTGTTAACAACCCCCTTGACTGGCAAGGCTTACAGCGGGTTTGAACATTTTAAAAGCGGAAATGATTCAATCCACGGAAACAGAACAGAATGGTTCAAGGTGTTAAGCACAACTGCTGCTCAGGCAGGCTGGTTCCGCGAAGAAAGGCTTCGGCCGTCATTCTTTGTTTACCGGCAAGTTGAACTTCTTGTATTTTGAAGCAGGCGTCTTTACAGGAGACCCGCATTGTATGGCCTTCCACACTCAGAAAGCCCGGCTCGGCAGTCGGTTTTACGCCATCCACTTCCCCTTTCCACACTTTCATTTCCAGGTGTTTGCCGGAGGCAAGATGAACCAGTGTAAATGCGCCGGGATAAGGCCGCAGCCCTCTAACCTGATTGTGTATTGCAGTGGCAGGCCTGTTCCAGTCTATCTGGCAATGCTGACGAGTGATTTTTGGCGCTGTTCTCAAAGTGGTGAGGTCGCTTTTCTCATATTGAGGGATGGCATTGACAGCCTTTGTGCGGATGGCATCCACGGTTTTCAGAAGCAAGGATGCTCCTTTTTCCTTCATCTCATCGTGCAATTGCCCGCTATCCATATCTTCTGAGATAGGCACCTCCTCCTTGAAAAGGATGTCGCCTTTGTCTATTTCCTGATTAATAAAGAAGGTAGTCAGGCCCGTGCCAGTTTCACCATTGATGACAGCCCAGTGGATCGGGGCTGCTCCACGGTATTGCGGCAGGAGAGAAGCGTGCAGATTGATGGTGCCGAAAGAGGGTAGTTTCCAGACCACTTCAGGCAGCATACGGAAGGCTACAACCACTATCAGGTGAGGGTCATACTTAAGCAATGTATTGACAAATGCTTGCTCCCGTAGCTTTTCGGGTTGATGCAGGGGTAGTTTCCGGGACAGGGCATATTCTTTGACAGGAGATATCCGGATCTGTTGCCCTCGGCCTGCGTGGCGATCGGGTGCTGTAACAAGCTCCAGGGGATAGCCTGCCTTAAGCAGGATATCCAGGGAAGGAATCGCAAAATCGGGCGTTCCCATAAAGACAATCCGGAAATCCTTTCTTTCCATATCGCACTATGCCTGGGCAGGAGTGTCATCGCCAGGGTTTTGAGCAAGGCCATCCAGAAGTCCTTGAAAATCTTCTTCCCCGCGATTCTGCAGTTCACGGCCCAGTTGAATCATTTTCAAAGCCGTTATCGCTGCCTCTACCCCCTTGTTTCCGTACTTCCCCCCCGCCCTGTCGAGGGCCTGTTCCATTGTAAGGGTGGTCAGGACGCCAAAAATGACCGGCTTATGATACTCATTGTTCAGCGTCATTATCCCTTCGGTAACTCCTTTGCAGACATAATCAAAGTGTGGCGTTTCGCCCTGAACAACACAGCCAAGACAGATCACTCCCTGAACCAGGGTATGCTCAAGCATCCAGCGTGCAGCCAGTGGCAGTTCAAAACTACCGGGAACCGACTTCAGCAGTATGCCTTCTCCTTTAACGCCGTGGTCTTTCAGGGTTTCTACACAGGCATCGCGGAGAGCGTGGGTTATCTTTTCATTCCATTCTGAAAAGAGCACACCTATATATATATCCTCTCCTGCCGGAAGCGTTTCGGGAGAATACGCAGAAAGATTCTTATGCTGAGTAGACATTGGGTAAGAGATTATTTCAACCCCTCTGCCCTGGCGATGAATTTTTCGATATCGCGGCTTTCCTGGCTTTTGGGGAAATCGTATTTGATTTGCTCATAGGCCTTAATGGCATTGGCATAATCACCGGCAAACTCCCAGGCCCATCCCGCCTTGAGCAGAAATTGAGGACTGGTCAGGTCGTTGGGATTCATCCGGGCAGCCTTCTCATATTCTTTGGCGGCCCTGCCTGGGTCTTCCATTTCCATATAACAGTCCCCGATTGCGTTGACGGCCATAACGGAAACCAGCAGATCTTTTTTACTGAATGACTTAAGATAATCCAAGGCCTCATTATAATCACCCTGCTTCAGGTATGAAATCCCTGCATAATACTTGGCAAGATTGGCTGCCCTGGTCATTCCGTAATCATCTATGATTTCTAGAAACCCGGGATAATTGCCATCTCCGTTCAGGGCCAGCGTGAGTGAATCCATCTCAAAGTACTTCTCGGCCATAAACATCTGCGCCCCGGCTTCGGTTTCCCTGGGCTGAAGATAATAGCGCTGGAAGGCAAAATAGCCGAGCACAATCAGGGCTATTGCGCCGACTACGACCCCCAGCAAGCGCTGATGCTCTTCAATAAACCGCTCCGTTTTAGTCAAAGCCTCCTCAACCGCGACAATTCTTTCTTCAGTCTGATTTTGTTTCTTGGCCATTGTATTCCGCTTTTTGGTGGCGCAAAATTAAGAAAATTTCTCTCTTACGGTAGTGCCCACTTTTGCTCACTTTCAGAGAAATAATGAATAGAAGAAAGAGCTTAGCCAGGGCTTTTGTATTTTCGTTCGGAAAAACTGCACCAAAAATGATAGCTCACTCCAAGTCCATCCTCCTTTCCTTCGCCCTCCTTTTATGTATTCATCCCCTGGCTCTGTGGTCTGCAAACGACAGCCTTACCTGGATTGAATGGCTTAGTCCCGGCCTGCAGACAGCTCAGGCTCCGGCATTTTCATCTGAAGTAAACCTGAGTAATAAAGCCTTCCGGGCAAACGACCTTTTCTCAGGCATTGCTCCACACAGGGAAGTCTGGCCTTATGAAGGAATGAAGCAAAGCAGCTTTAACGGAAAAGAGAAAAGCTGGGAAGTAAAGCGTGCTAATAGAAATGGCTATGTTGAGATAGGGCCTGTATCAGACTTGCCTGCCTATAAGATCGGGGAAGCTGCTTCCTACCTCTATACTCCAACTTTCATTCAGATCAGGATCGTAATCAAATCAATGGCAAATCTGGAGCTTCATCATAATGGCAATCTCGCCGCTTCAGCAGAAATCAAAGCGGGAAAGGAGACCAGGATTGAAAAGACCTTTGACCTTGAGCCGGGCAAGCACCTTTTCCATTTGAACGCCATTCTCGACAGAGAAGACAGCGGGCCCTGGTCCTTTACAGCATTCATCCCCAACGACAGTCTTCCCGAAGGCTTTTATCTGGGCAGTGAAGACCGCAGGCGGATGGACCTGGATCTCCTGATGCACGGTGAGCGAATCGGCAGCATCCGCCCTTCCTTTGACGGAAAATACCTGCTTCTCTCACATCAGCGCACCGATCCTCCAAAAGGCGCCAGAGAAGTATGGTACGAGATCCGGGAGAGGGAAAGCGGAAACTGTGTGCAGCAGCTGCGCGGAATGAAGGTCAATCATTTGCAGTGGGACCCCACCGGGCATCGCCTGGCCTTTATCCGCCCGGGGAAAGACAAAGGTGAAATATGGCTGATGACCATCCCCGGCGGAAGGCAGGAAAAGATTGCAGAAATAGATAAGCTCAGCTCCTTCCGATGGTGCCCCAAGGGGAAATCAATGATTTGCAGCATTCGCGAAAAAGCCACAGAAGAAAGCAGCGGCCTGAAAAGATACCTTAATATGTCCGACCGGCAAGCCAACTGGCGGCATCGCAGTTTTCTGCTTCAGCTTGAGCTTGCGAGCGGAGAAAGCCGCAGGTTGACCTGGGGTCATCTCAGCACCTACTTGCAGGATATTCGTCCGGACGGAAAAGAAATCCTCTTCTCAAGCAGCAAGCCCGACTTTTCAGCACAGCCGTATTCTTTGAACAGTCTGTACAGGCTGAATCTCGAAACAATGGAACTGGACAGCATTTGGACCAAACGGCACCACTTCAATATCTCCTACAGTCCGGATGGAAAACAATGGCTGGTCAGCGGTGGGCCAGCACTTTTTGAAGAACTTGGTACTCATCTACCCAAAGGGCGTATTCCCAATCATTACGACACACAGCTCTATCTTTTTAAGCCTGAAGACAAGGAAGTGCAAGCCATCACCCGATACTTTGATCCCAAAGTAGAAAGCAGCCGCTGGAATTCCCTTGATGGAAAAATATACCTTTTGGCCCAGGAAGGGACCTACCGTTACTTATACAGCTATGACAGCGTGAAAAGCACATTTGAAAAACTGACCGTAGAGCCCGATGTGGTGAGTCAATGGGATCTCTCAGCAGATGGAAACTGGCTAGCCTACACCGGCACTTCCATTGCACGACCAGAACAAGCCTATTTGATGGATGTGAGTACGATGTCCGCACACCTCATCGCTGAACCGGAAGCCCAACGATTTGAGAAGGTAGTTTTCGGTAAACACGCAGACTGGCATTATCAGCACAAAGGAACCCAAATTGAGGGTCGCATCTATTTTCCTCCTGATTTTGATCCTGAAAAAAAATACCCGGTGATCGTGTATTATTATGGGGGGACCAATCCCACGAACCGTGCTTTCCGGGGACGTTACCCGAAAAACCTCTTTGCCGCAATGGGGTATATTGTCTATGTCATACAACCCAGTGGAGCGACAGGTTACGGACAGGAGTTTTCTTCCCGACACGTGAACAACTGGGGCAAAACCGTGGCAGATGAGATTATTGGGGCAACAAAGGCTTTCCTGAAAGCACATCCCTTTGCCGACGCAAAAAAAGTGGGATGCATTGGGGCATCCTATGGTGGGTTTATGACAATGTTGCTCACAACCCGCACTGATCTATTTGCTGCAGCCATCTCACACGCCGGCATCAGTTCAATTTCATCCTACTGGGGAGAAGGACTATGGGGATACGCATACAGCGCCACAGCCACTGCAGATCGCTTTCCCTGGAATGATCCGGATATCTATATTGGACAGAGTCCTCTTTTCAAAGCAGACAAAATCAATACCCCGCTGCTGTTGCTGCACGGTGAGAAAGACACCAATGTGCCTGCCGGAGAAAGCATACAACTCTTCACAGCCCTCAAACTGCTGGGCAAACCGGTAGAGTATATTGAGGTTGAAGGACAGGATCACCACATCCTGGATTATGAAAAACGCATTCAATGGCAAAAAACCATCCTGGCCTGGTTCGATTATTGGCTTAAAGATGAAAAGGCCTGGTGGGACGCGCTTTATCCTGAAAAAGCATTGTGATCAATCCAAACGCGATAGGGCAATGAGACATTTTTCCCGGGATAAGCCAGTCTGATACGGGGGGCCTTCCATAATGTTATCCTCCGGCAGTACCCTGCCACTGTCCAATAAATATATATATGTGGGTCTGAAGAGAAAAAGCGGATCATTATCTGTTAAACAGTATTCGCGGGGTGGAATGTGTTCGTTTTCATATCCAGCGGTATTCTCCATTGCTGTTCACCTTTATTTTTCCGGCATCCCTGAGCCAGAAAATCACCCGGAGTATTTCATCTTCATCGGTTTTTCCACTGATCCGTATCAATTCCTCCAGGCTTTTTGCTTCCTTTTTTAATACCGGTTTGAGCATATCCACGAGGGCATCCATTTCAAGCTCATTGAGTCCTGTCTTATTTCTGGCGAGGCAAAGGTCGCATTTACCGCAGCGTGGTGCCCGCTCCTCGCCAAAATAGGAAAGCAGCATTTGGCTTCTGCAACGGGTTTGTGAGCGAACATAATCGATGACTGAATCCAGTCGCTTTCTGGCTGTTTCTTTCCGGATGCGATAATGGGCAGGAGAAAAAATAAGCTGGTCTTCATCCATCCTTTCTGTGGTAAAGACAATCTGCGGCATCGTTTTGCGGGGATAATAGCGCAGGACCTCCATTTTCTGAAGATACTTGAGTGCATAAATGATGCGATCCTCGCTCACACCGGCACGCCTGGCCAGTTCTTTCTCACTGATCACCACCGGATCCGTCATTATCCCGGAATAGGATCTGAGCAATAATTTGATGAATGGATCATAGGCCGGTTGTGCAACCTGAAAACGGTAAAGATCATCCGGCCGGATGTGTATATGTATGCGGGAAAGGGTCTCGTCGAAGGGACTGAGCATAATATACCCTTCCCTTTCGAGCAATCGCAGGGAATGATGAACCAATAGTTTAGACAAGCTGTAACGCTCGCAGAAGGCCGTCAGGTCAAAATCAAAAGCGGCATCCCTTCCAGCCCCGACAGCCAGGTTAAAGGAGTTTCCCAGTTTGCGGTAAACGCTTCTGATTTCATTCACCGGCGGGAATGAGGCTTCCAGAAAACGCTCCAGTTCTCTGATATCCGCCTCTTCAAATAACTGAACCGCCACCGACTCTTTCTCATCCCTGCCACCGCGGCCTGCCTCCTGAAAGTAAGCCTCCAGGCTGTCGGGCAAGTCAAGGTGTACTACAAAGCGGACATCGGGTTTATCGATACCCATTCCAAAAGCATTGGTTGCTACCATAACCTTCACCTTGCCCCGTATCCACTCCTCCTGGCGGTGGTGACGCAATGAGGCATCAATCCCTGCGTGGTAGTGGGTGGAGCTATGGCCATTCTTTCCCAAGAAATCATCGATCACTTTCGTCTGCCGCCTGTTTCTGACATAGACAATGCCTGTGCCCGGGGTTTTTTCAATGATCCTCAACAGCCTTGCCAGTTTGTTTTCTTCCTGAAAAACAAAATAGGTCAGATTTTTACGCTCAAAACTTTTGTTGAAGACATTTTGCGCACGGAACTCCAGCTTCTCCTGGATATCTGTAATCACTTCCGGGGTAGCTGTGGCAGTAAGGGCAATCACTGGCACCCCCGGCACCAAAGGCCTGATCTGGGCGATTTCCAGATAGGGGGGGCGAAAGTCATAGCCCCATTGTGAAATACAGTGGGCTTCATCCACGGCGAGCAGGTTCACTTCCATCCGGTTGATATATTCCCTCATCATATCCGACCTCAATCGTTCGGGAGACAAATAGAGAAACTTCACATTGCCATAAAGACAGTTATCCAGTTTCCGGCTAATATCATCCGGGTGCATTCCGCTGAAAACAGCCTCGGCAGGTATGCCCCTTCGCTTTAACCCTTCTGCCTGATCTTTCATCAAGGCAATCAGGGGGGTCACTACGAGGCATACTCCTCTCATCATCATTCCCGGCACCTGAAAGCAGATAGACTTTCCCCCACCCGTAGGCAGTAAGGCAAGCGTATCCCTGCCTTCCAGCACCGACTGGATGATCTCCTCCTGCGGGGGACGGAAAGAAGAGTAACCCCAGTGCTTTTGTAAAATCTGCTTAGGTGTCTGTTTCATCCGGTATCGGACAATGATTTAATGCCTCTAAAATACTAAGAAATATGGCTTTGACTGCTGTGTGTCCATTATCCTTTTGCGATGGCTTAAACACAGCGAGGTAGAGGATGACATCATTTTACGTAATATTGAAGTGTGAAAAGTGCCACATTTTTTAAACAGCTACTCCTCCTGTCTCTTCTGTTTGTCGGAGCAGGTTTCGGCCTGAAAGCGCAATCAGAGGCGGAATGGATGTTGCTGGATGCGTCTTTCTCCGGGGATACCCTCTTGACAGACAGCTTGCTGAAACAGGAGGTTTCCCCCAATGTAGTTACGTATGATTCGGTGACCCCCCTGATGTATGCGGTAGCTGGAAGTCACGAGGGCATCATCACTTTGCTTTTACAGGCCGGAGCTTTGCCTGACCTGGGTGGTGACTGGCAGCCCACACCTTTGATGACAGCCATCAGCCTGGGAGAAATAAGGACTGCGGAACGTTTGCTGCAAGCCGGTGCGGATCCAAAAAAAACCACCCTGTCCGGTGAGAGTCCCCTGATGCGTGCCGCATCCTTCAATAATATACCGGTGTTGAACCTTCTGATTCACTACAGCGCTTCCCTCCATCAGGCAGACAGGAAGGGAAGAAAGGCGGTTCATTATGCAAGCCGTGCCGGAGCCTGGGAAGCCCTGGCCTACCTGATTGACCAGGGTGCGAATCCCTGTGCAAAAGATCAGGATAGTGTTCAGCCTATGCACATTGCAGCAGCCTATAATGATCTGGCACTGCTCGATCTGCTGCTGGAAAGCGGTTGCCATCCATACACCAGAGATCAGAAAGGAATGAGCACCCTGGATCAGGCTGTGCTGTACCGGAGCATACCGGTAATCTATTATATTTTGGAGCACAACCCTTTTCACCAATGGCAATCCGCTCAGAGGCTGGCTCTCAAAACCGGACAAAGAGATATTTATCAGATGATCGCCGACAGTATGGGCATCCGGGTGAAAAGCCCGGTGACCTACGCTACCGAAAGTGATGTTTATATTCAATGGAACGGGAAGGACCACCTTGCACTCAGCAGCCTGAGGTGGATCGAAGCTCATAGTAATTTGGGAATCAGCCTTTCATTTGGACGTCGAATCACCCCGGTCCGTGTGCTGAGCGAGGAAGCCGGAGTACTCAGGCAGTTTCGTGAGAAACGTTGGGAATTGCTTTTGGGCGCACATAAAGTACTCAGTATCCCCACAGGGCGGAAATTGGTATTGGATGTCAGGCCCGGATTACTGAGTGGCCTAAGGCAGGAGAAATACCGCGGAAGCGCAAACCCGTACCGTGGGAGCTTGGTTTTGAAAGCCGAAATACAGCTGGGTTTTCGCTGGAATCGTTTTTCCCTGTTCAGTGGTCTGAGTTTCCAGACACCCGCAGAAAAGGAAATCAGTCCGTGGTATTGGAACAACGGAATCAGCTTCCGGTTTAACAGGATGAACTTCAGAAAGTTTGACTATGTCCTCTAAAATATTGCGCCCCTGTATACAGGGATTCCTGCTCCTGGCCATACTATGGATGGGGCCGGCTTGTAATAAGTATGCGCTGGTGGATTGCGAAACCTATGATTATGATGATTGCCGCACATATCCATACCTATCTGGTCAGTTGGAAGTCAGGGTGAATTTTCCTGAAGGGATCCGGCAGGTTCCGATTGTGATTCTCAGAGGACAGTATCCAACTGCGGACACGATGCGGATGGATACGCTGTTCAGCGAAACCAGGACTTTTACTGTCGAATTTGACCATTACACCGTGCAGGCGGAGTACAAAATGCCTGAGAGGCTGATCTATGCCATAGACGGGGCCGAGATCAGTCAGCGATCCTATGATGTATGTGATTCAGTGTGCTGGGTGGTCAAAGACGGAAAAACAGATCTGAGATTGAAGTACTGATCTGTTCAATCTTCCTTCCGTGCGTGGATTTCATCGTATTTTCTGAGGAAATCAACCAACTGATCTGTGAGCAATCTCTTGGCGATGATCTGTTTTTGCTCGTCCAGTAGGTACATCACCGGAGTAGAGTATATATCATACTTGCTGTGGTATCCTCCGGTAAGAGCCCTGGGGCCATTGACATTCAGCCATTTCAGATCATTCTGCCGGATATACTTCTTCATCTTTGCATAGGATGAATCGGTACAAACCGCAAATACCTCCAAGCCCAGGACTTTTCCTTCAGATTCATAGAAGCTTTTAAGCTTGGGGGTTTCCTTCTTACAATGCCCACAATCAGTATCCCAGAAGTAGAGCAGGGTATATTTTGCCTGAATGTTATGCATTGAAACCGGATTTTGATTGGTATCGAGCATAATCATATTGGGGGCAACTTTCCCGATCAGGACATTGCGAAGCTGATCGGCTCTCTCAGTGATATTCTCTTTTACCGTCGGGTTAACCCAGAATGCTTCACCGCTGCGGTAGTATTTGTCTACCATATGAACAAAGATGGCATCGAAGCCCATAATCTTTGAGGTTTCATATTTAATGGTGATAAACCAAACAAGGTATTTAAACATTTCCTGATTCGGTCGGGCAAGATCAATGATCCTATCCGCTTCATAAATGATGCTGTCGGGATGTTGCACAATCACTTTATCCAGGAATCGCACGAGCTTGGGGTGAAATACCGGAGTGCGCAGTAGTTTGTCGTCCGCCAGATTTGTATTGCTCCAGTAATGCTGCTTGAAGTAGCGGTAAGCGAAGGTTGAGTCCTTCCGTCCATTGTCCAGCACTGGGGCATCGGGAATCTCAATTTCCTTCATCATTTTGAAGAATGAAGCCAGGAATGTAGCAGGGTGCTCTTGAATAATCTTATCCTTATAGGTCTCCACCTCTTCGTTTATCTGAAGGATCTGATCCCTCAGTTCGGATGAGCGCTCGTCTCCTTCCGGAAGATCCTTGAGGGCCTGCTGCAGGGGTTGCACCTCCTGGAACTTCCCGGCATTAAAACGCATATAATCGAAGAAAAGCTGATTCTCCGGAGAGCCTGTCACTTGCATATTCTGAACAAAATCAGGGCCTTCTGTGGATAGGGTAAAGAACTGCTCCTGATTGACAATAAACTCTATCACCTTGTTTCTGCCAACAGCCAGGATGTACAAACCTCCGGGCAGTGCTTCCTCTCCCTCGAAAACGGCCAGACCGGATGGACTGGAATAAGCGGTATCCGCCATATATGTTTTCTCTCCGTAATAATTGGCCAGATAGAGGGCAGTATCAGCAAAATCCGGAATTTGAATTTGGATTTTGTACCCATTCGCACTTTGGCCTGAGGCAGCAAAGTGAAGATTAAACAAAAGCAGGGTGACAATAAAAGGCAGGCATTTTTCTAAAATCGACTTCATAGACAAGGCACTTATATCCAAAATTCAATCAGCCTACAAATTTACTTAAATTCATTTGTAATGGGGGCATACAACAAGAACACCCGGAGAGACCGGGTGTTCATTGCATTCAGTTTGCTGTGTTTTGCCCTGATTCTGAGTAAATGTTGGCAGTCCAATCAGTGTTTAGCAGTTGTGTCAGTAGCGTTCGGTTTAGGCAACGTGGTCTGCCAGTGTAGTAGAACCATCCATAATCGTGCAGTCAGATTGAGTCTTGCACCAGTAGAGAAATTGCTTAAGTTGCTCTGCCTCCCCTTCCAGATACAGACAACTTTGGTTCCGCTGTTCGTTTCTTGCGGTGGCAGTGATTGCGAGTTCGGAGGCCAACATCATTGCAAGAAAATTGAAGCGTGCGTGTTCCTGTCTGTCAGGAAGAACAACATTCAGCAATAGAATCATAGGCTGTTTACTGCTAAACTGAATGAGGTCGGTTTTTTCAAAAGCTATGCCACTATTCATATCTGGCTCATTTTCTTCTCCATACGAAATACTGTATTTCAGTACAGACTGAGTGTTTCCTACGATATTGGAAGAAAAAGGATACATAGAACTATGCAGAATCCTGATTATAGGCCTATTACGATTCACCCATAAAAAACGGATAGTATTCTCCGCATTGAATCAGGGGGTGGACATCCGTCAGCTTGAGGCTGGGGTGTTGTAACCCGACCTCCCTGGCTGCGTATAAGGTTGACATCAGAAAAACTTCAGGTATGCAACATCCTGGTTTTGCTTCCACTGCAAGGAGTTCACATTAATTTAATTTGATTTAGT
This sequence comes from uncultured Lentimicrobiaceae bacterium, assembly GCA_964590645.1. Classification (GTDB taxonomy): domain Bacteria; phylum Bacteroidota; class Bacteroidia; order Bacteroidales; family JAGNHN01; genus JAGNHN01. The sequence continues at coordinate 57,943 of CAZPYJ010000001.1, forward strand.
TTTGTAAATTGATTCGTAACTGATTACATTTGCACAATATCTCCGAAAGCATCGAAAAACCATTTAATTACGTTAACCTAATCATTTTCATTATGAAAAGATTTACTGCGCTTGTGGCGGCTTTGTTGTTAGCAGTAATGACTTATGCCCAGCCGATTGTAACCAGCGTTGGTAACCTGACCGTATGCACAGACACCCTCGTGGTGCCTGTTGAAGTAGTCAAAGTAACCAATGTGGGAGCAATCTCCTTAGTCCTTGAGTTTGACAACAATGTATTGAATTTTGTCGGATCTCAGAACCCCCATCCGGCCTTGTCAGTCGGGTATTCGACGGTAGTCAACCAGGCAGCCAACAAGATCTATTTCTCCTGGCATTCAGTGGCACCCCTGAATATTCTGCAGGGCACACTGATGGAGTACGTCTTTACTTCTGCAGGTGGATACAGTGATCTGACCTGGGATGTTACCACCCAGGCTGCCTGCGAGTACTCGGATGTGAACACCAATGTCCTCGCTGCTGATTTTGTCAATGGCAGCGTCACAGTGGTTCCTGATCCGGCCATTGCCTCCAACCCTGCGGATATGACCGTTGAGGAGGGTCAGAACGCCAGCTTCACGGTAAGCGCCAGCAATGCTGACACTTATCAGTGGCAGGTCAGTACTGACGGTGGAGCAAGTTGGACCAATGTAACGAATACCCTTCCTTACATTGGTGCAGATCAGGCCACCTTGCAGATCCTGGCTGTTCCGGTTCATTTCAATCAGCATCAGTACCGTTGCATTGCCTCCGGTTTTTGTTCACCGGCAGCGACCTCTGCACCTGCACTACTGACTGTAAGCCCGATTATTACTGCATCTATCGGTAGTTATTCTTTCTGTGCCGACGAGATTATCGTGCCGGTGGATGTGACTCATTTCTACGGCGTTGCCGGTGTCTCCCTGACCCTCGGTTACAACTCTGTAGTACTGAATTACACCGGTGTACACAGCACCAACCCCCTGCTTGCAGGTGGAACCTTCTTTGACAACTCCTCCCTTGGAAAGATATTCATTTCCTGGTTCAGCATCAATCCGGTTGACATTGGAGACGATGTGCTGCTTGAGCTGGCTTTCACCAGCAGCTCCCCCGGCACCAGTGCTCTTGTATGGGACCTGACCCTGGCCGACAACTGCCAGTTCAACAATATCGGCAGCGATATCATCACCTCCATTTTTGTGGATGGAAGCGTTACCGTGCTGCCAACCCCGTTTAAATATAATATGACCGGAGGAGGCGAATACTGCGATGGCGGCCAGGGCGTGATGATCGGGCTTGCTTTCTCCCAGATCGGGGTGAACTATGACCTGATGCTGGATGGCAGCTATCTGATGACCGCAGCCGGCACAGGAACAGCCCTGAGTTTTGGTTACCAGACTGCTGCAGGTACATATACAGTATATGCAACCAATGCCTCCTCAGGCTGCGATATGGAAATGAATGGTTCCAAAACCATCACCATTAACCCTCTTCCGGAGGCTGATGCCGGTGCCGATGAGATTATGCTCAGCGGAACTTCAGCTACCCTGAATGGCAGCGCTACAGGTGGTACACCAGGCTACAGTTACCTCTGGACGCCGGGTGGTATAGCTACACAGAGTACAACGGTAAGCCCCGCTGCAACCCAAACCTACACCTTACTTGTTACAGACAGCAAAGGCTGCACCGATAGTGATGATGTTGAAGTCATCGTCTATATGAACACCATTCAGGGGCAGGTAACCTATAATAATGCACAGCAAACCCCAATGGCCGGAGTCACTGTTTATCTGCAGGACAATTCAGGGTACAAAACCATTATGACCGATATCACGGATGCTAATGGCAATTACTCCTTCCCTGAGCTCCCCAATGGCACCTATGATATCTGGGCTTCCCATAATGGCGTCTGGGGCGGTGTTAACTCAACCGATGCCCTCGCTATTATGCAGCACTTTATTCTGCTACAGCCCATTACGGATCCCCTCAAAGTAGAAGCTTCCGATGTAGATGCCAGTGGATACGTAAACAGTACCGACGCATTCCAGACCGCCAGCCGTTTCGTGCAGAACATCACCTCATTTGCTGCCGGTGATTGGGCATTCGAAGAAAAGCAGGTGACGCTTAATATGGATAATTATGTAGATGTAGACCTGAAAGGCATTTGCTACGGTGATGCCAATGGTTCCTACATTCCCAACCTGAAAGCATCCAGTCTGGTATCTCTTTCACAGCAAGGCACAATGAACAGCCTTTTGGCAAAGACCCTTGAAATCTCCGTAATCACTGAAACAGCAATGGAAGTGGGTGCCATTTCTATGGAGTTGCGCATCCCCGCAAACCTTCAGATCAATGGGGTTAGCGTTGGACAGGAGCAGGCTTCGTTTAAACAAAACGGACAAACCCTGACCATATCCTGGTTCAATACCGTCGCAGTACAGCTGGAGCAGGGCAACGTAATGATGCGCCTTACTGCAACAAGCAAAGGTGCAGTGGAAGGAAGCTTCCGTATGATCAGCGGAGAGATCGCTGACGCCCGTGCCAGGGTAATCCACAATGCGCAGCTGCAAATGCCAAAAATGGTTCAGCACAGTACCGAAATCAGCCTCGGGAACTATCCTAACCCCTTCTCAAGCAGCACTACCATCCAGTTTAATCTGCCGGAAGCTGGGCAGCTTAGCCTCAGTATTTGGAATCTGCTGGGTGAAAAAGTAGCCGAGTTGGCTTATGGCAACTATGATGCGGGCAATTACAGCATCCCATTTGATGCCAGCCAGTTGGTTCCCGGAATGTATCACTACAAGTTGGAAGTGAACGGTGAAACGACAAGCCGTACGATGATCCGGATTCGCTAACACCCCTTCCGGAACACAAGATTTCGAAGGCCTCCCTCCAGAGGCCTTCTTTTTTTATCCAAAAGTTAAAAATGTGTTAATTATTTCTGTATCTTTTGCCCTGCCAAAAGCTTAACCGTTTATTGCCAATCATTTAATTGCGCATAATTCCGGGAATATGGTTACTTTTCCTGCGGGTTTCGTATTAATGACTGATTTGCTTAGTTTTATTGAATTATCAGCATTTGAAATCCATAATTAATTTTATATTTTTGCAGAACTTCAGAAGAGCAGGTTCTTCTGAATCAACTCTAAAAATCAAGGATCCATTTATCATTCATTTCTATCAACCAAAAAAACCTGTTATGAAAGACCAGTTTACCCTTTCCCTGCGGAAAACCGGAAATCACCTGGCTCTGACACTGGCAGCCTTATTGCTGTTTGTGTTGAACCCATTGGTTTCCCAAGGACAGAACACCGTGGACATTGGGCTTTTCAACTCTGCCAACCCCAATGAAGTGGAGGTCAGAATCAAGCCTGACTTTAATTCCACCAGTAATCTTACCAATATGATTTTCACCATCCGGTGGGAAACCGCGGCCGGTGTAACCGTCACTCCCGGATCACCCGCCTGGCCTTATCTCATTTCACCACAAACCGGTGGGACAGATGGGATCTACACCTATCAGACTTTCGGTTCTGCGGCAGGTCAGCCCGTAAGCTGGGTAGCCGGTAACGAATATGTGGCTTTCACTTTCACATACAACACCTGCACAGCCTTTGAACTGGTTGATAACAACGATGCCTGGGCCATTGCCAACAATGGTTTGTATTATGTAGAAATGTTCAGTGCCCAGCTTGACCACACCGGAACCATTTACGAATCACCTCTGGTCTGCCTGAGCCCCGTACCTGCCAACGCCATCAACCCGGTACCTGCTGACGGCGCACAAATGGTAGCCTACAACGCAAGCGACCAAATCGACCTTGGGTGGGACTATGTTTCAGATCCGCTTTTTGCCGACCCGGACAGCTTCCTGGTATCAGTGACCCTTTCCTGGGGTGGACAAAGCTTTTTCGTCCCTTACGTAAGCGGACAAACCACCTATGCCAACGCAATACAGATTTCACCGGGAAAATACACCAATGTTGACTGGAGTGTAACTCCTTTCAACGCCAATGGCAATGCCGTCAATGTGGAGACCTGGTCCTTCCTGACCGCCCCCACCCCTCTCGATGTAGATGCTATGGCACAAGGTCCGACGACAATCTGTCTGGGTGACACAACGCAACTCCTGGCCGATCCATCGGGTGGTGTGTATCCGATGAGCTTCGCCTGGAGCCCTTCCGGAAGCCTGGATAACGATACCATTATGAATCCAATCGCTTTCCCAAGCCAGACTACCACCTATACGGTTACGGTTACCGACCAGGTTGGCCAGACTGCCACAGACGAGGTCACCATTACAGTAAATATTCCGAATGTACACTTCTCCAGCGACGATACCCTTTGTGTGGGAGAATGTGCTACCCTCAGCGTAAGCGGAGCCTCTACCTTCAACTGGAGCACAGGAGCAAGTGATTCCTTCATTACCGTTTGTCCTCCAACGGATACCACCATTATGTACACCGTTTCTGTAATGGATGCAAACGATTGCGTGCTGGAACATACCTTCATCGTAACAGTGAATCCGCTGCCTGGCTCAACCATTTCCGATTGGCCGGATTTCTGTGTAACAGATCCCTTCTATGATCTTGATATGTTTGGGTACGGTGATCCTGCCGGTGGCGTTTATAGCGGCCCCGGTATCTCCGGACTTGAGTTCCACCCTCAAGTGGCCGGTGCCGGGGTACACACCATTACCTACACCTATACAGATGGGAATGGATGTACCGATTCCGCATCCCTGGATGTCACTGTCTTCGGTCTGCCTAACCTCAGCTTCCCCAATATGGCCGGAGTTTGTGTTGATGCTGCTCCTTTTGCACTGACAGCCGCTTCACCGGCTGGAGGTGATTACAGCGGAGCCGGTGTTTCCAACAATATGTTTGACCCGGCAATGGCCGGCCTTGGCATTCACACCATTCATTACTCTTACCTTGATCCCAACACAATGTGCGGTGCAATGGACAGTGCTACCATTGAAGTGTTTGCCCTTCCCGTAGCCGATGCAGGTATGGATGTGACTATTTGCGA
>CAZPYJ010000001.1:63088-134173 GCA_964590645.1 uncultured Lentimicrobiaceae bacterium
TCAATGTTTGCCCTGTTACCACCACAAGCTATACCGTTGTGGTTACGGATATGAATGGCTGCCAAGCATCCGCAGATGTAACTGTGAATGTGAATCCTGCACCTGTAGCCGATGCCGGCAACGACGTCAGCATCTGTTTCGGTCAGTGCACCGATCTGCAGGCCAGTGGCGGAGCAAGCTATGAGTGGGGTAACGGAGCCACCACGGTAATGATCAATGTCTGCCCCACCTCTACCCAAACTTATGTAGTGACCGTTAGCGACACAAACAATTGCACAGCCACAGCTTCCGTCACTGTGACGGTTATTCCGGCTATTAGCGCTGACTTCCCCGACCTGGGTGGCTACTGCCTGGATGAGGCTTCCTTTGCCCTTACTTCCGCAACCCCTGTAGGTGGCGTGTACAGCGGACCTGGTGTCAGCAACAATATGTTCGACCCTGCCGCTGCAGGCGTGGGCGTTCATACCCTGTATTACTATTATGTCGATTCTGTCGGTTGTGCCGGACAGGACAGTGCAATGGTTGAAGTGTTTGCCCTTCCCGTAGCCGATGCAGGTATGGATGTGACTATTTGCGAAGGCGAATGCACCGACCTTACCGCCACAGGTGGAGATTACTATATGTGGAACACACAGGAAACCACTGCTTCCATCAATGTTTGCCCTGTTACCACCACAAGCTATACCGTTGTGGTTACGGATATGAACGGCTGCCAAGCATCCGCAGATGTAACTGTGAATGTAAATCCGCTGCCGATGGCCGACGCAGGCAACGACGTCAGCATTTGTGATGGCGATTGCGCTACCCTGACTGCTACAGGTGGTGTAAGCTACCTATGGTCAGATGGACAGACTACCGCCAGCATCAATGTTTGCCCGACCTCTACTACCACATACACTGTCACTGTTACTGACGCCAATGGATGTGAAAACACGGATGAGGTGACGGTTACCGTTAACCCGCTGCCAGTGGCCAGCGCAGGTCCAGATGCGTACATTTGCCTTGGTGACTGTGCAACCCTGACTGCCAGCGGTGGCGTTGATTATCTGTGGAGCACAGGCGACACTACCCAGGATATTACTGTATGTCCTACTGACAGTACCCTCTACTCGGTGACCGTAACAGACGCCAATGGTTGCGAAGCGGCAGACGAAGTGGAAGTCATTGTGAATCCTGCTGCCATCATCGGGGCACAGCCAGCTGATGTTGCCGTTGATCTTGGTTCTCCAGCCAGCTTTATGATCGCCGCAACCGGAGCCTCCTATTATCAATGGCAGGTATCTTCAGACAATGGCACCAGCTGGACCAATGTAGTAGATGGCCCCATTTATACCGGAGCGGCCACAGCAATGTTGAATATTCCGGTAACCAACCAGAATATGAATGGCTTAATGTTCCGTGTTGAGCTGGGCAGTCCCTGTGGACCTTCTGTTGTCTCGACAACTGCAAGCCTTACCATTGTTGTTCCTCCGATTACCGCCACCATTCCGCAAATTACTTCCTGCGCTGATGAGGTGATTGTTCCGATCATCGTGGTGAAGACACTCGGCGTTGGAGCGATTTCTCTGACACTGAATTATGATGCCAATGTCCTGATTTATGATTCGTATCAGAACCTGCATCCCTCCCTGTTGAATGGCTTCCTGACGGTTGTGAATCCCAGTGCCAATTCGGTTTATTTCTCCTGGCACTCAGTCAGCCCCTTAAACATTCTTTATGACACCCTGGTTGAGCTGGTGTTCACTTCCCCGAATGGGGGCACCACTGCAATGAACTGGGATCTGGCCACACCTGGCAATTGTGAGTTCAGCGATGTGGCAGCCAATGTAATTCCTGCCAGCTTCTTTGCAGGCACAGTTACCGCCATCCCCTCCCCTGCTATCACAATGCAGCCGGTAGATGTAGATATCACAGAAGGACAGAATGCCAGCTTCAGCGTTACCGCTACCAATGCTACTGACTACCAATGGGAAGTCAGTGACGACGGAGGTGCAAGTTGGAGTTATCTGACTGACGGCGCTATTTACCAGGGATCACAAACCGCAAGCCTGAATATCTTTGGCGCTACGGTGTATATGGATGACTTCCAGTTCCGCTGCATAGTTGGCGGCCCCTGTCCTCCTTATGTTACCAGCGATGAGGCAATGCTGAATGTACGTCCTATCATCACCACAACCATCGGACAGCATACCCGCTGTGCGGATGAAATCCTTATTCCCATCACCGTAAGCCATATGTACGGTGTTGCAGGCGTATCGCTCACCCTCGGGTTCAATACCGTTGTACTGAACTACGCAGGGGTGGACAGCAAGCATCCTGCCATCGACGGAGTCGGAACTTTCTACGACAACAGCACCTTTGGAAAGGTTTATCTGAGCTGGTTCTCCACCAACCCTGTGGATATTGGAGATGACACCCTGGTAGTCTTGCGCTTCACCTCCCCGGGTGGCGGAACAAGTAACCTCGTTTGGGATCTCAGCGTGATTGACAACTGCCAATATAACAATCTGGCCAGCGAGATCATCGCTTCTGTCTGGGAGAACGGTGTAGTCCACGTACAACCTACTCCTCTCGTCTACACTGTCACCGGTGGTGGCGAATATTGCGATGGAGGAAATGGTGTTGTGATCGGGCTGAATGGCTCGCAAAATGGCCGCGTTTACCAACTCTACCTCGATGGAGTCTATACCGGCCAGACAATAAATGGCACAGGCAGTGCCATCAGCTTTGGTGCTCAAACCGATGGAGGCAATTACACTGTGATTGCCCTGAACCCGCAAAGTGGATGTACCTCTGATATGATTGGCAGTGCAGATGTGATCGTGAATCCCCTGCCTGTTGCTGATGCCGGTGCTGATGTTTCCATTCTGCTCGGTACTACCGTCGATCTGAACGGCAGCGCTACGGGAGGCACACCCGGCTATACTTATATGTGGACTCCCGGCGGCGCCACAACGGCCACAGTGAATGTCGGTCCCGCTGCCACAACTACCTACACGCTTGGAGTAACAGACAGCAAAGGATGCTATGATAGTGATGATGTGCTGCTTACAGTATATGCCAATACCATCAGTGGTGTGGTTACCTACGACAATGCAGCACAAAGCCCCTTGAGCAATGTAGATGTATATCTGAATGATGATTCCAAGACTCTTGTCGCTTCTGCCACTACAGATGCCAACGGAGCCTATACCTTCCCACCGGTACCCAACGGAACATACACCATCACAGCGGCTACAAACAAGCCCTGGGGTGGCGTAAACTCCACCGATGCTCTGGTCATTATGCAGCATTTCATTTTGCTCGACACCCTTGAAGGGCTGCGTCTTGCTGCTGCCGATGTAGATGCTACAGGATATGTCAATACTACAGACGCCTTCAATGTTGCCCAACGTTTCGCTCAGCTGATCACCAGCTTTGTCTCCGGAGACTGGATCTTTGAAGAAAGTCTGGTTACCTTAAATGAAGACAACTTTGTAAGCGTAGATTTCCTCGGACTTTGCTACGGCGATGTAAATGGAAGTCACATTCCTGCCGCGAAAGCTTCCACTACCCTTAGCCTTACTGAAAAAGCAGCCATTCCTTTTGCTGCCGGAAAAGAAGTATGGCTGCCGGTATCTGTAGAACAGGCTGTACAAATGGGAGCCTTAAGTCTTGTAATGGATATCCCTGCGGGTATCAGCGTCAAAGACGTGAAGACTGCCTTTGGTGATGCATTGAGCTGGAATATCAACGATGGCCTCCGCATCTCCTGGTATAATACCAATGCCGTCAGCTTGAATGCCGGTGAAGAGATGATCCGCATTCTCGTTGCGGTGGATGCTTCTTTCCGTGGTGAAGCAAGCTTCAGTCTGGGTGATGAAAGTGAAATGGCCGGAGCCTTCGCTGAAGTACTGGCCTACACTGAACTCTCTATGCCGAAAATTGCGGCAGGAATGGTCAGCAACGAACTCAGCCTGAGAAATTATCCGAATCCTTTCAAGGGAAGCACCACCATTTCATATACCCTGCCCGAAGACGGAAATGCAAGTCTGAAGGTGTACAACATTCTGGGTGAAGAAGTGGCTGCCCTGGTGAACGGATATCAGAGCAGAGGACAGTACAACATTCAGTTCAACGCAACAAACCTGAGTCCGGGCATTTATCAGTACAGACTGGAATTGAGCGGCAAGCAGGAAATGGTGATTACCAAACCTATGATCATTACGGAATAAACCTGAGAACATCAGGAATTTAAAAACCTGGGGCTGCCTTTGCGGGCAGCCCCTTTTCATTGTCATTCACTTGCAGTCAAGTTGGAGGGATGTGCGTAATTTCACCACCTTTAATCATCCCGGGTGGGCCTGGATAATGGTAATGTAAAAGTGACGAGGGTTCCACCCTGCTCTTCATTCTTAGAAATGGTGATGCTTCCCCCTTGCATTTCCACAAACTCCTTGCACATTATTAAACCCAGTCCTGTACCCGGCTCATTCTTGGTTCCGGGTCTGCTGCTCCGTTTATCCAATCTGAATAGGTTATTCATTACAGATGGATCAATGCCAATGCCCTGGTCAATAATAGAAATGAATGCCTGATCATCTTCGGTTTCACAACGTATATGGATCTCTGTCCCGGATGAAGAGAATTTGATGGCATTACTCAGGAGATTCCGCAATATGGTTGAAGTCGTTTTGATATCTGCCCAGACTGCACATTCTGCCGGAATCTCTTTTCTGATCTCGATTCCTTTTGTCCTGGCCCTGATCACCTGAAGGTGGCAAGCATCCTGCACCAGCTGATCCAATTGTATGCTTTCAGGCTCAAGCTTAAGCGTACCTTTTTGATTCTCCGCCCAGGCCAGGAGGTTTTCAAGTAAATCATAGGTTGCCTGCAAAGCCAGCCGGAAATCTTTGACGATGTGCTTTCTCCGTTCCGGATCCATTGATTCAGCCTCTTCTTCCATTATTGCCGTAAAGCCAAGCAGGGCCGTAAACGGGCTCTTCAGATCGTGCGCTATAATAGAAAAGAAGCGGTCTTTGGTGGCATTGAGTTCCTGTAGTTCCGCTCTGTTCCTTGAAAGCTCTTCATTCTGAACAGATAAGATACCCAGAGCTTTCTTCAGTCGCTTTTTCTGAATAAAAAAGAGAGAGAGGGCTATACCCAACAAAATCACGGCAAGAGATGTAATTCCCACTGCCCAGTACTGCTTCCTTATGGTCAGAGACTGCGCATCAAGCAGGGCCTCATTGTGCATTTTCTCAGCGAGGAGTAAGAGATTCTCCTGCTCTCTTTTCTCCGTTTCATAGGCTGTTTGTATTCTCGAGATGGCTTCTGATTTCTGAAGATCAAGCACACTGTCCTTTAAGGTATAATGGCTTTCTGCCGCTTCCAGGGCCTGCTGAAACCTTCCCATTTCCCGATAAACAATGTATTGAACTCTTGTAGCAGCGACCTTAAGATTCATATCTCCAATCGTATCTGCAATCTTTATCGCTTCAGATATCTGCTGAAGGGCGAGTGGGTGCCGACTATTTCTGACTGATATCTCTGAGAGACCAATTAAGGCATTCCCGACGCCCAAAAGCAAACCGGATTCCCGTGATATATCAAGGCAGGCGGTATAGAACACTTCTGCATTCTCCATATCATTCATCAGGGCATAAGTATGACCCCGATTATAATAGATCCGGGCAAGGCGACTTACCGGAGGAGGGATCGGTAGATTGTCTTCAGCGAGCTGGAGATGAGAGAGGGAAGCTTGATATTTCTTGAGCTTTGTGTATAGGATGGCCAGGTTAAGGTAAGCCATTGAAAGTGTTGAACGATCGCCCAGCTCTTTGCTGATCTCAATAGATTGTGTAAGATAACGAATAGCGGAAGCATCTTCGCCAAGCTCATCCATTGAGCGACCGATATTATTCAGAATTAAAGCCTGGTTTTGTTTGCTCCCGTACTTCTCGATGATTCTCAGACTGCTGAAGTAGTATTCCACAGCACGGTCAACCAAACCCATCCCACCCAACACTACCGCAATATTCTGTTCCAAGCCTGCAATTTTCAGGGAATCTCCCAGGGCAACATACAGCTCCCTTGATTCTTTGAATTTCTGTAAGGCCTGGCCATAATCACCTTTGAGGTGGTGAACCTGTCCAAGAATATTTATCGCACGGGCTGTGACATTTGCTTTGCGCTCATTCTCACCCAGCGCCAGAAGTTGCTTCAATATCGCCTCGGCTGAGTCGAGTTGATTACTCTCCTTTAACAGCGAAGCTTCCTCCGCCAGAATATCAGGAATAAAGAAGGACAATCTGTTACGCTTGATCAATGCTTGTGCCTGAGCAAGATAAAAGGCAGAAGAATCAAAATAACCCATCTGATTATATACAGACACGATACCCAGCAAAGCATCTGCCTTGAGTGAATCATTTTGTGCTGTACGCATCTCCTGTTTCAGGCTGCTGATGGTATCCGGTATATTGCTTTGAAGAGGGAGGCTGAATAGCCAGCATAATACAAGTAATCCAAGCTTTCGCATAGTTAAATCGCTTGAGGGTAATAAAGGAATAGTCCCAATTAAAAATACAACTATTGTTTGGATACACAAAAATCCGGGCTGAAACCCGGATACCTGAAACGAAAAAAGTTGACTATTTACAGCAGCGAACAGCTATGCGCTGGCAGAAAGAATGTAAGGCTAAATGATCTTCCCTTCAAAATGAAGCACGGCAGAACTGCGGCGGGGATCATTGGTGAAGACGGTAACGGTTTTATGCTGCCGTCCTTTGCGCCCGCGGGTATCAAATTCTATCCCGACAAAGGTTTCCTCCCCCGGTGCAAGTGTGGTTTTTTCAGGATGACTGGCGGTACATCCACAACTGGCCTGAGTGGAACGGATGATCAGGTCGCGCTTGCCCTCGTTTTTCAGCAGAAACTTATGCACCACTTTATCGCCTTCCCTGGCTGTGCCAAAATTAAAATTCTCCTGAGGGATTACCAGTGCAGGTGGGTTTGCCTTTTCATCATCACTAAGCTTACTGAAATCTTCTTCGATATATGCATTCACAGGAAAAGTTTTCAGCATCAAATCAGCATCATTGGTCCTCAGGGCGGCATTATAGCGCACAAATCCATATTCTCCGCGCTTTATGCCGCTGTAAGTGACATAAACCATTCCGATGGATTGCGGTGGGATTACCGGCGGTTTTACCACGATTTCCATATACTTCGGGGGCTTCTCACCCATCACCTCCATTGGCTGACTCCAGGCATTAAACACAGCGAAAGAATCCGTTCTTTCTTCTGAATCCTTCAGGTAATTGAAGTTCAGGAAGTTCTTCGACATATATAGATTCCCCTTACGATGCGGAAAATCTGCTTTCACGGCTTCCGGTAACTGTGCGAAAGCACCGGAGATTATAGATGTGAGGCACAATACCGTCACGAACAAAGTAATTCTTTTCATTTTGGACCAGTATTTAAGAAAACGCAAAGGTACATTATGAAGCGAACTGAATGCAATCTGTATTCAGTCCCGGTCAAATCAGTTCACATTGCCAATGAAACGTAAAAACACCTGGTCATTTTCAGGATCATTGGTGATAAGGGTAATTATTTTGTGTTGAGCACCAGACAGATCATTCGTTTGCATTGCCAAATTCACTTCCCTGCTCTCACCCGGTGGAATGCGATCCGGAAACTGATCCCATTTAAGGCAGGTGCAGGATGAAGTCACTTTTCGGATGATGAGCTCAGTCTGCCCATCATTTTTCAATACGAATGATGTCGTGAGGGTTTCTCCTCTTTTGACGCTCCCGAAACGAAAGGCATCATTATTCAGCAACAGGCGGGGTGCAGTATTTCTTTTGTTTCTGCTCCCGGAAGAAAAATCTTCTTTGATATTCACGCTGACACTTAATGATTTTAGTCCGCCGGCAGGATCGTTTGTCATAAAATAAACCGTGTCAAAGAGGACTCCGAAATCATTTCGCTTTCTGGTATCATAATCCACTATCAGCATTCCTTCCTGAGCAGGGCCGATAGCGGTAGGGATCAACTGGACCTTAAGATGTTTCTGCCTGGTTTCCGGTGGTCCTTTTTGCAGCTTTATTGCCTGATCGGCCGCATTAAACAACAAGAAAGTATCGCTTGCTTTCTCTCCCAGCTTTAAGGTTCCGAAGGTTCGATGCCCCTCTTCAAACAAGAGGGAACCCAGGGCGTGCGGAAATCGCTCCTCAGGCCGGAGAGGGCGCGGCCTGACAAAGCCCTGTATCTGGAGAAAACGCTCAATATTCTCGGGGTCATTGCATTTTACGGAAACATACTTATTGAATTTCCCTGGGCGCTGAACCGGGTCGTAGGTGATCCTGATAAAACCGCTGTCCTGGGGAGGGATCGGATCCCGGGTATATTCTTCCGAGGTGCAACCGCAAGATGCCTTCACCTCCAGAAGACGGAGGACAGCATTTCCATCATTATACACCTTAAATACGACTGAAGCATATCCGTCCACTTCATTGATCGTATCCATACTGATCACTTCCCGATCGAATCGAATCACGGGCAATCGGTTTTGAGCATTCATCATTGCCGGAGACAAGGCCAGCAAAAAAAGAAGTTGCACCATTCCCAAACGGATACTCATCGCAGGAAAAGAGACAGGCATACAGATATTATGTTTAAAGCAGTTCATAATCCTTTTCTTTGAGCAGGCTGAGGATATCCAGTTCGTGAAAACTGCCTGAACTCATTAACAGCAGACACGACTTTTGTGCATTTCGTGTCTTCAGCCAATCCTGAACCTCCGTATTCGTCTGAGCAATATGTATATCTGTTCTTCCGAAAGCGGTGCGGACCTCCTCCGGACTGATGGGAGCCATCTTTTTTTGCCTGAGTGTCTCAGGATGATAAAAGACCAATGCCTCATCCGCAGCGTCCAGGGCCTGGAAATATTGAGGGAGGAATTGGGCTGAGAGGCTGCTGAATGTGTGCAATTCAATACAGGCCTGAATGCTGTGATCCGGGTATTGTTCCCTGGCAGCGGCAACTGTAGCTTTGAGCTTCGACGGGGCGTGGGCAAAATCTCTGTACACCACGCTCTCATCTTTGCTGGCCACTTTCTCGAGCCGGCGTGCAGCACCTTTGAAGGTGGTCATTGAATTGAGAAAATCCAGTGGGGCAAGTCCAAGGAGTTGACAAACCTGCATAGCTCCAGCGAGGTTTTGGAGGTTATGTTTTCCGAAGATCTGAAGCGGAAAATGCCGGTAGATGGATGATGGCATCGTCGATCCTTCTTGATTACCAGGGTCTGCATCGGCAAAAAGCGTCGTTTTCCCTTTTTCAATCGTGTACACCGGAGTCCGGTATGGAATGTAGTGTATGTGCTCAGGGCCTTGGGCCACCAGCTCTCTGAGGGTCTCATCCTCTTCACAATACACCACACTCCCACCTGGCTCAATGTGTTCCATCAGGCTGACAAACTGCTCCAGGTATTCCTGCTCTGTGGGAAAGACATTAATATGGTCCCAGGCTATCCCGGAAATCAAGGCGATATGGGGTGCATAATGCAGAAACTTCGGACGGGGATCCAGGGGAGAGCTGAGATACTCATCTCCTTCGAGCACGGCAATATGCGCTTCTTCGCTAACCTTAACCATCACCTCAAAGCCCTCCAGGCTGGCTCCCACCATATAATCGGGTTGTAGTCCGGCTGTATGCAAGGCGTGAAGCACCATTGCAGTGATGGTGGTTTTTCCGTGACTACCGGCAATCACTGCGCGCTGCTTATTTTTATACTGCGAATACAAAAATGCCGGAAAGGAGTAGAGCGGCACAGAAAGATGCATCGCCCTGAGCAATTCAGGATTGTCTTCCCTGGCGTGCATTCCCAGAATCACTGCATCGAGTTCAGGGCTGATCTTCTCCGGAAACCACCCCTCCCGGGGAGGCAAAAGCTTATATCTGGCCAGCCGCGAACGTGAAGGATCTGAAATCCTGTCATCAGAACCACTCACCACGTCTCCTCTTAAATGCAATGCAATGGCCAGGTTATGCATCACGGCCCCGCCAATGGCTATGAAATGTACTCTCATAAAGCTTTTCAGACTAAAGGTCAAAGGTACACATTTGGCATTGCCCAAATCCCGCCGATTTTACCGGGACCCGGCAGGATATCAGCAGGGGCTGATCAAAAACCAGTATTTTTGCAAGCTGATCAATTTGACAAGCACCGATGCAAAAAGAAAAGGCAGCCGAAATAAATGCGCTACTTGCGGGTAGTGCTCCTGAAGACGTTCTCCGGTACTTCCTCCTTGATTTTCAAGGCAGAACTGCGCTTTCAAGCAGCTTAGGGCCAGAGGATCAAATATTGACGGAGATGATCTCTCATATTCATCCTTCAGCAAGGATTTTCACCCTGGACACCGGCAGGCTGTTCCCGGAGACTTACGACCTGATGCACCTGACCAACCAGCGCTACAAAACCAGGATTGAAGTCTTTTTCCCTCCGGCAGCAGAAGTGGAAAGAATGGTCGCAGACAAGGGCATCAATCTCTTTTATGAAAGCATTGAGAACAGAAAGGAATGCTGTCACATCAGAAAAATTCTTCCCCTGAAAAGGGCACTGCAAGGCCTTGATGCCTGGATAACAGGCCTGCGGCGAGAGCAGTCACCAACCCGTGATGAGGTAGAGGTGGTGGAATGGGATGAAGCCAATCAAATCATTAAAGTAAGTCCTTTGATTAACTGGAGCCGGGAACAAGTTTGGGATTATATCAATGCAAAACACATTCCCGTGAACCCACTACATCAAAAAGGATTTGCCAGCATCGGTTGCCAGCCTTGCACTCGGGCCATCAACGAGAATGAAGATGAAAGAGCCGGAAGATGGTGGTGGGAAAATCCGGAGACGAAAGAATGCGGCCTCCATAAGAAGGTTTAATTCTCAGCGCATCGAAATAACTTTTACGGCACTGATCTTTGCCACGATTAATGTGGGAAGAAGCATTGCGGCAATGCACATTGCCAAAGCCCCCGCATTGAGCAGGAGAATCGGCCATAATTCAAAACTTACCGGTACCCGCGACAGGTAATATGACTCTTCTGAGAGCCGGATCCATCCAAAGCTTTTCTGCAGAAAAAGCAAAAGCAATCCGATTGCATTGCCGATAAGCAGGCCTGTCAGCGTAATCCTGACAGCCTGTTGTAAAAAAATATGACGCACAATGGCATTGCTAGCACCCAAAGCTTTCAGTACACCGATCAGGTTCATTCTCTCCAGCATAATGATCAGCAAGGCAGAAATCATTGTGATCACAGAAACAAATATCATCAGGATTAAGATGACAATCACGTTCATATCCTGCAAAGCCAGCCAGTCGAATATCTGTGGATAGATTTCTGAGGCAGTGATTACATCGATTCCCGATGCGGTATTCTCATATAGAGTGGAAGCCAGTCCCTGAATATTCTTTGTATTCTCCACAAATACTTCGAAGCCACCTACCTGTGTGGTATCCCAAAGGTTCAGGCGTTGTATATGCCTGATATCACCCAGGATGTATGTGCGATCGAATTCTTCCATCCCGCTGCGATAGATACCACATATCTCAAAACGCCGGCCACGCATTCTTCCCTCAGAGCCAGCGAGAAAATACATCCTGAGGCTTTGGCCTGTATCCAGGGCGAGCCGCAATGCCAGGCGCTCGGAGATCAGTACTTCATCGCCCCTCTTCTCATTCCATACCGGAAAATCTCCGCGAATCAGTTTTCCGCTGAAACGGCTCCAGTCATAATCCAGATATACCCCTTTGAGTACCACTCCCTCAATGTATTCGTCTGTTTTAAGAATACCCGCTTTGGTGGCATAGGGCTGGATATGAGACACGCCCTTAAGCCAGGCATAATCAGGATAAAAGGCCTGGTGCATTGCCAGTGGACTGGATTCAAACGAATCGTTCAGGTCAAAGTGTGAAAGCCTGATGTGGCCGGAGAACCCGAATACCTTCGACTGTATCTCCTGTTGAAAACCGCGTACAACAGCCACAGAGATGATCATCACGGCAATACTCAAAGCGACCCCGGTGATGGCAATCCGGATTAAGGGCCGGGCATAGGCTGAAAGAGCGCGGCTACTCAGTCGGGAGGCAATGAAATATGGAAAATTCACAAAAGCTTTCTTATTTTGCAAAGGTATGAAACAGTCCATTCCCCTTTGCCTATGATTAAGCCCATTCCGACTCTTGTCCTTTTTGCTTTTATTTCCATATTAAACGCTCAGGCCCAGTTTGTTTTCCCTTACAGGCAAACCCAGGCTGCGCAAATCCGGTGTGGAGCGGAAAGAACCCAAAAGTATTTCCCGATGCTGCAGCAAAAACGCATTGCCATCACCACGAATCATACTGCTTACATCGGGGAGAAGCACATCGTAGACAGCCTGGCCGGGGCCGGTTTCGATGTCCGCAAGGTTTTTGCACCTGAGCACGGATTCAGGGGGAAGGAAGCAGCCGGTGCCCATATTGGCGACGGAATTGATCCAAAAACAGGCATACCTGTCCTATCCCTTTACGGGAAAAAGAAAAAGCCCGAACCGGAAGATCTCCAGGATGTGGATATTGTCCTCTTTGACATTCAGGATGTGGGTGTAAGGTTCTATACATACATTTCGACGATGAGCTATATGATGGAAGCCTGTGCTGAGGCCGGAATTCCCTTCATCGTACTGGACCGGCCCAATCCACACGGGCATTATGTAGACGGGCCCATACTCGAGGATGGCTTTAGTTCTTTTGTCGGGCTGCATCCCGTTCCGGTGGTACACGGAATGACGATAGGAGAATATGCCCGGATGGTGAACGGGGAGGGCTGGCTGCAAAACGGCAAAAAATGCCAGCTGCAGGTCATCCCGGTGGCCGGGTACACCCATACCGATCTATACCAGCTGCCCATCCCCCCCTCCCCTAACCTTCCTAATATGGCAGCAGTATATCTATACCCTTCCCTTGCCTTTTTCGAGGGGAGCAACGTGAGCGTGGCCAGGGGTACCGACTTTCCTTTTCAGGCATTCGGACATCCTGATTTGCACGGGGCCCCCTTCCGCTTCACGCCTGAATCAAGACAGGAAGCACCCAGGCCGCCACAGCTGGGAAAAGAGTGCAAAGGATACCATCTGGAAGAATTTGGAGGCCGGTTTATTCGCAACTATCGACAGCTTTATCTGTACTGGTTGATTGAAACCTATCGCGACCTGGGTGGTGAGCCCTCCTTTTTTCTCCCCTTTTTCGATAAACTTGCCGGAAGCGATATGCTGCGCAAACAAATCATTTCAGGTCTCTCTGAAAGCCAGATCCGGGAAAGCTGGCAAGAAGGGCTGAATAAGTACAAGCTAATCAGAAAGAAGTATTTACTGTACCCTGACTTTGAATAAGATGAAAACCGGTCAGTTACAAACAAAGCTGTCAGAAAGCCTGAAACCTTTTCTAATACTGGGTATTCTTGCCTTCGGATTGTATGCCAACACCCTGAAGCTGGACTATGCCCTGGACGATACCCTGCTGATCACCGGAAATGAATTCACAAAAAAAGGCCTGGAGGGCATTCCGGATATCCTGACCAACGATGCCTTTACCGGCTTCTTCGGAAAACAGAAGAACCTGGTTGCGGGTGGAAGATACAGGCCCTTATCCCAGATAATGTTTGCAGTGGAATATGAGATATTTGGCCCGAACCCATTCCCCGGTCATCTGTTCAATGTTTTACTGTATGTGGCCCTGGCTCTGTTCCTTTTTCATTTCTTACGAAAGCTCCTCGATCCATCCGATGGACCCTGGTGGTTCAGCATTGCCTTTGTGGCCAGCCTTTTCTTTATAGCGCATCCGCTGCATACAGAAGCCGTGGCAAATGTAAAAGGCAGAGATGAAATACTCACTATGCTTTTTGTAATCCTGGCCTGGCACAGCAGCCTCAGGTACATCCACCGCAATCAAACCATACACCTGGTATGGAGCGGATTATTCTTCTTCCTGGCGCTGATGTCAAAGGAAAACAGCCTTCCTTTTATAGTGGTCATTCCTCTGTCCTTCTATTTCTTCAGAAAAGGGGTAAGCAAAAAACAGATAACAATGAGCATCCTGCCTCTACTGATCACCAGTGCTGGATTTCTTGCCCTTAGATACAATGCCCTGGGTTTCTTTCTGGGAGGAGAAAAGGCCACTGAGCTCCTGAATGACCCCTACCTGAATGCCACAGTGGCTGAAAAACTCGCCACCAATTTGCTCACCTGGGGTAAGTATTACTCCCTGCTGATATTCCCCCACCCACTGACCCACGATTACTATCCGCATTTTTTCTCCCTGAAGGATTTCGCTCATCCGGCTGTCTTGCTCAGTGTACTTGCGACGCTTGCCCTGGCGGGCTATGCTTTGGCAGGGATAAAGAAAAAGCATCTCCTTTCATTCAGCATATTGTATTTCTTCATCACCTTTTCCATAATGAGCAATGTGGCCTTCAATATTGGCACCTTTATGAATGAGCGTTTTATGTTCATTCCACTGCTTGGCTACGCCCTGGGGCTGGCCTTTTTGCTGAGACGTTGGCGAGAAACGCGGATTGCGGCCAGGCTGCCTTTATACATTGGTGGATTGATGTTATTGGCATACAGCATCAAAACCATCAGTCGCAATCCAGTGTGGCAGGATGATTACACCCTTTTTACCACCGATGTCAGGGTGAGTCATAACAGCATTAAATGCAATGTATCGGCAGGAGGGAAGAGCCTGGAGAAATACGAAAAGACCCAGGACCCGGTGCTTCGCGCCTCTTTGCTTGCCCAAGCCATTCCCTGGCTCGAAAAGGGAGTGTCGCTTCATCCGGGCTACCTGGCAGGATGGGAACAACTGGGAAAAGCCACCTATTACGATAAGGACTATGAGCGTGCCTGGCTTTGCTATCAGAACTGTTTGCAGATCAAGCCGGATTCGGAAAGTGCCAAGGAGAACCTTGGCCTGGTGGCTCTGATGGCTTTTCAGGAAAAAGACTATCCTGCAGCCATCACCTATCTGAAGCAAGTCAGGGTGCTGATGCCGGCAGAGGGATTATACGCGGCCCGCCTGGCGGATGCATACATTGAGATGGGTGAAGGAGACAAGGCCAGGCTGGTTTTGGAAGAAGCCCTGGCCGAAAATCCCAAAGACCATCTTTTACTGGGCAAATTGGGCGAGTTCTGGGGGAGATATTTCGGGCGACTGGACCGGGCAGAGCATTACCTTCTTCTTGCCCTGGAGGGCAAGCCGGATTATGCCTCTGCACTTGAAAACCTCGGCATTGTTTACGGAATGACAGGCAGGCTGGAACAAAGCCTTGAGGCACTCCGTAAAGCTTCGGTCATTGAGCCGGAAAACAGCCGGATACTGACTAACATCGGCAATACCCTGATGATGATGGGCCAATCGCAGGAAGCGGAAGAATACTTCTCTCAGGCCAAACAGAAAGAATCAAAGGATTAAACGGTCTTTCCGGGATAGACCTTCAATGCTTCCGCCAGAGTGTTCATTGCACTGGAAAGGTCATCTGCTTTAAGCACATAACTGATCCTCACTTCATCCTTACCCGAACCCGGAGTAGCATAAAAACCGGTAGCCGGAGCCATCATCACGGTTTGCATCTCATATTCAAAATCCTCGAGTAACCACTGACAGAAACGGTCTGCATCATCGATAGGAAGCTTTGCTACTACATAAAAAGCACCCCGGGGATTCGGACAAAAAGCACCCGGCATCTGGTTGATTGCATTAACGACCACTTCGCGGCGGGCGCGGTATTCTTCCAGCACTTCTGCAAAATAGGAAGGAGGCACATCAATGGCGGCCTCTGAAGCGACCTGACCAAAAGAGGGCGGGCTCAGGCGGGCCTGGGCAAACTTCAGAGCGGTATCTAAAACCTGCTGATTCCGGGTTACCATAAAGCCGATGCGAAATCCACAGGCACTGTAGCGCTTGGAAACAGAGTCGATCATTATGACGTTCTGCTCCAGCCCGGGCAGGTTCATCACCGAATGATGGGTTAGTCCATCGTAACAAAACTCCCTGTACACTTCATCAGAGAAGAGGTATAAATCAAACTTCTTAACAATATCTGCCAGCACTTTCAACTCCGACTCGGAGTAGAGGTAGCCGGTAGGATTGTTCGGATTGCATATCAGGATCGCTTTGGTTCTGTCCGTAATGGCTTTTTCAAACTCCTCGATCGGAGGGAGGGCAAAGCCTGACTGAATATCAGAGCGGATGGGTTTCACCACCACTCCTGAGTTTATGGCAAAACCGTTATAGTTGGCATAAAAGGGTTCGGGGATAATCACTTCATCACCCGGGTCAAGGCAGGATTGCATTGCAAACAGTATGGCCTCGGAAGCCCCGGCACCCACGATGATTTGCTCCGGTGTAATATGGATACCAACGCCTGCATAGTACGCAGCCAATTTATTCCGGAAGGAGATCATCCCTGCAGAATGGCTGTACTCCACCACCTTTTCCTTATAATTTCTCACCGCGTTCATCGCAATCTCCGGTGTGGGAATATCGGGCTGCCCGATGTTCAGGTGGTAGACTTTCACTCCCCGCTTTTTCGCATCTTCAGCGTATGGAACCAGTTTTCTGATGGGTGAAGCCGGCATTGCCAGCCCTTTTTTCGAGATTTGTGGCATATCAAATAATTTTTAATAAAAAAAGCCGGCAGAAAGACTGCCGGCCACAAATTTGCGAAATATATTCAAAATGCCTGCATTAATTCGCTTTGGGTGTCGCCCCCTGGGAGCTTGGATTTTCCGGAGCGGATTCTGCAGGAGCCTGAGTGACGGTCCCTTTGATTCTCAGTACCACAGAGGATGTCTTTGCATTGGAAAGGACTGTAATGTGCTTATTGATTGCCCCCATTCTCCGGGTATCATACTTTACATTTATCGTGCCCGTCTGTCCTGGCAGAATCGGTTCACGCGTCCATTTCGGTACAGTGCATCCACAGGATGAACGAACATTAGACAGCACAAGGGGTTCTTTTCCCGTGTTGGTAAATTCAAACTCACAGGTACCATCCCCGTTCTGGAAGATGGTGCCATAGTCGTGTACGGTCTTGTTAAAAGTAATCTCCGGGGCATTGGGATTGTCTGCAGAAGGCTGTGCTTGCAGTGAAAGGACTGCAACACCCATCAGAAGAAGGCCAAGAATGCTGATCTTTGTTTTCATATCATCGTGTTTTTGGGGGTTATTTCGTTTTAACAGCAACAAATGTAAAAAGGGGAAGCAGAGCAGGCAATCCGTTAACAAACATTAACAAGGGTATGCTGGGGAGAAATGCAAACCTTGACCCTGCGTTGCGCAGGTGAGGCCGAGTTATTACCTTAGCCAGACCAAATCCACGAATTATGAAAGCCATCCCTATGATCATTGCCAGCCTGTTCCTGTTTACCAGTCTCATTTCCTGCAATAGAAAAGCTGCTCCCGGTGCCGAGGCTGCAGACACCTATAAGCCCGCCCTGGTCACCGCTGCCGGCCCTCCCGTGATTGTGTACAAGACCAAGTCTGATTTCAGGCATAACGTGCCCATCATTTTGAGTGCCGACAAAAAGGAGATCCTGATGTATCCGGCCCCCGGAGATGTTTTCTATCAGGGGGAATATGCTATGCCATTTGAACTGAGGAACGGGTATCTGCTTGACCGAAGGGGCATCAACGAAAATGCCGCCTTTCTTTCCTATACTTATGAGGAATATGCAAACCTGAAAGCAGCGCCCTCGCCGGAGGAGTTGTTCGAGATGATCCTGGATAATGATCCCATTACAGAATTATGGCATTGTGGAAGTCAATATGCCTATCCTAATCTGGAAGAAACAATAATGACCCTGACAGAAACCGGTGATTTTAAGGGGTGCGTCCGCCTGAAATAAGCAAACTCATCATTCCGGATGAAACAATAGAACGATGCAGGCTAAGAAGTTTGGAACATTTGCCGGAGTCTTTACCCCCTCCCTCCTGACCATACTGGGAGTAATTATGTATATGCGCCTGGGTTGGGTGGTTGGAGAAGCCGGATTGTACGCAGCCCTGGGCATTATTCTTCTTGCTCATCTGATTTCGATCACAACCGGATTAAGTATTGCATCCATCGCTACCGATAAAAAGATTGCATCAGGAGGGATTTATTACATACTCTCCCGCAGTCTGGGCCTGCCGATCGGAGGAGCCATCGGCATTGTTCTCTTCATTGGCACTTCGCTGAGCATTGCCTTATATCTGGTAGGTTTTGCGGAAAATTTCCTGGGTATTGAGGAGATCGCCCGGTTTACGGGACTTGCCCCTTCGATAGACAGCATAAGGATTGTGGGCAGTGTGGTCATTCTCATTCTGGTCATCCTGGCTTTTATCAGTACTTCGCTGGCCATCAAAGCTCAGTTTTTTATCCTGACCGCCATTGTGCTCTCCCTGGCATCCATTTTTATCGGATTGATTCGTCCCGGGGAGTGGGGAAGCGCCTCTGTCAATCTGCTGCCAGTGACAGGCCACCTGCCCCTTGAAGCCATTTTCGCCATATTCTTCCCGGCAGTCACCGGTTTCACAGCAGGTGTGGCTATGTCGGGCGACCTGAAAGACCCCAAGAAGTCCATTCCGGGAGGAACACTGGCGGCGATACTGGTTGGTTTATTGGTCTATATTGGATTGAGCATCGGCCTGGGCATAGCGGTAGACCGTGAATTACTGATCAATGATCCCAATTTTCTTATGAAAGTTGCCTGGTCAGCACCGCTGGTGATTGCCGGGATATGGGGAGCAACCCTGTCTTCTGCCCTGGGAGGGATACTGGGTGCACCCAGGATTTTGCAGGCAATGTCAGCCGACCGCATCACCCCCGGATTATTCAGTCTGACACAAGGCATCAACAATGAACCCAGGAATGCCCTGCTGCTCACTTATCTGATTGCCGAAGCGGGGATTCTGATCGGAGACCTGAATATCATCGCGCGGATTGTCTCTATGTTCTATATCGCAGCCTACGGGTTTATCAATCTTTCTCTGGCCCTTGAAAGCTGGGCCAGCAGCGATTTTCGGCCGAGTTTCCGCATCAAACCTTTCATAGGACTGATTGGGTTTGCCGCCAGCTTTGGAGTGATGTTCAAAATCGATGTCCTGGCTATGCTCGCCGCCTTTCTTGTAATGGGCTTTCTGTACCTGTATCTCACGCGTAAAGCCTACCGGCTTGATTTCGGTGACGTATGGCAAAGCGTCTATACCGCAGTAGCCCGTAGCAGTCTGCATCGCCTGGATCAGCACAGAATGGAGGAGAGAAACTGGCGACCGAATTCACTTTTGTTCTCTCGGGGAAATGAAACCAATAAACATTTACTGGAATTCGGGGTATGGCTCACCGGCAAACACGGGTTTCTGTCTCATTTCGACCTGACAGAAACACCGGAATCCAACCGGCTTTTTCCAAAGCACCATCAAAGCCTTCAGACAGAAATGACGCGCATCCACAAAGGGGTTTTTGCGCGCAAACAACACTGTCGCAATCTGAACGAAGGAATTCTTGCCATTTGTCAAACCTATGGCTTTGCGGGCATCGAGCCTAACACCGTGATCCTGGAATGGCCCAGGAAGGAAAAAGAACCACCCAAATTCATCCATCTGCTTAAGCAGCTCAATGTCCTCGACTACAATCTGCTTCTGATGGACTTCGATCCCCGAAGTGGATTTGGCAAAAAGAAGCGCCTGGATATCTGGTGGCGCGGTGGTGGTCAGAATGGAAACCTGAGCCTCACCCTGGTCAGGCAACTCATCCTTTCCAGCCAATGGCGCCGGACTAAGATCAGATTGATGGTTGTCAACCCGGTCAACCATCAGCAGGAACGCTTGCGTCAGGATGCCCGGGAGATTCTGGACACGATGCGTATGGAAGCTGAGATCCGCATCATCAACAATGAGATCGAACAGAAGCCTTTCTACGAAATAATCCGTGCTGAATCGACCGACACAGACCTGGTACTTTTCGGCTTACCCGATATTCCGGATGGAAATGAGGACCGCTTTCTGGAAGAAACCAATGCCTTGTGCAAAGATATTGGGACGGTGATTATGGTCAAGGCTTCGAGCACCTTCAAAGAATTAAAAATCGGTCAGTACAGAAAAGATGCTCCAGCTGCAGCAGAGAACCTGACGGAAGCGCTCTCCCTATCAGAAGTCCAGGAAGAACAGCGCATTGGCGAAGCAAACGTGGAGAAAAAACTCGACGAACTCAGGCAAGAATGCGGCCAAATGCTCAGGCAGGTTTTTTTACCCCTCATCTATCAGGAATCGGAAGACATCCAGTCCCTGGTCAGGCAAGCCACAAGTGTGATTGAGGGTATGGCCGGGATGAAAGAAGGGGATAAGATTGAAGGAGCAGAGCTGCTCCGTTCACAAAAATCCATTGGCTTTCGTTTTCGTAAAGCCCTTCAACAGATCAGGAAACGAGACCTGGATGACAACACTAAGTTTCTGCAAAGAGCCTTAGATGACTGGAAATGGCAGGCGGTTCATTTTACAGACGGGGTCCCGGGGCGGATAAAAATACAACTGCCCGCTTCGCGCATCGAGAGAAAGCAGCATAAAAAACTGGCTGTAAGCGTATTCGCATTCAGGAAAAGGCTGTTTAAGGGTAAGCGTAATCATTATTCCTATGCGCTCAAATTCAAGAAACTACTGGAATCACGCTACCCCAGGCGCCAGCAATTCCTGGTATATCAACTCCTCAAACTATACCATCAATATCGGGTGGGCCTGGTATCAGCATTAAAGAGCAGGCATCAGGAAATTGCAGACGGATTATTGACAATGCAGCTAATGACCCAGGAGAATAGGGTCGTCAACACTGCTTTTATTGAAAAGGCAATTAAGCTGAAGGAAGCGGTGGACTCTCTGTCGATGATTGCACAGAAAAGCATCCCCACCTTTGAGAAAGCATTAAGTGTGTTTCTGAAAAGTGAAGTGAAGTATTTCTCGGAAGTGTACAGGCAGGCCTCCCCGAATGCATTCATACAGAACCCTCGCACCGCTCCTACCCTCCCGGATTACGGGGATATGATTATATCTTGGAACAAAGCCCAGGATATCCTGATGCAGAAAGGCTTGTTTGAGATAAACCTCAAGATATACGCAAGACGTGTGCGGGATATCCTGATAGATATAAGAAGCAAGAGAGAGGAATACATCCATCGTGAGTTTGAACTTCGGTTCGGATATATTGCGGCCTCACTGGAGAGCCTGAACGACAAAGGCGTACAGGATGCAGCGCAGGACTTGAGTGAGCTTGATGCCAAACTGCTTGCAGAGGCACAAGCTGAGGCCATCATTGCAGAGATTGTTCGGGAAGGACTTGAAAAGATGAAGAATGCTGCCGGTGTTTTTCCCAATGAGATTATCCTGCCAGATGAAGCCGGACTCGCTGAATTGATGCGATCTCCTTTCGATCCTTTTACCGCACAAAGCATTCAGCTCAGGCAAACGATCGACAGGCTTATGACTGATGAAGCGGTTCAGCCTCTGGAAGCACATACCGTCTGGCTGGGTGGCATTCTGGGTGAATACCGCTCCGAATTGAGCCGGGTGCTGCGATTGCTGTATTTTCTGGCTGAAAATGTGTCGTCGTCCCTCATCACCGAAGAGGAATTCAGAAAGGCATTGCACGAACAACAACAGTATATCGCATCGCAACTGGGCCGAATAAGAAAGACAAAGGAAGAAAGCTACTATAAGAGTGAAGAGCGATTAAATGCGCTGACCCAAAGTTTGAGCCCCGACCATATTCTACATTTGACCAGCAAGGCCGGGCGCCATTTAAGAAGGTCTCCCGGCAGGAAACTATGGTTGCCGCTGAGACGGAACGCAGACCGACTGCGTAAAGCAATACTGGTTCACCTGACCAGCTACTGGTACGGGGTCAGCAAGTTTATTCTGCTCAGCCAGGGCAAAACCAGAGCAAAACAGACTCGTCTTGAATTAAGACAAAGCGTACACGCAGAGATCTCCCCCCTCTTGATCAAGGAAGAGGTTAAGCAAAGCCTGAGTTTCTACTACTTGCAATTATTCAGCAGAAAAAGCCTCTTCCTCCAGGATTACTTCACAGGGAATAAAACCGTACTTGAACTTGCGGGCAGCATTATACAAAGATTCAGAAAAGGGAATGCACCGGTAATGTGTATTAACGGGTTACCGGGAACAGGGACTTCGTTTACAGCACTAACCATTGCCCAGCAACACTTTACCCCTCAACAGGTCTACCATCTCAGGCCTCCAGGGAAAGGAAGCCTTGATCCTGCCGTATTCAGATCACATATTCAGCGATTGATTGCCAACGATATGAGTAGTGATGAGCCCGGAGTGCAGTTTCAGGCAGGCAGTGTACTGATTATTGATAACCTGGAATTATGGTGGGAAAAAAGCCCGAAGGGCTTCAGGGTTTTGGATGCAATTGAAAAGCTGGTTCAACAGGAAAGAGGCAGGATTCTGCCTATACTGGTTTGTAACACCCTTGCCCTCAGAATCATTTCTCAAACCCATAGTTTGATGGACAGGGTGGACCATTTTCTTGAATGCGGTTTGATGAGTGCCAAGGAGATAGAGCTGGCTATTATGCAAAGGCACGACACCCTGGGATATCAGATAAGCTATGCATTAAAAGGCGGGGATTATTTTGTCCCCTGGAAAAAAGCCAGGGTATTCTCCCGGCTTTTCCATCTCAGCGGGGGGCTGATCTCTGCCGCCATTTCAATCTGGCCTGGAATGATTGATTGGGCAGATGAGAAATCACTACGGCTCGGATTACGCCGAAACCCTGACCCGGCGAGCCTGGATGGATTGAGTTCTCTTGAGGATGAGGTACTGGTATTGTTTCTGATTCACCGAAAACTGGATCACAAACGCATAAGCAGGCTCATCGGATTATCGGGTTCAGAGTGCAGCGACATTTTGCGGCAATTGGAAAGCCTGCTTCTGCTGGAGCAACAGGATGAGGGCTTTTATGAAATCTATCCGATTTCAATGCCAGTTATAATGAAGCACCTGCAAGGAAAAAGTCTTGTTTAAATGTGATATGGAAAGAATCAACACCTTATATTCCCTGGCAAGCCTGAGCGTCTTGCTTTTCTGGGCAGGCCTAATTCTGTTGTTCTTCAGGATAGTGTCACGCTTTCTCCCCCTGCTTCACCTTACCAGAAAAACAGAGATTTTCATCCGGAGATGGCTGCCATTCACCGAGTTGATGGCCTGGCTGGCCTTAGCTGTCGCAGCGGCCAACTGGTACAGTTCTGAATCAATGATCCTCACCGGGCTGTTTATCCTTGCGGGCCTGGTGATTATAGCGTGGATTGCCTGGTACTACCTTCGGGATCTCATAGCAGGAGTAACAATACATAAGGAGGCCTTTATGCGGGTTGGAGAAATCGTTTCCATCGGGGACGCCAAAGGAAAAGTAAAGAGAATGGGAGCACAGGGCCTGGAACTTGAAACCGGCAGGGAAGAGGTCATTTTTATTCCCTATCACCTCATTGCATCACACTCAGTCTACAAAACAAGGCTGGATTCAGATCGGCGTATTCATTCCTTTCAAATCACCCTTCCCGGAGAAATATCTGTCAGGGCAGCCCGGAACAGAGTGCAGCGGGCAGCAATGCTGGCACCCAATGTAATTGCCTGGGAAAACATTGATGTCCGCATTGGGCCAAAGAAAGAGTCCGGGCGAACGATTGATGTCAGCTTGCTTCTGTATGATCGTGAGCGCTCAGATGAAACAGAACACTTTATCAAAGCGGAATTGCTGAAATAGAAAAGGGACAAGTACCCATTTTTATGGAATGAATCTAAATTGCCTTCCGGCAAGTCATATTGGCGGACAGCTCAATCAATCTCCCTCCCATTCTTATTACTTTAGCAAACTTAAGAAGTTCAATATTTTTTTCTATGGTTACAAGCCAACTCATTAAGCCTGAAAGCATTGTCGTTGTCGGAGGATCGAATGACATTCATAAGCCCGGAGGAAAGGTACTCAAGAACCTCATAGACGGAGGGTTTGAAGGAAGCCTGTATGTACTTAACCCTAAAGAGACTAAAGTTCAGGGAATAGATAGCTTCCCAAGCCCGGACAGCCTCCCTGACGTAGATCTGGCCATTTTTGCCATCGCTGCTAAACATACCCTACCCATAGTTGAGTTTCTTGCCTCACAGAGATCTGCCAAAGCATTCATTGTCCTGTCTGCCGGATTCAGTGAAGAAAGCGAAGAAGGCAAAGCACTGGAAAACAACTTGGTGGACATTATTAACCGCTACGGTGCATCCCTGATCGGGCCCAATTGTATCGGGGTGCTCACCCCGCATTACCACGGGGTATTTACAGAACCCATTCCCACCCTGAGTAAAAGGGGATGTGATTTCATTTCAGGTTCCGGAGCCACAGCCTGTTTTATAATGGAAGCCGGCATACCGAAAGGACTCACTTTTGCCAATGTTTTTACTGTTGGGAACAGTGCGCAACTGGGAGTAGAAGAAATACTCGAGTACCTAGACAACAGCTATGAAGAAGGGGTGAGTGCACCCATCAAACTATTGTACATCGAGACGATATCCAAACCGGAAAAACTCCTGAAACACGCCCGTTCCCTGATAAAAAAAGGCTGCCGGATAGCAGCCATTAAAGCAGGATCATCGGAGGCAGGGAGCAGGGCAGCCTCATCGCATACAGGCGCAATGGCATCACCGGATGTAGCCGTAGATGCATTGTTCAGAAAGGCAGGCATAGTGCGGTGCTATGGAAGAGAAGATCTTATTGCTACCGCCAGTGTCTTCTGTTATCCTGAACTTCCGGGTAAAAGAATTGCCATTATCACCCACGCAGGGGGGCCGGCAGTGATGTTAACTGATATCTTGTCTTCGCAAGGACTTGAGGTTCCGGCGATCACCCACCCAAAATCGACAGCACTGCTGGACCAGCTCTACCCTGGTTCATCCGTGGCAAACCCCATTGACTTTCTGGCAACGGGAACAGCAGAACAACTCGGAACCATCATCGAATACACAGACATTCACTTTGACAACATTGATGCAATGGCTGTCATTTTTGGCACCCCGGGCTTAAGCTCCATCTTCGATGTTTACGAAGTGCTTTCGAAAAAAATCAACACGGCAAAAAAACCAATCTACCCAATACTCCCTTCCACGCTCACTGCCCACAGGGAAATTGCTCAATTCACACAGCAGGGATTGCCCTTCTTTCCGGATGAAGTGATGTTTGGGGAGGCTTTGGCAAAAGTGTACAATAGAAGCAAAGCATCAGCCACAGATGCAGCTTATCCGGCGATGGAAGAAAAAGATCGCAAAAGATTACAAAACATCATTCAGGATCAACAGGACGCTTACGTGTCGCCGGAAATTGCGCAAAACCTGCTCGATGCTGTCGGGATTCCCCGTGCCAAAGAAATCGTGGTTTCAGACAAAAGGGACTTAAAGGAAGCCTGCGAGCAGGTAGGATTTCCTCTCGTTATGAAGGTCGTGGGACCTGTGCATAAATCGGATGTCGGAGGGGTAAGCTTGAACATTAAACATTTCGAATCTGCATCTGCCGAGTTTGAGCGGATGATCCGCATTCCTGAAACAAGCGGCATTCTCCTGCAACCGATGCTTCGGGGAAGTGAACTTTTTGTCGGAGTAAAACGGGAAGGAGATTTCGGGCATCTGATTATGTGTGGAATCGGAGGGATTTTCATTGAAGTCTTCAAGGATGTAGCTGTAGGGCTTCATCCGCTGAACGAGACAGAGATTCGCAGAATGATTCAATCGCTGAAAGGATATCCGATTATTCAGGGTGTCAGGGGTTCAGAAGGGGTCGATGAAGCAAGCTATATAGATATTATTCAAAGGGTTTCAAACTTAATCAGCGCAGTGCCTGAGATTGCAGAGATGGATATCAATCCTCTCCTGGGCACCAGCGACAGTGTGATTGCTGTGGATGTAAGGATCCGGATCCAAAAAGCGGGAGTATGACCATCAAAATCATTGTATTGTCAGTATATGCCCTGACCATCATCACCGTAGGGTTCATAGGATTACGGAAAACAAAGACCTTTTCCGACTTTTTCCTTGGAGGAGGAAAGGTGGGGCCCTGGATGTCGGCATTCTCATACGGCACGGCCTATTTTTCTGCCGTGTTGTTTATTGGCTTTGCCGGCCAGATTGGCTGGAACTTTGGCTATTCCAGCCTTTGGATCGCACTGGTAAATGCCTTGGTTGGCGTCTTGGGGGTTTGGCTGTTAATGGGATGGCGGATCAAGAAAATGTCGGTGGAGTACCAGGTCCATACATTAAGCGAATTTCTTGAGAAAAGATATCAGCAACCCTTCTTCAAGCTGATCTCTGCCGTGGTGATTTTTGTTTTCCTCATTCCCTATTCCACGGCTGTCTTTATGGGATTAAGCTACCTTTTTACATCCAGCTTTAATATCGACTATATCTACGCGCTGGTTTTTATGGGAGGTTTTACAGCCATCTACCTGGTTATGGGCGGGTACAAATCGATGACCATCATCGATATGGTATTTGGCCTGATTATGACTATTGCCGTGATCATCTTGTTTTCCAGCACTTTGAGCAAAGGGGGAGGCCTACCGGCCATCACCTTAAGCCTGCAGAATATTCATCCTGCCCTGATCAGACCCATTGGCCCTCCAGGCTGGTGGCCACTGCTGGCACTCGTTTTCCTCACTTCCGTTGCCCCTTTTGCTATGCCCCAGCTTGTTCAGAAGTTCTACGCCATACGCGACCGCAAAGCCATTCAAAGCGGGGCAATTGCATCCACCATTTTTGCACTCCTCATTGGAGGTGTAGCTTATTTTCTAGGCACCACCACCCGGGTATTCCTGTCGAAAGAAACCAATGAAATGGCTTTTGTTGACGCAAATACGCCAATCTACGATCGACTGATGCCGGAGCTCTTAACCCAGGTTATTCCTCCTTCCTTAAGCGTTCTCATCCTGCTCCTGATCTTGTCTGCTTCTATGTCAACCCTCGCTGCGCTCGTATTAATCAGCAGTTCTTCCTTCACCAAAGACTTTTATGCCGGCTTTATCAATAAGAATATGCAGGACAAGCACCTTACGCGCCTGATGAGGATAATGAGTGTGCTGTTTATAGCCATCTCCGTCTTTTTCGCCTACCTCGAACCAACGACTATCGTTTCCATCCTTGCCATATCCTGGGGTGCACTGGGCTCCTTCTTCCTCGGTCCCCTGATTTGGGGCTTGCTGAACAGACGCATCAGATCTTATGCTGCCTATATCGCCGGCATTGGCGGACTTGCAGTATGCCTGACATTATACTCGGCCGGATACTCATCCCCCGAAGCAGGAACGATTGGAATGATCACTTCTCTGCTGCTTCCGCTCATCGCGGACCCTGTATCAGCATTAAGAAATTGAGAATGGGACAACGACACTTTCCAAACAAACCAACAAAGCAAGCTGCCAAAGGGACGACAGCACTTTTTTCAACGGTCAATATCATCATTCTCATTGCAATAAAACTTTGCATACCGGGAACTTCAAGCCTCAATGCGCAAACAAGCAAATCGGAAGACAGTACCCATAGTGTGAGAAACCAAATTGTGTTTCACGGTTTCATTAAAAGTGACATCTGGTTTGACTCAAGGCAGGTAGCCAGTGCACGCGACAACTTGTTTCTGCTTTATCCGCTCAAACCGGCGGTAAACAGCCAGGGCCACGACCTGAATAAGCAGCCAAGCTATAATATCAGTGCCATTACTTCGAGGGTAAGTGCATCCATTTTCCCTCATAAAACTTTGAACAACAAAATAGAAGGATATGTGGAAGCCGACTTCTCCGGTGTGGCTAATCAGGATATCGGGGGATGTAGATTGAGACACGCCTATATTGAGTATCAGGCAGACAGCAACACCAGGATTTTATTTGGGCATTACTGGCATCCATTCTTTGTTACCCAGGTCTTTCCCTCTGTACTGGCGTTGAATACGGGAGCTCCCTATCAGCCATTTATCCGCAGTCCGCAACTCAGGTATACCAGAATAATCCGCAGCTTTCAATTAGACCTCGCAGCCCTTGCCCAAATGGACTATCTATCAGATGGGCCGTTGGGACGATCGCACACCTATATTTCCAACAGCCCTGTTCCCAATCTCAACATCAGAGCATCCTACCAGCACAAAAACGCCATACTTGGGGGGAGTATTGACTTTAAGGCATTGCGCCCGGTATTGAATGGGAACAGCAATGGAAAGAATGCGGTATTGACCAGCCTCTCCTATATGCTTTATGCCAGGCATCAGGGAGAAAGACTAAGTATTAAAGGGAAGTATATTTTCGGCGAAAACCTTAGCGAACATCTCTTACTGGGTGGCTATTACTTCAGTTATGACAGCACAACGGCCAATGTGCTTGAGATTCACAATACCCGACATCATTTTTTATGGTTGAACCCAAGCTATGCCTTGAGCCGGAGTATGGAGTTGGGATTGTTTGCGGGCTATGCCAGGCGGGTCAATTACATCATCAGGGAAGAGGATTATGTGTATGCACGGGGCAACGATATCGACCATTCTTATCGCTTATCCCTTCAGCTGCTCAAGAGAATGGGAGACCTGATGCTGATGTCGGAAATTGAGCACAGCACAGCAGCCTACGGGGATTTGGTTTTTGGAGAAGGTAAGCTGAAGAATGTAAAAGAAGTGAGGAATATTCGTTTACAATTCAGCGCTTTTTTGTTTTTTTGAAAAGGGATGATGATACAAAAAATGACAGTATGAGAACAGACACACCCATTGACTTTGAAATTGTTCGTAAAAACATAGAAATCAGCGGCCTGAAGGATGTGGGAAAAGCATCCATCCGGGAGATCAAGAAGCTTATTGATAACATCTCCAAAGAATCAGGAAAGGAATACATCCGTATGGAAATGGGTATCCCGGGGCTTCCTGCAGCTCAAATCGGGATCGAAGCAGAAAAAGCCGCCCTGGACAGTGGTGTAGCATCGATTTACCCGGATGTACACGGAATCCCGCAACTCAAGACTGAAATATCCCGTTTCGTCAAAAACTTCCTGGACATAAGCGTGAGCCCTGAGAGCTGCATCCCCAGCGTAGGGTCGATGCAGGGAAGTTTCGCCTGTTTTATGACCATCAACAGAATGCATAAGGAGCGCGAAGGAACCCTCTTTATTGACCCCGGTTTTCCAGTGCACAAGCAGCAGCTCCGCGTTCTGGGGCAGGAGTATATGTCGTTCGATGTATACAATTATCGTGGAAAAAAACTTCGGGACAAGCTTGAAAGCTATCTTTCCACAGGAAAGGTATCCTCAATTCTATACTCAAACCCCAATAATCCCAGTTGGATATGCTTTACCGAAGAGGAGCTGAGTGTGATAGGAGAGCTGGCTAACAAGTACAATGTCATTGTCATTGAAGACCTTGCTTATGTGGGGATGGATTTCAGAAAAGACTATTCTCAACCCGGAAAGGCTCCCTTTCAACCCACTGTGGCAAAGTACACGGATAATTATGTCTTGCTGATCTCCAGTTCCAAAGCATTCAGCTATGCAGGGCAAAGGATTGGAATGATGGTTATTTCAGATAGTGTATTCAAGCAGGAAGCACCCGACCTTCTGCGGTATTACCACAACAAAAAAGTGGGATATGCTATGATTTTCGGAACAATGTATACCCTCAGTTCCGGTGTGTGCCACTCGGCCCAATATGCCCTGGCAGCGATACTGAAAGCGGCCAACGAGGGTGACTATAACTTCATACGGGAGGTTAAGGAATATGGGGAAAAGGCACAAATTATGAAGAAGCTTTTCACTGACAATGGGTTTGATATCGTCTATGATACCGATGATGGACTGCCCATTGCCGATGGTTTCTATTTTACCATTTCCTATCCTGGATTTACCGGTTCTGAATTGATCAAAGCCTTTTTGTATTATGGCATCAGCGCCATATCTCTTGAGATCACGGGAAGCGACCGTACAGAAGGATTGCGAGCCTGTGTTTCTCTGGTCAAACGCACACAATTCCCCGAACTGGAGAAAAGGCTTCAGAAGTTCCACGAACATCACCCGATAAACTAAGCGTTTTCCCAGGCACCTTCTGCCCCGCCAACACACAAGCTCTCCATCCCCCTCCTTACGTCCTTTCCTGATGAGGTTGGTCATACTGCTTTCGAAATAAGCGTACCGTGAATGTATCCCGGTGCGCAAGCTCACCCTTGTCTCCACAAAATATCCTTCCTCCCTTCCCGTTCCTTGCGCGCTCAATAACAAAAGCGGAAGGAATTTCATTTGTGGATAAAGCAGCCAAAGCAAAGCATCCCCAGCCTCCTGTTAAAAACTATCGCGGAAGCCCGGCCTTGCGTCCCTGGCAATATCCCTACCTTTATGCCTTCTATAAACACCGTTCCACACCTATGCGAAAACGGATCCTTTCATACAGCCTCCTTGCCTTGCTCTGCTTGGGCTCGGGCAGGTTTTCTCTCCAGGCCCAACAGACCTCCTGGCAGCAATCGCCCGAAAGTGAATTGCGCCAGGCCCTGGATCTTTTCGATAAAGAAATGTTCAGTGCCGCACGCCAGGCCTTCTTCGAACTGATGCATCGGGATGCCATCCGGGAAGAGGGTGCCCTTTATGCCGAAGCGGCCTATTATGAAGCCCTCTGCGCCATCGAACTCTTCAACCAGGACAGCAAGGACCTGCTGCTGGGTTTCGTGGAAAATTTTCCGGAAAACAACCACACCAACCGGGTACACTTCAACCTGGCACGCTCGTCCTATCAGAAAAAGCACTATCGCAGTGCCATCAGGTATTTTGAAAAGGTAAGCCTCAAGGATCTGGAACAGGAGGAACGCTATGAGTATCACTTCAAAAAAGGCTATTCCCACCTTCGGGAAGATGACTTTGCCACAGCTCGCAAAGAATTCGCCAGTGTGAAAGATGCCAGCTCCCGCTACAGTGCCCCTGTGAATTATTATTATGCCCACCTGGCCTATATCGACGGGGACAATGAAACGGCCCTGGCCGGTTTCGCCAAAATTCAGGATGACCCTACCTTCAAGGCCATCGTTCCACATTATCAGACACAGATCTATTATCGCCAGGGACAGTGGGATAAAGTCACCCAGCTCGGCAGCGCCCTGCTCAGCAGCACATCCGGCAAACGTAATGCCGAGTTCAACCGGATGATGGGAGATGCTTTTTTTTACCAGGAAGATTACGCCAATGCCATCCCCTATCTGGCCAGTTATAATGCGGCACCTGGTCAACGCACCGGGCGCAGCGACCAATACCAGCTGGCTATGGCCTATTTCCTCGCCGCAGATTATGCTGCAGCCATATCCTGGTTCCAGCAGGTGGCCGGACCGGAGGACAGCCTTTCTCAGAATGCATATTATCACCTGGGATACTGCTTCATTCAAACCGAAGAGAAAGAATTCAGCCGGCAGGCTTTTCTGAGTGCTTTCAAGACAGATTTCGATATGCGCATTAAGGAGGATGCCCTCTTCAATTATGCTAAACTGGCCTACGAACTCTCTCATAATCCCTTCAATGAAGCCATCAGGGCACTGCAAACCTATATTCTGGAATATCCCCAATCAGACCGACTGGATGAAGCCTATACCTACCTGGTCGATCTGTTTCTTTCTACACGCAACTACGGCGGTGCCCTCGAAGCCCTGGAAAGTATCCGCATCCTGAGTCCTGAATTAAGGGAGGCCTATCAGCGGGTGGCCTATTACCAGGGAATTGAGCGATACAACAGCCGCGACTACCAGGAAGCCATAGCTCTTTTTCACAAGAGTATGGAATTCGATATGAACCGGGAAATAAAAGCGCAGGCCCTTTTCTGGACGGGGGAATCCTATTACCAGCAGAAGCAGTTCAGGGATGCACGCACCTATTATGAACGGTTTCTGACCTCACCCGGATCCTTCTCCCTCGACATCTATCCCGCTACCCACTACCACATTGCCTATACCTTCTATACCGAAAAGGCCTATGCCGAAGCCGCTACCGCCTTCCGAAAGTTTCTGGCAAGCCCGGGTAGCAGCAGTCCGCGAATGCTTGCAGATGCCAATGTACGTACCGGCGACGCCTATTTCATTCGTAAATTGTATCGCGAGGCCATCCCCTACTATGAAGCTGCCATCAAACTTGCAATCGCAGATCAGGATTATGCCCTCTTCCAACGGGCAATGGCAATGGGTGTGATGGATCAAACCCGCGACAAGATCAGCAACCTGGAAAAGCTCACCCGGGATTACCCCCGCTCACCTTACCGCGACAATGCTCTCTATGAGCTTGGCACTACTCTCCTTCTGGTGCAGGAAGAAGACAAGGCCCTGCAATTCCTGCGCAAGATTCCACAGGAACATCCCGGCAGTGCCTTCGAAAAAAAGGCCCTTCTCAGGGTGGGGCTCATTCTGTACAACCGTCATCTTGACGACCAAGCGATCAGCACATTGAAGAAAGTAATCGAAGACTATCCCGGTTCGGCCGAAGCAAGAGAGGCCCTGGCCGTGCTCCGCACCATTTATGTAGATTTGAATGAGACGGAAGCCTTCTTTACCTATACCGCAGGGCTGGGCTTTGGAAGCGTCTCGGAAAGAGAGCAGGATTCACTGCTGTACCTGGCAGCGGAAAACCAGTATATGAATGGAAAGCAGGACGCCGCCCTGGAAGGCTTTAACCATTACCTCTCCCGCTTCCAGAGGGGAATGTTCCGCATACAAGCCTCATTCTACCGCGCAGAAATTCTCTTTCAGAGGGGAGAAAGGGACAAGGCTCTGGCTGATTATGAAAAGGTTTTGGAAGCTCCGGGCGCCTTCACCGAAACCACACACCTGCGCCTTTCTTCAATCCACTTCGGGAAAAAGGACTACCAAAAGGCTTTAACGTATTATCAGGAACTGACAAGGCTTGCAGGGAACCCACAGCAGCAGCTGACGGCACAAACCGGCATTATGCGTTGTCATCACTACCTGGGACAGGATGCAAAAGCCATCGAAGCTGCAGGCGAAGTGCTTTCATCGCCGCAGGCTACCGATCTGCTGATCGTGGAAGCCCACCTGATTACCGCACGATCCAAAATGGCCCTGGGAGATCCCGGTGGCGCAGCTTCCTCTTTTGGGATCACTTCGAAACTCGACCGCGGCATAATGGGCGCAGAAGCAAAATACTACCTCTGCTACCTGCATTATCAGTCGGGAGATATGGAAGCGAGTGAAAAGGCCATCTTCGAACTCATCAACCAATACCCTGCCTACGACCACTGGATGGCCAGAGGCTTTATCCTGCTGTCCGATGTGTATGTTAAAAAGGACAATTTGTTCCAGGCTAAACAAACCCTTTACAGCGTGATTGACAACCACGAAGGCGCAGAGCTGGTCCAGATTGCCAGAGACAAGCTGGCAAATATTGAGCAGAAAGAAGCAGGGCAACTGGTTCCGGAAGAAGGAACAGAGGAAAAGGATGATTTTGAGGATCTGTTTTAACCCACTGCAAAAAGTACAGGAAATGAGTAATCTTCGGATGAACAGGACATATTTCGCAGTCATTGTCACGCTACTGTGCGTGGCAGGACACGCCTTTTCCCAGCCACAGACCTACAGGGAAGAAATCACGGTTGTAGCCCCCTTCGAACCCATCATCAGCCAAGGGAACAAGGTATCAATGCGGGCTCAAACCGGAGATACACTGCCGCATAGAAAAACCTTCAGCTACGAGATCAGGCCCAGCATCCTGCCCACCCCCTTCCAGGCTGAACCGCTTCGTCCGGCGCGCCTGGTAGGAGAACCACTTGAAAAACGCTACAAAAATTATCTCCTCGCCGGTTTCGGAAACTA
The DNA here is from genome assembly GCA_964590645.1 of uncultured Lentimicrobiaceae bacterium. Taxonomy (GTDB): domain Bacteria; phylum Bacteroidota; class Bacteroidia; order Bacteroidales; family JAGNHN01; genus JAGNHN01. The sequence continues at coordinate 96,999 of CAZPYJ010000001.1, forward strand.
CCTCACTCCCCGCCTTGAGTATCATTATAACAGCCTTCGCTCTAAAGACCTGAACTACGGACTGAAGGTGGGACATCTTTCTTCTTCAGGCGAAATAGATAAGTACGGGCATCCCGGCTTCAGTGAGAACGAACTCAAATTCTTCCTGCATCGCATTGGAAAGAAAGGAAACACCCTTGCGGCAAGAGTCGGAATGGAAAGAGATGTCTTCCATTATTACGGATTTCGTACCGACGAGCTGGAACCTTTGCCGGATAAGTCGGACTACCGCCAGCGCTATCTTCAGCCTGGCCTCAGCCTGCGATGGTATTCCCACACCTCCGACCTCTCGAAGCTCAGGCAGGATATTCACTTTGACCTCTCCCACCTGAGCAATCTGAATGAAAAAAAAGAATGGAACATCCAATTTGGGAGCGGGGTAAAGAAGAATCTGGATGTCTTTGATTTCTCCGACCTCCAGGAGATTTCTTTGGATGCCGGAGTGCAGTTTTTTGCCTACCAGAAGGATGATTCAATCAAAGATGGCAGTGCACTGATCCGGCTGGCTCCCGCATTTCATACCCGTTTGAATGAGTTCGAGCTGCGTGCCGGTGTTCGGGCAGACATTGCCGCTGACTCGGCCACCAAGCTGGTACTGCGCCCGCTGGCCGAAGTAAAAATCCACGTGCTGGAGTCTGCCCTGAATATCTTCTTCGGAATGGAAGGAGGACTCCAAAGAAACAGCTTCCACTATTACCGCCAGGAAAACCCATTTCTGGCCGATAGCCTTCCCCTTGGATTCAGGGATGAAAAATTCAATGTGTTCGGCGGAGTAGAAGGCAGGCTGGGGAAGAAAATCAACTTCAGTGCCCGCGTCTTCGGATCTAAAGTGGAAGGAATGCCCCTCTTTGTCAATGATACCGCCTCCCCGCAAGGGGCCCGCTTTACAGCAGTCACCGATGAGGTCAGCATATTCGGGCTCAAAGGAAGCTTCCTGTACCAACATAGCCAGAAATGGCGTAGCAGGCTTTTGGTGGCCTTCCATCAATACAGTGTCGCTCAAACAGAGTCCTGGCACCTGCCAGAACTCACCGGATCCTTTGCACTCAGTTATATGCTGAAAGAAAAACTTCTTTTTGAAACAGAAATCTTCGCCGCCAGTGAAAGAAAAGTGCAGTCCTTTTCTGACGAAGGAACTGAATTGACTGGTAAGCTGGATGCATATCTCGATGTTAATTTGAAGGCAGAATACAGATATAGCAAACTACTCTCTGGATTTCTTCAACTTAACAATCTGACAAACAAGCAGTATCAGCTTTGGAACCACTATCCTGTGCAGGGTTTCAGGCTGATGGCCGGAGTCACTTATGTTTTTTAAGAAATCCTGATCTGTACTTTTTATACAACTTTCTAACATTCAAATTTTTAGCTGTTAATAAAAAGCCTTTTTCAGACAAAGGAAAAGGCTTTTTGCTCAGACATTTTTTGTACTTTTGGAAGACGATTCAAAAAAACATAACAAACTGTAAATGAACGATATGACATCAGGAAATCAGGAACAGAGAAAGTACACTGCCAGCAACATTCAGGTACTGGAAGGCCTTGAAGCGGTGCGGAAGCGGCCGGCAATGTACATCGGGGACGTGAGCAGCAAAGGGCTGCACCACCTGGTGAACGAAGTGGTGGACAATTCCATCGATGAAGCACTGGTAGGCTATTGCACAGAGATTGATGTAGTTATACACGAGGACAATTCCATCACCGTCAGAGACAATGGGCGAGGAATTCCGGTGGATATCCACGAAAAGGAAAAGCGTTCCGCCCTGGAAGTTGTAATGACGATGCTGCACGCAGGAGGTAAGTTCGACAAAGGATCCTATAAGGTTTCCGGCGGACTGCACGGTGTGGGGGTCTCCTGTGTGAACGCTTTGTCTGCAAAGCTGCGGGCAGAGATACACCGCGACGGACAAATCTGGTTGCAGGAATATGCTTATGGTGCCCCTCTTGCTCCTGTAGCCCCCATTGGAACAACAGATAAAACCGGAACCTATATCACTTTCATCCCCGATGCAGGCATCTTCAATGAAACCGTATATAGCTACGATATCCTCGCTACCCGCCTCAGAGAGCTGGCCTTTCTGAATAAAGGCATTCGACTGACGCTGGTAGATGAAAGAAAAGTAAACGGCAACGGGGAAGGGCAGAAGGAGTCGTTTTATAGTGATGAAGGGTTGAAGGATTTTCTCCGCTTTCTGGATGCCAACAGGGAAGGTCTGATTCCTGAACCCATCTATATGGAGGGAGAGAAAAGCGGGATCCCTATTGAGGTGGCGCTGCAGTACAATACCAGTTTTGCGGAAAATCTTCACTCATACGTCAACAACATTAATACCCACGAGGGTGGCACCCACCTGAGCGGCTTCCGCCGGGCACTTACGCGCACCCTGAAGGGCTATGCCGAATCCAGCGGGATGCTCTCCAAACTCAAGTTTGACATCAGCGGGGATGACTTCAGGGAAGGGCTTACAGCGATCATTTCCGTGAAAGTGATGGAACCTCAGTTCGAAGGACAAACCAAAACCAAGCTCGGGAACAGTGAGGTGATGGGGCCCGTGGATCAGCTCGTCTCCGAGCTCCTCTCCTACTATCTGGAAGAGAATCCAAAAGAAGCCAAAACCATCGTCAATAAAGTCATCCTGGCTGCCACTGCCCGCCACGCTGCCCGCAAAGCCCGTGAACTGGTGCAGCGAAAAAGCGTATTATCCAATACCGGCCTGCCCGGCAAGCTGGCCGACTGCAGCGAACGGGATCCGGCTAAAGCAGAAATCTTCCTGGTGGAGGGCGACTCGGCCGGTGGAACAGCCAAGCAGGGCCGTGACCGCAAATTCCAGGCAATCCTTCCACTCCGGGGGAAAATTCTGAATGTGGAAAAAGCAATGCAGCATAAAATCTACGAAAGTGAAGAAATCAAAAATATCTTTACCGCCTTCGGCGTGAATATCGGAACGGAAGAAGACAGTAAAGCCCTGAACCTGGAAAAGCTACGCTATCACAAAATCGTGATTATGACCGATGCCGATGTGGATGGAAGCCATATTGCCACCCTTATCCTCACCTTCTTTTTCCGCTATATGCGTGAGATGATAGAAAACGGATATGTCTATATCGCTACCCCACCCCTCTATCTTATCAGAAAAGGAAACAAAGAGAAGTACTGTTGGACAGAGGACGAACGAAAAGAGACCGTCGCAGAATGGACCAATAACGGCACCGAAAAAGGCATCCACATTCAGCGTTATAAAGGTTTGGGAGAAATGAACGCCGAACAACTCTGGACAACCACAATGAATCCTGAATTCAGAACACTCAGGCGTGTTACCATCGAAAATGCAGCCGAAGCCGACCGCATTTTCTCTATGTTGATGGGCGATGAAGTGCCCCCACGCAGGGAATTTATTGAGAAAAATGCCCGCTACGCAAACATTGATATCTAGCAATTCATCGCATTTGTATAAAAAGCTGCTCCTCTAAAGGGCAGCTTTTTTAGTACATCAGAACAAATCCCGTGCAGACGCTGTTCCACAATAAGCACTTAACAAGTTTTAACGACCTTTATCAGGCCACCTGGCACGAGATATGTTAATTTTACGCATTGTTGAACGTTTTACTCCCATAATATGAAGCGATTTATCCGCAACAGCTTATTCCTTGCCCTGTTTATCCTGCTGGCATCCCTGACGCCTGCAGATCAGCGAAACAAGGAAAAACTGTTGATACAATACCTCTTTCAGAACCTTGAAAGCATCCACTTCAATCCCCTGCCCCTGGATGATGCTTTATCCGAGAAAGCCTTTGAGCTTTATCTCAAACGACTGGATTATGGCAAGCTTTTTCTCCTGCAGGAAGACATCGACCGCATTAAACCCTACCGCACGATGCTGGATGATGAGATTCGACAGAACAGCCTTGAATTCTTTGACATCACCTATCATCTCATCGAGAAACGCATTCAGGAAGCAAAACCATTATACCAGGAAATCCTGGCAGAGCCTTTTGATTTTGACCTGGAAGATCGTTTTCAAAGCAAGGCAGACTCACTGCGCTATAGTGCCAGCAAGGAGGAGCTGAAAGAGCGCTGGCGGCTCAACTTGAAATATCAAACCCTGTCGCGGCTGGTAACCAAGCTTGAACAGCTTGAAAAAAAAGAAGAAGCATCAGATACCCTGGTGGCATCAATGACCTTTGCCGAGGCCGAAACCTGGGCCAGAGAAAAGGTGGAAAAAAGATATAAAGACTGGTTCAGCCGCCTTGAACAGACACGCCGGGAAGACAGGCTTACGATGTACATCAACAGCATTATCAATGTATACGATCCTCACTCGGAATACTTCCCCCCCAAGGCCAAAGAAGATTTTGATATTCGTTTCTCAGGTAAACTCGAAGGCATAGGTGCTACTTTACAACAGGAAGACGGCTTTATTAAAGTGGCAAGGATTGTCCCTGGCAGTGCATCCTGGCGACAGGGTGACCTGGAGGTAGGCGACCTTATCCTGAAAGTAGCCCAGGAAGGGGAAGCTGAATTCACCGATGTCGTGGATATGCGCCTGGACGATGCCGTTCGCCTGATCAGGGGCCCGAAAGGCTCTGAAGTGAGGCTGAGCGTGCAAAAACTGGATGGAACCACAAGTATCATTCCCATCATCCGGGATGTCGTTGAACTGGAAGAAACCTTTGCCAAAGCAGCAGTGATCCGACACGGAGAAAAGGGTAGCAATATCGGATATATCAAACTACCCAGCTTCTATATGGATTTTAACGACTCCAAAGGTCGATCCTCAGCCAAAGATGTCCTGGAACAGATTGAGAAACTGAAGGAAGAAGGAATGGAAGGTCTGGTATTCGACCTGAGAAACAATGGCGGCGGATCCCTGATCGATGCCGTACGCATTGCAGGATATTTCATTGAGAAAGGGCCTGTAGTTCAGGTAAAATCGCGCTATGGAGCGCCGTTTATCTTTGATGACAAGGACAGCCGTGTACAGTACGACGGCCCATTGGTGGTGCTTGTGAATGCAGTCAGCGCCTCTGCCTCGGAGATATTTGCAGCAGCAATGCAGGATTACCAGCGGGCGATCATTATCGGAAGTACCCGCACTTTCGGAAAAGGCACCGTGCAACGCTTTTTTGAACTGGATAAAATGGTAGATCCGGCCTACGAAGAGATCAAGCCACTGGGATCAGTCAAGCTGACCACCCAAAAATTCTACCGGATAAATGGCGATGCCACACAGCTTAAAGGGGTCATTCCCGACCTGGTGCTTCCCGATCGCTATGCTTATGTTGACATTGGTGAAAAGGAAAGAGATTATCCAATGCCCTGGTCTGAAATATCCCCCACTACATTTCAACCCTGGAGCAACTTCTCTATTGATTATGATTATCTGAAGAAAAAAGAGAGAAAGAAGGTCTTGAATGATCCCACCTTCCGCTTGCTGGATGAACAGGCCAGATTCCTGAGATCCCAACGGGATGAAAGCTTGATCCCCCTCAATCTGGAGGAGCACCGACAGTGGAAAGCCGGCAGAGAAGCGGCGTCTACAAAGTACAAAGAACTTGGAAAGGACAGCCTGAACCTGCAGGTTTTCAGTCTGAAACACGATCTGGAAAGCATTGCAGGGGATACCGCTAAAGCGGAAAGCACCCGCAAATGGCACAAACAACTGGTGAAAGATGTATATCTCTACGAAGCCATTCATCTCCTCATCCAGGAAGGCATCGTTAAAGTAGATTAAGAATGGCACACTACCTATCTTTGGGGATCGTTAACCGCCATAAAGCCGCAATGTCCTTAAAACCATACCTGCTATTCCTTGGGCTGATATGCAGTGCCCTATTGATTCAGGCACAGATTTCTACCAGGGAGAAGCCCTATTCTTTCGACCAGAAGCTGCCGCCAATCAGCAAGGCCTTGCGTCTTACGCCGGCTGACACCAATGGTATTGCCAAAGCAGATGCGGTTTTTGATAAAGAAGCGCTCCCGCTTCGCAACGGCATTGTGGTTGCTGCTCCGGTTTCCTTTTTCAGGGAAGCGGAACGCGTTCAAAGCACCAATGGAAGTTACTGGCGCTTAGGCCTCTCTATGGAGGGCGCCCGGGCAATGGCGCTGTACTATAAGCATTTTTCCATCCCTGAAGGCGGCAAACTCTTTCTCTACCGCCCTGACAGCAGCTTCTTTGCAGGGGCTTTTACTTCGGAGAACAATATCAGTGGCGGACACTATGCCACCACCCATATCCCCGGCGATGCTTTGATCCTGGAGTACTATCACCCCCGGGGAGAAGAAGCAAAGATAGAGATCGAAGAAATATCCTATATCTACCGCTACCCCGGACTCCTTGAAAGCAACACCAAAGGTTTTGGAGGATCACAGTGGTGTGAAGTCAATGTCAATTGTCCGGAGGGCGATCAATGGCAGAATGAGAAGCGGGGCATCGCCCGAATCCTGATCAAAAAAGGGGGAGGAACCTTCTGGTGCAGCGGTTCGCTGATCAACAATACCGCTCAGGATCTTACGCCCTATTTTCTGACGGCAGATCACTGCGGGCAGGATGCTACTGCCGCTGATCTGGATCAGTGGTTGTTCTACTTCAACTATGAATCGAGCGGCTGCCCTGATCCTGCAGTTGAACCTGTAGCAGACCAAATGGTAGGCTGCGACCTGATTGCCTCTTCTGGTGGCACCAATGGGGGCGTTTCCGGTGCGGATTTCTATCTGGTCAAACTAAAGCAGCCCGTACCTCCCGTTTACATCCCCTATTTCAACGGATGGACAAGACAGAATACCCCGCCTTCATCCGGTGTCGGCATTCACCATCCAGCCGGGGACATAAAGAAAATATCCACCTTCACCCAGGCTGCCTATTCCACCCAATGGGGTAGCACACCCGGCACACACTGGGGTATGGAATGGGCGGCCACTCAAACCAACCACGGGGTAACAGAAGGGGGATCTTCCGGATCTCCCCTTTTCGATGCTCAAAAGCGCATTGCCGGAATCCTGAGCGGAGGAGATGCCTCCTGTAGTGCCCAGACAGAAGATGATCTGTATGGCAAAATCAGTTATGCCTGGAATGAAGGCAGCACCCCGGATAGCAGGCTGCGCGAATGGCTTGACCCGCTGGGCAGCGGCATTGAAACCCTGAACGGCAGTTATGGAAACACCCTGTATGTGGTTGCCGACTTCAGGGCAGACACCACCATACTCCCCGTAAACAGCCTGGTCAACTTTTCCGATCGTTCTTTCGGAGAACCCACCTCCTGGGAATGGACCTTTGAAGGCGGTGAACCCGCCACTTCGGAACAGCAAAATCCAAGTTCAATCCACTACAAACACACCGGCACCTTTACCGTCAGATTGAAGGTGGCCAACGCCAATTCTGAGAATGAAAACACCAAGCTGGCTTATATTAAAGTCATCCCGAATATATACCCAAACCCAGCCTACCTGGAGGCACCGGATAATATCTTTCATATCGACTTTGGGAACCGCAATCTGGATGGTCTTGAACTCAGGTTGTACAATATTCTCGGACAGGAAGTGAGATTCGAGTTGGGTAATACCGGGAATGAAGGGCTCTATACTATTGACATCCGTGAGCACGGAGCCGGTCTGTTTCTTCTGGAAGTACGCACCGAAGAAAGCACCGATGGGTACAAGCTGATGCTGATCAAAGGATAGCCTGAGCCGGCAAACTATTGAGCTATTTTTTTATTTCCGGATCAGTCCTCCCCAGGCTGATCTTTCTTGTACTTCACATAACGACGCCATTTCGCTATCACTTCCTGCATATCGGCAGGCAAGGGCGATTCGAATGACATCCGTTTTCCGCTGACAGGATGGGTAAAAGCCAGGGAGGCGGCGTGGAGTGCCTGGCGGGGAAGAATATCAAAACAGTTCTGAACAAACTGTTTATACTTTGTAAAAGTGGTGCCTTTCAGGATTTGATCCCCGCCGTATTTGGCGTCATTAAATAGGGGATGACCAAGATACCTGAGATGCGCCCTGATCTGATGTGTTCGACCTGTCTCCAGGCGGCAATGAATGAGGCTGACATAGCCAAATCTTTCGGCTACGGCATAATGAGTAATGGCGTCCTTGCCCTGCGAACCATCCGGAAAAACCGTCATCTGTGTCCGATCCCTGGGATTCCGCCCGATATGGCCGGTAATCGTGCCTTGTTCTTCCTCAAAATCACCCCAAACCAATGCAAAGTATTGGCGCTCGCTGCTATGCTCAAAAAATTGCCGGGCCAGATGCGACTGCGCATATTCATTCTTGGCTACCACCAGAATACCGCTGGTATCCTTGTCGATGCGATGCACCAGCAAGGGCATATTTGTTTCGGGAGGCTGATTTTGCAAATGCCAGGCCAGGGCGTGAACCAGGGTTTGATCGTAGTGAAGGTGTCCGGGATGCACCACCATTCCCGCTGCCTTGTCAATCACCAGCACATCCGCATCCTCGTATAGCACTTCCACCGGAATTTCCTGGGGAAAGATGGTTGTATCCCTGGGTTCGCCCTCCATCAGCACAGAGATCTCATCCAGGGGCTTTACTTTATAATTGGGTTTAATGGCCTGCCCGTTGACCAGGATATTGCCGGCGCGGGCCGCAATCTGCACCTTATTGCGGGAAGCGTTCTGAACTTTGGCGGTAAGAAATTTATCAATGCGCAGGGGAGACTGGCCGGGATCTACGGAAAAGTGATACCGTTCGAAGAGATCGTCATCCAGGTTCGCTTCCTCCTCTATACCTGTAACTCCGGTTGACGCTTCCTCTTCATAAGGCATCAAGCTGTCTTCAAACTTATCCTGTTCTTCTATCATTATCAAGGAATTACAAAACGCAGGCTCAGTCCGCCTGGAAGGCTGTAAGTCCGGATGCGCAGAAAATAGACACCGGATCTCAGCCCGGCAGGAAGGAATACCTGGTCTTGCCAGGCAGTGGTGAGGATGTGGCGTCCCATCAGGTCATACAACTCTATGATCCCATCCCGGCTAATTTCAGGAAGGGGCTGGTTAAGGCGGAAGTGCAACACCCCCTCGCTTACCGGATTGGGATAGAGCGTGATGGCTCCTTCCATACCGCCCGGGTTGCCTTTGGTGGGGGCTGTATACTTCCCGAAAACCGGGCGGATCATCAAAGCTCCTTTAAAGTCAGAGTTCATCCAACGATCATTATTGGTATTGTAAAAAATGGAAGCGGAGGCATCCCTGTGCCGGTCGAAACCTACATTCAGGTTATCTCCCGTTTCCTGCACCCATCCTACATAGAAGGTATCGCCCACGATCAGCGGCTTCTCACTCTCCAGGGGATAGCTGGCAAACTGGTTGAGTGCCCCTTCAAACTCGGGACGTTTCCCTTCCGCAGCATAGATGACCTCGCCGGGTATGCCCTTATTGTCTTTCCAGACAGTGAGAAAGAAATTCTGTTGATTTCCAGCTCCTGCGGTGCGGTTAAAGAACATCCTGATCTCCGTCAGGGTATCCGGAAAATCCATTATGAATTGGTACGCCAGCTTCGCCCCCCCGGGAGTCAGTCCATAGCCTGCTTCCGCGGTGCCGTCGTCGTAGGCAAAGTAATTCCGGAACTGCTGCACATAGCGGTTGGTATCGTTGGTCTTGATGATATTCCCTGCAGAGCCATCCTGCGCAAGAACCTGGGTGGTCGTGAAGGAGGCGCTGTCCCCGCTTCCGGATGGATAGACAAAGCCCACGGGAGGAAAGGCGTGTTGCTCGATTCTCTGGTAACCGTGGGTGTAGTAGGAATCCAGGTTGTAGTTCCCGCCATTATGGGTATAAATCACTGTGCCTTGATCATCCCGCACATCATAGAAAAAGATACTGTTCACTGTTGCCGTATCCAGGTTTGTGATCTGTACATACATACTGTCGCCCATATGCCGGGCAGGGTTGGCGCTGTATTGATCATAAGGAAGCACATCGTAGGTTTTCAGCAGGGAGTAGGCATTATTCACCAGGGCAATGTCCTGGCGGTACAGGTCATTGCGATGCCGCTTTTCATTCAGATAGACATAATCGATGTGCCAGTGATCCACATTGCTTTGCCAGCTGGGCAGGGTATTGTCGGCCAGGCTGCCGTAGTTTACAAAGCGGAACTTGAAATCCTTCCTGAAGTAAATGGAATCTATGATCGGGATAAGCACCTGCTCAAAAGTATCCCCTTTCTGATTGTAAAAAGATTCCAGATTCTGACCATCCGCACTCCAGACTGTGTTCCAGATATCGATAAAAAGGGTGTCGTAGGGTGGTGTAATCGTATCGATGATGGTATCTATTCTCCAGGCTTCCAGAAATTGAAGCTCCAGCCGGTCATCTTCTTCCGGATCATTGCCATAGCCCTGAGGCTGATAGAAAAAGCTAAGATAGACCGAATCGGCAGGACTGAGGGCACGGTTGCCTGCCAGGATGGAGTCGAGGCGGATAAACTGTGAAGTCAGGTGATCTGCGGGAAAAGGCGCGAAGGTAGCGTGGGGATAGACAGCGCCGGTATCATCGAGCACATCCAGGGTGGCTACTCCTTTAGTGGGTGGATTGTAAGGATAGTCGTTATTCACAAAAGCGTAACGATCGGCCCAACGCAGGGGGGAGGGGAAGACTGCACCCTCTTCTGAAAAATCATCTCTGAAGGGCAGGGAAAGATACAATGCCGGACTTCCTTTGAGTGCCTTGGCATCCCAATTCATTTTCGCTTTTTCCAGTTTAGGGTTCCCCAGCAGCGGGAGCAGTTCTTCCTGTGCATTTAAACCGGGGCGGATTGCCACAAAAAGCAGTAATATATATGCTAAGTATCTCATCAGAAGTCAAACATAAGGGTGTCCGTATGCAAGCTATCCATCATCATCAGGCTGTCTGCCATCATTGCATCTATGCCTGACTGTTGCAAGGCCTCATCCAGATCAAAATCTTTTTTATTCTCATACCACAGGTCGAAGCCCGCTCCCATCTGAATCCGTGCATTCTCACGATAGGCCGGTTTCTGGCGCGAAACGATCAGATTCAGGCTGTCGGTGTCTTCAGGAAAGAACTCAGCTCGCACATTCAGGTAAGCAGCGGTCAGCACTTTGACGGCTTCCTCCCGGCTCTTACCGATCAGGAAGGGGATGGAAATCCGTTCATTGCTTTGCCCGTGCCCGAGCACAAGATGAACTGCCGTTCCTTTTGGCAGCTGGGTACCCGGCTCCACATCTTCGCCCAGCAGCTGCACTTTAATGACCGTTTTACCCACATCCGGCACAAAGATCAATGAATCGATGGCCAGGCCGTATGTTTCCAGCATAGCGGAGGCCTGGCGCAAACTGAAGTCGGTCAGATCAGGCAGCATCACCTTTTCCACTGAGCGGGCCACCAGGCTTAGATATACTTTTCTGCCCTTCTTGATCATAGCCCCAGGCTGCGGATCCTGACTGAAGACCGCCCCCCCGGGATATTCATCGGTAAACACAGAGTCGATGACCACAAAGCTCAGTATCTCCTTTTCCTGCCAATCCTGAAGGTCTGCCAGCTGCTGCCCCTGAAGCTCAGGCATCTCAAAAGCCTTTCCGTGCCGGGTATACGAACTGAGGCTAAGTATGACCACCGCCAATAAGAGAGCGGTGAGACCTGCGGCAAGGAGGAAGTGCCTGAGAAAGCGTACAGAAATTAAAAATCGAGTCCAATGCATAAGCGTATCTGGCGCTGGCCGAAAGAATGTGCGTAAACCACCCTGACAGGCAAATATTGCCTGTCGGAACGACAAAGATACAAACTATTCCGGGCGTGTATGATCGCGCGGCTTTCTTCCGTATTTTTGACAAAATTCAAGAGGAGTATGCGAAAGAACGTGGCCATTCTGGCTGGAGGGGACTCTGGGGAATACGAGGTATCCATTAACAGCTCCAGGGTCATCCGCGCCCACATTGATGAAAGTCTGTTCCGGGCCTTTATCATCCTGATCAGCGGAAAGCTCTGGGAGGCGGTATTGGATGACGGGCGCAGGGTTCCCGTGGACAAAAACGATTTCAGTATACATACCGGAGAAGAAAAGATCGGTTTTGATGTGGTCTTTATGGCCATTCACGGGCCGCCGGGAGAGGACGGAAGAATGCAGGGATACTTGGATATGATGGGCATTCCCTACACGACTTGCAGCCACGACACTTCTGCCCTATGTTTCAACAAGAAGTTCTCTTCCCGATATGCTCGCCAATTGGGGATACTGACTGCGCATACCCATTATCTGCGCAAGGGTGACAGGGTGCATCACGAAAAGATACTGAATGAGGTTGGTCTGCCTTGTTTTGTAAAGCCATTGCGCAGCGGGAGCAGCCTGGGAGTGACCAAAGTTAAACTGGAAAAAGATTTTGCATCTGCAATTGAGAAGGCTTTTGAAGAGGATACGGAAATTGCCGTTGAATCCTTCCTGGATGGAATGGAGCTCACTTGCGGCATATTGGACAGTCCTGAGAGAATGCACGTCTTTCCCCTCACCGAAATCGTCCCGGTCAATGAGTTTTTTGATTACGAATCCAAATATACTAGGGGGATGGCCGACGAAATCACTCCTGCCAGGATTGATGAGGCTACAGAAAAACTTGTCAAGGATACCTCCGTTTTCCTGTACCGCAAATTCAGTTGTCAGGGGCTGGTGCGCTTTGATTTCATAAACACACGTGAGGGCTTGTTTTTCATCGAAGCCAACACCGTGCCCGGGCTGTCGGAGGCGAGCATTGTTCCTCAGCAGGCCAATGCGATGGGGATGTCAACCCAGGCCTTGTTTACAGCTATGCTGGGTGCAGCTCTTGGAGGCAATTGATACGACCCCGGTCTCTGCTGCAATACCATTTACGGGCAGAACCTCATTGACATCTTTTGTGCTTCCAGGTGTTTCATTCCGGCCGCGGCCTTCAGGTCCTGGCAAGCCTTGTCATCATTCTTGAGTTCATAAAAACAAATGGCCCGCTGATAATGGGCTTCAGCAGTAGGTTTTACTTTGATGGCGGTATTCAGGTCATCCAGGGCCAATTCCCATCTTTTGTGTTTCATATAATAGGATGCCCTTCCTATCCAGGGGCGCGGATCATCACTCCCCAGGCGAATCAGCCTACGGTAGTCGGCCAGGGCCGCGTTGTCTTTTCCCGATGCAGCATAAGCCTCTGCCCTGCGCAGATAGAGATATTCCCTCGACCTGTCCAGGGCCAAAGCCTTGTTGATGTCTCCCACAGCAGCATCTGCTTCCTGCATTTTCATCAGCACCTCAGCCCTCAGCTCAAACCAGTCAGCTAAGGCTTCGCGCGGGTGGGCATTTATGAGATGGTCCATATCCTTCCGGGAAGCCGCATAATCGCCTGTTTGAAAGTGGAATCCGGCCCTTTTAAAACGTGCCTCCTTTTCTGACGGGTCACGGCTAAGGTATATGGATAAATCAGCGATGGCTTCGTTTGTATCTCCTTGCAATGCAAACCATTCTGATCGAAGCAGATACAAACTATCCCAGTTTCTGCTTTCTTTCAAAACTTCAGAAAGGTCGGCAATGGCTTCCCCCGTTTTTCCCATCCTGTGCTTCAGCCTGGCTCTTCCGGCCAGGGCTGCAGCCTTCACATCGTCTCTTCCGTAGCGGATGGCCTGGGTGAAGGCTGCCTCAGCCGAAGAAAGCTGGCCAAGATCACGCTGAATCTTCCCCTTAAGGAACCAGGCCTGGCCGTGTCTTTCTTCCGACTGCAGGCATTTCTCCAGATCGGACAGGGCTGGTTTGAGGCGATCATAGGTATAATGCAGTAAGGCCCGGTAATAATGGGCCTCATACCAGCCCGGCTTGAGCTCCAGTGCTTTGTCAAAATCTTCCATTGCGGCCTTCTCCAACCCATCCATAAGCCAGGCTCTGCCCCGCCCAACCCAGGCATCATAGTAATAAGGGCGCATTGCAATGATTTCATCGAATACGGCCCGGGCTTCCCCGCTTTTTCCCTGCCTGAGAAGACTGATGCCCGTTTCGTATTTTTGCAGTACACTCTGTGCGCTCACATTACTGCAAAGAAGACATACAGATAGCAGAATGAACGGAATGCCTTTCATTGGGTTTAGTATAGAGGACAAAGAAAAGCATAAAAATATGGGTGGAAAAAAACTTCACGATTTACGGCAGGACTACCTTGGCATCCCACTGGAAGAAGCACTGCTACCGGAAGACCCCCTGCAGCTGTTTAGTGCCTGGTTTCTGGAGGCAATGCAGGCAGGCATCCGCGAACCCAATGCAATGGCCCTGGCTACGTCCGATGAAAGCGGGCAAGCTTCCGCCAGAATCGTGCTGCTGAAAGAATACAATGAAGATGGCTTTATCTTTTTTACCAATTATGAAAGCAGAAAAGGTAAAGACCTGAAAAAAAAACCCGGGGCAGCACTCCTTTTCTATTGGGATATTTTGTTCCGGCAGGTGAGGATTGAAGGCAGGGTCAGTCCTATTCCGGAAGGAGACTCAGAGGCCTATTTCCAAAGCCGGCCATTGGAAAGCCGCATCAGTGCTCTTGTGTCTATGCAAAGTTCTGTCATTGAAGGCAGAGCTGAACTGGAAGCCCGCTGGAAGGAGACGGCGCAACGGGCCGGGCAGGGGCTGCAAAGACCCGCTTCCTGGGGAGGTTATCTGCTAAAGCCGGATAAGATAGAGTTCTGGCAGGGACAAGCCAGCCGGCTGCACGACCGCATCCTCTTCAGCCGGATTCAGGAACATTGGAAAATGGAGCGCCTGGCACCCTGAGGAAGAATAGCTTCCGTGCGCGTCTGAAAAGAATATAGCCTTCTTATTCAGACTGTTGCAAGGCATTCAATTCCCGGATAAACTGTTCAAGGGCTTCATCATCAAAGCCCTTCTCTCTGACTGAATCGGCCAGCGTTCCCCAAATTGCTTCACCACAGATCACACAGCGTATCCCTTTTTCGCTTAAATAAGATTGGGCAGCCGGTATCCGCTCCAGTAAATCTTCAATGGAGGTTAGGGCATCCACAATAAATCTTTGATCTGAACTTGCCATCATTGAATGTGTTTATACTCCAGCACGAAGAGCACAAAATTAACAAACTGGCTTCTACCCTGGCACGCTGTTTGCCAACTAACAGCCCAAAAAAAAATATGAGAAAGAGTGTACTTTTTGTGCTTGGTGCAATCCTGATGATGAGTTCAGCCAGGCTGGGGGCACAGGACAATGAAGGCAGCGAGTTTCGCTACCTGTTCAATAACCAGAAGCTTTCCTTCTCGGGATTTGGTGCGGCCCTGCTTCAGTTTGGAACAGCCGAGGGCGGCTTGGGCGTTTTCCCCGGCGGTGGGGGCGCTTTGCTAATCAATCAGCAATTCTTTATCGGTGGCTACGGGCTGGGGCTGGCCAATGGACGGCTGCACCGGAATGTGGAAGTAAAAGGTGTCCGTTATGACCGCTTGCGGACAAGTTTCGGACACGGAGGCTTCTGGCTGGGATATATTCATCGGGCAGAAAAAATGCTCCATTGGGGAATCAGCAGCCGGCTCGGATGGGGTGAGCTGGCCTTGTATGATGACCGTTTTAACTTTGACCAGTATGATTATCTGGCCAGGGATATAGTCTTCGTTATGAGCCCTCAGATCGAAGCGGAGCTGAATCTGACACCCTGGTTTAAAATCAACGCAGGTGTGGGTTATCAGTGGGTAAGTGGTATCCAGCCACAGCACTTCACCGACAACGGAGTACCCATATTTGAAAAGAAGGATTTCTGCACGCCTCAGGCTACACTCTCATTGCTATTTGGAGGATTCGGCCAGTAGTATATCTCTTATCCCACCCCAGTGATGCAAAAATTGACCTACATATTCATCCTCCTCTTGCTTTTTCTATTGAGCAAAGCAAGTATAGGTGCAGTCAATCCACCCGAGGAGCTTATGCGCAAGCCCAGTCTGAGCGGACACATCCGGGACGCCAGGACGGGAGAAGAACTGCTTGGCGCCACCATTTTTGTGAAAGAACTGAGCAACGGAACCGCAACCAATGTCTACGGTTTCTACAGTATCAGCCTGAACCCTGGCAACTACACCTTTGTATTTTCTTATCTGGGTTACGAATCAAGAAGCATTTCCCTGAGTTTGCGTGAGGACAAAACCCTGAATGTGGAATTGGAGCCGGTAAGCCAGACCCTGGAAGAGGTTGTGATTACCGGCACAAGGGGTGATGCCCATATCCGTGAAGCAGAGATGAGTGTGGTAAAGATGGACGTCAAAACCATCAACAAGATTCCCGCCCTGATGGGTGAAGTGGACATCATCAAAGCCATTCAGATGCTGCCCGGTGTTCAGGCCACTTCGGAAGGAGGGTCGGGCTTCAGTGTACGCGGAGGCAATCCGGATCAGAACCTGATCCTGCTGGATGAGGCCACCGTTTACAACGCCAGCCATCTGATGGGCTTCTTCTCTGTCTTTAACAATGATGCCATCAAAGATGTCAAACTTTATAAAGGAGACATTCCCGCCTGGTCCGGTGGCCGGCTTTCCTCGCTGCTGGATGTAAGGATGAAGGACGGAAACAATAAACAAATCAGCGGAACCGGCGGCATAGGCACCATTTCCAGCCGATTAACCCTGGAAGGCCCTTTTGAGAAAGATCAGGCGTCCTGGTTGATCTCCGGACGCAGAACCTATGCCGATATCTTTCTGCGCCTCTCCAATAATGAGGATCTGAAAGACAACATCCTCTATTTCTATGATCTGAACTCGAAAATGAATTTCAGAATTTCCGAGGATGACCGCCTGTTTTTCTCCGCCTATTACGGAAAAGACATTTTCCGGGCTCCCAGTTTCCGGATCGGTTGGGGAAACCAAACGTATTCCCTGCGCTGGAACCACCTTTTCTCCAAACAGCTATTCAGCAATTTCACCCTGCTTCGCTCCGATTATCGATACAATCTGGGTGTACCTGAAGGAGAACCCAACTCATTTAACTGGGCTGCCAAAATGCGCGACTACGGTCTGAAAGCAGACTTTGGCTTTTACCCCGATCCTTACAACACCCTTCGCTTTGGGGCCTCGGTCATTTATCACAAATTTGACCCGGGAGCCGCCCGTGGTCTGGGCGAAGAAAGCGTTTTTACGGAATTCATTGTACCCTCTTCTTTTGCCCTGGAACACGGACTCTACTTCAATAATGAACAAAAATTGGGTAGGCGCTTCAGCCTGAAATACGGCATCCGCTTCAGTCTCTTCCAGAATATGGGTTCAGCCACCGTATACAGCTACAACAATCAATATGAAGTGGTGGACACCAGCTTGTATTCGCGGGGAAGGATATTCAACCATTATCAGGGCCTGGAACCCAGGGTGGGCTTCAGCTTTATGCTGAACGAAACCGCATCCCTGAAGGGAAGTTATTCCAGGACATATCAATACGTCCATCTTGCTTCAAACTCTACCGGGGGCACTCCCCTGGATATATGGTTCCCCTCTTCACCTCACGTTAAGCCTCAGCAAGCGGATCAGTTTGCCTTTGGATACTTCCGTAATTTCCGGAATAATGCCCTGGAGTTTTCCATAGAAGCCTATTATAAAAGCATAGAAAATACCATCGACTTTAAAGATCACGCGCAACTTCTGCTCAACCCTCAACTGGAAGGAGAACTGCGTTTTGGATCGGGCCTGGCCTATGGAATGGAATTTTTACTCCGCAAGCAAAGCGGAAGGCTGAATGGTTGGCTGAGTTACACCCTTTCGCGTGCGGAAAGAACAATCAAGGGAATCAATCATAACCGAGCCTACCTTTCCCCATACGATAAGCCGCACGATATTTCTCTGGTAATGAATTATGAGCTCAGTCCGAGAATCAGCCTGGGAGCCAACTGGGTGTACGCTACGGGAAATCCGGTCACCTTTCCCACCGGGCGGGCCGTAATCGGAGGAAAAGTTACACCCATCTTCAGCGAGCGCAATGCATACCGTATGCCCGATTATCACCGCCTCGACCTTGCTTTCACTTTGCGTGGAAAAGAGAGCAGCCGAAAACGCATCAGGGGTGAATGGAATCTGAGTATCTACAATGCCTATGCCCGCAAAAATCCCTGGGCCATCAATTTCCAGCAAAGAGAGGACAATCCGGATGAGACCTATGCTGAAATGACCTACCTCTTTAGCATTGTTCCGGCCCTTACCTATAATTTCAAGTTTTAGCGATGAAAAGACATACTTTCTTACCCATAATGCTCCTCCTCTCCTTCCCGCTCTGGTTTGCCTGCACGGAAGAGATTGAAATTGAACTGGATGACAGCTTTACCCGCCTGGTTGTGGAGGGAGGCATCACCAATGAGGCCGGGCCACATAGCATTTCACTGTCCTACACGGGCAGTTATTACGAAAATGCAACAGCCGCCAAAGCAGAAGGTGCCCGGCTGCGTATCAGTGACGGGAATCAGGTATACGCCTTGACAGAGACGGAACCGGGTCTGTATCAAAGTGGGCCGGAGCTCGTTGGTGTACCCGGAAATACCTATACCCTTTTCATTGACAGTGTGTGGCTGGATGATCGCTATCAGTTTTTCACCGCCTCCTGTTTTATGCCGGAAGTGCCTCCTGTGGATTCCATCCGCATTGCCTATAATCCTTCCTGGGATATTTGGGGCGTGCATCTTTATGCCTGGGACCCCCCCTCCAAAGAGCATTATCTCTTCAGGGTATATAAGAATGGATTATTGATGTCGGACACCATTGACGAGTACATCGTCATCAATGATGACTTCTTCAATGGCAATTACACCTTCGGGGTGATGGTGCAGTGGCTGGAGGTTTATGAAGCACAGTCCGGAGATAGCATTTCGCTTGAAATGGGCAGCATCACAAGGGAGTATGCTAACTTTATTGAAGATGTACAGGCGCAAACGGGATTCAACAGTCCGCTCTTTTCAGGCCCTCCGGCCAATATAAGGGGGAATATCGACAATGGCGCAATCGGCTTCTTTTGGGCATACAGCCGGCTGATAGAATCGGCTCTGGTGCCCTGAAGGAAGCAGAAAAAGAACAGCACCCAAGGCTCGGCTGAGCCAGGTGCACCCAATGCTATTCCGGATGAATTAAAGATTTGTCTGATCAGTGGCGACAGCCACAAACGGGTTCCGTTTCCGTTTCGGTACGGCAAGAGCAGTTTTGATTGCTTTGGGGATTGTCTTCGTTGCTGCGACAGGAGCATTGGGTTTCGGCAGTGGACTGGCAACAGCCTTTGGTATCTTGATAAGCCATAATATGATGTTTTTTAAGAGACAGATAAAGACGCAAAGTTAAAAGATAGACCGGGTAATGATGAGGCGAAAACTGTTAACGTTCTGTTAAACAGCGATCGGGCACCTATGCTCCCAGGCTGGCGATGCGGGTTTGGCGCCCGAAAACACGCTGCCGCATTGCCACGTGAATGACAGCCTCGGTGGGCAGCAGCAGATCTACCCTGCTCCCGAATTTGATAAAACCAAGTTCCTCGCCCTGGCTTGCCTGTTGACCTTCGGCGGCATAGCATACGATGCGCCGGGCCACAGCACCGGCAATCTGGCGTACCAGAATCTCTTTGCCCGCATCGGTTCGGATCACCACCGAGGTACGCTCATTTTCCAGGGAGGATTTGGGGTGCCAGGCAACCAGATACTTTCCCGGATAATAAACCCGCGAAACCACTTCGCCACTGATCGGCATCCAGTTTACGTGAATATCGTTGGGAGACATAAAAATGGACACCTGGATACGGCGGTCACCAAAATACTCTGCCTTCTCAACCTCCTCAATCACTACAATCTTTCCATCGGCAGGGCATAAGATGCTGGTGGAGTCGGGCACAAAATCACGCAAACGATAGCGGAAGAAGCGAAAAATGAATACCATAAAACCGGTGAGGGCAGCGTAGGGCAGCAGCTTAACCCAGGTCGGGAAAGGGATCCAGTAATGGATAAGCAGGCCGAGACTGATGCTCAGCAACAGAAAAAAAACGATCAGGGTATAGCCTTCCTGGTGAATCTTCATCTCAATCGGCAAAGAAAAGGATAATCAGCAAGAAAACCGCCGGTGCAGCAAAAAGCAAACTGTCCAGGCGATCCAGAATGCCCCCGTGCCCGGGAATCAGACCTGAAGAATCCTTCATTCCCGCTTTTCTTTTCAACCAGGATTCATACAGATCGCCAAGTGTTCCTGCCAGCGTCACCATCAGGGCAATCCAAAACCATTGCATATAGCCTTCCGGACTATACCATTGTGCCCATCCAATGCCCGCTGCCAGGGTAAATATCAATCCTCCGACAAAACCTTCCCAGGTTTTTTTCGGGCTGATGGAAGGCCACAAAGGATGGCGACCCAGAAGAACGCCACTCAGGTAGGCAAAACTATCATTAACCCATATTAACACAAAAGTGCCCAGCAACCAATCCGTCCTGGGCACCTGGGTACGGAAAGGGTCGGCCAGTATAGTCAGAAAAAAGAGAGGAATGAGCAACCAGAGGATGCTGTGATGCAACAAGGTCGCAGCCTTTATCCGCCAGGATGAGAAGAAAAGGGCCAGAAGGGGAAGAATGGACAGCAGCACCAATAAGCCGGCTTCCCCAAAGCGGAGGTATCGAAACCAGTAGGCGGTGAGTCCTGCGTACATAAACAGCAGTGCAAGCTGCACAGGGATTAGGAATACAGCGGATTTGGGGAAAGATTTCAGGGCGGCATTTTCTCTAACAGCCAGCATCAGGGCCAGAATGACCAGGACTGAGAAAGCCATCGGACCGGCAGCGATCGAGCCGATGATGAGGCCTGCATAGATGGCGCCACTGAGCGTCCTGCGGATAAATTCAGTCATTCTGTTTCTTATCTATCAGGGTAAGTGCGCGTAAAGCCTCATCAGGATGGACATAAAGTTCCAGCTGACCAAAAAGGTAAGCGGTATCCTGCTTATTCATAAGCACGCAGGGAATCCCTTCTTCCTCCAGCATTCCCTGGATCAATGAAGCTTGCCAGGGATAAGTCGTATCAAATATTTTGACCCAGTCCTTCAAATGATTCAGATTAGGTCTTCCTGTAAAATCAGATAGAGTTCCCGTGGACCGTGGGCTCCCATAACCAGTGTTTTCTCAATATCCGCTGTACGGCTCGGGCCGCTTGCCAGGGTAAGCAGGGAGGGTAGCCTGACTCCGTATTTTTCCCTTACTTTGTCCAGGCCATCTGTCACCTCTGCGCACAATTGAGAGGTACGACCATAGACGATATGAATATCCGGGAAGACATTCATTTTCCTTCCTCCGCCCTGCCTTGACGACAGAAGGATGGTTCCGGAACGGGCAATGAGGGCCTCGCAGGATGTAAGACCGATGCTTTGATCTTGTGCGGCATCAAAATCGCCACTCACCTCCAGGCCAGCCTGTTTCAGCTTTTGCAAAAGGGGCTCTTCCCTGCATAGCACCGCGGTGGCTTTCAGTTCAGCTGCCAGGGCCGCCAGGCTTTGTACGCCCTCTGCTTCATTTTCACAATAGATAAATTTCCCGCCAATGCGGGTAAAGCTCTCTGCAAAAACAAGGTCAATGTCTTCTCCCACTGGCGTATGAACGGGTGCATCGAAAACCGTGCGCGAAAACGGGTTATCCGCTTTTTCAAGCAGAGCGTTGCGGATTTTCTTGAGAATCTTTTCACGCGAAGTGCTTTCTTCCATAGTGTCAGCTGGGTTGATCCGTGTTCGCTATAGTTGAGGATGGGGTGTCCGGAACCGGCTCAGCATTGTCTGTCTCTTTCTCAGCAGGAAGATCCTGGATTGAGCTGGGGGCTGCAGCATCTGCAATGCTTGTTTTCGGCTCATCCTGAGCGGACTCATCTGCACCAAAGGGACGGGGACCAAAGATCTGCTCGAGGTCTTCTCTGAAAATGACTTCCGTTTCCAGCAGTTTTTCCGCCAGGGCACTCAGTTTATCCTGATTGTCTCTCAGGAGCTGCCTGGCCCGCACATAAGCCTGCTCGAGGAGCTTATGAATCTCTTCATCGATCACACGGGCGGTATCCTCGCTGTAGGGTTTCGTAAAAGCAAATTCCTGCTGGCCACTTGAGTCGTAATAACTAATGTTGCCCAGCTTTTCATTCAGTCCGAAATATACGACCATTGCAAAGGCCTGCTTGGTTACCTTCTCCAGGTCGTTCAAGGCTCCTGTACTGACTTGTCCAAACATAATCTCCTCAGCGGCACGGCCTCCGAGGGCGGCGGTCATTTCGTCGTACATCTGGTCGAAGGTGGTTATTTGCCGTTCTTCAGGCAGATACCAGGCAGCGCCCAGGGCTTTTCCACGGGGCACAATGGTCACCTTGATCAAGGGAGAGGCGTGCTCCAGCAACCAGCTCACGGTAGCGTGGCCGGATTCGTGGTAGGCGATTACCTTTTTCTCCGCCTGGGAAATAATCTTGCTTCGCTTTTCAAGTCCCCCTATGATGCGGTCGATGGCATCCATAAAGTCCTGCCGGTCGATGGATTTCTTTCCTTTTCTTGCAGCGATCAGGGCCGACTCATTGCAGACATTAGCAATATCTGCTCCGGAGAAACCTGGGGTCTGCTTTGCCAGAAAGTCAACCTTGATGCTCGAATCCACCTTTAGCGGGCGGACGTGAACTTTAAAAATCGCTTCACGCTCATTCAGATCCGGCAACTCCACGTGAATCTGCCGATCAAAACGGCCGGCCCGCAGCAAGGCTCGGTCGAGGATATCAGCCCGGTTGGTCGCGGCAAGAATGATCACGCCGGTATTGGTGGCAAACCCATCCATTTCGGTGAGCAACTGATTGAGCGTATTCTCGCGCTCATCGTTGGCACCGGTCATCGGGTTTTTGCCCCTGGCCCGGCCGATGGCATCGATTTCATCGATAAAAATGATGCAGGGAGCTTTCTCTTTGGCCTGTTTAAACAGATCACGTACCCGGGAAGCTCCCACCCCTACGAACATCTCCACAAAGTCCGATCCTGATATGGAAAAGAAAGGCACCTTGGCTTCACCTGCTACGGCCTTGGCCAGCAGGGTTTTCCCGGTTCCGGGAGGACCCACCAGCAATGCACCTTTGGGGATCTTGCCTCCCAGCTCCGTGTATTTTTTAGGGTTTTTCAGAAAATCGACAATCTCCATCACCTCAACTTTGGCTTCCTCCAGGCCGGCAACATCATTGAAAGTGATGCTGACGCTGGTACTTTTGTCGAAGAGCTGGGCCTTGGATTTACCGATATTGAAGATCTGGCCTCCACCGCCCCCACGGCTCATCATCCGCATAATAAAAATCCAGGCAATGACCAGGATGCCGATGGGAATCAGGTATCCCAAAAACTCGGTACTCCAGTCGCGGCGGTCTTCAGCGGTAACCAGCACATTGTATTCTGCCTTGAGTTCACGCCTGGCTTCCGGGCTCAGGTTTTCCGCCTTGCGGTTCACTATTTCGTCCTGGACTGCATTAAGGTCTTCCCTGAAAGCATCTACCGTGAAGGGAAACTTATGAACATAATGGGGGCCGGTGACGGCCTCTTCGCTCCGATCAAGCAGATCGCGGTAGGCCGTATCCACGGGTATGCGCTCAGGCTTAATATAAATTTCAGCGAATTTCCCATTGACCACAACAATCTTGGAGATGTCCTTCTTTTCGATCATCTTTTGTACCTGGTTCCAGTTGATCTCTTTAGGATCCGCACTAAAACTGAAGTACTGTATCGCGATAAAAACCAGCGCAAGAAGGGCGTATATCCAATAATAACTGATGCGCCCTTTGGGCTGCTTTCCATCCCCTCCCTGCTTCTGCTTTTGCTCATTATTCTCTGCCATAATCTTTATTCCTCATTACCGGATAAAGTCAAGCGGAATATTCCTGGGATTCCGCATCTGCCCATAATTTCTCCAAGCGGTAAAAATCACGCACTTTGTCCTGGAATATATGCACAACCACATTGACATAATCCAGCAAAATCCATTCGGCGTTCTCAAAACCCTCTCTATTCCAGGGCCTGGCCCCTGCATCATTTCTCACTTTGGCCTCCACTCCTTCTGCGATGGCTTCTACCTGCACCCGGGAGGTCCCGTGACATATCACAAAAAAGCGACACAAGGCATTCGGAATCGCTCTAAAGTCGAGGCTGACAATATGCCCCCCCTTCTTATCCTGCATTCCCTCTATCACGGCCTCCTTGATCGCCTGTGCATCATCATCCGTCGTTCTTTGCATATTTCCTTAATATATTGTGCAAAAATAAGGATTAATTCACAAGGCTGGAAAGCCAAATCGCTTGCCATTCAAGCCATAGAATAAATCATTCAAACAAGTATCCTTTCTTCTTGTTCAGCCTTTGCCAAGTGGATTCCAGGCAAGCCTTACCTTTGCGGAAACTATGCCCAAAACTTTCTGCTTTGCCTGATCTTATGAAAAGGATATTTTTAAACACTACGACCAATACGATGCAGGCAATGGAAGAATTGCTGAAAATCGATTCATTGAGTGAGGGGGCATTCATCTGGACCGATTTTCAGCGTGACGGACAGGGACAGGACGGGAATCACTGGGAAAGCGAGCCCGGTAAGAATATCCTTCTGACCCAGCTTTTTTATCCCGGCTTTCTCGATCCATCAAGGCAGTTTCTCCTCAGCCAGATGGCTTCCCTGGCCCTGCATCAACTTATCTCAAATCTTCTCCCTGACAGAGGAGTGCATATAAAATGGCCCAATGATCTCTACGTAGGGCATCGAAAAATGGCCGGCATCCTGATCCGGCACAGCCTGAAAGGCAATCTCCTTGAGCGTAGTCTGATCGGGATAGGACTGAACGTAAACCAATGCACCTTCTCTTCTGCTATTCCCAACCCGGTCTCCCTCAGGCAGCTCACAGGCACAGCGTTTAATCGAGAGGCGATTCTTGACGATCTGGTCACCCGCATACAATCATTGTACTCCGCTTTGGCTACCGGCTCTTATGATCGGATGGAGCAGCAATACCGCGACTGCCTGTACCGGCTTGATCAGCCTGGCTACTATCATATCGGGGGTAGCACAGTACAAGGGTTCATCAGGGGGGTGGATGAGCAGGGAAGCCTCTTGCTGGAAGCGGAAGGCCGGGTAAAAGCCTATGGAATGAAGGAAGTGATATATCTGCCTGAGGACCCTGACACAGATCAGCTTCATCTGTGAGCAACAGAAAAGCAGTGAGAGCTCGCCCGGCATTAATCCCCGGAAGTGGCATCCAGGTGTTCTTTCAGCTTGCCGGCTACCATATCCACGAAGTTCTGAAGGGGCCTTTTGGCCATTAAAGAGAGCATCGGGTTCAGGTCGGCATCGAGGAGAACAGTGCAGTTGGTCTTCTCTTCATCGAGGCTATCCATCACAAATTGCAGGCTGAAATTCACAGGACTTTCCCCATCCGGGAGGTACTCAACCAGCGTTTCCGGCTTTAATTCACCCAGCATCAGCCTGATTGGGGGTAGCCCCTCGATGGTGAAGGCACATCGGTCAGTGGAGGCTTCCCAATGCCTGACTTGCTGGGGCAAGAGGTATTCGAAATGATGAAAATCAGAAAGGAATGAAAAAACCGCCTTGCCTGAGGCGGAAATCAATGCAGGTTCACTTTGCAATAACATAAAGTATCAGGACTAAGCAGTAAAACGGTCTGACCATTTCTGTGGATCGATCCGCCAGGCTTCCAGTGATTTTCTTTGTTCTTCCGAAACATAGCCTGCTTCGACACCCTTTTGCAGGAGGACGGGATAATCGGTCAGGCTGTTCAAAACACAGCCTGCCTGGGTAAAACTGTCTATAGCCGTCTCCAAGCCATAGGTAAAGATGGAAACCATCCCCTTGACGGTGCAGGCATTTTCGCGTATTGCTTCCACGGCCGACAGGCTGCTCTTCCCCGTTGAGATCAGATCCTCTATGACTACAACGCTCTGGCCCTGCTCAAGGACTCCTTCGATTTGATTACTCAGGCCGTGTTCTTTGGCTTTTGCTCTGACATACACAAAGGGTAGTCCCAGTTCCTGTGCCACCAGTACTCCCATTGCAATGCCTCCGGTAGCCACACCGGCAATGACATCCGGAACACCGTATTCCTCCTGTATGATCTTGACCATCTCCTGACGCACAAAGGTGCGGATACGGGGATAAGATAAAATCTTTCTATTGTCGCAGTATATAGGACTGCGTAATCCGGAAGCCCAGGTAAAGGGATGTTCCGGGCTCAGTTTAATTGCTTTAATTTGCAACAGAAACTCAGCGGCGGCGAGTGCGGTATCTTCCCTGCTATTCATAGTGCGGCAAATGTATGAAGTTTTCGTCAACAAGAGCCGGGTTTATCCCGGATTCGCACCTCCGGAGAGCGAAGGTTGCGAAAGGCTGAAACTATCTCTGGACACTGATTCTGAAAACATTCTCCAGCATATCAATATCCTGCTTCACAGTGAGAAGCCCCTCATTCTTTGTTTGGGAGAGCCTGGACAAGCGAAGGCGGCCTGGGAAATTCTCAGATCCACGCTGAAACAGGAGCGCGCCGCAGGAGGATTGGTATGGCACAAAAAAAAGGGACTGTTGATGATCTACCGTATGGGTTACTGGGATTATCCGAAAGGCAAAGCCCTGCCCGGAGAAAAGCCTGCAGAGACCGCAATCAGGGAAGTACAGGAAGAATGTGGTATCCCGGCCCCACTGTGCCGGGAATGGTTTGCCAATTCTTACCATATATTTATCAGGAAACATAGTGTATTCCTCAAGGAAAACAGCTGGTTTTTAATGGAGAGCGATACAGAAGCCCCTCTGCACCCTCAATATGAAGAGTCCATTACCAGGGTGCAATGGATGCAATTTGAGGATTATCTGAAGATCAAAGGCAAGATATACCCTTCTTTGCTGTCTTTGTCCGACCAATTCTGGAAACAAAAAAACAAAGTATGATGAAACAATACCTTGTGGTCACCCAGAACCCACATAAGCTGGAGGAGATCAGGGAAAAGATCAGCCGGCATCCGGAGCTGGCATCTCTTGGTTTTCTCAGTCTCAAAGAGATGGATTTTGAGGGAGAAATTGAGGAACCCTATGATAAGCTGCAAGAGAATGCCCTGGCAAAGGCAGCTTTTGCACACTCAACATTTGGTCTGGACTGTTTTGCGGATGATACCGGATTGGAGGTCGAGGCCTTGAACGGGCGTCCCGGGGTCTACTCCGCCCGTTACGCAGGGCCAGGCTGCAGCTATGCCGACAATGTACGGAAACTGCTGAAAGAAATGGAGGGCCAGTCCAGGCGCCAGGCCTGTTTCCGCACGGTAATTTGTTTGATCGATAAGGGTAAAGCACATTTTTTCGAAGGGAAAGTCCACGGGCATATCCTCTCTGAAGCACAAGGCAAGGGTGGGTTTGGTTACGATCCTGTTTTTGTGCCTGAGGGCTATACACAGAGCTTTGCCCAAATGAGCCTGGACGAAAAGAACCGCATCAGCCATCGGGCCAGGGCGCTGGACCAGATGATCGCTTACTTTCGCACTCAAAACACCCAGTCATCCCGGTAAATGCATTTGAATACGGCGAAGTATATCGGTATTCTCCTTCTATGCTGTCATAGCCACGGCTTTATTCAGGCTCAGCAAATCCAGCAGCCGTCACCACCTGATAGTACTGCCCTGGCATACATAAAAGCAGCCCGGGAGCTGGAGGGCCTCGATGCCTTTTACCGGCAGGCCCTTCGTTTTCCTGAAGACCCTGCACTCCGTCTGATGATGGAAGGGAAAATCAAAGAATTCAGCCATCTCCATATACGGCTGAAAAAGGTGCTTTCCAATCCGGGCATCAGGGATAGCCTGGAGGTGAAAAATAACCTGGCAAACTTGATTTCACTGGACAGCCTGTTGCGTGAGCAACAAAAGACTCCTCCCCTGCCCCTGGAGAAAGCCTATGCGTTGACGGCCCGCAGGCACAAGGCAGGAGGTGACCATCAAAAAGCTATGGATGCCGTGAATAAGTCCCTGTTGGCCAATCCGTCCTACATTCCATCCCTGAGCCTCCGTTGTCGATGGAATTTGCAGGCTGCCCGTCCGGAAGAAGCCCTGCCGGATGCGCAGCAGCTTGCACGAGAAGGACAAGGGCCGGCCGCCGACTCTCTCCTGATCCTGCTCCCGCATTTTGCCGGGCATCTGGAATCGCTGCGCAGGGAGGAAGCACATACGCGTCTGCTCCAACTCACGGATGGCCTCATCGGTGTTTACGACTTTCACCCGCCTTCAAAAGCCGTGATTACGGCAATACAGGAACAGTCGAGGCAGGAAATGCTCCAGGCATACAGGAATGTTGCCAAAAGGGCACTTGCAGGCGGCAAAAGGAATCTGGCCATCCGATATGCCACGATGGCGAAAACACAATCGGAGTTATGGAAGATGGATACCCACCGGAAGGATGCTGCTTTGCTCGGGCAAATCGCAGCCTATGCTTCCCGCTCGGCCCTGATGGCCTTGAGAGCGGGGCAACTCAGGCATAGCCTCGAAGCTTTCCAGCAGGCCGACAGCCTCTATGATGATGCTGCACTGCAGCAGGCAAAAACACTGGAGTACGAGCCCTTACTGAGGCAAAGTGCTGAGATCATCCTGGACTCCATTGCCACCAAGCCTGCACCGCAGCGCTTTTACCCTATCTGGCACTCCCTGCAGGAAAAGCATCCAGGCCTCATCGGGAAAAGACGTGAGTCCTTACCGGATAATAAAAGCCAGAGCCAGCCCACCCCCTCTGCTGTCCGAACCGTCTTCCCCGATCACTTTTCTGCACAAATCCTTCAACACAGCCGCAATCTGGCATTCCGCATCTGGCAGGGAGATACCAGCGGGTACCTGGCTTTGCGCGACAGCCTCAGATCATTGGCAGGATTCACCGAACCCTTGCATCTCACCGAGACTGTCGCTGAAGCCATCATTACACTGGAAGAGGCCATTCGGACCTGGGAGTGCCGACAGGAGAAGAGGGACGACCACCTGGATGATGCCACATTCAAAAGGGCCTTCGCGGGTGCCTCCTGGACAGAGGCAGCCACAGTGCTGAAAAGAATGCAAAGGAGGAGAGAGGCCCGCGATGATTGCGCATTTGCCTCACTCCCACCTGAGCAGCAGGCAAGCCTGGTAAGGGATGCAGAGAAATACCTTTCCTATCTTCCCCGGATTCAACAACGGATACAGTCTGATCAGTTTGTAAGCGCGGACAGCCTGCTCGAAGAGAGCAGGCATTTTTATCGTCACCAGTTGAAAGGGCGCAATGGCCCTGATGAATTTGAAACAGATCTGTTCCAGGGTGACTCCGAAATGGAAGAGTATCTGGTTCACCGCTGTGAAGGATATATCCAGAAGGGCTACACAGACAATGCCCTGCTGTGGATGGAAGAGATGCGGCGCCGGGAAATGGATCCAGGCCGGGTTGCATCGCTGCAAAAAGAACTGGGGAGGCTGCTGGCCGAAATGGATTTGGCCGAAACAAAGCTGAGCAATCCCAAAACACTCCTCTCCAGGCATATTCCAATGAAAAAATGGTACAACTCTCTCAGGAAAGCGTATCAGAAAAGATTCAGACAGGGATGAGCCTGACACGGCCATAATCAGGAAAAGTTTACCTTTGTATTCACAAACTTTAAACCCTATTCAATGCGTCTGTTACTGATCAGCAATTCAACCAACCACGGTGAAGCCTATCTCGGATGGCCCCGGAAACACATTCAGGATTTTATGCAAAATTCCGGCGTAAAGGATATCTTATTTATTCCCTATGCCGGCGTGGGATTGTCCACAGAAGGCGACCAGGTTTCCTTTGATCGGTATGAAGCACGCGTGCAATCGGTATTTGAAGAACTTGGTTTGAACATATATTCTATTCACAAGCAGCCCAATCCAGTCAGCGCCGTACGTGAAGCCAAAGCCATTGCTGTGGGGGGTGGAAACACCTTTTACCTGGTTTATATGCTGCATAAGCTGGGTCTTATGCAGGAGATGAAGCAGCGCGTGCTGGATGGCGTTCATTATATGGGATGGAGTGCCGGATCCAATGTAGCCTGCCCCAGTTTGCGAACGACCAATGATATGCCCATTATTGAGCCGGCAAGCTTTGATTGTATGAACCTTATCCCCTTTCAAATTAACCCACATTACCTGGATGCCAATCCTGAAGGACACGGAGGAGAGACACGCCAGCAGCGCATTGAAGAGTTTCTCATCGCCAATCAGGCTATCACTGTGGCCGGACTCAGGGAAGCCACCTATCTGCTATTGGAAGACGGCCATCTCAGCCTGGGCGGCAGCCGGCCGATGCGGGTTTTCCAGTTTGGGAAAGAACCACAGGAGTATCAGCCGGGAGAGGATATTGGATTCCTGTTGAAATAAGCAGCCCGGATTACCCTGGGCAACTTTTAGGATTGAAAGACTAAGTCCGCCGATTATGCGTTCGGCCGGGCAAATTGACCGGATACATCTATGTTTAGTAAAGAAGACCTTAAGTTATTCAAGCAGAAAGGAATTTCTGCTGAGATGGTAACGTCCCAGATCGAGCAGTTCCGGGCAGGATTTCCATACATTTCGCTGGAAAGACCTGCCACTCCCGGAGATGGAATACAGGTACTGGAAGCCAAAAAAACCCAGGACCTGGCAAGATACTATGATGAAAACCGCAACCGCTACAGCTTGTTGAAGTTTGTCCCGGCCTCGGGTGCGGCTACCAGAATGTTCAAACATCTGCATCATTTTCTCTCAGCCTATGCCAGTGCAGAAGAAAAAGAAAAGGCACTGCAGCAGGATAAAAGCCCCGATTCTGTTTTTGCTGTTTTACGCAACCTGACCAGCTTTGCTTTCTTTGAAGACCTGAAAGAAGCGATGAAGCAGGATGGCAAAGAGGTCCGTCAATTGCTGGAGAAGAAGGATTACCACACCATCCTCCACTACCTGATGGAAACAGAGGGATTGAACTACGCCGATTTACCCAAAGGCCTGATCAAGTTCCATAAATACCAAAGCTACAGCCGCACGGCAATGGAAGAGCATTTGGTGGAAGGAACCTATTATGTCCGTCAGGAAGACGGGAAAGTCCCCCTTCATTTTACCATCTCCCCCGAGCACGAAAAAGCCTTCCGGGCACGCCTGGACAAGGTAAAGCCTGTCTATGAGCAAAGGTATGGTGTCCGCTTTGACATTGACTTTTCCTTCCAGAAAACATCGACGGATACGGTAGCCGTCACCTTAGACAACGAGCCACTGCGCGACGAGCACAATCGTATTGTATTCCGACCGGGAGGACACGGTGCACTGCTTGATAATCTTTCGGAATGCGGAGCAGATATCATCTTCATTAAGAACATTGACAACGTTGTCCCTGACCGCCTGAAGCAGGAAACCTATCTTTACAAGAAAGTGCTGGGCGGATACCTCTTGCAATTGCGCCGGAAAGTGAATGACTACCTGCGATCGCTGGAAGCCGGAAATATGGATGAAGGCTATCTGGAAGAAATACACCGCTTTGCCATTGATGAACTGCATTTTGATTTCCCTGAAGACTTCCATTTCCGCACCCAGCAGGAAAAGGCCAATCTGTTATTCGGCCTTCTGCATCGGCCCATCCGGGCCTGCGGAATGGTCAGGAATGAAGGGGAGCCAGGTGGCGGACCTTTCTGGGTCAGAAACAAAGAGGGCAGGCGCAGTCTGCAAATCGTGGAGAGTTCTCAGATAAACCTGCAGGATGCGGAGCAAAAGGAGATATTTTCCCGTGCCACACATTTCAATCCGGTGGACCTGGTATGCAGTGTGAGCGATTATAAAGGGGAATATTTCGACCTGAAAGCCTTTCGTGACCCTGAAACAGGCTTTATCTCAGAGAAATCAGTCAGCGGACAAAGAATCAAAGCACTGGAGCTCCCGGGATTATGGAACGGAGCTATGGCTCATTGGATTACCGTATTCGTGGAGGTACCCATCATTACTTTCAACCCGGTAAAAACCCTGAACGACCTGCTTCGGAAGGAGCATCAGTAGGCCGTAAGCCAACAACATAAGCCCTATTCTCACGGTCAAATAAGACCTGACATAAAGACAAGAACGACGGAGCTGAGGGAAGAGGGTGGTGTTTGGGGTGGCGGTGTATGGATAAAACCCGTTTTCGTATCGGCTACAGCTTCGGAAGTATTTCTTTGATAAACCATTCAAGGCCGCAGACGGTGACATCCTCTTTCAATAGCCAAGGCTCCGGGCAATTTGGTACGATGATGTAGTTGTTGTGGCATACCAGGTCCTGAACGGCAGTGGTGAAACTCTTGGTGGTTTTGGGTGCATCGGTAAACTTGATCTCGATACAGGCAAGAATCTCCAGGCCTCTAGAAAGGATCAGATCACATTCTGCCCCTTCGGCGGTGCGATAAAACGATGCTCCTATTCCAGCCTTTGAGGAATTGACGATCTGCTCAATCACAAATCCTTCCCATGAGTTTCCCAAAAGCGTGTGCCCCATTATCTGATTAACACTGCTGATGCTATGCAGATGGTGCAATATCCCGCTATCCCTCAGATAAGTTTTTGGAGATTTGATGATACGCTTTTTTACATTGGCAAACCAGGGCGTCAGCAAGCGCAGCATAAATGCATTTTCAAAGAAGCCAATATACTTTGAAACACTTGGGCTGGAAAGCCCTAATGCCCGTGAATAACTGGCAAGGTTGAGCAACATACCATGATTGTGAGCGAGCATCTGAAGTAACCTGTTTAGCAGTATGGGATCAGCGCTCAGCCCGAGGAATGGTAGGTCTCTTTCAATGTAGGTTATAATAAATGAGTGAAACCAGTCTTTTGTGAGTTCTGTATCAAGCATTGTGAAGGGCTCGGGAAATCCACCATACATCCACAAATCATTTAATCGATGAGTTCCACTTATTTCATCAATCAAGAGGCCTGTAAGTTCTGTATAAATGATCCGGCCAGCGAGGGATTCTGAACTTTGCTTCAATAATTCCGGGCTTGCTGACCCCAGGATAATAAAACGGGCTGGAACCCTGTGTTGGTCAATAACCCCGCGTATTACAGGAAATAAATCGGGACGGCGCTGCACTTCATCAAGGATGATACAGCTATTCTGGTTGTTTTCGAAAAAGAACTGAGGATTGTCCAGTTTACTAATGTCAGCAGGCAGTTCCAGGTCAAGATATATTACTTTCTTCTTAGTATCATGGATAAGGGATTTGGCCAGGGTGGTTTTTCCGATTTGCCTGGGACCTAGAATGGCTACTGCAGGAAAATGTTCCAGCAATTTTTTTATCCTGGGTCGAAGATTTCGCCTAATCATACATTACATATTATCCCTGCAAATATAAAAAATACTTTTCGATTTGCGGTATAAATATTTTGATTACCATGGAAATCCTTGATCTGAAAGATGAAAAGGGCGAAGCAAAAGGAACGAAGGTGGTGTTTGGGGTGCCGGTGTAGAGTAGTCGAATATATTTCGCTAAAATGGAACATTTCTATAATTTATTAATAAGTTTGGATATAACTGAATATATCATTATAATTGCAAAAATATTCAATTATAACTGGAAATGGTAAAAAGATTACAGTACCTCGAAAAACTTAAAATATATTCAGGCAAATCTTTTATAAAAGTGATTGCAGGTATGCGAAGGGCTGGAAAAAGCACTTTGCTCGGCCAATACAGGGAGCACCTTATACAAGCGGGCGTTGATGAGGGAAGCATTATCCAGATAAATAAAGAGTTGCTGGAATTTGATTTTATTAAGGATTACCGAGATTTGTGGAACTACATCAACCGGGAAGGTTCGGGAAAAGGCGGAATAAAATATCTGCTAATTGATGAGGTACAGGAAATTGATCAGTGGGAGAAGGCTGTAAATTCATTTTTGGTAGAGGGAATCTACGACATTACCATCACCGGCTCGAACGCGCGGATGCTTTCAACGGAGCTATCCTCCTTGCTTGCCGGCAGGTATATAGAGATCGCTATGCAACCTTTTTCCTTCAAAGAGTTCCGGGCTTACAGAATGCTGCAATTTCCGGATGAGAGCATACGCGATTCATTCAGGCACTATATGAGATATGGAGGTTTGCCAGGCCTTCACAACCTTCCGTTTAATGATGAAACACTGTTTCCTTATCTGAACGCGATCTATAACACAGTGCTGCTAAAGGATGTTGTAACACGTAATAAAATTCGTGATGTTGAACAACTTGAACGAATTGCCCGGTTTGTTTTAACCAACTGCGGAAACATTACCTCTGCAAAAAGCATTGCGGATTATCTCAAATCTCAGCGTTTAAAAATCTCGGTCGAAACGGTACAGAATTACCTGCATTACCTTACACAGGCTTTTATGATGCATAAGGTAAGACGTTACGACATCAAAGGAAAGCGTTTACTGGAGTATTCTGAAAAGTACTATCCGGCAGATCCGGGACTTAGGTTTGGCATTGCCGGATATTCAGATTCTGATATTTCCGGCATACTCGAAAACCTTGTTTTTCTTGAATTGATAAGGCGCGGATACACCGTTTATGTGGGACAATCCGGCGCCCTTGAGGTTGACTTCGTTGCTGAAAAGCAGGAAGAGAAAATCTATATACAGGTAGCATATCTCATGAATGACGAAAAAACCATTGAGCGGGAATTTGGCAACCTGATGCAAATCAGCGATAATTTTCCAAAAATGGTTTTATCACTGGATGATTTCTGGCCACAAAACCGGGAAGGTATCCTCCGAAGGAATCTTATAGATTTTCTTCTGGAAGAATAAGTTCAAACAAGGTTTCATTCAAAATATCGCTCTGTACAACATCAGGCTCAAACGCAAGATCACCATGGAAATCATTGATCTGAAAGATGAACAGGGCGAAGCCAGGGGAACGAGGGTGGTGTTTGGGATGGTGATGTAGAGGTGTTTTCAAGTCTCATCAACCATAAAGATAGTGGGTGCCGACAGGGAGTGCTCACTAAACTGTGTCACTGTCATTAATCCTGCTTTCAAAGTAAATAAATAGTTGGTTTACTATCGTTGGCCAGCCAAGGATTTTGGTTTTCCACCGTTTCTGGAACTGCAGGGTAGCAAGATAAACAAGTTTGAGCATAGCCATTTCCGAAGTAAAGGCACCCTTCGATTTGGTCACCTTCCGAACCATCCTGTGATAGCCTTCCACGGTATTTGTAGTGTAAATCAACCTTCTAATAGCTTTAGGGTATTTGAAGTAGTTGGTTAACCGGACCCAGTTGTCCTCCCATGATTTAACCCCCTTGGGATATTTATCACCCCACTTGGACTTAAACTCCTCAAAGCGGTGCTGAGCCAGTTCTTCTGTGCTTGCCTGGTAAACTTGCTTAAGATCCTTTAATAAGTTTCTGTAATCCTTCCAGTTGACATACTTCAGCGTGTTGCGGATTTGGTGAACAATACACAATTGAACGTCTGTGTTGGGGAAGATGGTCTCAATAGCATCGCCAAATCCGCGCAGGTTGTCGATGCTGGCAATCAAGATGTCCACGACTCCCCTCTCGTTCAAGTCTGTAAGTACCTGCAACCAGAACCGGGAACTCTCATGGTCACCCACATACAAGCCCAAAACCTCTTTTTCCCCTTTGAGACTTACCCCAAGAACCGAATAGACCGCTTTGGTTATCACCTTGCCAGCTTCCCGGATCTTGAAGTGAATGGCATCCATCCAGACGATAGCATAAATGGCTTCTAACGGCCGACTCTGCCACTCGCGGATGGTGGGGATAATACGATCCGTGATTTTATTTATCGTCCCGTCGCTGACCTCGAGCCCATACATCTCACGAACATGGGTCTGAATATCGCTGTAGCTCATCCCAAGCCCATAAAGTCCTAATATCTTGTCTTCCAAATCACCAGGTAAGATTCGCTGTCGCTTCTCGATCGTGACAGGATCGAAAGTTCCGTTGCGGTCGCGCGGGGTGAAAATCTCAAAAGCCCCCAAAGAGCTTTTGAGATTTTTTGCGGAATGCCCATTACGCCTGTTCTTACTTATTTCCCGGGTTTGCTCAAGATGCTCGTCCAGCTCGCCTTCCATGGCTGCTTCCAGAACCTCTTTAATCAGTGGTGTGAAAATCCCCTCTCTACCTGTTATAGGTTTTCCTGATCGGATTTGTTTAGCTGCTTCTTTGCTAAACTCTTCCCAGTTAATTTGTTTTGCCATAACTTGTCAAATTTACGTTTTGTATAATTGACACAGTTAATCGAACACCCTCTGCCGACACACCCGCGATCCGCTCACATCGCAAGCGATTATTACATTTGACCCTCCACGCATAATACCCCCCCCCATTTTTCTTGACTTCTTTCTTCTTTTGTAGTATCTTACGAGGGATATCATTCACAGGATCTTTCATTTACGGACGTATGAAAAAGTTATGGCTTCTTTTGGCAGGAATGGCGATAAGTTATTCCTTGGCCAACGCACAGTATTGCCTCCCCCAGGGAATTCAGTTCACCTCACAGTCGCAGATCGATAGCTTTCAGATTAATTACCCGGGGTGTACGATGATTGGAGGGGATGTTGAAATTCGGGATCTAGCCAGCAATATCACCAATCTAAATGGCTTGAACAACTTGACCTCGATCGGTGGTTTTCTCAGCATCTACCTCAACCCCTCCTTGATCAGCCTTGCTGGTCTCGATAGCCTGAGTTCGATAGGAGGTTTTCTCAGCATCTGGAACAACCCCTCCTTGATCAGCCTTGCTGGTCTCGATAGCCTGAGTTCGATAGGAGGTTCTCTCAGCATCGGCCTCAACCCCTCCTTGATCAGCCTTGCTGGTCTCGATAACCTGAGTTCGATAGGAGGCAGTCTTTTCCTTGGTGGACAGACTGGAGCTGGCAATCCATCATTGAAAAGTTGCTATGGGTTACAAAATCTAAATATGGTGGGCGGCGACTTAATCATAGGATGCAATGATTCCTTGACCGATTTACAGGGCTTGAACAACTTGACCTCGATCGGTGGTTTTCTCAGCATCTACCTCAACCCCTCCTTGATCAGCCTTGCTGGTCTCGATAGCCTGAGTTCGATAGGAGGCAGTCTTTACCTTGGTCAAATTTTTGGTGCTGGCAATCCATCATTGAAAAGTTGCTATGGGTTACAAAATCTAAATATGGTGG
>CAZPYJ010000001.1:134273-162177 GCA_964590645.1 uncultured Lentimicrobiaceae bacterium
GAAAAGTTGCTATGGGTTACAAAATCTAAATATGGTGGGCGGCGACTTAATCATACAAGGCAATGATTCATTGACTAATATACAAGACCTGAACAACTTGACCTCCATTGGTGGCGCGGTTTCTATTCTTTACAACAAGAGCTTGATGCATCTTTCCGGGCTGGGCAGCCTTAATTCAATCGTAACTTTTCTTGCAATTGCTTCCAATGATTCTTTGACCGATTTACAGGGCTTGAACAACTTGACCTCAATCGGCGGTGGTCTTTTCATCTCCGACAACCCCTCCTTGACCAGTCTTGCTGGTCTCGATAGCCTGAACACCCTTGGAAGCTCACTTGTAATCAAGGGAAATTCCTCCCTGGGTAGCTTGGAAGGACTGGAAGGCTTGACCTCCCTTGCAGGCAATGTGGAAATAACATCTAATTCATTAACCAGTCTGAGAGGACTCGACAATCTGACCTCCATTGGGGGCAAGCTTGAAATAGCATACAACGGTTCTTTGATCAGTCTTGCTGGTCTCGATAGCCTGAACACCCTTGGCTCACTTGTCATCAAGGGAAATTCCTCCCTGGGTAGCTTGGAAGGACTGGAAGGCTTGACCTCCCTTGCAGGCAATGTGGAAATAACATCTAATTCATTAACCAGTCTGGCAGGACTCGACAATCTGACCTCTCTTGTAGGCAATGTGGAAATAATTACCAACTCATTAACCAGTCTGGCAGGACTGGACAATCTGACCTCCATTGGGGGTACCCTCAGAATTACAGACAACGATTCTTTGACCAGCTTTGCCGGGTTGAAAAGCCTGGCTTCCATCGGTGCAAGCTTGACAATAGCGGGCAACAACTCGTTGACCAGCTTTGCTGGACTGGAAAACCTCGTTTCCATCGGTGGTTCTCTTTTGATCTCCAACAACCCCTCCTTGACCAGTCTTGCTGGACTGGAAAACCTCGTTTCCATCGGTTGGTTTATGCAAGTATATTACAACTACTCGTTGACCAGCTTTGCCGGACTGGAAAGCCTGGTTTCTATCGGTGGATCTATGATAATATATAGCAACACCTCCTTGATCAACCTTGCAGGACTTGATAGCCTGCATTCCATCGGCCACAACCTGCATATCAGCGCGAATCAGTCACTTGCAAACCTGACTGGACTTACCAGTCTTTCAAGCATTGGCGGAGATCTAATAATCGGAGGGTATACCGATGATGGCAATTTTTCATTGGCTACATTGCAAGGCTTGGAAAATCTCACGATGATTGGGGGTGATTTTATTATTTACACCAATCCGGCTTTGAACGGTTTAACTGAGATGAATAATTTGACTTCCATCGGACGCGATCTGAAGATCCTATGGAATACCGCCCTGACAAGTTTGTCAAGTATGCAAAATATTAAGTCCATCGGACGGGATTTGTGGATTGGCTGGAATTATTCGTTGACCAGTTTGTCGGGCTTGGATAGTATTGCTGCCGGTTCTATCGATAATCTGACCATAGAATACAATTTCGCGCTATCTGTTTGCGAAGTTCAAAGCGTTTGCGATTACCTGGCCGCGCCAAATGGGACAGTCATCATACAAAACAATGCCCCTGGCTGCAACAGCCCGGCAGAGGTGCAAGCAGCCTGTGCGGTGGGTATGGATGAAGCCATGGCTGGAAGCGGCTTCTCCATTTATCCCAACCCCTTCACCACCCATACCACCATCGAATTTCACCTCCCCAAAACTTCCCTCGTTTCCATCCAAATCTTCAACGCTATGGGCGTCAGGGTAGCCGAACTCCACCGCGGCCCACTGCCTGCCGGGCAACAGCAGTTTACCTGGCATACCGGAAATTTGCCCAAAGGACTATATTTCTGCCGGGTGCAGGTGGGGATGGAAGCCGCGTCACGTGAAATAATGAGACTATAAAACCATTGCCATCACGGGTGGTGAGTCTTGCCTGGTATGCGAGACATTTTTATGCCTTTGTTTTATTAAAGAAATTTAAGTTTTATATTTGGACGTCTAAATGTAAAGTATAATTTTATGATAAATCGGCCTTTTTGGATAGACAAAATTAAGCTTGCCTGGAAAACAAGGCCAATCATCTGGTTATCAGGCGTTCGTAGGGTTGGCAAAACAAGCATCGCGAAAATGCTGCCCGATGCGACTTACCTCAATTGCGATCTGCCATCCGTGGTCAGACGACTGGAAGATTCGGAATCATTTTTCAAAAGCGCCGGAAATGAGGGCACGATTATTTTCGACGAAATTCACAGGCTACCAGACCCGAGCAAGCTGCTAAAAATCGCGGCAGATGAATACCCGCATTTACGGGTACTGGCTACCGGCTCTTCCACGCTGGAAGCGACGCATAAATTTAAGGACTCACTTACAGGCAGAAAGAATGCCATTTATCTGCCACCGGTTTTATGGGATGAATGTAAAACCATCTTCGGAATCCCCGACCTAGATCTAAGGTTGTTGTATGGAGGCTTACCTGAACATTTGCGTTCCGCATCCATAATCGAATCCTACTTTGCGGAATGGATGGATAGTTTTTACGCGAGAGATATTCAGGAGCTTTTCAAGGTGAGAAACCGGGCAGGATTTTTACACTTGATGCATTTGCTGCTGCGTTCAAGCGGGAACCTCATTGACTTCACCCAATTATCAAAATTGAGCGCGGTAACCAGGCCTACTGTACTTTCGTACCTTGAAGCAATGCGCGTTGCTAATATGGTTTACTTCCTAAGGCCCTTTCACGGAAGTGGCCGCCGCGAAATTGTACAGCGCCCTAAAAGTTACTGTTTTGATACCGGACTGATATGTTTTGCCAAAGGCTGGAATGATATCAGGCCGGATGACAGAGGGCTGCTATGGGAACATTTGGTACTGGATATGTTGCGCTCGCATCTTACGGACGACAAGCTTTTTTACTGGCGCGATAAATCAGACCGTGAAATTGATTTCGTGATCAAACGTCAGGGAAATGCAGTGGATGTTATCGAGTGTAAAGTAAACCCGGATCACTTTTCAATCAAATCTGTCGCGGTTTTCAGGGGAATCTACCCGTTTGGGAACAATTACTGTTACACGCCATTTACTGACAGTCCCTATACTTTGAAGAAGAATGGGATAAAAATCAAGTATATAGGCGCTTTGGATCAGATGTAAAATGCTGATGGATTTCGTTGAACGGGCTGCCCAAACCAACCAACACAATGTTAACACAGACTGAAAGCGCTCAGGCAAAATCTGCAGGAAACCTTTAGTTCCACCAGGAGAATCATTCTCCGCACACGCGAAAACCTTTCTGATGTTAACTCCCCAGCCGCCTGCCATCAGGTATGAAGTCTGCGCCATACCCGGGATCATACATATTTGCGCATCGCCAAATGGGACAGTCGTCATACAAAACAATGCCCCTGGCTTCAAGAGCCCGGCAGAGGTGCAGGCGGGGAGTGATGTGGTGTCGAAAAAAATGATCAAGCTTTAGAGGGGGACCTGGCCAGGCCCTCCTCCGCCTATTTCCCCTTTCTGGAAAAGGACAAACGATGCTCCTCCCCTTTCAGGAGGCGGGATAAGTTACGTCGGTGTGTCAAGGGTATCACAAGTGCAACAACCAGGGCGAAGAAAACCGAAGCGGCAGGTTCAGCAAACACCAAACCTGCAAACACAGGCATCAGCAGTGCACTCAATATACTTCCCAGGGAAACATAGCGGCTCGAGAGAAAAGCCAGTAAAAAGATCCCGATGGAACAAACAAAGGTCAGGGGGAAGATAGCCAGGGCCGTGCCCATAAAGGTAGCCACGCCTTTTCCTCCGCGGAATCCGGCAAAAATGGGGAAGATATGCCCCAGGACAGCCGCGAAGGCCAGCATTACTTTAAGCCAGTCTGTATTCAGCCCACCGGGAACGTAAGTGAAGGAGCTGAGTATAAACACCGCCAAATAGCCCTTCAACATATCAATCAATAATACGGTGAAACCAAGTCCGGAACCCAATATGCGGATGGTATTGGTGGCCCCGGCATTCCCCGAACCGTGATCCCTTACATCCATTCCGCGCAGCGCCCTTCCCAGCCATACCGCTGTGGGGACAGAGCCAAATAAATATGCCGCCAATACCAGGAATGCAACTTCCATCTTATTCTCTATTCGTCCAACAATGATTCCCCCATATAGCGTCGCAGAAAATCCCTGCGCTTGCGCTCGGTGGAAATGATATAGCGATAGGTCGATTCCCCCTTTTTCACTTTGAGCGTCCGATCTTCCGGTTTTTCCTGACGTATCAGTTCGTTGAAGTTCTTATCTGCAGCCAAAACCTGCATCAGGCCCCGGCTGTAGCTGAAAAGATACCAATTGCCGGCGCCCGCTTCAAAATACATTGTAAACACATCTCCGGATCGCTTGCGTTCAATCACGATCTTGCCCGGAAGTTCCCGGTTGATCTGCTTTCCTGCCACCGAAGCAAGTCCAAGCGGCCCCTCTGATATCCAGGCCCGCTCCGACTTGTTCCAGGCAAAGCTCAGGTCGCTGAATACCATCGTTTTCATCATTTCATCAGGCTGTTTCCTCAGGCTACCATATACATTCAATTCAGCAATAATCTCTTCTGCCCTGGAAACACCCAGCAAGGCATACAAGGAGGAGAGATAATACCCTTCGGTCAAATCCCAGGCTGCCAGGCTTGCCGTTTCCATATCTGTCGCCAGCAGTTCCAATACTTCTTTGCTGAGGAAAAAATCAAGACTCAGGCTGAGTTGCATCCGGGTAGAATCGGGGATCATAAGATGACGTACTGCCCCATAAGCTTCAATGCCAAACTGACCGAAGTCTACACTCATCCCAACCGGTCCTTCACCCAGAACCTCGCAGGAGCTTAGCGACAAGCTGAGGTATGATCCGTAGTTAATCTTGCCTTCGAGCCTATCTTTTCCGGCTATGCGATACTCCTGGCTTCTCTTATCATAAAGGACAGAACCACCCACGCTCAAAACAGGCTGGTCGCTGTAGGTGTTCCGGTGCTGCAGGAAAGATGGATACATTCCTTCTGCCCTGGAGGAGTACAATATCCCTGCTTCCACATTTTTGCGCTCCAGGCTCTTCAGGTCCTCAGGCAAAGGAATCCGCACGCTATCCGGCTGAACCCTGCCTTCGAAAGCGATCCAGGGACGAGCGAGGGTATCGCAATCGTGGGCGATCCGAAATCCTCCCTCAAAATGAAGCAAGGGCTCGGTGGCATCCATCCTGGCCTTGCCCTGAAAAGCGAAGGCGGGACTCAGGAATACCTCAGCATCCTCTGTTATCTCAGCCAGTGCATAGGAGTTTCCTTTCTCCACCCCGACTTTGTGTAAAGGCAGGGGGGTGATGGTACCACCTTCGTCGATATAATGATACACCCCTTTGCCCCCGTAGCTTTGGCGCGAGTGAATATTAATGCTTGCTTCGTGGAGCAGATGGTATTTGCGCTCCAGGTTGGCCAGTACCACCGCATTCTCCAGGGTACCCATCTCAGCCTTTTTATAGATGGATATCTTTTGATCAGCCGGAAAAATGGCTGCGTCGGCCACTTTGATCAACTGTACCCCTTCGGCCCGGATGACATTCTCTTTCAGGTCGAATACCCCCTTTTCAGCCAGAAAACGGAGGGAATCCTGGGCAGGATGGATGGAGATGAAGGCAGAACCGCTCAGTTCAGCATCGGCCAGGGTCCTGTAGTCCATCCCGGAATAGTCTTTGCCGCTCAGCCTGGTATTGCGCAGAGAGATGCTGGATTCATCCATCAGCCATACGCATTCATCCATAAAAGTAATGTAGTCGTTAAGCGGAAACTCCACCCTGGCCACGCCGCCATTGGACCTAAACTCGGCCCTTCTTTTTTGAAGATCGGCGTGGGCACGGTAGTCACTTATGGTGAATGCAAGGTCATTCAGATCATACGCTTTCAAGCTGAAATCAGCCGTATCGGCTTTGAATTCGTGGTGAAGGAAGTCAAAGCCACGGGAGGCCATCAAAGCATCCTCGAATTCCATTTCCCCGCTTCCCTTCAGCCCGTCCGGCCTCAGGGCCAGGCTTCCATCGAGGCTTGCCTCAGCGCCATACATCTGGAAAGGATCGGCGGCATTATTCAGGTGCATCACATCCTCGTAGGGCAGCCAGAAAACATCAATATCTGTCCCGGACGCCATCGGATACTCGGGGCCGCTCAACTGCTCCTTCAGGCTGAATACCTCAGCCCGAGCTATCGCTGAATCCGGAAAGAAAACAAGCTGTTCCGAAGCAAGGCGCGCATTCAGGTACTGCAGCTGTCCCCGACCACGCAATCCTTTATTGCTTAAATCAATAATGTGGGTGTAGGTTCCTTTCCCCCCATAGGCCGGGTAGCCTGCAATCGGGGTTTGGGTGACAAACCCAAGGCTATAGTCGGGCTGTACTTTCAAAGGCTCCTCAAGATCGGGGAAGATGCCGCCCGAGTATAGATAGCCTTCAAAGGTCAGGTCGGTGGTTTGAAAATCATCGAGTCGTTCAATGGTAAAAGGCCGTATCCTGTAATTGAAGCGTTCGCGGCTGTATACCCCTCCCCAGATTGCAGGGTCATCGAAATACACGAAGGCTTCCGAGCTGGCTGTAAAGATTGGGTATTCGGGTTGGGGATCCTTCCCCGATTTATTGAATGGTTTATCAATACGGATATCTCCGCTGAGATCTTTCAGAACGGTCTGCACGAGTTCCAGGGAATAGAAGCCATTTCCGTCCGGCTCAAAACTACGCACCCTGAATTGCATTTCATCAATCACGGGCATCGTGATCTTAAAATCGGCATAGTTGAAGTTGCTTTCCCGGGTGATGAAAAGAAAATGCCCTGCCTGTACCCTTCCACTAAAGGTAAAGCTCCGGTCTTTCTTCATCACGATTTCCTGTTCGTGGGGTGCGACAATCACCTGCTGGGAATCGCTCAGCAGGATGCGGGGCACGCCCCTTATCGTCAGGTCGAAATTCAAAAGGCTTAAGGTGGCATTGGGTAGCGCAGAGATTACGGATTGCATCTGGATCACATCGTAATCGGTGCGGCCGGCACGGGCACGGATATAATTGAACAG
Organism: uncultured Lentimicrobiaceae bacterium; assembly: GCA_964590645.1. Classification (GTDB taxonomy): domain Bacteria; phylum Bacteroidota; class Bacteroidia; order Bacteroidales; family JAGNHN01; genus JAGNHN01. The sequence goes on from CAZPYJ010000001.1 coordinate 141,365, forward strand.
TCGCTCTTTCACCTGAATACGATCCTGATCCAGGTCATAATTCAGAAAGCCCCTGCCTGCCAGTGTCAGCAGGACAGATTTCACCTGCTCGGGGGGTTTTCTTACAAAATCCACGTAATTATCCAGGCCGAATTCTCTCCTGTCTGTGCGGGTGGCATAACGATAAAGCAAGTCGAGGGGATTGACATCATCTATCCCCTGCAACAATTCGTATCGTTCTCTGGAGTAATAATCAGCCGACTCAAAGACCGCCCTGCCTTCTGCTCTGATGCCTTTCATTTCCTGGAAATGTATCCTTTCTTCATCCATATTCCAGTAGAGGGCAGAGAAGTACATATCCATATTATGCCAGGTATCCATAAACGGACTCTGGGCAAGGCCTTCCTCCGAGCGCAGCAGGCTTAACTCTCTTTTGTCATTCAGGTATCGCATCTGCAATCCCGGATGATGGATGGAATCGCCTTCGTGATAGATGGACACGGCCGCCCTGCCGGCTGATATCCTGTCAGGATAAATGGCGAAAGAAGGGGCATACAGGCGGATAAAGACTTCTTTATTCCTGTAGAACTCCAGTATGGCTTTGTCCTGATTCCGGCCGCTTCCCAGTATCCGGTCTCCTTGCAGTCGAAAGCCTCCGAAATAGCTGATACCAGGAAAGATATCCCTCAGCTCCAGATCATTCAGATAAGAGCGAAATCGGGGATAAGAGGCCCGATCGGTCTGCACTTCCATCATCAGTTTCTCTTCAAGCTCCCCCAGCAAAGGCCTGTCCAGAAACTCACGATGGGTCAGAATCACAGAATCTATGGCATAAGAAGTTGACCGCAGATCCAGGCTGTAGCCAGGCAGATCGGCATACACTTCATCCGGGCCATAGCCAAGTCGTTCCCAACTGATCCTGCCTCCGCTTCCTTCCCATCTGTTATCATCGAACCAGAAGCTGCCATCCGTCCCCCTGATCAGGCTGGTATCACCCGGAACAGTGGCAAGAATATCTGTATTCCGAACACTCAGAACCAGTGTGCTATCATAGGCCAGGAACATCTCTTTCGGATTCAGCAGTTGCCAGGAGATGCTGCGCGATGCGTAAATGTAGTTGTCTGAGAAAAGGCTAAGAGAAGCCTCCAAAAAGGAAGGGAATTTGCGGGATTTCCGACTATTCAGGATATCGCCCCCATAGTCAAGCCAGGCATTCAGGCTGGCATCATCCAGCAATTCCCAGGGGTATGCCTGCACTGCTTTAAGGTAGTTAAAGAGGTGTGGTTGCAGGCGGAATTTCTTGTTGATGGTCAATGCCGCCAAGCCGCTGATCTTATGAGCCAGGCTATCCGACAGGGGTGCTGATTCCCACCAGACACCAAAATCTGCCGAAAAGGCCTCGGCTTCTTTCCTGTCGTCTTTCTGTGTTTCATTCTCTGCCAATGCTTTCAGTTCGGCGATGAAGGTGGCTGGGTTCCCAGTGATTTGGGCCTGCAATGGGGTATTCAGAAAAAGGCCATACCAAAGAATGAAGGCCAGGATAAGAGCAGGATGCCGGGGATGTATTCCCTTCATTATTCAGGTTTTTCAAAAACAGCGGCCACCCAGGTTTCCTTTTCCAGATGGCTTTGATAGTAGAGGCCGGAGGCAAGGGCGGAGGCACGAATGGCATCCAGGTCTGACAGATAAAACCCGCTCAACAAAAACAGGCCACCGGGCGACAGGACGGATGCATAATGGTTCATATCTTCCAGAAGAATATTCCGGTTGATGTTGGCCAGAATGACATCAAAACTACGACCGGTGAGTAGCCTTGCATCGCCCAGTTCCACTTCTACTCGGGCTCCCGGGTTTCTGCTCACATTCTCCAGTGCATTTTCGTAGGCCCAGGAATCATTGTCGATGGCATTCACCCCTGCAGCCCCTTTCAGGGAAGCCAGTATGGCCAATACCGCCGTGCCTGCACCCATATCCAGTACCTTTTTCCCTGTGACGTTCAGATCCAGCAAAAGTTTCAGCATTAAGAAAGTGGTCGGATGATGAGCTGTACCGAAGGACATCTTTGGCTCAATGATCAGCTCGAGGGCAGGCCCGGGCAGGGAGGAATGAAAAGGAGCCCGGATTCGCAAGCGTTCGTCTATCCACACATCCGGATAGGAGGCTTCCCATTGCGCATTCCAGTTTTGGTCGGGAATGCGTTCCGATTCCCATTCGATGTCGTATTGTGCAGCCATTTCAGCCACTTCGTTTCGAGCCTCATCTGTAAAGGTGTTTGCCGCTGCGGAAGCCAGCAGGTGATCGGTTTCTTCGGCAAATCCGTCGAAGCCCAGCAAGGCGAGCCGGGCCACCAATTCCTCCCTGCGGGGGTCTTCTTCGGGAAGATGAAAGCGAATGATCAGGAACTCACGCTTCATCACAAACTGTTGAACATCTGGATAAAAGACTGGGCATTCAGGGAGGCGCCTCCGATCAGGCCACCATCCACATCCGGCTGGCTGAACAATCCCGGCGCATTATCAGGATTACAACTTCCTCCATACAGGATGCTCAGGTCTTCAGCCATCTCTGCCCCGTAGCGTTCAGCAACGAGACTGCGGATCATTGCGTGCATTTCCTGTGCCTGCTCTTCCGTGGCATTCAGTCCTGTGCCAATGGCCCAGACGGGTTCATAGGCAATCACCACATCCGAAAAATCCTCCTCGCTCAGGTGAAACAAACCCTTTTCCAGTTGCTGGCGAACCACTTCTTTATGTTGGTTATCTTCTCTTTCTTCGCGGGATTCGCCACAGCAGAATATAGGGACGATATCCTGGGTCAGCGCCCGGTTTACTTTCATCGCCAGCACTTCATCGCTTTCCTGAAAGAACTTGCGGCGTTCCGAATGGCCGATAATCGCAAACTCCACATCCATTGAGGCCAGCATTTCTGCTGAAACTTCGCCTGTATATGCGCCCTTTTCAAATTGGCTCAGGTTCTGGGCTCCTATCATCAAGGGATATTCCAATGCAACATCGGTAGCCATTTCAAGGTAAGGGAAGGGGGGGCATACCACCACCAGGCGCTCACCCGGAGGGTTTTTATCCAGGGCATTGGCGAGTTGGTACATCAGGTCGTCTGCTTCCTCAAAAGAAAGGTTCATCTTCCAGTTGGCCGCTAAAATGCGTGTTCTCATAACAGGCTTTGTATTTAATTTTCCGGGCCGAAGTTACACGAAAAATGCGGACCAGGCTCATTGAAGCCTGATCCGGGGGTCGAGAAGCGCGTAGGAGATATCTACCAGGATATTGACCAGTATCAGCATCACCGAGATAAAAAGCACGCTGCCCATCACCACCGGAAAGTCGTATTTTTCAAGTGCGTCCACGATCACAACCCCTATCCCTTTCCAGTCGAAAACATATTCCACAAAAACGGCACCGGCCATCAGGGAAGCGAACCAGCCACTGATGGCGGTCAGTACCGGATTAAGGGCATTCCTCAGGGCGTGGCGGGCGATGACACGTGTGCGGGAAAGTCCTTTAGCATAGGCCGTACGGATGTAATCCTGGGAAAGCACTTCCAGCAGGCTTCCTCTGGTCAGCTCCACAATGATAGCCAGGGGGCGTATGCCCAGGGTCAGGGCAGGCAGCAGGAGGTTTTTCAGGGCAAGATACTCGCCTTCACCCATATCATCCACCTCCCGGAGGCTTCCTACCATCGACAGGCCGGTAAGATCGGACAGGAGATAGGCGAAAACCCAGGCCATCAGGATGGCGGCAAAAAAGGAAGGGAGCGACATCCCGGCCACAGAGGCAAACAAAGCCGTTTTATCAAGCCACGAATCCTTATGGAGGGCCGAGAGTATTCCCAGAAAAATGCCGAGTATACTGGCGATCAGCATAGCGCTGCTTGCCAGCAAAAGCGTTAATGGGAAAGCCTCACGCAGGATATCCACCACTTCACGCTGGCTTTGATAGGACCGGCGCAGATAGGGCACCTTCAGAACAAGTGCTTTGTCCTCCCCTATTCGGCTGAGCATACTATAGCGGGTATAGCGCTCTTCATCCAGAAAGAAATAATGATCGGCCGACCGGGTGTGGTGCAGCGAGAGCGGGGAGATATCATTCACAAAGCCTGCAAACTGTTTCCATCGTGGCTGGTTCAGGCCCAGCTCTTTGCGCAAACTTTCGACAGAAGCCAGGTCGGCACGCTGTCCCATCATCATCCGTGCGGGATCTCCCGGAAGGATGTTGAAGAGGAAGAAAACCAGGGTTACTACCCCGGCGAGCACCAGGCCCCCGTAAAACAATCTCCTGATGAGAAAACGCAGCATAGGCGAGCAGACAAATGGTCCCTCAGGTTTTTACTCCTCCCTGAGGAATTCCTTTTTTAACTTATCCGGAGCAGGCAGATCATTGTAATGCCACTTCTTCAGCACTACCCCGTCTTTTAAGAGCACCAGGCCCGGGTTTGAACGTATGATGGTCTTCAGGGCCGTTTCATCCACATTATACCAATAATAGTTGGCTCCAACCTCATAACGGAAATTATCCATTTTCTCAAAAGCTGAACCGCAGAGTGCGATGAAGGAATAGCCGGCTTTTTCGGCCATCGCGGCAATTGCATTGGCCCTCTCAAAGGCTTCCCTGCGTGCGGCATCTACATTTTGGACAATAAGCAGGAATTGATAATCAGGATTATTCAGTATCTCTTCAGTCAGATTATTATGTTCGTGATCATTGATCTCAAAATCGTGTATGGGTGCTTCCTGATACGGACGGATGACTTCCTTGCGTTGCTCCACAAACTCCAGCCTGGCCATCAGCACGCTATCCTGCCAGGGCAAGGTCTCGGAAGTATATTCCAGCTTTTCACCTGTTTCCGTGTTTTGGTAAACCAGGGTGATGACAGACTCTTCCGGTGTGGCAATGAGATAGTCGGTGATTTTATTTCCTTCCTTCCAGGGGCGGAAATCCAGCAGGGGCAGATGGCGGTATGAATAGACCGAGGTGGCGATCAGGAAAATGCTTCCCAGGCCAAGAATCAGCGTTTGTCCGGCCCGGGTATAGGGTTCCCTGAATTGGTTTCTGCCAAAGAAGACAATGAGGGTAAAGACCATCATCGCTGCATTCTTGTAAAAGGTTTCCCAATTACTCATTTTGATGGCATCCCCGAAGCATCCGCAATCGGAAACGGGATTGTCCACCGCCAGGATAAGAGTAAGGAAAAAGAAAAAAGTCATAAAGAGGGTCACCGCCCAGCTGAAGAAGCGCATTCGTGTTCCAAACAAGAGAGCCACTCCGATTACAAACTCGGCCAGGCAGACCAGCACTCCGAGATACATTGCCACCGGATTGAGGAAACTCAAATGGAAGGCAGCAAAATAATCCTCGAATTTATATGCAAACCCCAGGGGGTCTACGGCCTTGACAAATCCGGAGAACATAAAAACGATACCCAGAAGGACACGGCTGAAGCTGCGTAAACTATTCATTGCTTTATGGATGCTAAGATTTCAAAATCAGTATGTAATGTTGTTTTCGGTCACTTTCAGTTTGATGAGGGCAAAGACGGCATAATTGACGATATCAAAGAAACTCCCTTCCGGGCCTTCCGACACTTGTGTTTTCCCTTCATTGTCTTCAATCTGCTTGATGCGCAGCAGTTTCATAAGGATGATATCGGTCAGGGAGGAGACCCGCATCTGCCTCCAGGCTTCCCCGTAATCGTGATTCTTATTCTCCATCAGTTCCCTGGCTTTGCTGGCCATCTGATCATAGAGAAGCAGGGCTTGATCCCCGCTCATATCCGGTTTATCCACAGCACCCTCCTCCAGTTGGATTAACGCCATCAGCGCATAATTAACCATCCCGATAAACTCGGGAATAATGCCCTCCTCGATTTTTTGGGTGGCTTTGTTTTCGATACTCCGGATACGGCTGGCTTTGATATAGATCTGATCGGTCAGCGAGGCCGGTCTCAGCACGCGCCAGGCCGGCCCGTAATCTCCCATTTTCTGCTCAAAAACCAGGCGGCAGGCAGCCATTACCTGTTCATATTCACGGGTCGTATTCTCCATCCTTTCGTACCTTAGCCCCCAAGAAAACCAGGGTCATTTGAAGCGCGCTAAAGATACAAGTTTTTCCCTCACGCATAGTTTGAATCTGGGCGGGAGGCTGCTAAGGCTGGATCGTCCGGCGGTGATGGGCATTCTCAATATGAGTCAGGATTCTTTCTTTGACGGCGGCTATTATCCGGATTTGGTCAGCCAGGTCCGGCAATGCGGAAGGATGCTGGAAGAGGGGGCAGCCATTATCGACGTGGGCGCTATGTCCACCCGCCCCGGAGCGGAAGAAATTCCGGAAGAAACAGAGATTGAGCATCTTACGCCCCTGCTGGAGGAACTCACAGCTGCATTTCCGGAAATAAAGATTTCAGTAGATACGTACCGGCAGAAAGTGGCCGAGGTGGCCGTAAAAAAAGGGGCGGTGATGATCAATGATATTTCCGGAGGCTCCTTCGACTCAAGAATGCCCGACTTTGTTGCCGAGAGCGGCGTTGCTTATGTACTGATGCATACACCTGACAAACCGCACCGGATGCAAAAGAACCCGCAATACGATAATGTAAGCAACAGTGTCATCCAATTCTTTGGAAAACAGCTTGAGCTGTTTCTTTCCAAAGGCGCCCGGGATATTCTCCTGGACCCTGGTTTCGGCTTCGGAAAAACCCTGACGCACAACTACATCCTCCTTCAGGATCTACCTGCTATCTGCAGCCTTGGGTTCCCGGTGCTTGCCGGGATTTCCCGCAAATCTATGATTTACAAGACCCTGAACACCTCCCCTTCGGATTCACTCCCGGGCACCCTGGCAGCTCAGACGATTGCCCTGATGCAGGGTGCCGCCGTGCTGCGTGTGCACGATGTGGCCGAAGCGCTCCAAAGCATCCGCATCTTCGAGGCATTCAACCAAATGCTGCCCGGGTCTGGGGAATGATTTACTTTTGCAATGCAATGCACAGAACTTTATGACAGCCTTATTTATGCATAGCCTGGAAAGCTTCCGCTTTCTGGACATCCTGGATCTGCTTCTGGTAGGCATACTCATCTACCAGTTCTACCGATTGATGCGGGGAACAAGTACCATCAACATTTTCGTCGGCATTGTTTCTATTTACCTCCTCTGGAAGCTGGTCAAACTGCTGAAGATGGAATTATTGAGCGAATTACTGGGAGCCTTCATCAGTGTCGGAGTCATTGCCCTGATCGTGGTTTTTCAGCCCGAGATCAGAAAATTCCTCTTGATGCTGGGCACCCCGGATTTTCTACGAAAAAACTCACGCCGCTTCCTTTTCTGGAAATTCAATTTCTCTTCCGGCCTTCATCTCGACATTGATCCGCTGCTGTATACCTGTCAACGTCTTTCCACCAATCATACCGGAGCCCTCCTCATTATTGGCCGCCATAATGAGCTTGGCCAGTTCGCCGAGAGTGGCACTGAACTCAATGCCCGAATTTCGTCCGAACTACTCCAGAGTATCTTTTTTCCCAATGCTCCCCTGCACGATGGAGCAGTGATCATCGCACACAATAAGATCAAAGCCGCCGGCTGCATCCTGCCCGTTTCTGCCAATAAAAACCTGCCCTCTCACCTGGGGCTGCGGCATCGTGCTGCCGCCGGAGTGACAGAAGTTTCAGATGCTGTGGGCATTGTCATCAGTGAAGAAACAGGGAAAATCAGCATTGTGGAACAAGGAAACATTAGGGAGGATATTTCTTCAGACCAACTGAAGAACTTGTTAAACGAAGCTTTCTCAGATGAAAACGGTCATCATACCCCCAGATCCAGCTTCATTTCAAACGGAGACCAGAATCTGTTCCAGATGATTTTTGGCAGGAAGAAAGCCTGAACCGTATATTCGCTCAGTCGAGGATCATTACTGTACTGCTGTCGCCCCCACTCAGGGAATCAGCCTTTTCCATCGCTTCCTCAAATGCCCGGATCATTTCTTCCGGAGTTTTGCCCAGATGCAGGAGGCAGGCTTTTGCGTCATCCGCAAAAACGCCATCAGGGTAGCGCTCCAGATAAGCGCTGTACAAAGCTTCCGCCCTGGACAGGTCATTCAGGTGATTCTCTGCAATGAAAGCCTGAAGAAACAATGCTGTGGGCACTTTCTCATAATCAGGGTAGTCCTCCTGAAGGCGGGTCAGCAAGTCCATTGCCCTCCCCCCCCCGGACAGATTCATTATCATATCGGCTGCATTGTAGAGATAGTCAGGGCTCTGTTCATCACCGGGATATCGATCCACATAATCCAGATAGCTTTCAACCAGGGCATCTGCTTTGGCCTTGTCCAGAAGGCCCAGGGTATCGGAGAACAATTCCTCCTCCAGCTGGCTGATCTCAGCCCTGGCTTTTTCAGGAGCTGAACGACAGGACCAAAGAAGGACCAATGAGAGAAGGAGCAAGAAGCGGGAATCAATGCGGATCTGCATAGCGCTGAGGTTTTTTCAAAGATAATGTATTAGAGAAAAGGATTCATTGCGAAAGATCAACGCCCTTTGCGCCTTTTCGGGAAAATCATCCTGTAATCCACATCCACCTTTCCTTCCGAGATATCTCGTAACTTCCTCGTGAGCAGGGTCTTCCTGAGCTTGCTGATCCTGTCGATGAATACGATGCCTTCGTTATGATCATATTCGTGCTGGATGATGCGGCTCAGGATGCCGGAAAAGCGCTCTTCCTTCTCATTCCAGTGCTCATCAAAATAGCGGATCAGGATGCTTTCTTCCCTGTCCACGCTCTCTCTGAGACCCGGATAGCTCAGACAACCCTCTTCAAAGGAGACCATCTCCCCCTCTCTTTCCAGAATCTCCGGGTTGATAAAGACTTTCTTGAAGCCCTCCGCCTCCGTCCCTTCGTCGGCATAGGGCGTGGCATCAATCACAAAAAGTCGCCTGGCAAGGCCCACCTGCTGGGCTGCCAGCCCAACACCCTGGGAAGCATACATCGTCTCAAACATATTCTCGATCAGTACAGGCAGTTCGGGATCTTCGGGAGAGAAATCCTCTCCCTTTTTCTTCAACACAGGGTGTCCGTGGGCAACAATGGGTAATATCATCTGAAATTGGTTTTCATTTCCATATAAGACTGAAGAATGAGGGTCGCACTCACTTTGTCCACCAGGTCCTTGCGCTGTCTGTCCTTCTTCTTCGCCCCGGCCTCACGAATGGCACGGGTGGCAATGGAAGAAGTGAAGCGCTCATCGATGCGCTCGAGCTGAATATCAGGGTACAGCTTTCTTAACCTCTTCACAAATGGCTCGGTAAACATCTGTGCCTCAGAGGGGCTGTTATCCAGGCGCACAGGTTGCCCGACCACAATCACATCCACTTCTTCCTGCCTGAGATAGGTTTCCAGGAAAGCAAAGATCTGGTGAGCAGGGATGGTATCCAGGCCGGTGGCAATGATGCGCTGGGGATCGCTCACTGCTACCCCTACCCGCTTTCTGCCATAATCCAGGGCCATAATCCGTCCCATAATCCTCAAAAGACTCAGAAACAGCAAAATTACGAATATGTTCCGGAATGCACTGAAAATGGGTAGTTTTGCCGGAAAGCATTGTGTATGAATTCTCCTAAAGAACGGATAGAGGCGGCCTGGGAGGACAGGAACCTCCTGAAAGTGCCGGCAGTACAGGAAGCTGTTTTCGCCGTCATTGCCAGGCTTAATGGTGGGGAACTCAGGGTGGCCGCCCTGGAAACCGAAGGATGGGTGGTGCATTCCTGGATCAAAAAAGCAGTAATCCTGTACTTTCCGCTCCAACAGATGAAGAAGAGCCAGGCAGGAGACCTGGAGTTTTTTGATAAGATTCCTCTCAAAAGAGACTATGACAAACTGGGGATCAGGGTGGTTCCGCACGCCCTGGCGCGCTATGGGGCTTTTATCAGTCCAGGGGTGGTGATGATGCCGAGTTATGTCAATATCGGTGCCTGGATCGGGCCGGGAACGATGGTAGACACCTGGGCTACGGTGGGTTCCTGCGCCCAGATAGGGGCAGATGTTCACCTGAGTGGCGGTGTGGGGATCGGCGGTGTACTGGAACCGGTGCAGGCCGCCCCTGTCATTGTGGAAGATGGCGCCTTTATCGGATCGCGCTGCATTTTGGTGGAGGGCGTCCGCATTGGGAAAGAAGCGGTGCTGGGTGCCAATGTGGTCATCACCGGATCCACCCGCATCATTGATGTGCGCCAGCCCGAAGCCAAAGAGATCAAAGGATTTGTGCCACCCAGAGCAGTGGTCATTCCGGGCAGCTACCCGAAAATATTTCCGGCAGGAGCGTATCAGGTTCCTTGTGCACTGATCATTGGAGAGCGTAAAGCCTCCACCGATAAGAAAACGTCGCTGAACGAAGCCCTGCGAACTTTTGATATTCCTGTGTAAGACTGTACCGGATTGAAAGGGCGCAAAAACAGCCCCCTTTGGAGGGCACGCATTGTATTGGGGGCTTCCCTGATGATCAGCCTGGGATACACCACCATCCGGCACAACCTGCTGGGAGAAGTGCCCTGGTCTCTTCTGCCCCTCTACACCCTGAATAAAGCACTGGCCTGGAGCGGACTGAACCTCCTGGCTTTCACCTTTCTCCTGCGGTGGATCGTAAAGCAGGGGTTCCTGAAAACCGACTGGCTGGACAGCCGGAAACACCTTGGTAAACAAGCCTTCAACCTGCTTCTCCTCCACGCCCTCCTTACGGTGATGCTTTTCAGAACCGAATACGGGATCCGCTTTGTATGGATAGACGAACACATCCGCATAGAAGGCATCAGCAGCATTATTCTCGGCTCTGCCGCCCTTGCCGTGCTTGCCTGGTACCATAAACAAGCCTCCGTGCCCGGTCTAAAAAGTGTGCTGTTCAGCAAAGCACCCCTCTTCCTTTTGACGGTTGCCATCCTGCATCCGGCATTGTGGGGCTGGACAGAATGGTGGAAACCCGCAGACTGGTCCGGCCACCTCCCCCCCGCCAGTATCTTCTCATCCTTAACCGCGCTCACCGCCTTCCTGCTGCTGATATTCCGGCATCTCAAAAAGTAAAAGCTATATTCCCTTGCATTTCTTTTTTGCATTTTGAACATATGTGCATTACTTTTGCTGTCTTCATTAAAGTGTTATTCAAAAAACAGCAAACTTTCAAAACCTGCACCTATGAATCAAAGGCAGCGCATCGCCATCCCGGTCAGCCGGGAAGCCCTCAGCACCCATTTCGGGCATTGCGAATCTTTTTCGATCATCGACACTGAGGACGGGAAGATTATTTCCCACCGTCAGCTCGCCCCACCTCCCCATCAACCCGGCGTATATCCTCCCTTCCTGGCAGGCCAGGGAGTGAATGTAGTGATTACCGGGGGGATCGGACAAAGAGCCATCGAACTCTTTCTGGAACAGGGCATTGATGTGTACACCGGAGTAAAATCAGGCGCACCGGAAGATCTGGCAAGGGCCTTTTTAGATAAGCGCCTGGAAGCAGGGGAGAATCTTTGCGACCACTAATCTTCCAGCATTGTACAGCATCGCCATCGCAAGCGGAAAGGGAGGTACAGGCAAAACCAGCCTGGCAGTGAACCTGCTGAGCTATTGGGCACAAGAAAGCAGGGTTTCTCTGATCGATCTGGATGTGGAAGCGCCTAACGATCACCTCTATCTGAAAGGAGTGGAAACATCTTCCTTCCCGGCGCTAAGAATGGTTCCACACTGGGATGAACGAAAGTGCAGCGCGTGCGGGATATGCAGTGAAGTATGTGCTTTCAATGCCATATTGAAACTTGGAGACCAGCTTATTGTGATGCCCGATCTCTGCCATTCCTGCTATGCCTGCAGCGAACTTTGTCCGGAGGGCGCTCTGCCAATGCAGGGCAGGGAATGTGGAACAATCAGGCAGGTTCAATACCAGCAAACAGGCTATACGGAAGGCCGACTGCAAGCTGGAGAGGCAAGGTCTGTCCCGCTGATCGCGGAAACAAAGCGCCGGCATTTGGAGGCACACGCTTCGGATGATTGGGTCATCATTGATGCCCCTCCCGGCAATGCCTGTCCTTTGGTTGAAAGCGTCCGCGATGCCGACCACGTCTTACTGGTTACCGAACCTACCCCTTTCGGGCTCAGCGATCTGAAGCTGATTGTTGAAACGATGCGCATCCTGGGCAAAGACTTCAGTGTGGTCGTAAACAAATGGGGATCGGGCGATGACAGGGTGCTCAGATACTGCGAAGGAGCGGGCATTCCTGTGGCGGGAAGGATTGCGTTTTCCAGGGAAGCCGCCCTCCAATCCGCAGCAGGGAAGCTCCTTTGGCCGGTGATTCCGGACTACAAAGCATCTATTGCCCAAATCAGGCATTTTCTCACAGAAAGACTGGCACAATGAAAGAGATCCTGGTTATTTCAGGGAAAGGGGGCACGGGCAAGACATCTGTTACCGCCGCCCTGGCCTATTTATGGCGCAAGGATGCGGTGCTTGCAGATTGCGATGTGGATGCCGCGAACCTTCACTTGCTGATGGATCCGCTGGCCATTCAGAAGCAAGCCTTTACCGGGGGCAGTATTTGTGAAATCGATCCCGCGAAGTGCACTTCCTGCGGACAATGTGCAGTGGTTTGCCGCTTCGAGGCGGTAAAAGAAACGCAGAAAGGCTATTCCATTGACTCTGTGTATTGTGAGGGGTGCAATTACTGCGCACATAGCTGCCCGGAGGAAGCCATCACCATCCTGGACCGCAAATCAGGCGATTGGTTCAAGGCACAAACCCGACTGGGATGCCCGATGGTATATGCCCGACTCAAGCCCGGCGGAGAGAATAGTGGCAAACTCGTCACCCTGGTGAAAAAAGAGGCCCGATACCTAGCCCGCGAAAGAGACAAAGCATTGATCATTGTGGATGGCGCCCCTGGCATCGCCTGCCCGGTCATTGCCTCCCTGGCGGGGGCACACTTCGTATTATTTGTGACCGAAGCATCCCACGCGGCACGCAGCGACCTGAAACGGGTGGTTGCACTGACAAGCCGCCTGCATATCCCATCCGCCTGCATCATCAATAAAGCAGACCTTCATCCCGCCCTGGTTGAAGAAATCAAACAATATCTCCAGGAGCAACAGATTCCCTGCATCGCAAGCATTCCCTTTGATGCTTCCTTTACCCGGGCAATGCTTCAGGGAAAAACCATAATGGAGGAAGGCAGTGAAGCCGCCAAAGCAGCCTTGTGGAAAGCCGCCAACGAAATCAAATCAATGCTCGAAACAATCTGATAATATGAGAATTGCATTTACCGCACAGGAAGGACATCCAGAGAGCCTTTTGGAGGCCCGCTTCGGAAGGGCGCCTTATTTTATCATCCGTGACATCCTGAAGAAGCAGTGGGAGGTCATTGATAATCAAGAAGCAGCCCAGTTGGCGCAGGGCGCAGGACCCAAAGCAGCGCAAAAGCTGTTTGATGCAAAGGTGGAGGTGCTGGTCACGGGTATAGGGCCGGGGAATCAGGCAAGGCAGATACTGGAAACCTCCGGGGTAAAAACCTACCTCTGTCCGGATGGCTTCAGTCTGCCTCAGGCCCTGGAGGCATTTGAAAAAGGCGAACTGAGGCCCTTTTAATCCCGCGCACCACATTCCCACTTTCCAGTTTCCAGGACAGTGTTTACTTTTGTCTGATGCAAAGTAGCCCATCCCGGATCCTGATTATTCAAACCGCCTCCATCGGAGATGTGATTCTGGCGACCGCTTTGCTGGAAAGCCTGCACCGGCGTTTCCCCGAGGCCAGGATTGATTTTCTGGCCAAAAAAGGAATGGAAGGCCTCTTCTCCGGTCATCCTTTTCTGAATGAATTGCTCCTGTGGAAAAAAAGCGAAGGGAAATACCCTAGCCTGGCCAGCTTAATCATCAAGGTTCGCCGCAAGAAGTACGATCTGATCGTGAATGTGCAGCGATTTTTTTCGTCCGGAATGATCACCGCCCTCTCGGGGAGCCCTGTTCGTACAGGATTCACCAAGAATCCCCTGCATTGGTTTTTCACGCGCTCTTTTCCCCATACTATCGGGGAGGGTATGCACGAGACAGAAAGAAACTTCTCCCTCATATCCTGGATAGAAGGAACAGACTATCACCGGCCACGCCTTTATCCCGGAGAAAAAGAAAAAAAGGCCATAGAGGATTACAGGAAGCAAAAATACATCACCCTGGCTCCGGCTTCATTATGGCATACTAAGCAGTACCCTCCCGATCAATGGATTGCATTTCTGAAGGCCCTCCCCAAAGCATTGGATGTTTATCTTCTGGGCGGGCCGCAGGACTTCGCATTATGTGAACACATCAGGGAGGCAGCCGGGAAAGCACATATCTGCAATCTCTCAGGAAAGCTCAGCTTGCTTGCCTCGGCCACCCTAATGCAAGGGGCAGCGATGAACTATATGAATGACTCGGCCCCGCTCCATCTGGCATCGGCGGTGAATGCCCCTTCCGCGGTGGTTTTCTGTTCCACGGTCCCGGAATTTGGCTTCGGGCCGCTGTCAGATCAGCGTTTTATCATCCAAACCGAAGAGAAGCTGTCTTGTCGCCCCTGTGGATTGCACGGGAAAACAGCCTGTCCGGAAAAGCATTTCGATTGTGCTAAAACCATTTCAGTGGATAAATTGTTAAAAAGCTTATGAGTAATTGGGGAGAAGAATTAGACCGGGCTGTTGATGTGCTCCGAAACGGAGGATCACTGTTATATCCGACAGATACCATTTGGGGCCTCGGCTGCGATGCAACCAACAAAAAAGCAGTGAAGAAGCTGCACAAGATCAAAAAACGCAGTGATCAGAAAAGCTTTATCATCCTTCTGGAAGACGCCTACCGCCTCAAAGATTATCTGGAAGAGGTTCCGCTTATTGCCACCGAATTGATGGCGCAGATCACCTCTCCCCTGACGATCGTATATCCCGGGGCCAGGAACCTGGCTAAGAATGTGATCAGCGAGGATGGCAGCATTGGCATCCGCATCCCCCACGACGGTTTTGTGAAAGAACTGCTTGAAGCATTCGGAAAACCCATCGTTTCCACCTCTGCCAACCTCAGCGGCGACCCCCCTCCGCAAAGCTTCCGCGAAATACATCCGGACATTATTGCCGGGGTGGATTATACCGTGAATATGTACCGTGACCGGATCAAGGAAACCAAACCTTCCACCATCATTCGCATCCTTGAAAAGGGCGGGTACGAGATACTGCGGCGCTAGCAGGTCTTTAGATCAATTCTAAACAATCGGATTTTTGTAATTTTGCCGGGGAAAGGTGGGGCAGCAGAGGACACATTTTGTGAACATTTGCGCCCTGCTCAGGTTAACATTGTAAAACCCACATACACTTTCAGATATGGATATTAAGAAATACCACCACATCAAACGGACGGATAAAGAGACGCTCCGGGCGTGGTACCGCCTGATGGTACTGGGCCGCCGACTGGACGACAGAGCGCCCAATTACCTGAAACAAGCCCTGGGATGGTCTTACCACGCACCCTATGCCGGGCACGATGGCATCCAGCTGGCCATTGGCCAGGTGTTTGAAAAAGGCAAAGACCATCTCTTTCCCTACTATCGGGATATGCTCACGGCGCTTTCTGCCGGGATGACCGCAGAAGAGATTATCCTGAATGGCATCTCCAAAGCCACAGACCCCTCCAGCGGCGGCCGGCATATGTCGAACCACTTCGCCAAACCGGAATGGAACATTCACAATGTTTCTTCCTGCACCGGGAACCACGCATCCCAGGCTGCCGGGGTGGGCAGGGCGATGCGCAGGTATCATCACGATGGGGTGGCCATCAGCTCCCAGGGAGAATCCTCCGTCTCAGAAGGCTATGTGTATGAAGCCATTAATGGCGCTACCAACGAGAAGCTGCCAGTCATTTTTGTTTTCCAGGACAATGGTTTCGGCATCAGTGTGCCCAAGGAAGACCAGACCGCCAACCGGAAAGTGGCGGACAACTTCAGGGGATTTAAGAACCTGGAGATCATCCATTGCAACGGAAAGGATGTTTTCGACTCCATCAACGCAATGCTGACGGCCAAGGAGTACGTGAAAGAAAAAGGCCTCCCGGTGATTGTGCAGGCCAACTGCGTCCGTATCCACAGCCATTCCAATTCAGATCGCCACGATTTATACCGCGATGATGCAGAGCTGAATTATGTGATGGAGTATGACCCCCTGGGGAAATTCCGCAGGATGCTGCTTCGCTATGATCGTTTCACCGAGGCCGAGCTACAGGAGATCGAAGAAGAAGCAAAAGGAATTGTAAAAGCAGCCCACAAAGCGGCGATGGCGGCTCCGGATCCTGATCCGGCCAGCATCTTCGACTTTGTGCTGCCCGAGGCATATCCGGCCAACAAATATCCGGAGGGAATACACGATTTTGACGGAGAAAAGAAACGCCTGATTGATGCCCTGAATGAGACCCTGAAAGCGGAATTCCGCCACAATCCGGACACCTATATCTGGGGGCAGGATATGGCCAATAAGGATAAGGGAGGCATTTTCAATGTTTCCAAGGGAATGCAGCAGGAGTTTGGAAAAGACAGGGTGTTCAATGCCCCCATCGCAGAAGACTACATTATAGCCACGGCCAATGGGATGTCACGATTCAATGAGAAAATCCGGATCGTGGTGGAAGGGGCTGAGTTTGCCGATTATTTCTGGCCGGCGATGGAACAGTTCGTCGATTCCACCCACGACTATTGGCGTTCCAACGGAAAATTCGCCCCCAACGTCACCATCCGCCTGGCTTCCGGGGGCTATATAGGTGGGGGGCTTTACCACAGCCAGACGATTGAAGGCGCCCTGGCGACCCTTCCCGGCACCCGTATCGTTTACCCCTCTTTTGCCGATGATGCGGCCGGACTGCTGCGTACCAGTATGCGCTCCAAAGGAATGACCGTATTCCTCGAACCCAAGGCACTCTATAATTCCCCGGAAGCTGCCACCCCGATTCCGGACGATTTTGAAGTGCCTTTCGGCAAGGCACGGATCCGCAGGGAGGGCAGCGACCTCTCTATCATCACCTACGGCAATACCACCCATCTGTGCCTGAAAGCAGCAGAAAAGATCAAGGATGAAAGCGGGGCCAGTATTGAGGTGCTGGACATTCGCTCTATCCTTCCCCTAGACAAAGAGGCCATCCTGGCAAGTGTAAAGAAAACCAGCCGGGCTCTGGTGGTGCACGAAGACAAAGTATTTGCCGGCTTCGGTGGAGAACTGGCTTCCATTATTATGGAGGAAGCCTTTGAATACCTTGATGCGCCAGTGAAAAGGGTGGGATCGCCTTTCACCCCTGTCGGGTTCAACCGCATCCTGGAAGCAGCCATTCTTCCAGATCTCGACAGGATATACAAAGCCGCAAAATCAATGTTGGAATATTGATCTCATAAACCCGCCAAGATGAAAAAAACAGCCATTGTATATAGCTTTAATACGCAGAAGACCACAAAAATCGCGGAAAAAATCCGGGATGAATTCGGTAAGGAAAAAGTTGATATGGTCAATGTGGAGGATGTGACCGAAGAAAAGTTCCTGGCGTATGACCGGATGATACTGGGCGCTTCCACCTGGTTTGATGGGGAGTTGCCCAATTTCTGGGATGAATTTGTGCCCGCCATCGAAGAGATGGACCTGAAGGGGAAGAGTTTCGCCCTCTTCGGCAATGGGGATCAGAAGAAATACGGGGAAAACTTTGTGGATGCCTTGGGAATTTTGGCGAACCTGATTGAAAGCAGGGGCGGTGAGATCATCGGCTACACATCTGCCAAGGATTACAACTTTGAGCGTTCCCGCGCTCTGAGAGGCGATCAGTTTTGTGGTTTGGCCCTTGATTGGGAGAACCAGCCCCGCAAGAACAATTCCCGGGTAAAAGATTGGGTTGCGCAGCTGAAAGCAGCGTGGAAGTAGGACAGAATGCCTTTGCTGGCGCAGAAACATATTCTGCCCTGATCTGCAAAATCTGGGAGAAAAAAATACAGCAAGCGTATTCAGCAAGAGCATATAAAGTCTGCTTTATCTTCATCAGGCCATTCTTTTGCTTTTAGAAGTTGGCCCGCTGGCATTGCAGGCGGCAATGTTAGCCTGAAAGCTTTAACTTTCGTACGATCGCGGCAACATTTCTCATCTTTAGGGTGTCTGATCCTCATAAAACCACCACAATGAAAAATGCAGTCCTCCTCCTCTCCTTTTCCCTTTTTTTGTCTGTTCTCTTCATTCAACCAGCCCAAGCCCAGCTGCGGGCACCTTACAGCAAAGCCTCGCAAGCCCCTGAGAGCAGGGGGAGTTTCAATGTTACCCCCAATATTAATCCTGCTGTGATGGCCGGAATCCTGCTGGGGCCCGGCATCAACCTGATCAGTCATTCTTACATCGGAACCGATAGCAGTATGGGCACCTTCGCGGATTCGAGCCAGACTTTCGGCATCGATTCGGGGATCGTATTGTGTACCGGATCTATCCTCGATATTCCCGGACCCAATGCATCCGGTAGCACCTCTACGGCCCTCAATCTTCCCGGGGATACCGATCTGGCTGTGCTGATGCCCGGTTTCAATCTCTATGATGCCGTCGTCATTGAGCTGGTTTTTCAGCCCGTCACCGACACCCTCATTGCCACGGAAATGATCTTTGGATCAGAGGAGTACCCGGAATACGCGAATACCAGTTTTAATGACGTATTCGGCTTCTTCCTGGATGGACCTGGCTATCCCAATGTCAATTTGGCCAATATCCCCGGGACTTCTGTGCCAATCTGTATAAATAATGTGAATCATTTGATGAATACTGCATACTATGTGAATAATACCGGAGGGGCTTTGGTGGAATATGATGGATATACTGTGCCCATCGCCCTGATGGTGCCGGTACAGCCCGATTCGGTGTACCGGCTCAAAATCGCCATCGCCGATGCCGGAGACGATATGTATGACTCAGGGATATTTTTGAAAAAGCATTCAGTGGTTGGCTTCGCCCGGAAACCCTCCGCTGATTTTTCTCTGGAGATAAACGGGATGAATGTCTTGTTGAAGAATGAAGGCACAGGGGGGCGCTATTTTGAACTCGACCTGGGCGACGGCACCCTTTTCGCCGACAGCAGTTTTTCGCAATTTCAGCATACCTACGCCGATACCGGTATCTATCCCATCCGCCTGCTCGCTCATAATTGGTATCAGGTTGATACCTTCGAATACACCTTGCACCTTGTTTCCACAGCTACCTATACACACCCGGGATCTGAGCCGGTGCTGTCGCTCACCGGGGATGGAAGGATCGTTCTCCAGGACATCGCCGGGGAGGGAATTCTTCAGGTTTTTGATCTTTTCGGAAGGCCGATCCACACTGCTCACATTCCCCGCGGCAGCCGGGAATATGTGCTCAATTTGTCTCATCATCCTAAGGCACACTATCTCCTCCGACTTGTGCAGGGAAGTCAGGTTAATACTTTCAAAGTGCACAATTGGCATTTTTGAATGTGATTACAGCGCGCACAGACTTTGCTTAAGGCCCTGGCCTGATGAGCCAAGCGTTAACGAGTTGTTAAACAACCGGCCTTCCTGCCATCCCCTCGCGAATTATCCTTAACTCGCAGGCTTAACCAAGGTCTCAGGCCTTTCAAACTTTGATGATGAGGATACTCCCTGCAATTTCCATAATCATTTTTTTCTTTTTCCTGCAGACTCCTGCTATGATTCGGGCTGGAAATGCGGATGACTATTTATCCGGTGAGGACGGCCTTCATACTCAGGACAGCCTGAAATTTGAGCACCACCGCAAGGACAAAGAATTCATTATCATTCCAGGGACCAGGCTTAAAGTATGGCATCGCAGCGGGGATACCTGGCTTGGGAGCCTGGATGGACAGGATGGGCAGATGCTATTTCTGATTACGGAGGAAGGACGGGTGGAAATTCCCCTTGAAGACATTCGTAAACTCAAGCTATTCCGCTCCCTATTCCGTCGTGTGAGCGGAGAGGTGCTGGTCATCGCCGGGGTCGGGGGAATGCTCTTCGGAGGGCTCTCTCTCGCTGCAGGGATAGGCGGATTGATTAGCGGAGGATTTGGGGCCATCATTCTGGTAGCTGTACCGGTGCTTGTACCTGGCGGGTATGGATTGTATGTGCTTGGAAGGAATGTGGATGGAAAGAGAATCGTGCCCGGGCGGAAGTGGGTGTTTCAAAAGTGAAATCGAAAATAATTATAATAAATTTCAGATACGATCGGGAATTGTCACGCATCCGGGGGAGTCAAGGGAGTTATTGGGTTTGTTATCCTCCAGCTATCTGTATAAGGATATACTTAAGTCCGGGAAAATCCGTAAACCTTCAGAACTTGATAAGATTGTCCAACTTTTAGCCTGGCAGATCGGCAGCGAAGTGAATCTTTCAGAAGTGGCCAGATCAGCGGGGACTTCTTCGGAAACGGTTGAAAGGTACATTGATATCCTTGAAAAGGCCTATGTGGTTTTTCGACTCCCTGCTTTCTCCGGAAATCTCCGGAATGAGATCAGAAAGAACAAAAAGGTTTACTTCTATGATAATGGCATCCGAAATGCTGTCATAGGAAATTTCAGTCACCTGGAGCAGCGAAGGGATGTGGGTGCTCTTTGGGAAAACTATCTTGTTTCAGAACGCAGAAAAAGAAACGCATACAGCGATCATTCACAGGGATAATTATGAAACCTTTCTGATGCCTTAATCCCTCTTCCTCTCCTTTCTGACCCCTCCCCAGCTTTTTCCCTCCACACTCACACTCACACTCACACTCACACTCACACTCACACTCACACTCACACTC
>CAZPYJ010000001.1:162277-186967 GCA_964590645.1 uncultured Lentimicrobiaceae bacterium
CACACTCACACTCACACTCACACTCACACTCACACTCACACTCACACTCACACTCTCCCTCCCCACATATCTTAAATCTAAATACCTGAATGTTTATTTTTTCTTAAATTTGCCGCCTTCACCGCAAATCGCCAACGATAATTTAAACAGAGCGCAAATGAGCAAAATGAATGAAATCAAAGGACTGCTGGATGCCGCTGTGGCAAACCACCCCAATGTCCTGAACAACCTGCCGCGTACCGAGCTCATCCGGGCCGCCGTTGCCAACAAAGAAGCCCTGGTCGCTGAATCCGGCGCCCTTGCCACCTGGACACCGAAAGAGTCCACCGGCCGCAGCCCCAAAGACACCGTGATGGTGAAGCATCCTGAAACGGAGCACCTGATCGACTGGACCTCCCCCAACAATGTCCCGGTGGAAGCCAGCACCTTCGATATGCTGCTCGAGGATGCCATACAGATGATGGGTGGCCTGGACAAGGTGTATGTGATCGACCGCGTCGTAGGCGCCGATTCCCGCTATGCCCTGCCCGTGAAGCTGGTTACCAGCCACGCCCTCTCTGCCCTCTTCTGCGACAATATGTTCCGTCCGGTGCCCGCCGACATTGAGAAGTCGATCTACTACGGAAAAGACTTCTACCTCTTTGCCCTTCCCTACAAGAAACTCGACGGATCACGCTATGATGGCCGCCTCCGCAAAATGGAAGATGGCTCTACTTCTAATATGGCCGTTGCAATGGACTTCGACCGCAATATGGGCCTGGTCATTGGTTCAGCCTATATGGGAAGTATGAAGAAACTCATCTTCACGGTGATGAACTACAAGCTTCCCCTCGACAATATCCTTCCCCTGCATTGCTCGGCCAATGAAGGAGCCAACGGAGATTCAGCCCTTCTGCTGGGACTGAGCGGAACAGGGAAAACCTCCCTCTCCGCAGATCCCAGCCGCGCCCTTCTGGGAGATGATGAGCACGGATGGGATGAAAACGGTATCGCCAATTTTGAAAATGGCTGTTATGCCAAGATGATCGACATCGATCCGGGCAAAGAGAAAGATATTTACGATGCCGTGATGCACAAGGATGATTACCTGAACCACGGCGCCATCGTGGAAAACGCGATGATGTATCCCAATGGCTGCTTCGATTATTTCGATGACCGCTATACTCCCAACAGCCGCTCCTCATACCCGCTCAATTATCTCAAGAATATCAAGGACAGCTCCACCGCCGGCCACCCGAAGACCATCCTCTTCCTCACCGCCGATGCCTATGGTGTCCTTCCTCCGGTTTCAAAACTCAACCGCGACCAGGCAATGCTCTGGTTCCTGATGGGCTATACCAGCAAACTGGCAGGTACGGAAACAGGGGTCACCGAGCCACAACCCGCTTTCTCCCGTTTCTTCGGACAGCCTTTTATGCCGGCCAACCCGGATGTATATGCCGGAATGCTGGGAGAGAAAATGGAGCAGCACAACACCAATGTCTATCTGATCAATACCGGATGGAGCGGAGGTGCTTATGGTACCGGAAAGCGCATCGACATTACCCTGACCCGTGCAATGGTGAATGCCGCCCTGAATGGAGACCTGGATAATGTGGAGTACGAAACCCTGGACCTTTTCCACCTGAATGTACCGAAAAGCTGTCCTGGTGTTCCTTCGGAAATGCTTATGCCCATCAATACCTGGGCCGACAAGGACGCCTATCAGGCTGCAGCCAAAAAGCTGGCCAAGGCCTTCTCGGATGCCTTCGACAAAAACTACGGACACAAGAATATCGACGAAGCTGTCATCAGAATGTGCCCGGGAAAGTAAAATAATCCTTATCATCGCAGCCGGCATTTCAACAGAGTGCCGGCTTTTTTTTATGGCAAAGAATCTACTGCTGGCAGAACAGATATCCAAGACCTACGGAGAGAAAACCCTTTTTGAAGGCATCACCCTGGGCATTGCCGAAGGGCAGAAAATTGCCCTGATCGCCCGCAATGGCAGCGGAAAAACCAGCCTGCTGAATATCCTGACAGGAAAGGAGGAACCGGATGAGGGCAAGGTAAGCCAGCGCAATGATACCCGCATCGCTTATCTCGAG
This sequence comes from uncultured Lentimicrobiaceae bacterium, assembly GCA_964590645.1. Lineage (GTDB taxonomy): Bacteria > Bacteroidota > Bacteroidia > Bacteroidales > JAGNHN01 > JAGNHN01. The sequence goes on from CAZPYJ010000001.1 coordinate 164,365, forward strand.
CAGCAACCTTATCTGCCCGAGAATGCCAGCATCCTGGATGCCATCTTTCACACCGCCAATGAGTTTACCCTGGCGGTAAGAAATTACGAGGCCGCTTCTATCCTGATCCGGAAAAATAATGATGCCCTGCACCAGGATCAGCTCAACGAGGCCATCGCTGTAATGGATCGCCTGGAAGCCTGGGATTACGAAGCCAGGGTGAAGGAAGTGCTGGGACGTTTTGCCATCACCGACCTGGAGGCTTCCTGCAATACGCTCAGCGGAGGACTGAAAAAGAAAGTGGCGCTCGCCCGTACCCTCCTGGAACCGGCCGATATCCTCATCCTGGATGAGCCTACCAACCACTTGGATATCACGATGATTGAATGGCTCGAAGAATACCTGGCACGCGAAAAGCAAAGCCTTTTGATGGTGACGCACGACCGCTATTTCCTCAGCCGGGTATGCAATGAGGTGGTGGAGCTGGACCGAGGCAGGCTGCATCACTATAAGGGGGATTATAATTATTACCTGGAAAAGAAGTCGGAAAGAGAACAAGTGGAAAGCAAGGAGATTGAGAAAGCCCGCGGCCTGATGCGCAAGGAACTGGAGTGGATGCGAAGGAGTCCGCCCGCCCGGACCACCAAATCCAAAGCCCGGATTGATTCTTTCTACGACCTGGAAGAAAAGGCCGGACAACGTGGCCCTGAGAAGCAGGCCGCTTTTCAGGTGAAAGGACAGCGGATGGGTGGAAAAATCCTGGAAATCCATAATCTGTCGAAGGCCTATGGAGAGCATATCCTGATCGACGATTTTACTTACATCTTCAAGAAGAATGAAAAGGTGGGCATTGCAGGGGCCAACGGAACCGGTAAATCCACCCTGCTCAACCTGATATCCGGCCTCGTGAAGGCTGACAAGGGTAGCATCACCATCGGCCAGACGGTGCAGTTTGCCTATTATACACAGGACGGTTTACAGGTGGAAGGAAACAAAAGGGTGCTCGAACTGGTGAAGGATATTGCAGAGGAGGTGACGCTGAACAAGGGATCGATGAGCGCCAGCCAGTTTCTGACCTATTTTGGCTTTGGCCCGGAACTGCAATTCAATTATTTCGAAAACCTCAGCGGGGGCGAAAAGCGCAAACTTTATCTGCTGATGACGCTCATATCCAGCCCCAATTTCCTGATCCTTGATGAGCCCACCAATGATCTCGATATCCATACCCTCAATCTCCTGGAAGATTTTCTCCAGGCTTTTGACGGGTGTCTGCTGATCGTTTCGCACGACCGTTACTTTATGGATAAGCTGGTGGATCATCTCTTTATCTTCGAGGGGGAGGGCAGGATCAAGGATTTCTACGGGAATTATACCGAGTATCATATACAGCAAAAGACAAAGGCAAGGATTAAGCCACGCAACGACCTTGAGAAGCCGGCAAAGGTGGAAAGGGAAAAGCCGGCGGGCAAGGTGAAGCTGAGCTGGAAGGAGGAAAAGGAGTTTGAGCAGCTGCTGAATGATATTGCGGCATTGGAGCAGGAAAAAGCGCAGCTGATCGCAGGTCTGGAGACAGAAAGGGAGGCGGAAAAGCTGCAACAGATGTCGGAGCGTGTCGGGGAGATTCTTTCCATCCTGGATGAAAAAGAACTCCGCTGGCTGGAGCTCAGCGAAAAGAAAGAGCCTGATTCCAGGATTAAATCCTGACGCATTTGCCACTAAATCACTAAGAACACGGAGTTTAACTAAGAAAGAGTTGATTGCGTTGCCGGTGTTGTGTTCTTGCATATCGCTCTTTTCATCTTAGTGTGCCTTAGTGCGCTACGTGGCTTAGTGGTTTATGTGTCGAGGAAGGAAGACGTGTCAATAATCCGGTAATAATTAAAAAGTCTCTGATACCATCGGGATCAAAGATGGTAGATTACTATAGCAATAGAGATGAATGAATGAATGAATGAATGAATGAATGAATGAATGAATGAATGAATGAATGGAAATCAGTATAATATTGCTCTAAGGAATCACCGCGCCTTGCACATACACATTGATCTCCGGTCGCTTGGGATCATTGCAGATCAGGGTCAACGTTTCCATAAATGGCCCGGACTTATCCAGGGCATTGTATATCACCTTGATGGGGACTTCCTGGCGAAAGCGAACCCGATTGGTTTCCATCTCATAATCAAGTTGGGGAGATGAGCTTACCACATTGCGGATAAACAACTGTCGCTTCCCGCTATTCTTGATAAAAAAAGTATGGCTTACCTGGCTGCCTGCCTTCACAGCTCCGAATTCGTGGTTGGTCAGGGTGAAGTACACTTTCGGCGCCTCATTCACCTGGGCAGTGTTCAGGCGGCTGAAATCTTCCTGCAGGTTCATCTCCAGCACTACCTCCACCGGCGCCATCCCTTCCTTATCGGGCAAGAGTCTCAGGGTATCCGTCACCGGACCATAGCCCGTTTTTTTGTCAGCATTGTACACGATGTGAAGGCTTCCCGTTTCCCCGGGATGAAGAATGTCGGGCATCAGATAGGCATCAGTATGCATCTGACTGGCAGAGATATAATACTTCACGGGAATGGCTGCGGCATTCATCACCGGAAAGCTTCTTTCCACCTTAGCCGTGTTGAGGAAGGCTCCCAGATCCAGGGTAGGCGTTTTGAAACGCAAATCACCGCTCAGGTAGGGATAGTCATCTGCCAGGGTCTTCTCCGGCGGAAGAATCTCGCCACTAATAAAGAGTTCAGTCCCTTTTTTCAGGTCTCCGTTGAAATACACCACAGAGGTGCTGATGTATCGTCCTACTTTGACAGGTGGGGTGAACAGGAAGCTGATGAACCCGCGCTTGCCGGGCGCCACAGGACCCCGGGAGTTCCCCAGGCTTCGGCAGCCTTCGCCGGCCTGTATACCGGTGATTTGTATCGGACTGTCGCTCCTGTTGGTGAAAACGTAGGTAACCTCCTGTGCTCCGGCATTGGCCTTTCGCGATCCAATATAGACAGAAGTAGCGTCAAATACCACTTTGCCCTGACCAAAGCAGACCATCCCGCTCAGGATCATCCCTAATATCATCAGCATTCCGCGCACGGATGCGAAGATACGAAAGGCCGTGGATTTGCCGGGTGAAAAAAGCGGCTGTCAATGGCTTCGGACTGAGGGGTACTACCTACATTTGTGCTGGAATTGAAAAAGCAATCCCTTGGTATATCCATCCTCATTTGAAGAGAAAACCGGTTTTGATCATATTCGCCGCCTCTTGCGGGGATTCTGCCTCAGCAGCCTGGGGCAGACGGAAGTAGACCGCATCACTTTTTCGGATGATCCCGTATGGATAGAAGCCGAATTGGACCTGGTAGAGGAGATGCGGGAAATCCTGCTCTTTGGGGAAGGCTTTCCTGCACAGAATTACTTCGACCTGCGCAGGGATCTTAATGCATTGAAGATTAAGGGTAATTGGCTGGAAGTGGAACCCCTGGGTGACCTCCGGGCTGTGATGACGACCATTGCCGATATCCTTGAATATCTCCTGAAAGAGGATTCTCCGGCTTTTCCGGGCCTTGCGGCAATGGCTGCCCCGGTCTATGCGGGTGAGGAAGCCCTGGAAGCAATGAACCGCATCCTGGACAGCCAGGGACAGATGCGGGACAATGCTTCGCCGCGACTTGCTGAGATACGCCGCGGCTTGCTGCGCCTGCAGCAGGAAGTGGAATCCTCGGTGCACAGAATGATGCAGACGGCACGGAAAGCCGGATGGGTACCGGAGGATACCGACATCACGATCCGGAATGGTCGCCTGGTAATCCCTGTCTATGCTTCCGCGAAAAAGAAACTCGATGGCCTTATCCACGATCGGAGTGCCACCGGGCAAACACTTTTTATTGAGCCCCGCGAAATATTTGAATCCAACAATACCATCCGCGAACTCGAATTGGAGGAAAAAGAAGAAATCCATCGCATTCTTGTGGAAATGGCGGATATCCTGCGCCCGCACATCCCAGCCATCCTGGAGGCGGTGGCCTTCCTTGGACGGATTGATTTTATCCGTGCCAAAGGAAAGCTGGCCCTGGAGTTGGGAAGCCACAAACCCCTGCTTCATCCTGAGGCCCGCCTTGAATGGTTTGATGCCCTGCATCCCCTACTTTATCTTTCGCACAAAGCCCAGGGGAAAGAGGTGGTGCCCCTGCGCATCCGCCTCGATAAGGCACAGCGCATTATCATTATCTCCGGTCCGAATGCCGGGGGAAAATCGGTGGCACTCAAAACCATCGGTTTACTGCAGTATATGCTTCAATGCGGCATCACGGTGCCGCTCCGGCCCACATCCGAGGCAGGCATCTTTTCAAAGCTGTTTATTGATATCGGCGATCAGCAGTCCATCGAAAATGACCTGAGCACCTATAGTTCACACCTGCTGAATATGAAGCAACTGCTGTCGGTGGCAGATGAGGGAACACTCTTTCTGATCGATGAATTCGGGAGTGGCACGGAACCCCGTTTTGGAGGTGCCCTGGCGGAAGCAATCCTGGAAGGCCTGCACCAAAAGCAAGCAATGGGGGTGGTGACAACCCACTATGCCAATCTGAAAGCCCTGCCCGAAAAGTATCCGACGATGGAGAATGCGGCGATGCAGTTTGATGTAGAAAAGATCAGCCCGCTCTTCCTGCTGGAAACCGGCAGGCCAGGCAGCTCTTTCGCCTATGAGATTGCGGCACGCATCGGCCTGGAAGAAGAGATACTAAAAGCGGCTGTAGAAAAAACAGGGAGTGAGATCATTGCCCTCGATCGTCAATTGCAACAGGTGGCCAATGACTTGAGAGAGATTGAGAAACAAAAGGCTTCCTTGAGGGTGGCAGACGATTTTCTGGCTGAGATGGTGGACAAATATGAACGACGTACCCGCGATATTGATCATCGGAAGAATGAGATCATTGCGGAAGCCAGGCGCGAAGCCCACCGGATTCTTGAGAACAGCAACAAATTGCTGGAGAATACCATCCGGGATATTCGTGAAAGCAATGCCGATAAAGAAAAGACCCGCTTACTCAGGGAAAAGTTGGAACAGGAAAAGAAGGCCATAAGGCTGAAAGAGGAGGGGGAAGAGCAAAGCCGTAAAAAGGGGCAGAAACAGCCTTCCAATACTTCTCCGCAAAAGAAAACCACCCCAAAAAAAACCGGTCCCCTGGAAGTGGGAGATTTTGTAAGGATGAGCGGGCAGCAGAATACCGGTCATATCCTGGAAATCCGGGGAAGTGTGGCAGAAGTGGCCTTTGGGAATATGAAACTGAAGCTTCCCATCGACCGCCTGGAGCGGTCTGAACAGAAAACCACCTCAGGAGGCAAAAAGAAAGCAGGAGCTTACTCCGGCATTATCCAGGATCTGAATGACAAAATGGCAAGCTTTTCACCCCGTATCGACCTGAGGGGAATGCGGGCCGATGAGGCGATCCAGACCTTACAAAGCCTGGTGGATGATGCCATCCTCCTAAACGTCACAGAACTGTATGTACTGCACGGCAAGGGCGACGGCATTCTGCGTCAGCGGGTGCGTGAATACCTCGCCGGGGTGGAGGAGGTGAAACGATATGCAGATGAGCACGTGGACCGGGGAGGGCACGGCATCACCATCATTTCTTTCAGGTAAACCTGGCACTGATTTTGACTAACACACCTTTTAAAATTATATCCGAATGAAAAAAGAAAATCCACTGAACAGCAAATATCTTCCCTGGGTCATCGTAGTGACCATTCTGGTCTTTTCCGGAATCATTCTGCTCCAACGATCCGGAAAGATGCCCGGAGGCAACGCAGCAAAGGCATCAGAGGCCACCCTCGAGCTCAATCAGGATAATTTTCAGCAGTACACAGCACAGGGACTCATCCTGGTGGATGTCTGGGCCGAATGGTGCAAGCCCTGCAAAGCGATGGAGCCGGCCATTCACGCCCTGGCAGAGGAGATGCAGGGAAAAGCATATGTGGGCAAGCTGGATGCCGATGCCAATCGGAAACTGGTTTCTGAGCTGAAGGTAGATGTAATCCCGACGCTCATTCTATACAAAGACGGGAAAGAGGTAGAGCGCTTTATTGGAATGAAAAGCAAGGAAAGCCTCCAACAGGCGATGATGGTGTACCTTCAGAATGGGCAGGAATGAACCACTGCAAGCCTCAATGGTTTATCAGAAAAGAAAAAGGGAGATTATTTATGACGTCATCCGAGCAGCAGGGCAATGAGGGCGCGCCCGAAAACGCAACGATTCTGAATGGGAAGCAAGCCGGCCTGCCTTTTTACCGGCGGCCTGTGTTTCTGGGAATGCTCCTGGGCCTACTGGGAGGCTACATCTATTATCTGGAAATCGGCTGCAAATCAGGAAGCTGTCCTTTAACTTCGAATCCCTGGACGACTATGGCCTGGGGCGGGGTGATGGGCTATCTGGTGGGCGATCTTTTTACGAAAAAGCCTTCTTCAAAAGAATAGCATATCTTTTCCGCACTTTTTTCCCCATAATCAAGGGATTTAATATTTTCGCCGCTTGTTTTTGAATATTCTTTGACAAAACAGGTGACTATGGAGAAGGAGCAGCTGAAGAAGCGCAAAGGTATACTGGATCGTTTATTAAGCTGGACTGAGAAGGCAGGGAATGCCCTGCCCCATCCGGCTACCCTCTTTGCCCTCTTTGCCCTGGGGGCATTGATCTTTTCAGCCATCGGCCATTATCTGGGCTGGGAGGTGATTCATCCCGGAACCAAGGAGCTGGTCAAACCCGTGAACCTTCTTTCTCACGATGGCATTCACCGTATCATCCTCGAGATGGTGGACAATTTCACCGGTTTTGCGCCCCTGGGAATTGTGCTGGTGGCGATGCTCGGGATCGGGATTGCTGAACAGAGCGGCCTGATCAATGCTGTGATCCGTTTGCTGGTATTGAACTCGCCCAAAAGACTGCTGACCTTTGTCCTGGTCTTTACCGGCATATTGAGCAATGTGGCCTCTGATGTAGGATATGTATTACTGATTCCACTGGCCGGGGTTATATTCCTGGCAGTGGGACGCCATCCTGTGGCTGGAATGGCCGCTGCTTTTGCCGGGGTTTCGGGAGGATTCAGCGCCAACCTGGTGCTGGGAACCATAGATCCGCTCCTGGCAGGACTGTCGACGGAAGCCGCTGAAATCCTCGACCCAGCCTATGATGTGAATCCTACGGCCAACTACTATTTTATGGTTGTTTCCACCTTTATGATCGCTTTCGCAGGAACATACGTGACCGAGCGTCTGGTGGAGCCCCGGCTGGGAAAGTATAAACCTACTGACGAAGACAAAGAACAGGACTTTGAACCTGTGTCGCGATTAGAGAAGAAGGGACTGCGTGCAGCCTTGTTAACCCTGATCGCTTTTGTCATCATTACCCTGATAGGCATTATTCCCGAAAATGGTTTTTTCCGGGGAACGGATGGCGGCATTCTCAGCTCGCCGCTGATCAGAGGGGTGGTGGCAATGCTCTTTATCGTGGCCGGAGCAATGGGGCTTGCCTACGGGTTCACTACCAAGTCGTTTGAAAATGATGCCGATGTGATGAAAGGGATGGCGGCGTCGATGAAAACCCTGGCTACGTATATGGTACTGGTCTTTTTCGCTGCCCAGTTTGTAGCCTATTTCAAATGGAGTAACCTGGGAATCATCCTTGCAGTCAATGGCGCCGGCCTGCTGATGTCGGCAGATATTGGTCTGATCCCATTGATGATCCTTTTTATCATCTTGTCTGCAGCAATCAATATGCTGATGGGAAGTGCCTCGGCCAAATGGGCCATCCTGGCACCCATCTTCATCCCGATGTTTATGATTATGGGCTACTCCCCCGAACTCAGCCAGGTGGTGTACCGCATAGGAGACAGTGTTACCAATGTCATTTCCCCGATGATGAGCTTCTTCGCCCTGATCATTGCTTTTATACAGAAGTATGATCCCAAAGCAGGGATAGGAACGATCATCGCAACGATGCTCCCGTATTCTGTCATATTCTTTATCGGTTGGATCATTCTGCTCATTATATGGTTGCTGCTGGGGGTTCCTTTGGGACCGGGTGCTGGTATCCACTATACCCTGCCGGGATAATGGGAAGGAATGATAAATGAACCTGTCCTGAGACATCAGGCGCGGCCGAAATGCTTAACTTTGCGGCTTTCTTGAATGCTTACATATTAAGAATCAACACTATAATAAATGAAAGCATACGTTTTTCCGGGCCAGGGAGCCCAGTATCCCGGAATGGGAAAGGAGCTCTTCGAGCAGTCGGAGCTTGCCCGGCAACTTTTCGGTAAAGCCAATGAGATACTTGGCTTTGAGATCACCGAGCTGATGTTCAATGGAACGGAGGAAGACCTGCGCCAGACACGGGTTACCCAGCCGGCTATTTTCCTGCATTCCGTCATCCTGGCAAAATTATTGGGAGATTCCTTTCAGCCGGATATGGTGGCCGGACATTCCCTGGGCGAGTTCTCTGCTTTGGTAGCCAATGAGGTGCTCACTTTTGAGGATGGCCTCTCACTCGTATATCAAAGGGCAATGGCAATGCAAAAAGCCTGTGAGGCAGCGCCCTCGACAATGGCGGCCATTATCGGCCTGGAGGACAATAAGGTGGAAGAAGTGCTGGATGGGATCAGCGGTGTAGTCGTTCCTGCAAACTACAATTGTCCCGGTCAACTGGTGATCAGTGGAAGCTTTGAGGCCATTGATGCAGCCTGTGCAGCACTCAAAGAGGCTGGTGCCAAACGCGCACTGCCCTTGAAGGTAGGAGGAGCATTTCATAGTCCGCTAATGGAGCCGGCCCGTCTTGAACTGGCCCGTGCCATCCAGGAAACATCCTTCCGGAAAGGACGATGTCCGATCTACCAGAATGTGGATGGCAAACCCCATACCGACCCACAAAGCATTCAGGAAAACCTGGTAGCCCAGTTGACCTCCCCGGTACGTTGGACTCAGATTATGCTGAATATGCTGGAAAATGGTGCTTCCTCCTTCACCGAAGTCGGTCCGGGAACAGTACTGCAAGGCCTGGTCAGAAAGGTGAACCGCGAAGTGGAAGTGGGTTCGGCCAGTCTGTAAAGCTTACAAAAGTCGATTTTTCAGAGAAGGTATGCCTTCCTGTAAGTCAGGAAGGCTAAGGGCCTTCTGCAAGGCAGCCCCCTGGCTCGACTGATGCAGATCCGAGCCCAGAAAGTCCACAAGTCCTTTCCGCCAGTAGTGCCAGGCTTTCTTCTGTACCGCCTTGCCATAATTCCCGGTAAAGGAAAGCAGGTTGACCTGCAGCAGAAGTCCCTGCCCCAGCAGGTCTTCCAATTCCGGATGCCCCGGCCACCAATAAGGGTAGCGCTCAGGATGCGCCAGGATAGGTTTGTACTCCCTTATTTGTAAATCGAAGAGGTATTGTTGCAATAAGTGTGGGGGGGCACTGAATGGACATTCGATCAGCACATAAGGTCCCGATCCGAATGAAAGCAGCTTATTCTCCTTAAGAAAAGAATCAAAAAGCTCATCCAGCATATACTCCGCAGCCACCTCCAGTTTGATATGCAGACCCCTGTACTGCATTGCTTCGAGTACCCTTTCTCCTGCCTTTTGAATAATCTCCGGACTGTTGTGGTATTGTCCGGCCATCACGTGGGGGGTGGTAATGACTTTTGTATAACCGCAGTCCTGCAGTACCTTCAGCATTGCCAGGCTTTCGTCCAGGGTGACAGCGCCATCATCAATCCCCGGTAAAATATGATTGTGAAAATCGCTTCCTATCAGACGGGCACTTTCCAATGGAAGGGTGTGCGTGCTTTCAGTTTTATTAAAAAGACTGCGCCAGATCAACGTTTGCTGTATTGTTCTTCATAATACTGCTGATAGGCCCCGCTGGTGAGCCTGTCTAACCATTCTTCATTATCCAGGTACCAGTCGATGGTGCGCGAAAGCCCTTCAGCGAAATCGAGGGAAGGCTCCCAGCCCAGATCCTTCTGCAGCTTGGAGGAATCAATGGCATAGCGAAGATCGTGACCAGCTCTGTCTTTGACATACGTGATCAACTGAGCGGATGCCCCCTTTTCCCTGCCCAGCTTCTGATCCATCAATACACAGAGTAGGTGAATGAGGTCAATATTTTTCCACTCATTGTTGCCCCCTATATTGTAAGTTTCCCCTTCTTGTCCGCGGTGAAAAATCAGGTCGATGGCATTGGCGTGGTCTTCCACATACAGCCAATCGCGCACATTTTCTCCTTTTCCGTAAACCGGCAGGGGTTTATGATGGCGGATATTGTTTATAAAGAGGGGCAGAAGCTTTTCGGGGAATTGATAGGGGCCGTAGTTGTTGGAGCAATTGCTGATGACCACAGGCAATCCGAAGGTATGGTGATAGGCCCTGACCAGGTGATCCGAGCTGGCCTTGGATGCAGAATAAGGACTGCGCGGATCATAAGGAGTTGTTTCAGTGAAAAGGCCTACCTCGCCCAATGATCCGTAAACTTCATCCGTGGAGATATGATAAAAACGTTTTCCTTCCCCATTCTCCTTCCAAACTTCCCTAGCGGCATTAAGCAGGTTGACCGTTCCCACTATGTTCGTAAAAATGAAGGCATTGGGGTTGGAAATAGAACGATCCACGTGGGATTCAGCCGCCAGGTGGATCACCCCGTCGGGTTGGTATTCCCTGAAGACGGCGAATACCGCTTTTTCATCTACAATATCCACCTTTAAAAAACGGTAGTTGGGCGCCTTTTCCACATCTTTCAGGTTCTCCAGATTGCCGGCATAGGTAAGCTTATCCAGGTTGAGGATAAGATAATCCGGATATTTTTTCACCATCAGGCGGATCAGGTGGGAGCCGATAAAGCCGGCTCCACCGGTAATCAGGATTACTTTATTGTAAGATTCCATATACATTACTTTTTATCATACCATCCTGTTTCTCTGAGATGTTGTTCCCATTTCCAGGCTGTGTCCATCATTTCAATCAGATCCTTTTCTGCTTTCCACTGCAAGACCTCGTTGGCCAGGCTTGTGTCTGCCCAAACCTTTTGCACATCGCCTTCTCTGCGCCCCACGATTTTACAGGGGATGCGAATACCGCTGGCCTCTTCAAATGCCCTGACCATTTCAAGGACAGAGTATCCCCTGCCTACTCCGATATTGTATATTTCCAGGGCCTTGCATTCCGGTGATTGCAGTCGCTCCATTGCCTTCAGATGGGCCTGCGCCAGATCCACCACGTGGATATAATCACGCACCGCTGTGCCATCGGGCGTATCATAATCTCCCCCGAAGATACGCAAAAACGGCCTTTCACCGGCTGCCGTCTGGGTGATATAGGGGACCAGGTGATGGGGGATGCCATAGGGTAATTCCCCGATCCGGGCCGATGGATGTGCCCCGATTGGGTTAAAATACCTGAGAGAGATGGCACTTATTCCTTGCATTCCTGCCATCTTCTGCAATATCTCTTCTGCTATCTGTTTTGTATGTCCGTAGGGAGAGGCCGGAGCTTTGAACGGGGCATCTTCCCGTATGGGCAGCACATCCGGCTGTCCGTAAACCGTACAGGAGGAGGAGAAAACCAGATGCGGGATATGTTGCGCCTGCATTCCCCGCAATACATTGATCAGCGAGAACAGATTATTCTGATAATATTTCAGCGGCTCTCTGACGGATTCTTCCACAGAAAGAAAAGCTGCAAAATGGATGAGGGCATCTGCCTTGCCGTTATGTGCGAAGAAGGCATCGCTGGCAATGGGATCGGCCAGATCCACCAGATGGAATTCCGGGTCTATGCCGGCAATGTGCCGGATTTCATCCAGCACTTCCTTCTCCGAATGGGACAAGTTATCTGCAATGACCACCTCCCACCCGGCCTGCAGTAATTCTACCGCGGTGTGGGCGCCAATATATCCGCAGCCTCCGGTGACGATGACCCGCATCCTGTGTTGATTAAAGACTCCAGTAAGTCATTTGGTTTACCTTATCCCTGTATATACCCTTGACATCAGCCAGGATGGGGAACTCTCCGGAAAGGGAAAGGAAGTAGCTTTCAGGCAGGGACTTGTATTCCTTATGCGAAACGGCTACCACGATGGCATCGTAAGGCCCTTTCGGATCCTTTTTAAGGGTAATCCCGTATTCTTCTTCCACTTCCTCCGGGGAGGCCCAGGGGTCGATCACATCGGTAGAAACGCCATAGCTCCGAAGTTCGGAGAAGATATCCGGAACCCGGGAGTTTCGGATATCGCTGACGTCCTCTTTAAAGGTAATCCCCATCAGCAATACCCTGGAGGCGAGGACATTCTTGCCCGCGGCAATGATCTTCTTCACCACCTGTTTGGCCACATAATAGCCCATTGAATCGTTGACAAAGCGTCCGCTGTTGATGATCTGGGGATGATAGCGGAGTTTTTTTGCCTTATAGGTGAGATAATAGGGATCCACGCCTATGCAGTGCCCACCCACCAGTCCGGGATAGAAATGCAGGAAATTCCACTTGGTTCCGGCGGCTTCCAGCACCTCAAAGGTATTGATATTCATTCTATTGAAAAGAATGGACAATTCATTCATCAATGCGATATTCACATCCCGCTGGGTGTTTTCAATTATCTTGGCTGCTTCAGCTACTTTTATGGAGGAAGCCCTGTGTACTCCGGCATCCACTACCATCTCGTACAATTCAGCCACCACATCGAGGGATTCGTTATCACAAGCGGAAACCACTTTTTTGATGGTGCGCAGGGTATTCACTTTATCCCCTGGATTTATGCGCTCAGGGGAATAGCCAACTTTGAAATCTTCCACATATCGGAGTCCGGACAGATTCTCAAGAATCGGGACGCAGTCCTCTTCGGTGGCACCAGGGTATACTGTGGATTCATACAGTACATAGTCCCCTTTCTTTAAAACACTCCCTACAGTTTGGCTGGATTTAAGCAGAGGGGTCAGGTCCGGCATATTGCTGTCATCAATAGGGGTAGGGACAGCAACGATATATACGATGGCATCTTTTATCTCAGAGATTTCTGAGGTAAAATAGATATCTGTTCCTTCGAAGGCTTCGGATTCCAGTTCCCGGCTGGGGTCAATCTTATTGCGAAGCATACCTATCTTCTCCTTGCTGATGTCAAAGCCAATGACTTTCAGCTCACGGGCAAATTCAAGGGCAATGGGAAGTCCCACATAACCCAGGCCGATTACGGCCAGGCTGGCTTCCTTCTGCTTCAATCTCTCTATCGTATTCATTTCTTTTTATTTAGGCTTTCAATAGCGGGTGAATATTATCATTGTATTTTGCTGTGGCATTCCTGATCTGGTAAACCAGATCCACACTTTGACGGGCATCGGCTGTTGTAAAACCATTGCCTTTGAGGATGTGTGCATAACTCAGCGTATGCAGATCCTCGAAGCCACCACTGAATTCATAAGCTTCCTCATCAAGCTGGATAGCACGAAAAGGTTTGCTGTTCCCATCAGCGCCGATGGATAAATATCTTGGGGAAAGACTCAGGAACCAGCGGACATTGGCTTTCTCCAGGTCAAGGAATCCACTGGCTGTTTCTGCATCCTGATAATGGAGTTGCATTTCACGGCAGCTTCCGAAAACATCCAATAGCATATCAAACAGATGGATACCGATGTTGGTGGCCACGCCCCCCGATTTTTCCGGTTTTCCTTTCCACGACCACTGATACCATCTTCCCCTGGGGGTGATATATCGAAGGTCCACATCAAATATCTTTCCCGGCGGGGCTTTCCTGACTTTCTCCCGGAGGAGTTCGATCAGCGGGTGCAGCCTGAGTTGCAGGATAAGGTGAATCTTCTTGCCGCTTTCTTCTTCCAGCAGGCTTAGTGCATCCACATTCCAGGGATTCAGAACAAGCGGTTTCTCGCAGATGGCGTCGGCATCATTGCGCAGGGCCATCCGGATGTGGGCATCGTGAAGATAATTGGGCGAGCAAATGCTCACATAATGGATACGCTTCTGTTCATCGCGGCGCAGTTTATCCAGGTGACGATCGAAACGCTCCGGTTCGGTGAAGAAATCGGCTTCAGGAAAATATGCGTCAATCTGACCCATCCCATCATAGGGATCCAGGGTGGCCACCAGTTGATGTCCGTTGTCCCTGATGGCTTTCATATGCCTGGGAGCGATGTAACCGGCCGCACCGATCAAGCCAAATCTGTACATAGCCTTATTCTTTTCTGTCTGTGGGCTTTACTTCTCCCTGCACCAGGTGGTACCAGGTTTTTCCTTCAGGGCATTGTGCCCAGCCATCTTCATCAAAATGCAAACGATGCCCATAGGCACTCATCCATCCCGCCAATCTGGCCGGACTGCCCAGCATCAGCGCATATTCCGGAACCGAACGGGTAACTACAGCCCCGGCGCCAATAAAGGCATAGGCACCAATCTCTATCCCGCAAACTACTGTAGCGTTTGCACCGATGGTAGCCCCCCTTCTGACCAGGGTCTTATCATATTGCCCCTTTCGTACGATGGCACTGCGTGGATTTCGGATATTGGTAAATACCATTGAGGGGCCCAGGAAGACATCGTCCTCGCATTCCACCCCTTCGTAAAGCGAGACATTGTTCTGCACCTTTACATTCTTACCCAGCTTCACGCCTTTTCCCACAAATACATTTTGTCCGAGGCTGCAGCCTTCCCCCAAAATAACTTCAGGCATCAGATGGCAGAAGTGCCAGATGCGGCTTCCATTGCCTATCTGGCAATCCGGATCAACGACCGCAGTGGGATGAATATAAATATCATTTTCCATCATACGGTATCAAAGATACGCAAGTAATGATTCAGCGATGAAACCTTGTTGTTCCTCGTCCAATTCGGTGTGCATAGGCAGGGAAAGGCAAGTGGAAGCCACCTTTTCAGAGGCAGGAAAATCCCCCTCTTCATATCTTGGATCCAGGTAGGCTTTCTGAAGGTGCATTGGAACGGGGTAATAGATCGCACAGGGAATTCCATTCGCCTGCAGGTGCTCCATCAGCCCGAACCGATCGCTTTCCCTGACCAGCAAAGTATATTGGTGAAAAATATGGGTAGAGAAAGTGGCACGATGGGGAACGCTAAGCTTGGGGTGTTGTCCAAAGCGGGCATCATAGCGTGCGGCCGCTTCCTGCCGTGCCTGGTTGTATTGATTCAGGTATTTCAGTTTGATTTCAAGGATGGCGGCCTGGATGCTGTCAAGGCGGGAATTAACCCCTACCAGATCGTGGTAGTAGCGACGGGTCATCCCGTGGTTCACAATCACCCTGAGTTTGGCTGCCAGGGCATCATCATTGGTAAATACGGCACCACCGTCTCCATAGCAACCCAGGTTTTTGGAAGGAAAGAAGCTGGTGCATCCAAGGTGTCCGATACCGCCTGCTTTTTGACTGCCTTCCCTGCCCAAATAATCTGCGCCCAGGGCCTGGGCAACATCTTCCACCACAAAAAGCTGGTGCGCTTTTGCAATATCCATAATCTCATCCATCGCAGCACATTGACCGAAAAGATGGACTGGGATGATGGCTTTGGTTTTTGGAGTGATGGCATTTTTAAGCGCTTCCGGATCAATGTTGAAGGTGTGAGGGTCGATGTCCACCAGCACCGGTGTCAGCCCAAGCAAAGCAATCACTTCGGCAGTGGCAATGAAAGTGAAAGTAGTGGTGATCACTTCATCTCCGGGCTTCAGATCCAGGGCCATCAGCGATACCTGGAGGGCATCCGTTCCATTGGCGCAGGGGATCACGTGATTAACGCCCAGGTATTGCTCCAGTTTCTGCTGAAAACTATGAACGGCAGGCCCGTTGATGAAAGCAGAGGAGTCGATTACATTTAAAACGGCAGCGTCTACTTCTTCCTTGATTTTCAGATATTGGCCGTGCAAATCGACCATTTGGATCTTTTTCATAGTGGGATGGCTTGTTCTCCAGATTTGTGAAGAAGCAAAAATAATGATTCCGGCCGGATGGCAAAGGAAAGGCTCACTCCGGGGATCGGATTCCTGGATTGTGATTACTTTTGACTGCCCTTAAGCGGCAATAGTGGTTAAACTGACTCGTTTGAATCCTCAATTTTTTTGCAATGAAAAGATATTTACTAACCCTTCCTTTCCTGTTTCTGTTCCTCGGTCCGCTTTCTGCCCAGGATGAAGAAGCACCCCGGCCCTCCTCTTATATGCTGGTATACGGAAGCTTTGGTTTTCACCTGCCTGGGGGAGATCTCGCTGATCGGTTTGGAAGCAACTTACTGGTGGGGCCTGGATTTATGTATAAGACAGATGCAAATTGGTTCTGGGGAATAGAAGCGGATTTTCTTTCCGGAAATTCAGTGAAGGAGGATGATATTTTTGCCGGCCTGGAAACAGAAACCGGCTTTATGATTGACGCCAGCGGTTTGTATGCCGATGTATATACCTCTGAACGTGGGTTTCGGGTAGGACCTCGTTTTGGAAAGATTATCCCTCTGAATAAAAAGAATCCGAATGCCGGTTTAATGTTCAGTCTTTCACCCGGCCTTTTGCAACACAAAATCAGGATAGAGAACCGAAACAATGCGGCTCCGCAAGTCGATCCGGATTATGCCAAAGGATATGACCGACTGAGCAACGGTTTTGCTTTGACAGAGTTTGTGGGGTACTTCTATAGTGGTAAATCGTCACTTGTCAGTTTTTATGCCGGGATGGAATTTGTGCAGGCCTGGACCCAATCGCGCCGCGATTGGGATTTCGACAAGATGCAAAAGGACGAAACCCGCCGTCAGGATTATTTGAATGGGTTTAAAGCAGGCTGGGTCATTCAATTCAATAGAAGCACATCCCGCACCTATTATTATTGAGGTGCAAAACCACCTGAAGCAATGCCAGTTTTTTCCCCTTTTCTTAAATAAATTTTTCATCAGCTATGATCCGCGCACTTTACACACTGGGTGTCAAAGCTTATAGCCTGGGCATACGACTGGCCTCGCCCTGGAATGCAAAAGCAAAGGCCTGGATCAAAGGGCGGAGTGCTGGATTTCCTGCATTTCCTGAGAAGAAGCCTGGAGAATTCAGAGTGTGGTTTCATTGCGCCAGCCTGGGCGAATTTGAACAGGGAAGGCCCGTAATGGAAGCATTGTTGCATACTCATCCTCATCTTTCTCTCATCGTAACTTTCTTTTCCCCCTCCGGGTTTGAGGTTCGTAAAAATTATGCCCCGGCTCTGCGAGTGCTGTACCTGCCTTTGGATACCCCATACAATGCCAGGCGTTTTGTGCGGGAGTCAGGGGTGGATATGGCCGTCTTTGTTAAATATGAATTCTGGTACAACTATTTGAATGCACTGTATTTGGCCTCTGTGCCTACCTTCTTTGTTTCAGCCCTCTTTCGGCCCTCTCAGGTCTTTTTTAAATCCTGGGGAAAATGGTTCATCGCACATTTGCATCAAGCAGCACAGATCTTTGTGCAGGATGAAAGCTCCCTGAAGTTATGTCAGCAGGCTGGCCTGCAGAATATCACATTGAGTGGAGATACCCGCTTCGACAGGGTGATGGCCGTGGCCGGCGTCGCGGATCCTTTCCCGGAAATAAGGGCTTTCATCGGGGGGAGACCTTGTGTGGTTGCCGGCAGCACCTGGCCAGGAGATGAGCAGGTGCTGGCAGCTGCCTGGAAAAAAATGCAGGAAGTCGTTTTCATTCTTGCGCCCCACGATATTCGCCAGGAACGAATTGAAGAAATTCAAAGATATTTTGGAGAAAAGGGCCTGCTATTTTCGTATCTGAAAGCAGCATCAGAAGGGCGACTTATCATCATCGACAACGTCGGGATGCTCTCAATGCTATACGCCTATGCCGATGTGTGCTGGGTCGGGGGTGCATTCGATTCGGGCTTACACAATATTCTCGAGGCTGCGGCTCACGGCAAGCCCGTTTTGTTTGGTCCTCATACCGATAAATTTCCCGAGGCCGGAGCATTGATAGAAGCAGGGGGAGGCTTACAAGTGGGAAGTATGGAGCAAGCCACGTACCTGCTTCATTCCCTGATAAATAAACCTGAGGAAGCCCGAAGAGCAGGCCTCTGCAGCAAACAGTTCATTTCAGCAAATCAGGGGGCCACAGCAATCATCACTGCCCATTTGGCGGGCTATATTTTAAACAAACAGAAGGTTTTGAGAAATGGCTAATGTGTGGCCGGCGCACGGATGAGCCTCAAGCTCTCCACTTCCTGGTTTCCATCGAAACCTTGCTTGCGCATCAGCAACAGATAGCTTCCGGATGGCAAAGGCCCTGGTTTTAGCAAGATTTGATGGGATCCTATCTGCAGATGATGTGATTGTTGGAGCAGCAGTCTGCCCATCATATCATACAGTTCGAAGCCAAGCTGGCTTTCGCTTGCGAGGCTGATCTCAATATTTATATCTTCCCTGAATGGATTAGGATAAGCTGTCCAATCGCGAAAAGCTTCTTCGGTATGGGTGAAGTAATCCTTCGTTCTCTGTGGGTTGATGATCCGGGGCATTGCGGCTACAACAGCGGATTGATATTTCACCACAGGGCTGTATGCCGTGGCAAATCCATCGCCAATCGAACCCTGAAATTTTGCCGGGGTAAAGGAGAAGTTCATTGTTTCCAGGCTGGAGTATCCATCGCCGTCTCCTCCATAGAATTTATCATAGGAACCTGAGAAGGTCAGGGACACATTGCTGGCAAAGCCTCCGCCTGGCCCACCTGCAAAATAACCTGTCTGGGATCCAGCCTGAAGAGTGGAAAGCGCTGAGGCGTAGCCATCTCCGCTACCGCCTGAGAAGCTTTGGGCATTCAGTTGCAGGGAAAGAAGTACCCCAGTAAAAAGGATGCTTAGAAATTTGAGTTTCATTCTATACTTCCTTAATTAGCCGTGCGAACCGCCCTGAAACCGTAGGAGCTGTTACGCAGATTATCGCTGTTGGCAGCATAGTAACGGGAAGATACCTGGAGGGTTTCTCTGAAATAATTGAAAGCTCCTCCCCTTAGTCCTACACCGTTAGATGTACTAATAGCACCGCCAACATACCCGGGCCATCCGCTGTTATCAGCGAATCCATCGTTGGTGAGTGCACCATCGCCGTGACTTCCGTTGAAGCTTCTTCCAGCCAGTGTTCCCAGGGTCACACAGCGCTCAAAAGCATTCCCGCTGAGTTCCATCACACCGTAAAAACTGGCTCCGGTTTCTTCCCGGTTGGGGTTGATGGCAGAGGAAGCAAATATCCCGCATCGGGCTGGCATTCCAATATTGTTGAAAGTAGCGTTGTAAAGCGCATTTCCCGTTCCTTGTCCCGGGTTCGAAATCGATTCATTGGCCTGTCCGGGATTAACGAAATTATACACGGAGTTATGAATATTCACACTTCCCCAGGCAAATTCACCGGGCACCGGAAACAGACCACCTCTGCTGGCTTTCTCAAACTCCAGTTCAGACATAGGACGCAGACCTGCCCAGTCGGCATAAGCACATCCGTCTGACCAGTTCAGGTAAGCCATCGCTCTTTCGGGTTCGTTAGCAGCATAATTAGGATGAAAACCACTAATGGGGTAATTGCTGATGACAGTCTGTATGCGGGATGAAGCCTGGACTGAAGTCAGGGCATTCAGGAAATCTGCATATTGTCCCTGGCTGGTCTCATACTTCATAATATAAAAACCCTGGTAACCGGTTGGATAGGTCGCATTGTTAATGGTAGTGATGCCATTGGCATCAATCCCATCATCTCCGTCCACCAGTATACCGGTCTGCTTAATCTGGGCATCATCGCTGTTTGCGGTGGTTCTGACAATTACTGGCTGGTCGGTAATTTGAACCGTTTTTGTGCTCGTTTGCTGAATAAATCTTCCAAATGAGCCGCCATCCCCCAGGTAAAAATTCCCGGTCGGAATTTTTACCATCTCTATTCCACTCACTTTTACCTGAATATTGGCAGTGTTGGCAATGCCGTCAGCCAGATTATTCCAGCGAATATTGCAGGAAGTGAAGGTATTGGTACCAGCGCCATTGCTGGCACGAAAAACGAACAATCCCTTAAAATCCGAGGGAAGTTCAAAGGAAGCTCCGGCAGGAAAACTGTGCCCGGTACTGTTCAGGGTGGCGTGGAGCCAGTCTCCATTAGGCTGACGGTATTTGATAAAAACCCAGACCGCATCATAGTTCACCGCATCCTTCCAGGAGTTGTCCCAACTAAGGTCAAATCCGATATCACTACCATTAATGGTTACATTGGAAATACTCACATTATTGGCGTGAGATAGCTGCCAGAAAAAGGCAAGAAATAGCAAAAGAAGAAACTTTTTCATCGTATAAGTGGCATTAATATGTCGTAGTACAATTCGAAACAACTTCCGAACCAGCTCATTACCAAGTTTTTATCCAAGTATTCCGCGTAATCTCAGGCTTATACGGGAAAAAATCAGGAACGTTTCCTGATATATATACCATTTTCCAAGCAAAGGTAACCATAAAAAAGAAACTATATCCCAGAAAGACAAAGTATTATCCTACCGATTTTGACAGAATAGGCGTTTGGCTGCGCCGGTAAAAAAGCTAGGACAAGATTTTGTAGGATTGCCCCTTCCTGCTCAGGGCCTGGGTGATGAGGCCAAGCTGCGACTGTTCCTGTAAGTTGAAGGTTACCGTAACAAGGACATATCCGACAGGAACGGTGGTGATGGATCGCTCGTGGGAAATCTCGTCAATATTGGCACGCAGGGGTTCCAGAATATCAATGATGGATTTGAGTTCTCCTGCCACATCTGGAATGAGCACTGCAATGCGTGCACGCAGGCCTTCATCCATCATCCCTTTCTCCAGGATTTGTTCCAGTAATCCTGTGTTGATATTTCCACCGCTGATAACAGGAACGACCTTTCGGCCTCTGAAAGAGATCTTTTTGTGCAGGACGGCTGCCAATGCAGCCACGCCGGCCGGTTCAGCAAGGATTTTTGCACGCTGCAGAAGAAGATAAAGACTATGGGCGATTTCGGCATCCGATACAACAAGGATATCGTCCACATACTCTCTGGTGGCATCGAAGGTGAGCTGGCTCGGCGTTTTGACGGCAATACCATCGGCGATGGTTGCCATTTTGTTCAGTTTTACGGGTTTGCCTTCAGCCAGTGCATTTCTCATCGATTGTGCTCCCTCCGCTTCTACACCATATACCCGGATTTTGGGATTCAGATTCTTTATGGCAATAGCAATACCCGAGATCATTCCTCCTCCCCCGATCGGAACAAGAATATCTTGCACACTGTCCAGGTCATCGTAAATCTCAAGGCCCATCATTCCCTGCCCGGCAATGATCAAAGGGTCGTCAAAAGCGTGAACAAAGACGGCTCCGCTTTCCGCTCTGTAGTCCTGTGCTGCCGCCAGGGCATCGTCAAAGGCATTGCCTTTCAAAACCACATCTGCACCATACGAGCGCGTGGCAATTACCTTCAGGGGAGGGGTAAGCACCGGCATAAAAACGGTAGCTTTCGCGCCCATTTTCTTTGCAGCATAAGCCACCCCTTGGGCGTGATTGCCGGCCGAAGCACATACCACCCCCCTCTTCAACTCCTCCTTTGAGAGAGAACAGATTTTGTTGTATGCCCCCCTAACCTTGAAGGATCCGGTGGATTGCAAGTTCTCCAGTTTCATAAACACACTGGCACCGGACATAGCGGAAAAGGTTTTGCTGTGCTCCAGGGGGGTGTGCTTAACAATGCCTTTTAACCTTTTCTGAGCAGCGATGATGTCGGAAAAGCGGGGTAATTCATAGTTATCCATTGTATCCTATTCCTGTTTTTTAGTATGGTTTTCCATCATTTGAATAAAGGATGCTACCCTGCTTTGCATTTCACCTTTCATATTCTGGTCGGTGAGACGGGTCTTCATCACCGTATCCGGATCCTTCATTTTTTCTTCCGCGACCACCAGGCTTATGGGAAATGCCTCACAATGGGTGCACTTTTCCCCCAGTAACTCCTGCACCTTCTTGAATACGTGGCCGTGCCCGAATTTCTCATCCCTCTGCTCGAAGCCACTTCCGCAGCAGCTGATGAAAACCCAGTTGTCCACCCTGTTTTTGTAGCGTAGGATAAAATCCTTGAGCGGGGGAATGAGTTTGCCTACAAAGACAGGACCGCAAAGAATTACCCTGTCATAGGCATCAGGACGAAGTTTCATTGGACGGATGCCCAAAGAGAGCTTTAGCAGGAAAAAGAAAAAGGCATCCAGTCGCGGCCGGATAGGCTCTATGTCACATTGCAATCCTTCCGCGACTTTGTTTGCCAGATAGGCATTGTTACCTTTCACGGAGTAATATGCTACAAAGGTTTTCATAATGTAGGGATTGGGTGGTTGGGATTATGATTCTTATGCAAAGAAAAGGAGTTTGCGTCCACCTTCGTCAACCAAAGATTGACTGTGGTGGATAAATTTGAGGATGAGGGTCCACCTTCGCAAAGGCTATGATGGAACAGGGGAAAACAATTTGGAGTTTGGTGCAAATGTCAAAGTTCTCCTCCACACTCATCCTCAGTAATGGATAGGTCAGGATTGAGTTTGAGGAAGAGGAACAGGGGAAAACAATTTGGAGTTTGGTGCAAATGTCAAAGTTCTCCTCCACA
>CAZPYJ010000001.1:187067-231426 GCA_964590645.1 uncultured Lentimicrobiaceae bacterium
CTCATCCTCCAAACTCCAAACTGTTTTCGTACCCGGAGCGGGACTCGAACCCGCACAGCCGCGAGGCCAAGGGATTTTAAGTCCCTCGTGTCTACCAATTCCACCATCCGGGCATTGATGGTGCAAAAATACAGATTCAGTCATCGAATCCATAAAAAAAACAGGAAAGCTTTTGCTGTCCTGTTTTGAGCGGAAAACGGGACTCGAACCCGCGACCCTAACCTTGGCAAGGTTATGCTCTACCAACTGAGCTATTTCCGCATTGGGAGTGCAAATATAAAAAGCTTTCCGGAATTACAAATCACTTGGGTAAATTTTTAGCCCCGCCACCCGAGCCACCCCCGCAGCCCGAGCGTTGTCGAGTGCAGCCCGAGCGTAGTCGAGGGCTGCCTCCCCGAGCGTTGTCGAGTGCAGCCCGAGCGTAGTCGAGGGCTGCCTCCCCGAGCGTAGCCGAGGGCTACTTCTTCCCCAAAAGCTTCTTAATCTCATTCAACTTCATCAAGGCCTCCACAGGGGTCAGCACATTGATGTCCGTCGCCAGAATGTCATCCCGGATCTGCTCCAATAAGGGGTCGTTAAGCTGGATGAAGCTTAGTTGAAAATCATTGCCGGGAGAAGGAGATGCTTTCCCTTTTCCCTTTCCGCCTTCTGTCAATTTTTCATTGCTGTGACTGGACTCCAGTCGGGCAAGCAATTCATTCGCCCTGGAAATCACCTGGGGAGGCATTCCTGCCATCCTTGCCACGTGTATCCCAAAGCTGTGCTCACTGCCCCCCTTGACCAACTTTCGGAGGAACAAGACTTTATTCCCGCTCTCACGCACAGCAATGTTGTAGTTTCTGATGCGGGGCATCGAGGCGGCCATCTGGTTCAATTCGTGGTAATGCGTTGCGAAGAGTACTTTTGGCCGGCTCACGGGATGCTGGTGAAGATATTCAGCAATGGCCCAGGCAATGGATATCCCATCATAGGTGCTCGTCCCTCGCCCAATCTCATCCAGAAGAATCAGGGAACGACTTGAGATGTTGTTCAGGATGCTGGCCGTTTCATTCATCTCAACCATAAAGGTGGATTCCCCGCTGCTGATATTATCCGATGCCCCAACACGGGTAAAAACCTTGTCAACCCAACCAATCCTGGCCTGCTCCGCCGGCACAAAGGAACCCATCTGAGCCATCAGCACGATAAGGGCGGTTTGCCGCAGCATCGCCGACTTACCCGACATATTCGGCCCTGTTATAATAATGATCTGCTGCTCCTGGTCATCAAGCCAGACATCATTCGCTACATAGGATTCCCCCAGGGGTAATTGCCGCTCAATGACCGGGTGCCGGCCCTGACAGATGTCGAGGCGATAATCATCCGTCAATTCCGGCCTTACATAGTTGTACTCCCGGGCGATATGTGCAAAGCTGGCGAGTACGTCAAGCCTGGCGATCAAAGCGGCATTTTGCTGAATGGGATCGGTGTACTCGCTCACCGCAATCACAAGCTCATCAAACAAGCGCTGTTCAAGCGCAAGTATCTTTTCTTCCGCTCCCAGAATCCTTTCTTCATACTCCTTCAGCGTTTCAGTAATGTAGCGCTCTGAATTGACCAAAGTCTGCTTACGGTGCCATTCAGGGGGTACCTTCGACTTATGGGCATTGGTGACTTCCAGGTAATATCCGAACACATTGTTATATCCAATCTTTAAGGAGGAAATGCCTGTTCTTTCCGCCTCTTCCTTTTGAATAGAGGCCAGTTTGTCCTTTCCCGAAAAAGCCAGTTCCCGTAATTCATCCAACTCCTCATTACAAGCTTCACTGATCACGTTCCCCTTACTCACCACGGCAGGGGCATCCTCTTTCAATTCCTTCAGAATCCGGTCCCGGATCAGGGCACAGGGATTCATTTGTTCCGCCAGAGTCCTGAGTTCAGCTTCCGGACGCTTACTGCAGGCAGCCTTTAATGGCTCCAGGTTCTCCAGTGCCCGTCCAAGCTGGCGCAGCTCGCGTGGACTGATCTTTCCTGCGGACACACGTGAAATCAGGCGTTCCAGATCCCCTATCTGACGAATATGCTGACGTAAGAAGGTCTCAAATTCAGGGTCTTTCAGCATTGATTCCACCCCATCCAGTCGGGAGGCAATGCGCGTAGGGTCCTTTAAGGGTAGCAATACCCAACGCCGCAAAAGCCTGGCACCCATCGGACTCTGGGTGTGGTCCAGTACATCCAGAAGGGTGGTGGCACCTTCATTCGGGGAAGAAACCAACTCCAGGTTGCGGATGGTGAATTTGTCGAGCCACACGTACAGGTCTTCCTCAATGCGCGACAGCCGGGAGATATGGCTCAACTTATCGTGACGGGTTTCCGCCAGGTAATGCATTATCACTCCCGCGGCAATAATGCCCTGCGAGCGTTCTTCCACGCCAAAACCTTTCAGCGAGACAGTGGCAAAATGCTTAAGGAGCATATCCTCGGCATAGTCCTGCGAAAAAACCCAATCATCGAAAGTCGCAGTGAAGAATTTTCCGCCGAACCTTTCGTGAAACACACGCAGCTTGTTCTTTTGCAAGAGTACTTCACTTGGTCGGAATGTTTGCAACAGCTTGTCGATGTACTCAGCATTCCCCTCTGCCACCAGAAATTCGCCGGTACTGATATCCAGGAATGCAATCCCGGATATCGATTCGCTCAAATGCAGGGCAGCAAGAAAATTATTGGATTTGTGATCCAGCACCTTATCGCTGAAACTGATCCCGGGGGTTACCAATTCTGTAACCCCCCGCTTCACGATGGTCTTTGCCAGCTTCGGATCCTCCAGTTGGTCACATATAGCCACCCTTTGCCCTGCCTTGACCAGTTTGGGCAGATAGGTCTCCAGCGCGTGGTGAGGAAAGCCGGCCAGGTCAACGTATGCTGCTGCGCCATTGGCCCTTTTTGTCAAGACGATGCCAAGGATTCCGGCAGCTTTCACTGCATCGTCCCCAAAAGTCTCGTAAAAGTCGCCCACGCGGAAAAGCAGCAAGGCATCAGGAAACTTTGCCTTGATCTGATTATACTGCTTCATCAGCGGGGTTTCTGCAATGCCGTCTTTCTTCTTTACCATAGCGTTCGATTCCCTGCAAAAATAAGGTACAAAAGAGAAAATGCCAGTCTGCACCTTCTCATATTCTGTGTTTGAAGGACAAAGGCTTGAGGCAGGTTTTGTATTTTCGCATTTCCCGAATACGAAGGTATGAGAAAACGCGAGATGGATGAACTGGGACGGCCCGACCCGGAGAAATATAAAAAACTGCCGAAAATCCCATTGGTGGTGGTGCTCGACAATATCCGGAGCCAGCAAAATGTGGGAAGTGTATTTCGTACGGCAGATGCATATCTTATTGAAAAGATATTTCTCTGTGGTATAACCGCTGTGCCACCGCACCGCGAGATCCACCGGGCAGCACTCGGTGCAACGGAATCTGTGGACTGGATCTATGCACAAGAAACCTGCGACGTGCTCACCAATCTCAAAAAACAGGGTTTTTTAATCGCAGGCGTGGAACAATGTCATCCGTCGCTCAGCCTGCGTGATTTCTTACAGCAGCCATCTCAGAAAACCGCGATCGTGTTCGGGAACGAAGTCAATGGTATCTCGGATGAGGCAATACCCTTGCTGGATGTTTGCCTTGAACTGCCTCAGTTTGGAACCAAACATTCGCTCAATGTGAGTGTGTGTGCAGGAATTGTCATCTGGGAATTATTTCATTGGCAGAGGAAAGCAACGTAAGGGCGATGCATCAAGGTAAGGGCGGCGCTCTTCGCTTTGGAAGAGTGAAGACAAGAGTCAAAGAAATGCCTGTGATTTAGGGAACTAATTCCTTAGCTCTGTTCCAATAAATGATCAAATTCATATATTTGCACCAAATTTCAGGCACTAAACAAGTCAATTAATAAAAAAATCATTCGAGCAATGATCAAACAAGTAAAGCTATTATCGGCAATGGCACTTTCCGCCCTCATTTTGAGCAGTTGCGGATTAGGCCGGATGGTAAAAAATTATGACCAGGTGAAATACCAGGTGGAACCCGAAGTGCTGCAAACACACGGTGGAGAGATCCAGGTAAAGGTGACGGGTAAGTTCCCGGAAAAGTACTTCCATAAAAGAGCAGTGCTTGAATTTATTCCCTACATCGAATATGAGGGGGGTAAGAAGGAAATGAAGAAGATGATCCTGAAAGGGGAAAAAGCTGCCGGGGATGGAAAGGTGATCAATAAAAAAGCAGGAGGCAGCTTCACCTGGGAAGATGTCCTCGCTTATGACCCTGCCTATAATGCCTCGGATTTCAAAGTGAAAGCTACGGCCAGTCTCGGTAAAGCACCGGTAACACTGGGTGTACTCAAGCTTGCCGACGGGGTTATCTATACTTCCACCCGTACCGAACACGATGAAGAACTGTTGGTTGCAAACCGTGAGACAGCCCAAAAGCTGGGAATGAGCCTGGACGAATACTACGAAAAGGAAACCATCATCTCTAAATCAGCCAATATCTATTATGTGGTCAACCGTCACGATCTGAATTTCCGCTTTGAACTCAATAAGGATAAAGCAGCCAAATCAGCCCTGGACGAATTGAAAAGATTCCTCGATCAGGAATGGAAAATTAAGAGCATTGATATTACTGCCTGGGCATCCCCTGAAGGAGAGGAAAGCCTGAACCAGGGACTTTCTGAGCGCCGCTCGCAGTCTGGAAAGAAATATATGGAAGACTACTTTAAAGGCTGGCAACGCGCCAAAGCACGGAAGCTGAAAGTGCGTACCAGCAAGGTGGAAATTCCCGAAGTGAATTATGTGCTGAAAGCAAATGGCGAAGACTGGAACGGCTTTATGAGTGCCGTGGAAAAATCAAATATTGCCGACAAGAACGCCATCCTCAATGTGGTTCGTTCTCAAAAAGACCTTAGTAAGCGGGAACAGGAAATCAGGAATATGACAGTAATCTATAAGGAAATTGAAGATGACATCCTTCCTCCCCTGCGCCGTTCAGAAATCACCGTAAATGCCTTCGAACCCAAAAGAACGGATGAAGAAATCGCACGCCTGTCCACCTCGGCTCCGGATTCACTGAGCCTGAAGGAGCTTGTGTATGCGGCCGACCTGACAAAGGACATCAGTACAAAACTGGAAATATACAAAACAGTGGTTAAGCTCTATCCTTCCGACTGGAAGGGCTATGCCAACCTCGGATGGGCAGAACTGGAACTGGGCAACCTGGAAGCAGCCGGCAATAATCTCGACAAGGCCAATACGCTTTCACCCAATAACCCCATCGTACTGAACAACCTGGGTGCGCTGGCAGCAAAGAAAGGTGACTTTGCCGCTGCCAAAACATTCTTCTCCCAGGCCAAAGGAAAAGGCGTCAACGTAGATTATAATTCCGGCATCCTGCACATTCTGGACGGGGACTACAAAGGGGCCCTCAGCAGTTTTGGCGACAAGAAATGCAATTATAATGTTGCCCTGGCTCAGTTGCTGAGCAATCAGCTTTCTGAAGCGGCCAACAATCTGAAATGCAGCCCGGAAAATGCAAATGTATTCTACCTGATGGCTGTCGTGGGAGCGCGTCAGGCCAACTCTTCGATGGTATATGAAAACCTGAAGAAAGCCATTGCAGCCGATGCAGGTCTGAAAGCTGAAGCAGCCCAGGATCGCGAATTCATCAAATTCTTCAATAATGCTGAATTTACTTCCATCGTGAAGTAATTCTCTGAATAGCGAATACATAGAAGAGCCGCCTGCTGATGCCGGTGGCTCTTTTTTCTTTTTTCGAAACAGCTGGCCTAAAGATAATGTACGCCCCGATGCCAGTCCTTTTGCAATAAATCAAAAATGTGTCGGTAATCCGCATCTTGATTGACAAAATCCAGCCCGGAAGTATCGATCACCAGGATACGTTGCCGGGGATGCTGCCGGATATAATCCAGATAACCTTCCTGTAAACGGCTCAGGTACTGATCGCTGATCTCTTGTTCATATTCCCGTCCCCGCTTTCGGATGTTCGCTTGCAGACTGGCGATGGGCAAATGAAGGTACAGCATCAGATCAGGGACAGGCAGAATATCAGCCATAATGTGAAAAAGGCGCTGATATAAATTCAGTTCATCTCCCGTAAGGGTATTCCGTGCAAAAATCAGAGACTTTTGGATGAAATAGTCGGAAATAAGAATGGGCTGAAACATATCCGGCAAGCTGAGCTTGTCGCTGAGTTGCTGAAAACGGCTGGCCAGAAAGCTCAATTCCAGAGGAAAAGCATATTTCTCAGGCTCTTTATAAAATTTGGGAAGAAAAGGATTGTCTTCAAACTGTTCCAGAATCAAGCGGCTGCCCAGTTCAGCCGATAAGCGTTGGGCCAGGGAGGTTTTGCCTGCACCGATCGCTCCCTCGATGCAGATGTAGCGGTAGTTCATTGCTCGTTCCGGCTTTTCGGGGTCAGTCCATACGTTGCTTCAACTTCATAGGGGGCAACAGCACAATGGTCAGGGCAGCTATGCAACAACTCCATCACCGGCACATTGAACACAGGATGAAGCATTGTGGGGACGATTTCAGCAAGGGGTTGAAGCACAAAACGGCGTTGGTGCAGCAATGGGTGTGGAATAGTCAGATGCTTCTCGGCCATTATTATCGCATCATAAAACAGAATATCAATATCAATGACACGGGAAATGTACTGATCAGGTTGGCGGATTCGGCCAAGCACCAACTCTATCTGAAGGACTGCAGAAAGCAACTTCCCGGGTGTCAGATGGGTTTGAACTTTCAGCGCCTGATTCAGAAAAGGACGGTGGTCCTCGAATCCCCAAGGTTCCGTCTCATACACCAATGAGCGCTTCTCAATGCGCCCCACTTTCTTCCGGATAAGCCTGAGGGCCTCGCTCAGCATCAGTTCACGCCTTCCCAGATTACTGCCAGTCAGTAGATAAGCTGTATGCATCTTTTTCATTTCACTCCAAAGGTACAAATACTTATACACTCCCTGATCGGAATGCAAGCTGTGCAAAGGAGCTGCAAATGCGGCAATATTGTTCCAGCATTCCAGGCTTCCGGTGTATCACATTGGTGCAATGAAACAAATTTTGGGGCAAGCCGGAAAATGCTTTTGTGATTCGCGTGCTGATATCGTATAATTGCATTTCGTAATCCCCAATCCCTCAATCCTATGAAACAGTTTTTCAAATTCTTTTTTGCCTCACTGCTAGGTTTCCTGGTGGGGCTTTTCCTGCTCTTTATCATTGTGGCCGGCATCATTGCTGCAGCAGTGCAGTTTGGCGAGAAAGAAGTTCAGGTAAAAGATAATACCATACTAAAAATCAAGCTGGACAAGCCAATTCCTGACCGGGCGTCGGACAATCCTTTTGCCAATTTCAATCCCACCACCTTCGAAGCGGACACCCCGATTGGCCTGGATGATATCCTTGATCAGATAGAACGGGCTGCGAAAGATGACCGAATCAGTGGGATTTACCTGAAGATGACCGGTTTGCAGGCTTATATGGCCACCATTGAAGAAATCAGGGATGCCCTGATCGACTTCAAAGAATCCGGAAAGTTCATCATTGCCTACGGCGATATGATGGATCAACGCACCTATTACCTGGCCTCCGTGGCCAACCGCATTATCGTGAACCCGGAAGGGATGTTCCTGTTTAACGGCTTACAAGGGCAGGTGACCTTTATTAAAGGAACCCTGGCCAAACTGGGCATTGAAGCCCAGGTGATTCGTCACGGAAAGTTCAAGGCCGCTGTGGAACCACTGATCCAGGAAGAAATGAGTGTAGCCAACAGGGAACAGATCAAAACCTATATCAGTACGATGTGGGATCATATGGTGGATGGCATTGCCCTGAGCAGGGGCGCTGACCCGGCGCAGCTTAATGCCTGGGCCGACTCACTCAGCCTCACCTTCGTCGAAGATGCAGTGGCCCTTGGTATGATCGACGATCTTAAGTATGAGACCGCCTTTCTTGAAGAACTCGCTGACAGCGTCGGCGCAGAGAAAATCGATGACATTGAGTTTATCAGCCTGGCCAAATATAAGAAGGCAGCATCCGACGATGATAAGCTGTCGGTGAGCCGCGATCGCATTGCTGTGATTTTTGCCGAAGGTGAAATTGTAGACGGCAAAGGAGAAGAAGGAAATATTGGTGGAGAGACCTATGCCAAAATCTTACGCAAAGCGCGTGAGGATGAAAATGTGAAGGCCATTGTCTTGCGCGTGAATTCTCCGGGTGGGAGTGGTTTTGCCTCTGAAGTTATTCTTCAGGAACTCTTGCTTACTAAAGCAGAAAAACCTGTCGTGGCTTCATTTGGCGGTGTGGCTGCATCCGGTGGGTACTATATTGCCTGTGCTGCCGACTCTATCATTGCCAGCCCCAACACCATTACCGGTTCCATCGGCGTTTTTGGGGTAATTCCAAACTTCCAGGAACTTTTCCAGGATAAGATCGGTCTTCGCTTCGACCGGGTAATGACCAACACCCACGCCGATTTTCTGGATGTGACCCGTCCGCTCAACCCAATGGAGCGTAAGGTGATGACCAAAATGGTGGAGGATATGTATGCCGATTTCATCCAACGTGTGGCAGACGGTCGTGAAATGCAGGTGGCTGATGTAGACAGCATAGGGCAAGGCCGCGTTTGGGCCGGAAAAGACGCACTGGCATTAAACCTGATTGACAAATACGGAGGTTTGAATGAAGCCATCGCTATGGCTGCCGGAATGGCCGGTCTGGAGGACTACAGACTTAAAAAGTATCCTGAGTTGAAAGACCCCTTTGAGAAGCTGATGGAATCCCTGGGCGGGAACGTAAGTGCCTGGATGATGCAACGCGAAATGGGACCCTTCTATCCAATGTACCAGCAGGTAAAACGTGTTGAAAACATCAAGGGTCTGCAAGCCAGAATGGACTACGATATTGAAATCCGGTAAGTGCTTCCGGTAAATGCCTGAATAAAAAAGGCCGTCTGCAATCAGATGGCCTTTTTTGTTTTTAGATTATTCTCTTTTGTCTGAAAAGAGAAGGGTATTCCGGAAGATTAAGCCTGGAGCCCGAACAGACTAAAGCCTATCCGGCGAAACCAACATATCCTCCAGAATAAGCAACCTGCTTTCCTTATCCAATGCACGCTTTCCCCGAAAGAAAACACTTTCCCAGTCACCGTACATCGGATTTGGCAAGACTATCCATTGTTTTCCGAAAGAACCCCTGGATTCGGTTGTCCTTGCCATCCGGTTGTCCTGATCGCTGTCGTTGAAACCGCTGGCAAAATCACCCAGATTATCCCCGATGAGCAGACTGATGTGGTATTTTTCCCTGATCGTTGCTCTCCTGCTTTCTTTGTCCGACTCCTCTTCCCGCATCAGTAAGTGCGTCTCTCCTGACAATGGAAATCCCTGTTCGCGGAGGTTCGCGGCTGTAGCCTCCCTCAGATGGGCCTTTCTGTTGGTCACATAGAATATGGCAACTCCATATCCCTCGGCCAGCTTGAGGAAATCCAATGCTCCGGGAACCGGTAGCGCAATGGCTTTCTGACACCATTCGTCCCATCCCTCAGGATAATTGTAATTATTCAGGATACAAGCGGCCTGGTAGGGACTGTTGTCCAGTACAGTTTCATCCACATCCACTACCACCGCTCTCGCTTTATTGATGCTTTGATCCTGCAAACTCTCCACCAGACGCAAGGCAGCCAGGTTGTAGGCCTGGTAGCATAATGCCTGGTACTCTGCCGCCTGCTGGTGATAAAGGGTTGCCATCAAGAGGTAGCGGTTATCCGGGAGCAGATAGCTTTCTGCTCCAGTATCGCTGATGATACTGTCCATATCCACTGAAACCGGCGTGTTTTCTGCGGGTCTTTGCTGACAGGAAAAGAGAAAAAAGAGACCGAGAAGCGGAAGCAGGTTTCGGTACGGCAGCGAAAGGAATGATTTCATTGTTCTGAAAATTAAAAATGGCAAAAAGCAGGCAAGCAAACTTTAAAACTGCAAAGGTAGGAGGCCCTCAGAAATAGATAAGGTTTTTCCTGGAAAAGATTTTGAAACAAAAGGGCTGCCTCACCCAATGAGACAGCCCCTTGCTTTCAGGGTCTCGAAGCAGATTACTTGCTTTCGAAAACCATAGCGGCCATTCGTTTATAGCTTTCGTGGCGCCAACGGGCGTTTTCTTCAGCAGCAATAAACAACTCATCTGCTACTTCCGGGAAGGCTTTCTTCAGGGAAGTATAGCGCACTTCGCCGTGAAGGAAGGCCTGGAACTTGGTCCATTCCGGCTCCTTGCTGTCGAGTTGGAAGGGATTCTTCCCTTCTTTTTCCAGCATTGGGTTATAGCGATACAGCGACCAGTATCCTGCTTCCACTGCACGCTTTTCTTCATCCTGGGTGGCGGCCATACTGGCACGCAGCCCGTGGTTAATGCAAGGAGAGTAGGCGATGATCATCGATGGGCCGGGGTAGGCTTCTGCTTCACGCACTGCCTTGAGGAACTGACTCTGGTTAGCCCCCATAGCAACCTGAGCCACATAGACATATCCATAGGTCATCGCCATCGCACCCAGGTCTTTTTTGCGGATACGCTTGCCTGAAGCGGCGAATTTGGCTACGGCACCCACAGGCGTGGCTTTGGAGGACTGCCCGCCGGTATTCGAATAAACCTCGGTATCCATCACCAGAACATTTACATCATCTCCGGAAGCCAGCACGTGATCAAGGCCACCGAAACCTATGTCGTAGGCCCAACCGTCGCCGCCAAAGACCCATACACTCTTCTTGATCAGATACTGCTCCAGTGAGCGGATCCAAGCTGCCACCTCTGATTTTTCAGCAGCCAGGACAGGGATGAGTTTCTGACTGACGTCTTCCGAACGCTTGGCATCTTCCTTGGCTTCTATCCATTCACGGAAAAGCTCCTGGCAGGGTGCTGAAACGGAATCCATTCCATCCTGCATCAGGCGGGCAATCCGGTTGCGCAGTTTATTGATCCCGGTTGCTATGCCATAGCCATACTCGGCATTGTCTTCAAAGAGTGAGTTGGCCCAGGCTGGTCCCTTGCCGTTCTTCTTGCTGGCGCAGTAAGGGGTGGAGGGAGCAGAACCACCATAGATCGAACTGCAACCGGTGGCATTGGCAATGATCATACGCTCCCCAAACAACTGGGTGATCAGCTTGACATAGGGAGTTTCACCACAACCGGCACAGGCTCCGGAAAATTCGAAGAGGGGCTGTGCAAACTGACTGTTTTTAACGCTTTTATCTTTCTCTACAATGGAGTCCTTGTAGGTGACATTATCGGCAAAATGATTCCAGCGTACAGTTTCCTCCATCTGCGAGCCCAGGCTCTTCATCACAAGCGACTTCTCTTTGCTGGGGCAAACTTCCACACAATTACCGCAGCCTGTGCAGTCGAGCGGACTGACTTGCATCCTGTACTGAAGGCCTGCAAAAGTCTTGGCCGGGATCGCATCCAGGGTGACGGTGCCTTCAGGAAGCTGCTTCATCTCCTCTGCATCGATCAGCCAGGGACGGATACAGGCGTGAGGGCAGACATAGGCACACTGATTACACTGGATACAGTTCTCCGGGATCCATTCCGGAACATTCACGGCGATGCCTCGTTTTTCATATTCGGTGGTACCGGCAGGGAAGGTCCCGTCCTCTCTGCCAAGGAAAGCACTGACCGGAAGATCGTCTCCTTTCAAAGCATTGATCGGATCGAAGATGTTGCGGATAAAGTCAGGTACATCCCGCTGATCCACCTTCGCTTCAATATGAATGTCTGCCCATTCTGAGGGTACGTTTACCTTTTCTACATCACCGCCTTTATCTACAGCGGCAAAATTCATATTGACGATCATCTCCCCCTTCATACCATAGGATTTCACGATGGCATCCTTCATTTCCCCGACAGCCTGCTCGTAAGGAATGACATTGGAAACTTTAAAGAAGGCGCTTTGCATAATGGTATTGGTGCGGCTTCCCAGGCCGATTTCCGCCGCAATACGGGTAGCATTAATGATATAAAAGTCGATCTTTTTTTCCGCCAGATACTTTTTCATATGATCGGGAAGGCGGTTCTTGGTCTCTTCCGCATCCCAGATAGAATTCAGCAGGAAAGATCCGCCGGGCTTGAGGCCCTTCAGCATATCATACTTCTCCAGATAGGCCGGTACGTGACAGGCAACAAAGTCAGGGGTGTTCACCAGGTAAGGTGAGCGGATGGGCTTATTTCCGAAACGCAGGTGTGAGGTGGTGATCCCTCCGGATTTCTTGGAGTCGTAGGCAAAGTAGGCCTGGCAATACTTATCTGTGGTATCCCCGATGATCTTGATTGAGTTTTTGTTGGCCCCTACAGTTCCATCGGCGCCCAGTCCGTAGAACTTGGCTTCGAAGGTCCCTTCCGGAACCACGCTTACGTCGGGCAGGATGGGGAGAGAAGTGAATTTCACATCATCCACAATGCTGATGGTGAATTGGTTTCTGGGCTCATTCATTTTCAGGTTTTCGAAAACCCCGATGATGTGTGCCGGTGTGGTATCCTTGGAACTGAGTCCGTAGCGTCCGCCGACCACCAGGGGAGCATCCTTCCTGCCGTAGAAAATCTCCTTGATGTCCAGGTAAAGGGGCTCGCCATTGGCTCCGATTTCCTTTGTACGGTCAAGCACAGCAATGCGCTTAACACTTTTGGGAATGACATTCAGGAAGTATTTGGGAGAGAAGGGACGATATAAGTGTACAGCCACCAGGCCCACTTTTTCCCCCTGGGCGCGGAGGTGATCCACAACCTCGCGGATGGTGTCTGTGATGGATCCCATCGCGATGAGAATATGCTCTGCTTCAGGATCGCCATAGTATGTAAATGGGTGATATTCGCGGCCGGTGAGTGCATACATCTGCTGCATATACTCTTCTACCACATCAGCCACGTGATCGTAGAAATGGCTGGCGGCTTCCCTGGCCTGGAAGTAGATATCCGGGTTCTGGGCCGTGCCCCTGGTAACCGGGTGTTCCGGGTTGAGCGCATTATCGCGGAAACGCTGAATGGCCTCCCAGTCAACCAGTTTGCTCATCTGCTCAACAGTGGGAGCTTCCACTTTCTGGATTTCGTGAGAGGTGCGGAATCCGTCAAAAAAGTGCAGGAAAGGGATGCGGGTTTTGATTGCAGTAAGGTGTGCTACGGCTGCCAGGTCCATAATCTCCTGAATACTGCCGGTTGCCAGCATCGCAAAGCCTGTTTGCCGTGTGGACATCACATCGCTGTGGTCTCCGAAAATCGACAGGGCCTGGGCGGCCAGTGAGCGGGCGCTCACGTGGAAGACCGCCGGAAGTAACTCCCCGGAAATCTTATACATATTCGGGATCATCAACAACAGCCCCTGGGAAGCAGTATAAGTGCTGGTCAGGGCTCCGGCCTGCAAAGCGCCGTGTACCGCCCCTGCAGCACCACCTTCAGACTGCATTTCCCTAACCTCTACCGTCTCCCCGAAAATGTTCTTCAGGCCATTGGCTGCCCATTCGTCTACATACTCCGCCATATTGGAGGAAGGAGTGATGGGATAGATGCAGGCCACCTCGCTGAACATATACGCTACGTGGGCCGCGGCATAGTTTCCTTCACAAGTCACGAAATTCTTCTTCTTTTCCATAGTTCAAATGTTTTTATAATTCCGGTCCCGGCAAGCCGTCTAAAACCAGTGCGAAATTACAGGAAATGGGAATGAAAATGAATCTAAATTACCCGGCTCTCTGCTGTAAGTCAAATATTTATAATCATTATAAATTAACAGGAAAAAGCCTGTAAAACTGATTAATAGGCTGTGAAAAGCGATTTTCATTTGGCGGAGCGCATATACAGGAATTGCTATCTTTGTTTGCAGCATTCCGACCGCTGCGTCCGGTGCTGTTTGCAAGCAATCATCAACAACCTATATCTTAGAATTATGGCTGACCTTAAAACACACTATCTGGGCATTGAGCTCAAAAATCCAATCATTGTGGGTGCTTCCAACCTATGCACTGACGTGGAAAACCTGAAGAAGATGGAAGCGGCCGGCGCTTCGGCTGTGGTGTACAAGTCACTCTTTGAGGAGCAGATACAATGGGAGAGTCTGCAAATGGAGATGGATATGCAAGACTACAATGAGCGCAATGCTGAGATGACCAGCCTGTTTCCAGGCCTCGATCACGCAGGTTCAAAAGAGTTCCTCTTCGAGTTGGGCAAAGCCCGCAAGGCGCTGAGTATCCCTCTCATCGCCAGCATTAATGCGGTAAGCGAAGGCAATTGGGTTAACTATGCCCGCGAAGTGGAAGCAACCGGAGTAGCCGCCATTGAACTGAATTTCTACCAGGGGTTGTCGGATGCCGAAACAGACGGACACAGCCTGATAGAAAAACAGATCGCAGTATTGAAAGCGGTGAAAAAAGTAGTGAGTATTCCGGTCAGTGTGAAACTCAGCCCATTCTATACCAATATCATCCGAGTGGTGGATAAGATGGATGAAGCCGGAGCCGATGGCTTTGTGATGTTCAACCGCTTGTTCCAACCGGATATCAATATCGACGAAGAAAAACATCATTTCCCCTATAACCTCAGCAGCCCTGAAGATACACGCCTTGCCCTTCGCTATGCCGGTGCCCTCTATGGAGAAGTGAATGGCTCTATCTGTGCCAATGGCGGGATATTCAACGGAAGAGATGTGATTGCCACCCTGCTGGCCGGTGCAGATGCCGTGCAGCTAGTCAGTACCCTGTACAAAAACCAGATCAGCCATATCGCCACCATCTTAAACGAAATGGAAGACTGGATGGAGAAAAAATCCTATGCCGACCTGAATGCCTTCCGGGGAAAACTGTCCCGCAAGCATCTTGCGGATCCTTTCGCATACACCCGTGCACAATACATTGACATCCTGATGAAGTCCGAACAAATCTTCAACAAATACCCAATGGTTTAAAGAAATGCCCGCCATTGCAGACGGGCATACTGGAATTCCTGCAGGGCCGGTGTACCGGCCCTGTTTTTTTTATTGCTTCTTCAGCAAATCGCGGATCTCCGTAAGCAGGGTCTCTTCTCTGGTCGGTCCGGGAGGCGGGGGCGGAGAGGCAGCTTCCTTTTTCTTCTTCATCGAATTCATCGCCTTGATAACCATAAAAATGGCCCAGGCAATAATCAGGAAGTCGAGCACCGTCATTATAAAACTGCCGTAGTTCACACTGACTGCAGCGGTGAGCACTTCACCCGCTTCGTTCAGCACTTCCGGTTTAAGGATAAACTGGAGGGCTGAAAAATCAACACCCCCGATCAATAGCCCCAGCGGAGGCATTACCACATCAGCAACGAAGGAGGACACGATCTTGCCGAAGGCACCGCCAATAACGATACCCACAGCCATATCCACCACATTGCCGCGCATTGCGAATTCTTTGAATTCTTTCATCATTCCCATAGCAATAGCGGTTTTAGTTAATAAAGAAAACTGGACAAAAAAGCACATACCCCTTTCACACCAGGGGCATAGTCGGTTCTTATATGTGTCGGCGGTCGGTTGTCTTCTGCACTCTTGCAGAAAAGGATATACTACTGGTTCAGCATTACAGGCATCACCAGCATCAGAATGTCTTCCGCTTCATTTTCATTGTCGACCGGCCGGAGTATGCCTGCACGGTTGGGTTCCGACATCTCAATCCGGATCTGTTCGGTATGCAGGTTAGAAAGCATATCCTGGAGAAAGCGCGAACTGAAGCCGATTTCCATATCGGTGCCCTCGTAATCGCAGGTCAACCTCTCTCTGGCTTCGTTGGAGAAATCAATGTCTTCTGCAGAGAGCAACAATTCCTTTCCGGTGATGCGCAGCCTAACCTGGTGGGTGGATTGGTTGGCAAAGATGGAGACGCGACGGATGGCGTTCAGGAAATTCATCCGGTCTACCGTTAGTAAGTTGGGATTCTCCTTTGGGATGACGCTTTCGTAATCCGGATAACGTCCCTCAATCAGGCGGCAGATCATTTGTACGTTGCCAAAGGAAAAGCGGGCATTCTTCTCATCAAACTCCAGGCTGACTTCATCTTCGGTACGGGATAGCAGGCCTTTTAATTGGTTCAGTGGCTTCTTCGCCAGGATAAAGGAAGTGAAGCCCCCAGCTTTGCTGTCGCTGCGGCGGTAGCGAACCAGCTTGTGGGCATCGGTGGCCACGAAGGTGAGATCCTCCTCGCTGAACTGACAGAAAACACCCGACATCACCGGTCGAAGCTCATCATTGCCTGTGGCAAAAAGGGTCTTTTGAATGGCTTCTGCAAGCAAAGATGAATCCATCTTAACCTGCTCAGGACTTGCCATTTCAGGCAAGTTCGGGTATTCCTCCGCATCGTGACCGCTGAGCTTGTACTTTCCCTCGCCGGCGCTGATCTCTATCCCGAAAGTGGCAGTATTCACAGTGAAAGCCGTGGGCGTTTCAGGGAAAGTCTTTAAAGCATCCAGCAGAATCTTGCCGGGAATTGCAACCCGTCCTTCTTCCTCTGCCTTGGTAGTGGGCACCACAACCGTAATGGTGGTCTCAAGGTCCGAAGCCGTGATGTTCAGAATATCACCTTTCAGCTCGAACAGAAAATCATCCAGGATGGGTAGGGTGTTATTGGTGGTGAGAACCCCGCTTATAGACTGTAAGTTCTTGAGCAGTACGGTACTGGATACGATAAACTTCATAATTTTCGATTTGAGTGTTTGCTGCTTTGGCGAAGGGTAAAAGTAGAAAAAAATCAGGGGCGGGGGACAGCCGCCGGGGCAGCCTTTCATTTTTTTTTTAACATTGTCACGGCTCCGGGTGAAAGACGGGATATTCCGCCTGAATCTGTATTTTAGCGCATTCCAGAATAAGAGGCAAATGAAACGATTCTTAAAACCATTGATCATCCTGGCATTGCTTGCGCTCATCGCTGCGCCGGGCATTGGACAGGCCGAACCTGACAGCCTTCAGCTTCCCGTAGATTCTCTGACGGCGACTGAGCGTGCTTTTCAGGATTCCATCCAAAACCTGAACGAAGAGAACCGCTTGCGGGCAGAGGCCCTAACGCTCTATAATGAAGGCATTGCCTTGTTCGAAGCGCAACGCTTGCCAGAAGCATTTCAAAAGCTCAGTGATGCCCTGTCTGTTTTGCCAGCCTTGCCGGACGCCTGGTACAACCGCGCTGTGGTGCAGGCAGAGATGAAACGGTGGGATGCTGCCCTGGCTGACCTTGATTCAACAGCATTCTACGATCCTGAATATAAAGACCTTACCCTTGTACGCAGCGGGTTCCTGATGGAAGCTTCCCGCTTTGCCGAGGCAAAAATGGTATTGGATGGACTGCTCTCCTCCAACCCGGAAAATCTCCGAGCCCTCCACCGCCGGGGGACAGCCTTGTTTCTGCTAAATGATGCCCAGGCCGCTGCCGCTGATTTTCAAAAGGCAACTAGCCTGGACCCCGCTTTTGCGGCAGCCTGGAATGACCTGGCCAGTGCCTATCGCAAAATGGGGCAGCCGGAAAGGGCACTGGGCTTTCTTCAACAAGCCCTGAAAGCCGATGCCCGGGCTGCATACATATTAAATAACTATGGCAGTACGCTGCGCAGCCTGGAACGAAAGGAGGAAGCCCTGAAGCAATATGAGGCAGCCATACAGGCCGATCCGGACTATTCTCTGGCCTACGTCAACAAAATCAGCTTGCTGATTGAACTGGAGAAACTGCCTCAGGCTGCTCCCCTCTCTGAAAAAGCCATCGAACTTTTTCCCGCGGACCCAGCAGCCTGGAACCTTCGCGGAGTCGTCCTGCGGCAACAAAATGACATTAACGCATCCCTGAAAGCCCTAAACCAGGCATTGCACCTTGACCCCGGATATGCCACGGCCCTGCTCAACCGCGCGATCAGCAGGGAGGAAAGTGGAGATGGACCGGGAGCCTGTGCAGACTACCGGAAAGCTGCCAACCTGGGCCTGGAAATTGCAAAAAAATATCTCGATCGTGAATGTAATTGATAGCAAGATGAGATTTGTACTGATTCTGAGCACATTACTAAGTTGGAGCTGCTTTCTTGCAGCCCAGGAAACGGAGTTTAAAGCATCGAATTTCAAGGATCAGCGGGAGGCTTTCAAAGAAGCGGAAAGCCGACTGAAAGAAGGGGAGCAAATCGCAGAGCAGGCTATCGCACTGGAGGAAACGAAAAAGAATGCGGATATGCTCTGGCGCAAAGCCCTGACCCCACTGCTGGATGCCCAGGCGTTTAACCCCGACTACAGTTATTTGAATTACCTCATCTCACGCGCATATTTCGGCATCAATCAGCCGCAGCAAGCGGAAACTTTCCTGAAAAATGCCTGGCGCCTAAATCCGGACACAGATCCATACCTGTATTTCCTTCTCGCAAGAGATGCCCAGCTGCGAATGCAGACCGACAGTGCGGAGGCATATCTGAAAGAGTTTGAAAGTAAGGCGAAAAAGAAAGAACTGGAAGCCTTGAGCGGGGATATCCGGAAAATGAAACTGGAAATGAAATATGCCGGAGAGTTTGCCTCATCCCCACTGGAGAGGGTATGGGTGGAGAATATGTCTGAGCTAAACAGTGCCGATGACGACTGGATGCCGGTTCTTCCGGCCGATGGGTCATTTCTGCTCTTCAATCGAAGGAGTTTGAGTGGAAAGGGAAGCCAGGTGTACATTTCAAAGTCGGAAGCCGGGAGTTGGTCTCAGCCTGAACTCTGGGAGAGTGAGATATTCGCAGGATTCAACATCGCAGCCATAGCTCAGGACGGACAAGAGGTCTTTCTCATTTCAGAAAAAGACGGTCAGGACGACATCTACCACAGCTCTCTGAGCGGGGAAAACTGGAGTGTACCCCGGAAAATGCCCGAATTCAAAATCAATACCAC
This sequence comes from uncultured Lentimicrobiaceae bacterium, assembly GCA_964590645.1. Classification (GTDB taxonomy): domain Bacteria; phylum Bacteroidota; class Bacteroidia; order Bacteroidales; family JAGNHN01; genus JAGNHN01. The sequence continues at coordinate 205,990 of CAZPYJ010000001.1, forward strand.
AGGCAATGAAAGCCACGCCAGTTTCTACTTCGACCGAATCAAGTTTTACTTCGTTACCGATAATGACTATGCCAGCAAAGGCGGAAAGGATATCTTTTTCAGCGGGCAGATCAACACCTCCTCCAGGGAAGAATGGGGCCGTGCACACCCAATGGGTTCTGAGCTGAATACCCCCTTTGATGAGGGTTCAGTTTTTATGCACCCGGATGGGAAAACGGTCTATTTTTCTTCAAAAGGACATAACTCAATGGGCGGATATGATGTATTTCGTTCCGAACGCCTTCCCGGACGCTGGGCACCTCCTGAAAACCTGGGCTATCCGATGAATACTCCTTATGATGAAATCTTTTTCAACCTGTCTCCAAGCGGGAAGCACGCCTGGTTCAGTTCAAACCGACCCGGAGGCAAGGGCGGTTATGACCTCTATCGCATTACCTTCCTGGGACCACCCAAACCCAATATGGTCGATTATCGCGATCATTTGCTCAGTGCAATGGCCGAACCGGTTGTAGAAAGAAGCCTTGGCGCCGCAAAAGAAGTGGAATCCGTACACCTCACCATTCTCAAAGGGGTAGTCCTGGATGCCTTTACACGTAAACCTATCAGGGCTGATATTGTCATCACCGACAATGAAAAAAATGAGCAAATCGCCATCTTTCAGTCCAATAGCGCAACCGGAAAATTCCTGGTATCCCTGCCCGCAGGAAAAAACTATGGGATTGCTGTGACAGCCCCGGATTATCTCTTCTATTCAGAACACTTTAACCTGCCCGAAAACTCCGAATATCAGATGGTTGAACAGGAGGTACTGCTCACCAATGCCTGCCTAGGATGCAGCATAGTGCTGAAAAACATCTTCTTTGATACCGGTAAACACAATCTGCGCCCGGAATCTACCGCTGAGCTAAACCGCCTCACCGCATTATTACAGGGAATTGCAAAACTAAAACCCAATACCAAAGTGGAGATATCAGGGCATACAGACAATACCGGATCAGAGCAGCTGAATCAGCAACTTTCTGAAAACAGGGCAAAAGCGGTGGTCGAGTATCTCAGTCGCCAGGGTATCCCTTCAGCGATGCTGACCTTCAAGGGCTATGGCTCGGCACAGCCCGTGGCCAGTAATGCAACACCCGCAGGAAGACAGCAGAACAGGCGCACAGAGTTCAAGATCATTGAATAATATTCTTGGGCAGAATCGGAAATTATCCGATTTCTTCTGATTAATTGTAATTTAGCTGAAATTTGGTGATCGCAAAAGCCAGGGAGGAGCCATCCAGATTCTTTTTTAAGTATGTATAAACCAACCCACTCACCCTTTTTGGTTTATGCTGTCTTTGTGCACCTTGGCCAGTGGATAGCGTATTGGAGTGGATTAACTGCCCGGGCTTGCTATGCTTGTTTTTTTGACCGGCTATATGGGAAGCGGTAAAACGGAGATTGGACATCATCTGGCCAATGCTCTTGGCGTACCTCTTCTGGATATGGACAGTTTACTGGAGATCCGGTTTGGAATGCCCTTGCACGATTTCTTTGACAAAATGTCTGAAGCAGCTTTCAGGAAGGCCGAGAAGGACCTTTTGCAAAAGTTGTGCGCCTTTAGTCGCGGGGTTGTAGCCACCGGAGGAGGAAGCCTGGTGGATCAGGAAAATATGCAGCTTGCCCTGGGCACCGGATTTGTGGTTTTCATCGATACCGATCCCTTTATGCTGCACTCACGCCTGTTGCCAGAAAAACACGATCGACCGCTCTTGAGCCAGGTTGCGGATGACCAGCTCTTTGATTTCATCCTGAGGCACAGGGCAGAACGATTGGGCGCATACGAACAGGCGCACTTGATATTCCGTCCGCTTTCCTCTAATGCGCGGGATGAAGCCAGGCGTTTGTTGAAAATACTCCCTTTTGAAATAAAACACTGATCTATTCAGGTAGAATAGCAGATGAATGCTAATGGAGCCTGGCTCCAATCAGGTGAATGAACTCTTCCCTGGTTTTCTCCTGGCGAAAAGCCCCCGTGAAGTCTGAAGTGGTCGTCACAGAGTTTTGCTTCTGAATCCCGCGCATCGACATACACATATGCCTTGCCTCAATGACCACAGCTACCCCGAGCGGGTCCAGGGTCTCCTGTATGGCCTGCTTGATTTGCGTGGTAAGCCTTTCCTGAACCTGAAGACGTCGGGCGTAGGCATCTACTACCCGAGCGATTTTGCTTAAACCGGTAATGTATTCCTTAGGGATATAGGCAACGTGCGCTTTCCCGAAAAAGGGGATCAAATGGTGTTCACACATTGAATATATCTCAATATCTTTCACAATCACCATTTGCTGATATTCCTCTCTGAAGCGGGCTGAAAGAAGGATTTCTTTGGGATCAAGCAGGTAGCCGTGAGTAAGAAACTGCATTGCCTTACCCACTCTTTCCGGGGTCTTCAGTAATCCTTCCCTTTCCGGGTCCTCCCCCAGCAGCCGGAGAATGGCTTTATAGTGGGTGGCCAGTTCAGCTACCTTTTCACAGTTGTAACTGTCTATCTTTTCATAGCCATCCATTTCGTTCTCCGAGGCTAACTCTCTTAGCAAGGCTTCTTTCTGATGCTTATCCATTGTTTCAGGTTTTTTTATGGATCAATCCCCGTAATACTCGACAATGTTGTTTTCAGTTTCCATCAGCCTTACACAATGCAGTGTTGCCCCAAGGTTGAAGATGGGAGCTTCTATTTGTTCCCATATCCCTATGGCTATATTCTCTGCACTGGCGAGTTTCCCTTGCATAAAACCTACTTCCAGGTTGATGTTACGGTGATCCAGTTGTTCTATCACCTCCTCCTTCAAAATCCGACTCAGGTCTTTAAGATTGATCACAAAACCTGTCTCCGGGTTTACAGGCCCTTTTACCGTAACATAGAGGATGTAGTTGTGGCCGTGCCATTTGGGGTTGCTGCATTTTCCGAAAACCTCCAGGTTTTTTTCATCTGAAAACTCCTCGCGGAACAATCGGTGTGCGGCATTGAAATGCTCTCTTCTTGTAATGAAAACCATTGCTGCTTTTTTTCAAAGGTATATAAAATGAGAAAAGGCTGACTTGCTAGAGAGACAGCCTGGAAAATATGAAGAGGAAAAGACTTAGCGAATAAGCTGAATCTTGTGAACCATTCTGTCAGCCGGTCCTTCCAGCACCAGCAACTGCAGCCCCTTATTCAGATGTTGTAAAAGAAGCTGGTTTGAACTCTGCGCTGATTCTCATTCAGACCGCTAATGATCGGAAGAGGAAGCAGGGTGAAAATCTTGGTTTAAATAGTCTTAGTTTTAAGTTACGAAAGGCAAAACGGATATCAAGACAAGATGTCTAATTTTTTATATAAATAGATAAACGTTAATATTTGCAGAAATGAACTAAGTTTATGATATATAGTTAAGAGGATAATTCTTTGTTTAATTAGTGCAACAATAGATTAATGAGGACACATCAATTACAGCGGACACAAATTCTTGGGATAAGCCTGGAGGAGGCCTGGCGGTTTTTTACCAATCCGGCCAATTTGAATGAGATTACCCCGGCTTCGATGGGATTCCGAATGCTGGATACCATTCCAGAAAAGGTGTATCCCGGGATGATCATTCGCTACACCGTCAAGCCGCTGCTGAATATTCCGGTACATTGGGTGACGGAGATCACCCAGGTGGAGGAAAAAGCGTTTTTTATTGATGATCAGCGTGTGGGCCCTTACCGCCTTTGGCACCATCAGCATCTGTTCCGCGAGACAGCGGAAGGGGTTGAGATGACAGATATTGTCACCTATGCCTTACCTCTGGGCTTGCTGGGCAGGCTTGCCGGAAGTCTGTTTGTACACCGAAAAGTGAGGAAGATCTTTGATTATCGCTATCACATTCTGGAAAAGCACTTCAAGCAGGGCACAAAAGCCCCCTGATCCTCACGCTGATGGCACAGTATGCGGTATCCCTTGCCAGAAAAACTAAAGAAGCACCCCGATGGTCAAAAGCAGGTCGGTTCCCAATACGATCATCACATTCATTCCCATTGCAGGAATAATCTTTTCGTCCTGGGTTCCGTACTTCAGCGCAGTCATCCCGGTTTTAAAAGCCAGGGGCAGGGGCAGGAGGGCGATCAGCATCCAGGGGGAGAATAAACCAAGAACAACAATCCCGGCAATGATGCCAAAGGTCAGGATCAGTCCGGCCACATAAAAGTAGGCAGCACCCTTCTTTCCAAGACGGATAACCAGATGATGCCTTCCTCCTGCTTTGTCGGCTTCGGCATCCGGGAATTCATTCAGGAGCAGGAGCAGAGATGTAAGAATGCCCGGCGGTATGCTGATGAGGATCACCTCCAGGGGCAGAATTTCCCAGATGGGCATATACCAATTGGTTGTTAATGCGATATAGGTTCCCAGTACTACCATTGTGCCCAGCGCCAGGCCGCTGAAAAGCTCGCCCATCAGGTATTTGGCCAGAAGGTCGGTGTAAAGCACAATACTGAATCCTCCTATGAGAATAAAAAACAGCAGCGACCAGTGCGAAGCGTAAACATAGTAGGCCCCGATGAGTAAAGCGATGATCAGGGTGATGATGGCCACTCTCAGCACCGCTGCCGGAGTAGTGAAGCCTTTAACCAGCATTTTACTCCCTCCGCTGAATGGATTATGCAGGGTATTGAAGTCGATCTTCGTATTGAAGTCGGAATATTCATTGAATAAATTGACAGAAATATGGGAAGCAATGACGCCGATTGCGATGAGCGCAATGTCGAGCCAGCTCCAGCTTCGGCTGCCCGGTTCTGTAAAGGCATAGGCGAGGGCAGTGCCAATGGCAACCAGCAATACTGCAAGGAGCAGAAAGTTGGCGCGGGTCTGAGCCAACCATATCTGGGTTTTATTGGGTGCATTCATTTTTCTTGATTTAGCTTGTTAATGATATCCAGCGCATTCTGAATATGCGCTTTAGGCTTGAGTTGCGAAGCAAAGATATAACGGATCACCGAATTCTGATCTATCACATAGGTAAGCCTTCCTGGAAGCAATCCACCCAGGCTCTTTGGTACCCTGAGCTTCCTTCTGATTTTTCCCTCCACATCACTAAGCAAGGTAAAGGGGAGTCGATATTTCTCGCTGAATCCCAGGTGGGTATTGTGGGAATCACTACTGATTCCGATCACGTCGGCTCCAGCATCCACAAAATCCTCGTAAGCATCTCTGAATGCGCAGGCTTGGGCGGTACATCCGGCGGTGTGGTCTTTGGGGTAAAAGAAAACGACCAGGGCTTGCTTCCCCAGAAGCTGGCTCAGGTCGAAAGGCTTTCCATTCTGGTCGGGCAAAATGAAAGGGGGAAATATGTCTCCGATTTTCACAGACGAGAAAACACGAGGCCTGCTGTTTTGTTCAGATGCTCCGAATGGCAGAAATGCCCCCATCCACCGGAAGAATCTGGCCGGTAATCCACCCTGACTGGCTTGAAAGCAGAAAGCGGACCGCTGCAGCAATGTCCCCGGGTTGGCCAATGCGTTTTAATGGATGGCGTTCGGCAGAAGCTTTTATTATTTCTTCGGTGTCTGTCAATCGGCCAAAAGGTTTCAGTAAAATACTTCCGGGAGCATAAACCAGTCCTGCCGCGATGGACGGGAGTTCCGGTACTTCTTCGTGCATTGCATCCCACGACAGGTGGGTATAACCCGATTCTCCGGCCAGGGGCCCCGGACTTCGCGACAAACCAACGACCTGATGCCCTTCCGAAATGAGCTGCTGAGCCAAGGAAAAGCCGATGCCTGAGGAGGCACCGGCTATGATGTAAGGACTTGTTTGCATTGGCTTAGTTCTGGAAGTCGTGAAGCTGCTCCATCAATTTCTTTCGTGCAAAGAAAATGCGGCTTTTAACTGTCCCGATAGACAGGTTGAGCTTATCTGCGATCTCTTTGTATTTATATCCCTGGGTATGCATCTCAAATGGCAGACGATGCTCATCATTCAAGCGGCCCACACTTTTTTTAATCTCCTGAACCGAAAACTCACTGTCGGGCCGGGTAAAGTTAGACGGCCTCGGAATATTAAGGAAATAGAGATCATCGGTAGTATCAATGATGGTGTTTGCTTTCACAGCCCTGCGATATTTGTTTATAAAGGTATTCTTCATAATAGTGAAAGTCCAGGCCTTCAAATTGGTGTTATCCTGAAACTTGTCGCGATTGGTCAGGGCTTTTAATACGGTATCCTGAACCAGGTCTTCAGCCTCTTCGCGGTTACGGGTCAAAGTGTGGGCAAAGTACTGCAGATTGTTGTACAATCCTGTGAGGGCGGTATTGAATTCCATTGCGGTCATAGCTCTGAGTGTTTAAGTTTGATGAAGCAAAGTTAAACAGAACACCCTCCTTAAACAAGCTTATTTAGAATTATTTTTAATAAAACATTAAAATATATTTTAATACCCTTATATTCAAAACATTACAAATGTTAAGGAATTGTTAAATTGTTCCACCTATGCTAATAAATGTTAAACAAGGAAAGTCAGATGCCCGGATTATCGTGTCTGGAAGCCCCCCCGGACAGTCGAAAAAGGGCGCAAAGAAGAACAGCGTGGATGTTTTACGCGGAGAGTTGGTCCAGTTCCTGGCGGAAGTCGGCAATATTCCGGATGTGAAAGAAAGAGGCAGGCAGGATTTCAGGATGGGAGAGCTGCAGACCGGAAACAAAATGGCGGATACCGGGGAAGTGATCGTCCAACTTAGTGAGATATCCTTCCAAGTCCTCCCGGCTGATTCCTGATGTAAAACTCGTGAGCAGGCCGTATGGCTGGTGGATAGCTGAGATCGTGACCAGGTCGTCGAAGGGAACACTCTGCCCAAGATATATGACTTTATGCTTTCTTTTTTTCAGCAGGTAGTAAAAGGTCAGCAGCCCGATCTCGTGCAGTTCCCTTTCGTGCAGGTATAAAATGAAGGTCTTCTGCTGGGGTGCAGAGGTGAGGGGTATTCCATCAATGGCAACAATCAGCTTCTGTCTGATCAGATTGCTGATAAAATGCTCCTGCGCCGGAACAATGGAGCCGGTTTGCCAGAGAAAGCCGATTTTATGAAAGAAAGGAAAAATTATTTCCACCAGGGTTTCCTCAAATCCCAGGTTCAGTATGGCGGAGCCGAGAATTTTCTCAAACTTGATTTCATCCAGCTCTATCATCGCTACCACCAGGCTTTCCATCTGGGTTTCATAATCACTGGGGTTCATTGAAAGGTTCATCACCCTGTCGGTGATTTCCTTCTCATTAAGCCTGGCGATTTCTGAAATTTTGTATCCGTGCTTATTCAGAATGGAAACATTGAGCAGGTGCTTCAGGTGGCAGTCGGTATAAAAGCGGATGTTTGTGCAGGTACGCTCAGGTTCCACAATATCATATCGTTTCTCCCAGATGCGCAGGGTATGGGCTTTGATGCCGGTGAGTCGCTCAAGGTCATTAATCGAGTACTTGATCATAGAAAACAACTTCTTTCCTGCAATAAACAGCCAAAGATCATAAAAGTTAGCAAATGCCAAAACATCAAGAGGAAATAATCACTTCATCCAGTCGGCCCAGTAAGGATTGTAAATCGGCCGTGCCATTCAGCTTGTATATTAGCGATTGTTTTTCAAGCCATTGCATTTCCTTGTGCCATACCTGGTATCCTCCCAACAGCAGGGGCGTAGCGGGAAAGCTTGTGATGAGGCGGGAAAGGTAATCCTGCAATGTTTCTTCTGTGATGGGATTGGTAATGGCCGAAACCATAATGTCAGCTTTCTGGGATTCCATCACATTCTGCACACATTCGAAAGGGGTGGATTGCCCCAGATAGATAATCCTATGGCCGGCTTTCTTTATAATATATGTGTAAAGCAGAAGGCCGAGTTCGTGCTGTTCCTGATCAGGGAGGAAGAGCAGGAAGGTCTTTTTGTTTTCTATCTTTTCCGGGCTGGTATTGTTGATTGCCACGATCAGTTTTTGCCGGATGATGTTGGATACGAAGTGCTCCTGGGCAGGATTGATGCTGCCTGCGAGCCACATCACAGCGATACGGTCAAAGAAGGGTTGAATGATCCGGGTGAAGGTCTCTTCCAGCCCGAATTCCACGAGGGCGGCTCCCAATATATCCCGGAATGAGATTTCATCCAGGCTGATCATCGCCAGGATCATTTCCTCTACCCTGTGATCCGCCTGATTTCTGGTCACCTGAACTGAGAGCTTATCGTTCAACTCTTCTTGGTTCAGACCGGCGATTTCAGATATCTTAAAGCCCCTTTTCTTGAGGATGGATACACTCAGCATATATCTCAGGTGGTCATCGGTATACCTGCGGATGTTGCCGTTGCTGCGCCGGGGATCACACAAGCCATATCTTTTCTCCCAGATTCGGAGGGTATGTGCTTTGATGCCCGTGAGGCGTTCAAGGTCGTTGATGCTGTATGTTCCGTTTTCTCCCATTTGTGGGAGAGGAAACAGCAGAAAGGCCAGGCTTGTTCATTGACCACCTGTCATTGTTTCATTTGCATCATTTCAGGGATGCAAAGATTGCGTGCTGGCGTGGAGGGCTTTCTCCAAACCGGAAACAATGCTGCCGCCTGCCGTGGCAAAGTGGGCCTGGCCTCCCCCACCCCCGCCGATATGCGGAGCCAACTCGCGTATCATCTTACCGGCGTGCAGATGCTTCTCATCGATCACCGACTGGGAGATCATAATCGAGAGGGTGGCTTTGCCATCCAGGCCTGCACCCAGGACGATCAGTGCATTGCCCATAGCCTTCTCCAGATTGAAGGCCAAATCCTTGAGCAATTTTGCCGGAAGATCTACCCTGCTCACTACACAGCGAATGCCATCAAGGGTTTTGGCTTCTGCCAGCAGTTTATCCTTCAGTGTATTGATTTGCTGCTGTTCCAGTTCCTGCAATTTCTTTTCAATCTCTTTTTTATCCTCCAGGGCGTCCCGAACCGCCTTAACGGGATCTTTCACATTTTTGAAAAGCTGCAGGATTACTTCCAGCTGATCCTGTTTTTCATTCAGGAACTCCAGCGCTGCCTCGCCGCTTACGGCCTCTATCCTCCTGATCCCGGCTGCAATGGCACTTTCCGAGATAATTTTAAACAAACCGATTTCTCCGCTGGCCTCCACGTGCGTCCCGCCGCATAGTTCAACACTCTCTCCAAATCGAATCACCCTGACTTCATCTCCGTATTTTTCTCCGAACAGGGCTATGGCTCCCATCTCCATTGCCTGGTTCAGGGCAATGCGGCGTTGCTCGTCCCTGGGCCTGTTTTCTCTGATCGCAGCATTGACCAGGTTTTCCACCTGCCGGATCTCTTCGCTTTGCATCCGGCCGAAATGGGCAAAATCAAAGCGCAGGCGATCCGGGGCAACCAGTGAGCCTTTTTGCTCTACGTGATCACCCAATACGCTGCGAAGGGCGTGATGCAGCAGATGCGTGGCGGTATGGTTTGCTGCCGTTTGTTTCCGCTTCTTCAGATCCACGACGGCCTTTACCGTTTCTTCCACATTCTCCGGAAGAGCTTTAGTTATATGAATCGTGAGTTGGTTTTCTTTTCGGGTGTCTTCAACCTCAATGCGTTTTCCACCCTGTTCCAGATAGCCGCGATCACCTATTTGTCCGCCCGCCTCTGCGTAGAAGGGGGTTCGGTTGAGCACCACCTGATAATATGTTTGCTTTTTCAGCATCACCTTACGGTATCGCAGGATACGGGCATCGGCCTGCAGCTGATCCCATCCGATAAAACTACCCGCTTCCTTCTGGTTTGCAATGATCTGCCAGTCATCGGCATCCTGCGCAGCATCGGCCCGGCTTCGCGCTTTCTGGGCTTCCAGGCCTTTTTCAAATCCGACCATATCCACATCCAGTCCTTCTTCCCGGGCCATCAGGCGGGTAAGGTCTATGGGAAAACCGTAGGTGTCGAAAAGTTCAAAAGCAAAAGCACCGTCTATAAGGCGCGCGTCCCCCGCTTTTTCAAGATATTGATTGAATTTCTGAATGCCGGTGGACAGGGTTCTCAAAAAACCCTGTTCTTCTTCCTGAATAACTTTTATAATCAATCCCTCTTGCTTAACAAGCTCAGGGAAAACACCGCCCATCTGCCGTGCGAGCAGGGGAACAAGCTGATGAATAAAGGCCTGCTCCATCCGGAGGAAGGTGTAAGCATAGCGCACCGCCCGGCGCAGGATACGACGGATCACATAACCGGCCCGCACATTGGAAGGTATCTGCCCGTCGGCAATGGCAAAAGCCACCGCCCGAAGATGGTCGGCAATCACCCGCATTGCAGTATCCGCCTTATTATCCGCTCCATATCCGATGCCACTGATGCGACTGATCTCGCCGATCAGGGGCTGAAAGATATCGGTGTCGTAGTTGGAGGTTTTTCCCTGCAAAACCATCGATAAGCGTTCAAAGCCCATTCCGGTATCCACGTGTTTGGCCGGTAAAGATTCGAGAATGCCATTGGCCTTACGATTGAACTCAATAAAAACCAGGTTCCAAATCTCAATCACAAGCGGATGGTCCTGGTTCACTAAGTCCTTTCCGGGTATGGCAGCCTTATCCTGCGCCGTACGCAAGTCCACGTGGATCTCTGAACAGGGGCCACAGGGACCACTGTCTCCCATCTCCCAGAAATTATCCTTCTTGGAGCCGTACAAGATGCGGTCTTCTTTCGTCCATTCTTTCCAATAGTCGAAAGCCTCCTGGTCGGGCGCAAGCCCATCGCCCTGGTCTCCTCCGAAAACAGTGACATACAGATTCTCCGTCGGGATGCGATATACCTGTGTGAGCAGTTCCCAGGCCCAGGCGATGGCCTCCTTTTTAAAATAATCCCCGAAGGACCAGTTGCCGAGCATTTCGAACATCGTGTGATGGTAGGTGTCGTGCCCTACCTCCTCCAGATCATTGTGCTTGCCCGAAACCCGCAGACATTTCTGCGTATCGGCAATACGGGGAGAAGGAGCGAGGGTATTCCCAAGGAAGATATCCTTGAACTGATTCATCCCCGCATTGGTAAACATCAGGGTAGGATCGTCTTTGATCACCATTGGGGCAGAAGGGACGATGAGATGGGATTTGCTTTTGAAAAATTCAAAAAAGGTATTCCGGATATCCGTAGATTTCATCAAGATCAAGTTTTTCAACAATTTACAGTTGGTAATTTCAGAAAACGGGATTGCAAAGTTAGGCTATTTGATTAATTTTGCAGGTCAGAGTAAGCGTTCCTTTCGCTACTTTTGACCCGAAGCGTTTTAGAATATGTCCAAAACATTTTATCGGTTTAATACCCGCTCCCTTACTTACGAAAAAGTGACGGCCAGTTTCAGGGATCGCCTGTGGGCAGTACTTAAGGTAATTTTGTCCGGAGCAGTCTTTGCCACCGCCGTCATCTTCTTCGCCTATAATTTCCTTGCCAGTCCCAGAGAGAAAATGCTGGAGAGGGAAAACGAGCAGTTAAAGTTACAATACAGTATTCTCAATGACAGGGTGGAACGGATATCCACTGTGCTCGATGAACTTCAGGACAGGGATGACAATATCTACCGGGTGATTTTTGAAAGCGAACCTTATCCCAAGAACGTCAGACAGGCTGGGGTGGGTGGATCCAATCCCTATTCGCACCTGGATGGCTTTAATTCTTCCAGGCTGCTGAAAGAAACAAGCCTTAAGGTCGACGAACTAAGAAACCGTACCGTGGTACAATCAAAATCCTTTCAGGAGGTTTTTGAAATGGCCAGGAATAAAGATCAGATGCTGAAAGCGATTCCAGCCATTCAGCCGGTGGATAACAAAGACCTGAAGCGCATCTCTTCCTTCTACGGATACAGGATTCACCCCATTTTCAAGCGACGGATGTTCCACGACGGACTGGATTTCACCGCACCGGTCGGAACTCCCATTTATGCTACCGGGGATGGAGTGGTGATCGAAGCAAAAAGGGCACGCTACGGGTACGGGAACAAGATCGTCATCGATCACGGATTCGGTTACCTGACGATTTATGCCCACCTGCACGGATTTTCCGTCAAAAAGGGTGAAAAAGTCGAAAGAGGGCAAATGATCGGAACCGTTGGGAATACAGGACTTTCTGCCGGGCCGCACCTGCATTATGAAGTGCATAAAAACGGCAAGAAAGTGAACCCGATCTATTACTTCTTCAAAGACCTCAGCCCGGAAGAGTATCAGGAGGTGATCAGTAAAGCGAACCGCTTCAATTCTCGTCCATCCTAGCTATTTTCCTGCCAGCTGAATTGAACTTTCAATATAATGTGTGATCAGAAAGATCTTTCATCCATCAATCAGGAAGGCCGCGTTTATTTCAGCATTGGAGAAGTTGCCGGGATGCTGGGTGAGAACCAGTCTCTGATCCGCTTTTGGGAAAAGCATTTTTCGGGCATCACACCCAAAAGAAACCGCAAAGGCAACCGCATCTATACCCAGGCTCAGATCACCCGCCTGAAAAGCATTCATTACCTGGTAAAATCTAAAGGCCTGACCCTTCAGGGAGCCAGAGATGCCCTGACCAGATCTCCTGAGGAAGTGGATAAAGAAACAACTCTCAGGGAACATATTCTGCGAATCCGCGGCCATCTGCTGCAGCTCAGAGACGCTTTGGAAGATTGATTTACCAGTGTCTTTCTTTGGACAGAAACCGATCTACATAGTCTTCAATCCCTGATTCCAGACTGTGAAAGGAATGGGTATAACCGGCTTTGCGAAGCTTTTCCATCGAAGCCTCTGTAAAATACTGATACTTGTCGCGAATGTCTTCAGGTGTATCCACAAAATCGATCTGTTCTTCTCTACCGCTGGCCTTGTACACAGCGCGTGCCAGATCCAGGAAACTCCTCGCCCTGCCACTACCCAGATTATATATTGCTGAGGCGGGTTGATGCTGCATCAGCCAAATACTGACCGCAACCACATCTCTGACATAAACGAAGTCTCTGACTTGCTCTCCATCTTTGTAATCAGGCCGATGTGAGCGAAAAAGCCTTACCTGACCCGACTGTTGAATCTGAGCGTAAGCGTGGAAGACCACCGATGCCATTCGTCCCTTGTGATACTCATTGGGGCCATACACATTAAAAAATTTCAAACCGGCCCAGAAAGGGGGCTTCACAGCCTGCCCGAGTACCCAATGATCAAAATCCTGCTTGGATCTTCCGTATGCATTCAGCGGACTGAGGACCGGAATTAGCCGGTGGTCATCCGCATAGGTATGTTCTCCCAGGCCATAAGTGGCAGCAGAAGAGGCATACACCATCGGAATCCTCTTTTGTGCTGCAATCGACCAAAGTTTTTGGGAATAATGCAGGTTCAAGCGGTTGAACAAGGCAACATCCGTTTCGGTAGTATCGGTGCGCGCCCCGTAATGAAAGATAAACCCAATCTCTTCGGCGTGCATCTCTAGCCATTGCGGAAGATCTTCCCGGTCCAGCTGCTGAAGAAAAGCCTTCCCAGCAAGGTTAGCTTGTTTATCCTTTCTGCTGAAATCATCTGCCAGGATGAGCTGGTCGAAGCCCTGCTCATTCAGTCCTGCAACCAGACAGGAAGCTATAAAGCCGGCAGCACCGGTGATGAGGATTTTCTTTTCTTTATCCATATTCTTCTCCTGATTAGGCAAAGGGCTTTGTTATTCAGCCTGTAAAAGTACAAAAGTGAAGCTCAGTGAGGCCGGCTGCAGTAGTTGGATTTTTTTTTGATGCTTTTTTGTCCGTTTTTCCGGGGGCAGATCGTCTATTTGGGCGTGAAAGCAGCAATACATAAGGATCATTGGCAGATGGCTGGAAGGGGCGGGATCCTGTGGGTTTCATTGCTGCTTTCATTTTTTTATGCTTTCCCTTGCACCGCATTCGCCCAGTCCTCTCCTCCCTGGATGTATGCCGGTGTCAGAGATATGGTTTACGCCGAGGGTGCTGGCTTTGGGGAGGCCAGCTGGATGGCAGTGGGGGATCCCCTGGCAGGCAGAGGGGTTTCAGGATTCCAGGGAAGTTTTTCAATGCTGATGCCTTTTGGTATCGGACAAATGGCCAGTCCGGCCTTTGGCTTCAGTCAGGGTTCAGAATCAGCCCGCATCGGAATGGCCATCCTCCGCAGCGGCGGACTGAAGCGAAGCTACCAGCGCTACAGTCTGGCCTCCTCTCTTCGCCTGAATGAGAACATTAGAGCCGGAATCGGGCTTGGTTTGCTTGAAGTCCGCTATGATGCCGGGCAGTCTCCACTCCCTGTCCTCCTTTCACAACTTGCATTTCAGATAGATCTGAGCAGGGAAGCCACCCTCCATCTCGGTTTCCGGGAGCCATACGAATTCATTCTCAGAGAAGCAGAAGCATACCGGGTAATCCCGGCTTTGTCGACAGCCCTGCAATGGAGAGCCGCTGAAGGTCTGACGGCCTTGTTTGAGATCCGTCGCAACACCACAGGTCCTGTCTCAATGCTGGGAGGACTGGAGCTGGAGGTAAACCCGCAAACAAAAATGCATTTCTCCTATCACAGCCTCACTCGCAGAAGCGGACTGGGAATACAATATCTGGTGGGGAGGTTTAGTGCAGGCTTTGCCGCCACCTACCATCCGGTACTGGGGATCAGTCCTGGTTTTGAACTCGGATATAGAAAAAAGGGGAAATGACTTGCCGAAACTGTTGTTCAATTCTTTGCCTCTGCCTGAAGCTAACAGCATTGGCTCAACTCGTCCCCCCTGAGCCGGATTTGACAGGATGGACGGAGAACGAGGCCCTTGCCGAGGAGTGGGTGGAGCTGCAAGAGGATGCACTTGCAGCTTACGCCCCTTTCAATCTGAATGATACGATTGACCTTCAGCGTATGCTGGATGCTTTTCTGATCACGGAAGCAGAGTACCGGAACCTGCATACGCATCTCAGGCGCTACGGAGCCCTGCTCCACTTCTATGAGCTATTGCACTGCGGGATTTTCCCGGCAGATTGGATACAAAGGATGGAGCCTTTTCTCAGCCTGGAGTCACGACAAGCCGACGAGGGAGATGAGTACAGGGTAAGAATGCATTCTTTCAGAGCAGAGCTGCGTACACGCCTGAAGCAGAACGCAGGAGACAGCTTATTTCGCTTGATTTCTGCAATCCGCTTATCCGGTCGCCTGGGGCAGCATACCGATATGGCAATGGTTTGCACGAAGGGAGCCGGAGAGCCTGCCTTTGCGCCCGGCACCCCTTTGCAAGCGGAATACTTTTCTGCTTTTGTTCGATGGCGGGGGAAAGGCATACTGCGGCAATGTGTGATGGGAGATTATGCCCTGCAGGGCGGTATTGGTTTGCGTTATGGTAAGGGATGGGCAGGAGGCGATATACACTATCCCCTGGCGGATGCCGTCCTTCCAGCTCGAATGGCAGCACGTAGCAGTTCCATTCCATCCATTACACTGAAGGGGCTGGCAACAGAATGGCGGATGGGTGCGATCCGATTCCATATCAGCAGCGGCGCACAGCATTCCGATGCGTATTTCCGGATCAGAGGGGGGAAGCCGGATTGGTCGGAAGGGAGCGGAGGAGACCACAGTACAGTCCGGTATGCAGCGAGAAGAGAGCAGGGAAGTTTGTTTCGCCATAGTGCACGCCTGGGCATCGAGAAAGAACAATTGCGCATAGGATTATCCTGGGACAGGCTTTCGGTGAACGGAATGGAAGAGGGCGGAGGGCACAGCATAAGCGTGGAAGAGGCTGCCTGGGGGCTGGATGTGCAATGGGCAGCGCGTCATCAGGAGTTGTGGCTGGAAGCGGTCCGCTTTCACCAGGCCCGGGGAATTGCGCTTTCCTGGATACACGGACAAAGCGACTGGATCCGCATCAGAACAGGGGGAAGCTTGCGGCAGGGCAGCCTGCCCCTTTCCTCGCGACAAAGCATACTGGCTGATGTCGTGCACCCTAATCAACTGGATCTCTATGCTGCTGCCTTTATGAGTTGGGGTAAAGGCTGGACCTTAGGCGCAGGTTTGAGAAATGAACAGCAGTGGCAGGAAGGGGGGGCGGTACGACTGAGCAGCCGGACTTACCTCAGGCTTGAGCGCAAACAGTTCAGGTCTGGCAATCACAGCTTACTGGCCGATCTGCGTTTTCCGGAAAGGGATGGGGCAACTCGGGTTGAGCCGGGCATTCAACGCATTCGATTGATGTACCGGAGTCGGATACAGACAGATCCAAAGTGGCAATGGAACGGAGGATGGCACCTGGCAGCAGATCACAGCCATCCCGCATCCAGGAAGGCGGGATTAGCCTGGTACCTTTCGTGCAGGCACCTGCATTTCGGAAGGAGACTGCAACATTTTGATGCGTCGCTGGCCTGGCACGAGCTGGATAATGCGCAAAGTGGGGCGTGGTTCTGGTTTACCGGAGCGGAAGGAAGATTGATGCTTCAAAGCCTGTATGGTCGTGGTTTTAGAAGCAGCTTTTCAGCATTGTGGCAAACGGGAGAGAAAAGCAGGATGATGGCGGGAATATCTTACCGCCGGAGCCACAATAAGGAAGGGGAAATCAGCAGGAGTCTGGAGTTGGGTATGCGCCTCCAGCTTCAATGGTGAGTGGTTTGCCCTTTCTTCCGGATCAACCCACGGCGCCCGGCCCAGCCATACAGAAAGTCGAGTATGTCTTCCGTCCGGGGCTCCGCTGACTTCTTCCCATTGCGCACCGAAAGAAAAGCTGTGTCCGAAAGGATGCGGTTGATCATTTCAAGGTCATAAAAGAGAGGCACTTCATTTGAATCGGCATAGCCCGGATTCAACCACTGAATATACATCAAATAGGCATTTTGACGGAAGAATTTCAAGGTATCCAGCAAACTGTGCTGATACTGAAGTGAGCACAAGACGATGTCGGGGCGACTTTTCCCCAGAATGCTGCTCACGGCCTGCCTGCGTTTACCCGGAGACCGGCTCACCAGAAAAACATTAACATAATCCGTCTCATTAAAATACAGGCGGCGAAGGTTCTTTCCTGTTCGCACCTCACGGCCGAAGAGCGTGTTCCAGGTATAGGTCTTACCGCTGGAGGCATTTCCCAGAATACCGATCAGAAGTTTGTCAGAGGAGGTCATAGGCGATGTCGTCGAAAGCAAGCCTATAAAGATATGGCTTGCCTTGCTGATTCACAAATACAGCTTTGCATTGCTTTGCGGAATCTTGAAATCAGGCAGCGGCATTCTTCCGGGGGAAAGCGGTTTATTGCGTATTTTTGAAGGCTATGGAAATGTGGTGGATTTTTCTGATAGCCGGACTCGCTGCCGGAGGTTTTTTTCTGATGCTCTTCCGTTCCGGCAGACTGCACCAAAGAATCAACGCACTGGAAAAAGCACTGGCAGACTCGGAAGCACGGCTGAATGAGGAAAAAGGACGTGCATCTGAAATACGGGACTTGTATGAGAAGCAATTCATTTCCCTCAAACAGGAAATGCAACAGAAGGAGGAAATACTCTTGAAATCGCATCAGGATATGTCCCAGCTCCGCGAAGAACGCAGCCGGCTCACTACCCTGAACGAGCAACTGGAACAAAAACTAAATACGGAGAAGCAGCGTCTGCAGGAGCAACAGGATCAGTTGCGGAATGAGTTTAAGCTGCTGGCCAATGAAATGCTCAAAAAGAGTGCCGGTGAACTCTCGGAAACCAACCGCAACCAGTTGGGCATACTCATCGACCCGCTTCGGGAGCAGCTGAACCGATTTGAAAAGAAAGTACAGGAAGTGCACGTAGAGGGCGAAAAAAAGCACGCCCAACTCAGCCTGGAGCTACATCAACTCAGGGAACTGAATACCCAATTGCAAGAAGAAGCAGGCAATCTGACCAAGGCTTTAAAAGGAGACAGCAAGAAACAGGGTAACTGGGGAGAGTTTGTACTGGAAAAGATTCTGGAAATCAGTGGGCTGGAAAAAGGCAGGGAGTATGTGCTGCAGGAAAGCATTCAGGTGGATGGAAGCACCTACAGGCCTGATGTGATCGTACATCTTCCGGAACAGAAACACCTGATCATCGATTCCAAAGTTTCGCTGACCCAATATGAAATATTTTCATCCGCAGAACGGGATGAGGAAAGAGAACTCGCTTTGCGTCAGCATATCCTTTCGGTGAAGAATCACATCAGGCAGCTCTCGGATAAAGAGTATTTCAATGGGAAAGGCCTGGATACGCCAGATTTCGTCCTGATGTTTATGCCTGTGGAACCTGCTTTCAGCCTGGCCTTAAGGGAAGAGCCCGCTTTGTTTGACCTGGCCTGGGAAAAGAAGATCGTAATGGTAAGCCCGACCACGCTGCTGGCTACCCTCCGGACTGTAGCCAGTATCTGGCGGCAGGAAAAACAAACCCAGAATGCGCTGGAAATATCCCGGGCGGGATCTGCACTCTACGATAAGTTTATCGGCTTTTTGAATGACCTGGAAGAGATCGGTAAACGCATTGCGCAGCTTCAATCCAGCTATGAAGCTGCCACGAACAAAATCAGTCAGGGCCGGGGCAATCTGGTCAATGCAGTTCAAAAACTTAAAAAGCTCGGGCTTAAATCAGAAAAACAAATCCCGGCTTCTTTTACCCCCAGGGAGGATACAGATGATGAGGAAGCACCTGCAGCGTCTTAGCTTTTTGCTCTTGCTTGCGCTATGCACCAGCGCCTGCCGTCAAACCAGACCCTTGACGACACTTAACCTGAGTAGCCTGTATAATCCCGGGGAGATTTCCCACCAGGCCGTTCAGTCACTGGTCTATCATAGCTCAGATAGTTTCTCCAACATCTATTTCAGGATTAATCGCGCATTATTGGCACAGGCAATGGAAACCCTTGAAGCGGAAGAAGTGCACTTTCGCTATGCCCTGTATCCCTCCTTCCAGGCAACAGACTGGATCGATACCGGAAGGATCAGCATTGTTCAAGCACAAATCGAAGGCAAGCAGGATCCCTGGTATCCCTTTAGTATTAGTGTCCCAACATTGCAGGGGAAGACCTATATCCTATTTTTAGAATTAATTGACTCTCCCCTCTTGCACCATATTTGTCTGGTCGACCGGGAGTGGCATTTCAGCCAGCAGAATGTCCTCCTGACCAATATTGCTGGAGACCCCCTTTTTGATCCGGTCCTCTCTGCCGGGCAGGAATGCAGGTTAAGTGTGGCCGATGGGAGTTTGCGTAAACTGCGCGTACACTACTACCAGCGCACCTTTGACGTGGCCTGGCCACCCTTTGCTTTCAACCGGCCGCAAGCCTTTGACCTTGATCCGGACAGTGTTTTTTACATCCCGCTCGAGTCAGGGGTTTCTGAAGCAATTCGTTTTCCCGAAGAAGGGATGTATCACCTACTGGCCGAAGAAGGATCAATGCAAGGCAAAACCCTCCTGCGCTTCCATCCCTCCTTTCCCCTGGTCCTTGAGCCCGGCCAGATGCTTGCACCTTTGCAATACCTCACTTCAGCCAGGGAGTATTCAGAAATGCAGGAATCGGATAACCCGAAAGTGGCGGTCGATCGCTTCTGGCTGACCCAGACAGGGAATGTCGCCCGTGCCAGGGTCAGAATACAGGAATTCTATTCAAGGGTCGAACAGGCCAACCTTTTCTTCACCTCATATCACGAAGGCTGGAAAACCGACCGGGGCCTGATCTACATCATCTACGGGCCACCCAGGAGGGTATTCAGAACGGACGAGGCAGAAAAGTGGATTTATGGAGAGGAAGGCAATCCATTGTCCTTGAGATTCACCTTTATGCGGGTAAAAAATCCTTTTACCCTGCAGGATTATTCATTGACAAAGTCCCCTACCTATAAAGAAAGCTGGTTTAATCAGGTGGAAACCTGGAGAAGATAAACAGGAAAAGATGGCCAATAAGGATATGATTTACGGTCTGCGCCCGGTGTTTGAAGCTTTGTCCGCTGGAAAAGAAATGGAAAAGGTGATGATTCAGAAGGGCTTGAAGGGGAGTATGTACGCAGATGTGTGGCAATTGATCCGCGAACGGGATATTCCCAGCCAGTTTGTCCCTTTGGAAAAACTGAACAGTCTGACACGCGGCAACCATCAGGGTATAGTGGGTTTTCTGTCTCAGGTAGAATACCAGGATATTACAGCCTTACTCCCTATGATTTTTGAAAGCGGCAAGGTGCCTTTTTTGCTGGTCCTGGACCGCATTAGCGATGTACGGAATTTTGGCGCCCTGGCCCGGACGGCTTCCTGCGCCGGAGTGGACGCCATCCTTATTCCGGTAAAAGGCGGTGCCAGAATCTCCGCCGATGCAGTTAAAACATCGGCAGGTGCTTTGCATCAGATTGCGGTCTGTCGCACCCCAAAGCTTGCGCAAAGTGTACGTTATCTCAAAGAAAGCGGCTTGCACCTCATTGCGGCCACCGAGAAAGCCGGAAAGTTTTATGATGAAGGAAGCTACCAGCATCCCCTGGCCATCATAATGGGATCGGAAGAAGACGGCATCAGTCCTGAGCTGCTGGCCCTGGCCGATGAGCATTTGGCCATCCCCCTGACGGGAGAGATCGCCAGCCTGAATGTGTCGGTTGCTTGTGGCGTGCTGCTCTTCGAAGCACAGCGGCAGCGGCGCCTGCAGAAGGAAGCCTGAGAGAAGGTCTTGAAGGATTGGATTGAAGAAACATCTCACATATACGCATTTTGCCCTGCTTCTTATCCTGGGGGTGGCCGCAGCGCTCAGGCTGTACGGATTGGCTGATTTCTCCTATTCCAACGATGAGCTCAGTGCACTCTACCGCCTTCGCTTCGATTCTTTTTCGGATTTAATCAAAGGTGGCGTACAGCCTGATTTTCATCCCGCAGGGGTTCAGGCATTTCTGTACTACTGGACAGCATTGGCAGGAAGCGACCCCTTTTGGGTGCGCCTGCCGTTTGCCCTGATGGGAGTGGGAAGTGTTTACCTTGTTTATCTATGCGGCAAAGGCTTGTATGGGCCAGCTTCCGGACTTTTTGCCGCTGCCTTGATGGCCAGCTTTTCCTTTCCCCTGCTCTACAGCCGCCTTGCACGCCCTTACGCCACAGGACTGTTCTTTATTCTTTTGCTGATTTGGATATGGCTAAAGCTCTGGCGAGAGCCACCCGGAAACAGGTCAAGGAAGGGATGGCTGTGGGCAGGCCTGACGCTCTCGTTTGCCGGGGCGATGTACAATCATTATTTCAGCTTTCTGATGGCTGCCATCATCGGAGTCTTCGGACTATGGGTACTGAAAAAACAACAAAGAGAGATAATGTTGCTATCGGGATTAACTGCTGCGGCATTCTTTCTTCCCCATCTGTCCATCACTCTGGCTCACTTCAGCATCGGCGGTTTGAGTACCTGGCTGGGGCCACCTTCCCCCTCCTGGCCGCTTGAGCATTGGAATTATATCTTTAATTCCAGTGCCTGGTTCAGCTTACCCCTGGCCCTGCTGTTGGGGTTCGCCCTGTTCAGAAGATATCCCTCCGGCATCCTGCATCCGGGTTCGCTACTGCTGCTGTGGATCATTCTGCTGGGTATTGGCTATTTCTACTCTCTTTTCGTGAACCCTGTATTGCAGCACAGCATCCTGATCTTTTCCTTACCGCTGCTTGTGCTGGCCCTCAGCGCCGGGCTGTCAAAGCTGAAACCGCCCTTTGCAGCCCTGCTGTCCGTATGCACACTGTTGGCAGGCACACTGCATACTATAGGAGTAGGCGCCTTCTACCGGCAATCTCATTTTGCTGATTTCCAAGCCGTTGCGCAATCCCTGGACGCATACAGGAAAAGCAAGCCGGAGGCCGGGATGAAATTTGTTTTGAATGCGAACAACCGATGGTATTATGATTTCTATTCGGAAGACAGCCTTACTTTCCTGATGGAGGATATCCGTAATCTGGATTCTCTGGGCCAGCTTCGACGCCTGCTGGATACACTGCGCTGCGAGCGGATTGCCTACCTTTCGCTGAAACCTGAGCCTCCTGAGACCAAAGAAGTGCTCCTGGACTATTTCCCTGAAGTATGTCTGTTTGATGCCCCGAATCAATACAGCTGGATGGCAGTGCTCTCCCGCGCGGATAGCATTCAGGCGGCTGAAATGCAGGATGCACGATTGGCCACTTTTCCCTTCACGCTGGAACTGGCTTTGGGGGAAGAGGGCTATTGGCATCTGCCGGATGACAGTGAGTTCAGTCCGGTGCTCCGCATACCGCTTCCTGGCAAGGAGGCAAAAGGAAGCAAGGTGTTACACGCCCGGGCTTTTCTTTGCTGGGACTCAGGAGAAGGCGATCCTCAGCTGGTTGGGACCGCGGGCTCAGAAACGGGCGGGAACCTGATGTGGCGTGCTTCTCCCGCCCGCGTCTTTATGGATCCGGGACGATGCGGGCCCGTTCACCTGAAAATAAAGCTTCCGGAAGATATGATGCAAGAAGACAGCCTCTCTTGCTACCTCTGGAGTCCAGGCGGTCATTCATTTACTTTGAAGTATCTTACAGCCAAAATATCCCTAGAAGAATGAAGATACACTCAGGCATATCTCTGTCCCTGTCCTTTTTCCTTATCCTTTTCACGGGCTGCACCCGCACTGAAAAAAGCTATGATGAACAAGGCAATCTGCGTTCCGAGATTTCCTACCGGGGAGACCAAATCCACGGAAAAGCAGCCTGGTATTACTACAATGGTCAAGCCCAGCAAGAGTTCAACTATCATAAGGGCTTGCTTGATGGTCCGGCCAGGCGTTGGTATTTCGACGGGCGACTGGAGAGCGAGACCCACTACAGAGATGGACGGAAGTACGGGCTGGAAAGGGCCTGGGATGAGTTTGGCACACTTTCACTGAAGCAGCATTGGGTGAAGGATACTTTGCACGGCGAATATGTGGAATATCATCCCAACGGCAGGGTAAGGGTGAGGGGCAAATATGAGAAGGGATTGTTCGACAGCACCTGGTTGTATCAGAATCCAGCCGGCCTGATGGTTGGAAAAGGCATATTCACACAAGGAAGTGGAGATCTCTGGTCTTTCTATCTCGACGGAAAGTCCAGGCGCCTGGTGCCCTATCAACAAAACGAAAAGCACGGTTGGGAGATATGGATGGACAGGCAGGGCGACACATTGCGGAGGCGTGAGTATGTTCAGGGGGTATTGATTCAAGAAGAGATATTGAAAGCAGGCGGGGAAAGTGAAGAGGAGACAGAGCCGAAGCATAACAACCTGTATAGCAGTGATATGTACGAATGAAAATTATTTTTGCAAGGATATTGGGTAATCAAAAAAAGGCTTTTACCTTTGCGCTGTTATTTTGTTAACAAAAGAGGGATGGGGAGGACCATCCAAGTTATTCATATCTAAACTAAATGTATTATGATGGATCTGGAAAAGCTTATGCTCGAACTGGAGAAGAAACACCCGGGTGAGACCGAGTACCTCCAGGCCGTCCGTGAAGTGCTCGAATCTATTGAAGAGGTGTACAATGAAAACCCGCAGTTTGCTTCCGCAGGGATACTTGAGCGCCTGGTAGAGCCTGATCGCGTACTGACCTTCAAAGTGCCCTGGGTTGATGACAGTGGCAAGGTGCACGTTAACCTGGGTTACCGTGTGCAGTTTAACAATGCAATTGGGCCTTACAAAGGTGGCCTGCGTTTTCACCCCAGTGTGAATCTGAGTATTCTCAAGTTCCTCGGGTTTGAACAGATCTTCAAAAACAGCCTGACCACCCTGCCTATGGGTGGTGGTAAAGGGGGTTCCGATTTTGATCCGAAGGGCAAATCCAATACCGAGATTATGCGCTTCTGCCAGAGCTTTATGCTGGAGTTATGGAAGATCATTGGTCCGGAAACGGATGTGCCAGCCGGCGACATTGGTGTGGGTGGCCGCGAGATCGGCTATATGTACGGAATGTACAAAAAGCTGGCGGGTGAGCACACCGGTGTGTTGACCGGGAAGGGTCTGAATTGGGGCGGAAGCCTGATTCGTCCGGAAGCCACCGGTTTCGGATCAGTATATTTTGCCCAGGAAATGCTGCGTACCAAAGGCGAAACCTTTGAAGGAAAGGTAGTATCCCTTTCCGGTTTCGGAAATGTAGCCTGGGGCGCCGCCATTAAAATCAATGAGTTGGGTGGAAAAGTGGTTACCATCAGTGGCCCCGATGGCTATATCTATGATCCCGATGGCATTAGTGGAGCGAAAGTGGATTATTTGCTGGAGCTGCGCGCTTCCAACCAGGACATCGTGAAACCTTACTCCTACGAATTCCCTTCGGCACAATTCTTCGAAGGAAAACGGCCCTGGGAAGTGAAGGCCGATATCGCGATTCCCTGCGCCACCCAGAACGAGTTGAATAAGGAAGATGCCCTCAACCTTGTCAACAATGGCGTCATTGCCGTGGCCGAAGGAGCCAATATGCCCAGCACCCCGGAAGCGGTAGAAGTATTCCTGGAGCACAAAGTACTCTTCGGACCCGGAAAGGCTGTGAATGCCGGTGGCGTGTCCACATCCGGGCTGGAGATGTCGCAGAATTCCAGCAAACTGAACTGGCAGGCACACGAAGTAGATGCCCGTCTGCACCAGATTATGAAAGACATTCACGCAGCCTGTGAGAAATATGGCAGGGAAGAAGATGGCTATGTGAATTATGTGAAAGGCGCAAATATTGCCGGCTTCCTGAAGGTTGCCAATGCAATGCTTGACCTAGGCGTATTGTAATTCGAGTACGCATTTATGATTCAAAGCGGTCCTCTTTCCGGGGACCGCTTTTTTTCTTGGACAGCCTCCATATTCTTATATTTGCCCCCATATCTAATCCCCCCTTTATGAAAAGTTTTAAAAACATCGATGAAATCCTTGATTTTGCAATTCAGGCAGAACAAGACGCCGTGGATTTTTATACCCTTCTGGCCGGGAATGCCGGGAATGATGATATGCGGCAGGTATTTGAATCCTTTGCTCAGGAAGAAATGAAGCACAAAGCCCGCCTCTCTGAGATCAAAGAAAGGGGGATTTTGCAATTGCGCAATGAGCAGGTGGCCGACCTGAAAATTTCCGACTATACCGTAGACGTGCAGCCGACGGCCTCGATGACCTATGCGGAGGCTTTGGTACTGGCAATGAAAAGGGAGAAAGCCGCATTCAGGCTCTACCTTGATCTTTCAGAAAGTGCCGATCACCCGGAAATGAAAGAGGTGTTTCTAAGCCTGGCGCAGGAAGAATCGCGGCATAAGCTCCGTTTCGAGCTGGAATACGATGAATTCGTCTTGCGGGAGAACTGAGTTCGCACGATTGCATCTAAAATCCACAGGTCAGCTCGCGCGCGGCTTATATTATTCGCCCTAGCCATAGCGAAGGTGAATTTTCTGCCGTGTGCGGACGAGTCCGCCTTCGCAATATAACTTTGCAAATGATACGGTGTTAAAGGAGCTACGGCGGATAAAAGGGTCGTCTTCAGATGACCAATTCAAATATTATCGGGTTCAATATTT
>CAZPYJ010000002.1:0-54827 GCA_964590645.1 uncultured Lentimicrobiaceae bacterium
TGGTGTTGCAGTAAAGCCATTCAGATTGATAAAGCAAAGGCCGCTTCCGAATGGGGGCGGCCTTTTTCTATGTGTGATAAGATGCTGAGGTAATGAGATTCCAGTTCGTGCGCGACTTCAGCCGCGTGCGCAGAAGGATGTGCGTAGCCATACCTGCTCGCGCGCGACTTCAGTCGCGTGCGCCGAACTCCCATCCTGAAATGACTTAACATTTCAATATTACAAGGCACGCGTCTGAAGCCTGAAATCCGCAGGTCTTGTTAGTAAAAAGCTGTAAAACATTGATATACAAAGCTTGACAGTTAGTGCTTTGTCACCTTTTCTGTGCGTAGGCTATACCTTGTTCATTTCTTTGCTCGCCCACCCTTCGACAAATTTTGCGCAGCAAAATTGCTCAGGGACCAGTCCAGGGTCACTGAGGAGGCCGATAGAAATCGGCCGACGAAGTGTTCAAGGGATTTTTCCTCCGCCCTTGGCGGCTGAAAACCATAGCTGATTGGCTAAATTTCCTCCAAGGCTTCGGAAATTTTTAACGCCAATCAGCTATTATCCTGCGAAAAAAGAATTTATCCGCTTCGCGGATATTAAAACCAACAGAAACTAAGCTTCCGTACCACACTCATCCTTTACCCTGAGCACTTGCCTGAGCACCTGCACTGAGCTCAGTCGAAGTGTGTCGAAGGACAGCCGAAGGGTCAAACTCAAACTGTTTTTCTGGCCTCATTGCATTTCCGTAGAAAACAAGGCTGAGGATAGCTTAGGCAAATGTCAGAGGTCTTCCAAATGGAGCGATCCGCGAGCACAGGCTTAGGACAGGCCAATCAAGTTCACTGAAAAAGCGGCTCGGATCGCGACTCCATCCGAAGTCGTAGTTTTCAAGGAAAGGCAATGCAGCCTTGATTTTTTGCTACTTTTTTATCAAGAAAAAAGTAGGGCCTGCCCGGCCTGAGGGCAAAACAGAGAGAGATTGTATTATTTGTTCTTCTCCCAACGCCTCTCAAAAAAAAGACGTCCGCCAGCAAAGGTAACATTTGGATCATTCTGCTGAGGTAGTTTTGCGAGACCTGCGGATTTCAGGCTGAAGACGCGCGCCAACAGATGGCAGCATCCGGCTTTTCTTTCCCTAAGATTATTACATTCTCTCCTTCTCCTCCGCTACAAATGCTGTCACATCAGGCATAAAGCATTCAAAGCAGGCTCTGCACTCCGCATAATGATCTCTCAGCACGGCCACACCCTTTTCCATTCCGGAGTAAAAAGGCGTTCTTCGGGCTATCCCTCGAAAAGCCTGATCCAAGCCGGCAAAGCTGGCATAGGCCATCAACCAGTTGTCCTTCATCATAAAAGGCAATATGCGCCTCGATCTGGCAGGGAGTTGGAGGAAATGCCGCTGAAGGATGCGGTAATTGGCTTCTGTGAATGATTTCAAATCCTCCGAGGAAAAAGTGGTCCAGTTTCGGGCAAGAAAATGATCGTAATACATATCTACCACTACCCCGCTGTATTTTCTGAAATGAGGATTAAGAAGCCGGTTCAGTGCACGGCTGGAAGAATGATGATCGGTGAATGCATCGATCTTACGGTGCAGCAAAATGCCGCGTTTCACGGGATCCGGGAAAGAATCAATTTGATTGCCTTTCACTGCATCCGCAATGAAGTTACCCAGCATCAGTTCGGCATCCTTACCCGACAAATACATATGCCCCAGATAATTCATATCCTCCTTTGAGCGCCAAATGTATGCAAAGCCTTCTATTTATATTCGTTTTAGATAAATTGGCCCTAAAGAAAAGCCCGAAAAGGCTACCTTTGCGAAGCGCTAAACAGAAGTTAAATGCCTAATATATTGACAAATGCATAAACTGATGCTATTGGGGGATGAAGCCATCGCCCAGGGAGGAATAGATGCCGGAATGTCAGGGATCTATGCCTATCCCGGTACTCCCTCGACGGAGATAACGGAATATGTGATTAAGAGCAAAGAGGCCAAAGCCAAAGGCATTCGTGCCGGCTGGAGTGCCAATGAGAAAACGGCAATGGAGGCAGCCCTGGGGATGTCTTATGCCGGGAAAAGAGCAATGGTATGTATGAAGCACGTGGGACTGAACGTGGCCGCCGATGCTTTTGTCAATTCCGCCATCACCGGAGCCAACGGGGGTCTGATCATTGTGGCCGCCGACGATCCTTCTATGCACTCATCTCAAAATGAGCAGGATTCACGCTTTTTCGGGAAATTCGCGATGATGCCCATCTTCGAGCCTTCCAGTCAGCAGGAATCCTACGATATGGTGCACGAGGCTTTTGAGCTCTCAGAGAAGATGCGTATTCCTGTGCTGATGCGCATTACTACCCGTCTGGCGCATTCCCGTTCCGGCATAGCCCAGAAACCACAGCGGGAACAGAATCCGGTGCAGATCCCTTCCGACCCCCGGCAGTTCATCCTTCTGCCCGCAAATGCCCGTCGGAATTACAAGAAACTCCTGGCCAACCAGCCTGCTTTTGAAGAAGCATCAGAAAAAGCAAGCTTTAATGAAATCATCCCCGGAGAAGATCATAGCCTTGGCATCATTGCCTGTGGCTTGGCTTATAATTATTTAATGGAAAATTATCCGGACCGGGTCGTTCCGCATCCGGTACTGAAAATCGGCCAGTATCCCATTCCGCCAAAACAGGTGAGGGAAATGTATGAAAGCTGTGACAGCCTGATGGTACTGGAAGACGGATATCCCTTTGTAGAGGAGATGCTCCGTGGCTTTATGAATAATGGAAAAACGATCCACGGGCGCCTGGATGGCAGCATCCCCCGTGATGGTGAACTGAATCCCAATATCGTAGGTATAGCCTTGGGAATGAAAATCCAGGAAGGCAATCCCATCCCGGATATTGTGGCACCCCGTCCTCCCAGCTTATGCAAAGGATGCCCGCACATATACTCCTATAACTCTCTGAATGAAGCCCTCAGCGTATACACAAAAGGCCGGGTATTCTCCGACATCGGTTGTTACACACTGGGAGCCCTCCAGCCTTTTGACGCCATCAACACCTGCGTGGATATGGGCGCCTCCATCACAATGGCAAAGGGGGCAGCCGATGCAGGCTATACTCCGGCCGTAGCTGTGATCGGTGATTCCACTTTTACCCACTCCGGGATCACCGGACTGATTGATTGTGTCAATGACAAAAGCCCGGTAACCATTGTCATTCTTGATAATGGAACTACTGCAATGACTGGTGGGCAAGACTCCTCGGCCACAGGAAAAATCGAAGATATCTGTCAGGGTTGCGGTGTGGAGAAGGAGCATATTCACGTCATCAATCCGATTCAAAAATATCACGAAGAGAACCTGGCCCTAATGAAAAAAGAAATCGAATATACAGGGGTTTCTGTCATCATTCCCCGCCGGGAGTGCCTGGTTACGCTGGCCAGCAAACTACGCAGTAAAAAAGCAGCGAATCCGGTTGAATAGTTGATCAAACCCACAAAATCAAGAAAAATGAAAAAGGACATCATACTGGCAGGGGTTGGCGGTCAAGGGATTCTTTCCATCGCTGCCACCATCGGAATGGCCGCGGTTAACAAAGGGTTGTATTTGAAACAGGCAGAAGTGCACGGAATGAGCCAGCGAGGAGGAGATGTGCAGTCCAATCTGAGGCTGTCTGATAAGC
This sequence comes from uncultured Lentimicrobiaceae bacterium, assembly GCA_964590645.1. Lineage (GTDB taxonomy): Bacteria > Bacteroidota > Bacteroidia > Bacteroidales > JAGNHN01 > JAGNHN01. The sequence goes on from CAZPYJ010000002.1 coordinate 3,667, forward strand.
CCATCGCCTCCGACCTGATTCCGAAGGGAGGAGTCGACATTATCCTGAGTGTGGAGCCAATGGAAAGCCTGCGCTATCTGCCAATGCTCTCTCCCAATGGATGGCTGATCACCAACACCGCCCCCCATATCAATATTCCCAATTATCCTGATCTGGAAGAGCTCAAGGCCGAAATTGCCCGCATCCCGAATCATTTTATGCTGGATGCCGATCAGGTTGCAAAGGACCTGGAGGCCAGGCGTTCTGCCAATATGGTGATGCTGGGAGCCGCTTCCCCTTACCTGGATATTGAAATTGAGGCGCTTGAAAAAGCCATCAGGGATCTGTTCCTGCGGAAAGGAGAAGAAATCGTGGATCAAAACCTCAAAGCCTTCCACAAAGGCCGCGAAATGTCCCAGGCATCAGGGACAGTTTTGTAAGATTTCAGACACAGAAGTACGTACTTTTGTGCAATGAACATTCGTAATGCATTGCCTATACTATTGATGATGACTGCCGGCCTGGCAGTCATTCTTCTTAGCCGCCTCTTTCATCCCATTCCCCAATCACCAGACATTATCCTGCCTGAACCAGAGCCCAGAATGGTATATGGCCTGCCTGCCGATTCTTTTCTGCTGCTTACTGAAGTGGTAGGACCGGGTGAAAACCTCTCGGCCATCCTCAGCCGTCACGGTCTGAGTATGCAGGAAATTGATCAACTGGTCAGACAAACAAGCCAGGTATTCGATGTGCGTCAAATCAGGGCGGGCAATATCTGCTGCCTCTTTTACCCTGACAGCAATGGCCGTCCGGCTTACTTTATCTACGAAAAAGACCGGGTGAACTACATTGCTTATGCCCTTGGGGATTCTGTCTATGCCTGGGAGGGACAAAAACCTGTTCATCGGCTAATGAACAGAACAGAGGGGGTGATTGAAAACTCCCTCTGGATGAATATGGTCAATGCAGGGGTCAACCCAAACCTGGCCCTGGAAATGTCTGAAATATATGCCTGGACCATTGACTTCTATGCCATACAAAAGGGGGATGCATACAAAGTGATGTATGAAGAGTTGTGGGTGGATTCGGTACAGATCGGGATTGGACAGATTCCGGCTGCCTTCTTCCGTCACGCCGGGAAAGAAATTTATGCTTTTCGTTTTGTGCAAGACAGCATCCCAGATTATTTTGATGAAACAGGGGCATCGCTTCGCCGCACCTTCCTTAAAGCACCGCTGCGTTTCAGCCGGATCAGTTCCCATTTCTCCAATTCCCGCCTTCATCCCATTTTGCGCATCCGCCGCCCTCACCACGGAGTAGACTATGCTGCACCCTCAGGAACGCCTGTGATGACCATCGGCGATGGGGTGGTTACCAAAGTAGGATGGTCGGGGGGAGCCGGGCGTATGGTGAAGGTCAAACACAACAGTATGTACACTACGGCTTATCTGCATCTCTCCAAATACGGGCAGGGAATACGAGAAGGCGTATTTGTGAAACAAGGGCAGATCATCGGCTATGTGGGTAGCTCAGGACTGAGCACCGGACCTCACCTCGACTTCCGCTTCTACAAAAACGGACAGGCAGTGGATCCGCTCAGAGTAGAGTCCCCTCCGGCGGAACCGGTAGACAGCATTCACCTTCCTCGCTTTCATCAATATGCAGATTCCCTCAGAAAGCGGCTGGACGAAGTACAGCCATAGCCTGAAGAACCCCATCGCCCCTTCGCAGCTTATCCGGTTTTATCTATCTTTAATGCCAATCAAAAATGCAGGGATATGAGAAGCCGAATGCTTACAGAACGCAGTGAAATGGATGCCATCATTGCCAGAACAGAGGTTTGTTTTGTCGGGATGAGCGGCCCTGACCAGAAACCTTATGTGCTCCCCTTCAATTTCGGTTATGATGGTGAATTCCTCTATCTCCATTCAGATCCGGCCGGAAAGAAGATGGATATTCTGGCAGAAAACCCCTCTGTCTGTATTGCCTTCAGCACTGATCACGAGCTCTTTCACCGCCACGAGCAAGTAGCCTGTTCCTACGGTATGCGCTACCGCTCCGTCCTGATCCACGGTACCGTCATTTTTGAAGATGACAGCCTGGAGGAGAAAGCACGCATTCTGAATATCGTGATGGAGAAATACACCGGCAGATCTGACTTCAAATACAGCACACCGGCCCTGAAGAATGTGCGAACCTATAAAGTACTGATTGAGAAGATAGAAGGAAAGGAGTCAGATTATAAATAGGCCGCCTCAGCCACTTATCCGGGGATGCGCATCAAATCTGAGCATAATCCAGCTAAGCAGAAGATACACCCCACTCCCGAGGCCTGCACCCAATACCGCACCGCCCACAACATCCAGAGGATAATGCACCCCAAGATAGATACGGCTGTAACTCACTGTTGCCGCCCACCCGAGCAGGGCCAGGGCTTGCCCCCTTGTCAATATGAGCCAGGACATAAAGGTTGCCAGGCCGAAGGTATTGGCTGCGTGTGAGGACACAAAGCCCCACGCACCGCCGCATTTTCCGTGCAGGATGCGTACCATTCCTTCCAGGGCAGGATCGTGGCAGGGACGCCATCTTTGAAAGACCTCCTTGAAGGCTTTCACACTCACCTGATCCGTAAGGGTGACCAACAAGGCTATCGCTAAGATCACTATCCAGCTTTTCCATCGGTAACGGCGAGCGACCAGGTATAACAATAAGAGATAAAGCGGGATCCACTCCAGCTTTCCACTGACGAACCACATCAGCTGATCAAGCCAGGGATGATGTTGCTGGTTGATCCAGAGCATCAGGCTTGTATCAAACTCCAGCCAGGCTTCCGGAAATGGAAGATTATGGGTTAAGATGCTCATCGCTGTTCAGCATTTGCCATATCTTGTCCTTGAGCCCTGCAAGCTGATAACCGCTGACTGAGGAGATAAAAAGGGAAGGGATGCCTTTGGGGATCAGGGCTTGCATCTGTTGCATCATTGTCTCATCGAGCATATCAGCTTTGGTCAGGGCCAAAAGCCGCGGTTTGTCGAGCAATTCGGGGTTGAACTTTTCGAGTTCACTGACCAGGATAGTGTACTCTTTGCGAATGTCTTTTGCATCAACTGGGACCATAAAAAGCAGGAGGCTATTTCGTTCGATATGCCGCAGGAAGCGGTGCCCCAGGCCTTTGCCTTCGTGGGCACCTTCAATGATACCAGGGATATCTGCCATCATAAAGGAGCGGTCTTCCCGATAGGAAACCAGCCCCAGGTTAGGGCGCAGGGTAGTAAACGGATAATCTGCAATCCTTGGTTTTGCAGCGCTAAGCACTGAAAGCAGGGTTGACTTTCCGGCATTGGGAAAGCCGACCAGTCCGACATCTGCCAGCAACTTCAGTTCAAGAATCCGCCAGGCTTCTTCCCCCGCTTCTCCCGGCTGGGCATAGCGTGGGGCCCGGTTGGTCGGGGACTTAAAATGATCGTTTCCGAGGCCTCCCCTACCGCCAGGCATCAGAACCTGGGTTTGACCATCTTCCGTGATCTCGAAAAGGAAATCACCGCTATCCCCATCGCGGGCAACAGTACCCAGGGGCACTTCCAGAATCTTATCCTCGCCGTATGCACCGGATTTCAGCTGGTCTCCTCCCCTTTCACCGTGCCCGGCTTTAACGTGTTTGGTGTATTTCAGATGGAGCAGGGTCCAGAGCTGTGCATTCCCCCTCAGGATGACGTGACCGCCCCGGCCACCGTCGCCCCCGTCAGGACCGCCCCTGGGATTGCTGCGGCTACGGAAAAAGTGGGCAGAACCCGCCCCTCCATCCCCTGATTTGCAGAAAATGCGGACATAATCTACGAAGTTATCTCCGGCCATTTTGGATTAGATGTGGTTTTGTTCGATCCTGAAGCAGATCTGTTCGAAAACACGCTCCACGGCCTGTATCCCATTGATAGAGGCAAGCTTACCCTGATTGCGGTAGAAACTGATCAGGGGCTGGGTTGTATTGCGGTAGATATTCTGGCGTTGCAGGATAATGCTTTCCGAGTCGTCGCTGCGGCCGTCTTCGATGCCCCGGTTCACCAATCTTCTGACCAGCTCCTGCAATTCAACCTCCAGGGAAATCACCAGATTCACCTTTTGTCCTTTCTCTTCCAGCAGACGGTCGAAGGCCTCGGCTTGTATTATGGTGCGTGGAAATCCATCCCAGATTAAGCCCCTGGTATCGTGCTCCCGCTCAACCACATCCGCCAGGATATTGATTAAGACCTGATCCGGAACCAGGGCTCCCCGGTCAATATAAGTGCGTACCTCCCGGCCCAGGACGGTATCCCTGCTTATCTCACTTCGAAGGATGTCGCCGGTAGAAATATGCTTGTATCCATATTTCCCGGCGATCTTTTTGGATTGGGTACCCTTCCCCGCTCCCGGGGGGCCGAACAATATCAGGTTAAACACAGCTCAGGCTTTTATTCATTAACGATTTGGTAAATATCCGGTAAATTCCTTCCATAACCATCATAATCCAGTCCATACCCTACGATAAACTCCGGGGGTATTTCCATTGCCACATAATCCACCGGGTACTGGTGTACAAAAGCCTGGGGTTTAAACAGCAGCGTTGCGATCCGGATGGATGCGGGTTGATGCCTTTTCAATTCTTCCAGCAGATGATAAAGGGTATGCCCTGTATCTATAATATCTTCCACGATCACAATATGCTCACCGCGAAGATCCTCATTCAGGCCGATCAGATTCAGTATGGTACCCGAACTTTGGGTACCCTGATAGGAGGCCAGGCGAATGAAGGAAAGGCGGCAGGGAAAGTCAAGCTGACGAAAAAGATCGGAAGCAAAAACAAATGCGCCATTGAGAACAACCAGAAAGACAGGGTCTTTCCCTTCCATATCCATTTGAATCTTTTCCGCCAGCCTGGCAGTAGCATCCTGTATGGCAACAGCCGGGATATAGGGCTTGAACAGCCTGTCTTTGATTTTCTTCACTTCCTTCATTTCGCAGCAATTCAAACAAATATAAAATAATTGTGGCAGCCTGTAAGCTGCCACGTGCTCATTTCCGTTCCGAGCAGCAATTAATCCCCCGCATAATGCACATCGGTGGCCACTTCTCTGCCATCCTGATTTCTTTCAATCCTGAAGCGTACCGGGTCTCCCGCCCGGATCTCATTGAAATCGATCCCGTGCAGATTGGAGAAATGAAAGAAAAGGTTGTCGGGGGGGAAATAAATAAACCCATATCCTTCCTTAATGGAAAGGACCTCGCTGGTGGTATATCCTTCACCTTCATCCTCCTGATAGACAGGCAATCGGGTAGCCACGTGTTTCTGGGCCACAAAGAGATTGTTCACAACACTGTCGTTGTCGGAATCCGGATCGTCGATCAACTCATTCATCTCAATGGGGTAGGAAACCACATCCATCAGCTCGTGAGAAGTACGCATCAGCTTTTCGTTCCCGTAGTTGTCTGTGTATTTAAATTCCCAGGAAAGCAGCATTAAATTGGTTCCGAGCGTATTGATCTTTTTTGCCAGAGGAACATAATCCCCATCACCGGCGATCAGCACCAGCACATCAAATTCTTTATACAAGGCCAACTCAAAAGCTTCCATTGCCAGCCACACTTCAATGCCCTTCTCTTCCGGTTGTCCTTGCAGTGTCCGCAAAGGCAGGTAATGAGTGGTCACCCCTTCAGACATCAGAATATCATCGAATACCCGGTCGTAATACAACAGGTTTCCCTTCTGGCTTGCTTCTTTCGCATTCAGCCGTGTGCGGAAATAATGGGCATCTACAATCTGGCATTGCGCATACTGACTCTCTTCCAGTTCTGCGACCTTATAGCGGATGAATTCGTGCAATCCTGAAATATTGATGCGGCTTTTTCTGGGATGGTTGTAGTTGTAATAATTGCTGACGTGATACAAATAATTTCCATCGTAAATGACCCCGATACGGGTAAGGTTACTTAATCTTTCCATATAATATTATGAATCTTAGTATGGGCGGCGAATGTACGCTTTTTTGCGATTATGGGGTTGAAGTCGTCGGGCTTTGGTATTTTTGCCCGGCAATCAAGCCGATAATCAAATGAAAGCACGGGTGAGCATAATAATGGGAAGCACTTCAGATATGCCTGTAATGGCAGAAGCCTGCAAAGTGCTGGACGAGTTGGAAATTCCCTTTGAGTTGAATGCCCTTTCTGCACACAGGACGCCGGAGATGGTACACGATTTTGCCGTGAATGCGCATAAAAACGGAATCAAGGTGATTATTGCCGGTGCGGGGGGTGCAGCCCATCTTCCCGGTGTAGTGGCCGCCAATACACCGCTGCCGGTGATCGGTGTGCCAGTGCGCGCCAGCATTTCGATTGACGGCTGGGATTCCATCCTGAGTATCCTCCAAATGCCCCCCGGCATCCCGGTTGCGACGGTAGGCCTGGATGCAGCCAGAAATGCAGGGATCCTTGCGGCACAAATCATCAGCACAGGGGATAAGATCCTTCAGGAAAGAATCATCCGCTTTAAGGAAAACCTTGGGGATAAGATTGTTAAAGCCAACCAGGAACTGGCTGAGGTGCAGTTCAGGTTTCGGGTGAAGTAAGGCTCTTTTTGCCCCTCTCCCCTCTTTCTGCTTACTACCCCTCTCCTTCCCTGCCCGGGAGGCCGCTCTCCTGTGTAGGCTTGCATTAATTTGGATTGAGTATAAATTCCTTGTCAGCACAAGCAGAGGGATGCATTTTCCATACTTTTAGCCCTCATAAATATGGATAATCTCCTATGCGCATCGCAAGAATTCAGAACGACCACACTCCTGCACAGGCCGAAGCCGTGGATGTGCGGATCATCGACAGCCTGATCGAGAAATACAAGGGCAAAAAAGGCAGTCTTATTCCCCTGCTCCAGGGAGCCCAGAACGAATTTGGATATATCCCCCGGGAAGCCTTCGCTTACATATCAGAACGAACCGGACTGGACTTAAGTGATATGTACGGGGTGGCCACCTTTTATGCTCAGTTCAGGCTCAGCCCCGTAGGAAAACACATCGTGAAAGTATGTCACGGGACAGCCTGCCACGTGCAGAACGCAGACAAGATTACCGATGCCCTGATTGATGCCCTGGGGGTACCCGACGGGGGCACTACCGAGGATGGCCTCTTCACCCTTGAATCTGTGGCCTGTCTGGGTTGTTGCTCTCTGGCTCCCGTAATGATGATCGGAGATGAAACCTATGGCAAACTGACCGGGCCTGAATCGGTGAAGATCGTTAAAAACATCAGAATCAAAGAAAAGCAAGCCAACGGAGAAGATCTCCATTAATGCCCCGATTATGTCCAAAACACAAGTAATCGTCGGACTGGGAAGCTGCGGTATTGCCGCCGGTGCCGGAAAGACTTTTGAAAAGATCAGCCAGCTTCAATCTTCCGAATCCCTTGACTTTGAGTTAAAAAAGACAAGCTGCGTAGGGATGTGCTACAACGAACCCCTGGTGGAGGTGATCGATGAAAGCGGTTCATACCTGTATGGCGGAGTGGATGAGGAAAGAGCGATTCAGATCATTGACAAACATATCGTGAACCACGAGCCGGTGAGAGAACTGGTGGTACGCTCGGATCTTTTTGAGACCGCCGACAAGGAATTCCTTGACACCCAGGTGAAGATTGCCCTGCGCAACTGCGGCTTTATCGATCCTGAATCCATCGAAGAATATGAAGCCAGACAAGGCTACCTGTCCCTGAAGCAGATCGGGGGTGAGGGCATCAGCCAGGAAGAAGTCATCCGGACCGTACTTGATTCAGGCCTCCGCGGCCGTGGAGGCGGAGGATTCCCAACCGGAATGAAGTGGCGTTTCGCCTTCAAGAACCCTTCCCCTGAAAAGTATATCATCTGTAATGCCGACGAGGGAGACCCCGGGGCCTTTATGGATCGCTCCCTGCTGGAAGGGGATCCGCATAGTGTCATTGAGGGGATGATCATCGGGGCTTATGCCATCGGCGCTACCAGTGGGGTAATCTATTGCCGCGCCGAATACCCTTTGGCTATCAAACGTCTGGAAATTGCCATCGACCAGGCCAGAGAGAAAGGCTATCTGGGTAAAAACATCGCCGGAATCCAGGGTTTCCATTTCGATATGTACATCAAAGAAGGAGCCGGCGCCTTCGTCTGCGGCGAAGAAACCGCCCTGATCGCTTCGGTGGAAGGAGAAAGAGGAATGCCACGGAAAAGGCCACCCTTCCCGGCTGAATCCGGTTTATGGGGAAAACCCACCAACATCAATAATGTGGAAACCTGGGCCAATATTCCCTGGATCATTCAACACGGTGCGGAAGCGTACGCACAATATGGTACCGAGAAATCCAAAGGCACAAAAGTATTTGCCCTTGCAGGAAAAATCAAACGCTCAGGACTGGTGGAAGTACCGATGGGTATTACCATCCGGGATATCATATTCAAACTTGGGGGCGGGATTCCACAAAATAAGAAGTTCAAAGCAGTGCAACTCGGCGGCCCCTCCGGAGGCTGCATCCCTGAATACCTGGCCGATACCATCGTAGATTATGATTCCGTCAATGCCACCGGAGCCATTATGGGATCGGGAGGGATGGTTGTTATGGACGAAACCACCTGTATGGTCGATGTGGCCCGTTTCTTCCTCGACTTTACCCAGAAGGAAAGTTGCGGAAAATGTACCTTCTGCCGCATCGGAACCAAACGGATGCTCGAAATCCTGACCCGCATTACAGAAGGTGAAGGCCAGGAAGGAGATCTTGAACTACTGCAGGATCTTTCTGAGCAGATCAAAGACAATTCGCTCTGTGGCCTGGGACAAACTGCACCCAATCCGGTATTGACAACCATCCGGTATTTCAGAGATGAATACGAAGCGCATATCCGGGATAAGAAATGCCCTGCCAAGGTCTGCAAGGCTTTGCTTACCTATACGATAGATCCGGAAAAATGCACTGGTTGCACGGTTTGTGCAAAAAAATGCCCGGTGGACTGCATCAGCGGGGAACGTAAACAGATTCACCTGATCGATCAGGAAGCCTGTATCCGATGTGGGGAGTGCTACAGCCGTTGCCGCTTCGAGGCCATTCTAATTCAATAATCGACCTGATATTTCAGCACAATGACCGAACAACTCAATATCATCCTGAACGGAAAAGCCATCAAAGGCAAAGCAGGTGAGAGCATCCTTGAACTCTCCCGCCGCTTTAATGTGGACATCCCTACTTTATGTTACGATCCCCGCCTGGATCCCTATTCATCCTGTTTTGTATGTGTGGTGGAAGTGGAAGGTATGCGCGGATTGCAACCGGCCTGCTCTACACGGCTGGCCGAAGGAATGAAGATATGGACCGAGAATGAGCGGGTTCGCAAATCCCGCAAATCCGCCATCGATCTGATGGTAAGCAATCATTACGCCGATTGCGTGGCACCCTGCCAGCAAAGCTGTCCGGCTGGTGTGGATGTACAAGGCTATATCTCTCTGATCGAGAAAGGGATGTACAAGGAAGCAGTGGAGGTGATCAAAGAAACCAATCCCCTTCCGGCAGTATGCGGCCGCGTTTGCGTCAGGCCCTGCGAACTAGCCTGCCGGCGTAAGCTGTTGGATGAAGGCGCCCCAGTGGGCATTGATTACCTGAAAAGATTTGCGGCAGATATGGATCTTGCCTCCGGTGATCCCTATATGCCCAGGATGGAAGCTCCCACAGGAAAAAAAGTAGCCATCATCGGAGCCGGGCCCGGCGGATTGTCCGCCGCCTTCTTCCTGCAAAAGAAGGGCCATCAGGCTGATATATACGAGGCTGCCCCGGCCGCCGGGGGATGGCTGCGCTACGGGATTCCTGAATACCGCCTGCCCAATGATGTGCTGCAACAGGAGGTAGATGCCATCACCCGAATGGGGGCAAATATCTACTACAATAAGAAACTGGGCGAAAACCTGCATTATGCGGATCTGCGCAAAGAATACGACGCCCTCGTCCTGGCCATCGGATCGCAGAAAGGAACCCTCCTGGGCGCCGAAGGCGAAGAAGCTGAAGGGGTCTATTCCGGCATCGACTTCCTGAAAGAAATGGAGGTGAGTGGCGAGCGTAAAGATTTTCGCGGAAAGAAGGTAGCGGTAGTCGGGGGTGGTAACACAGCGATGGACTGCTGCCGCACCTCTGTGCGTTGTGGAGCAGATAAAGTATATGTGATCTACCGCCGTACGGAAAAAGAAATGCCTGCCAACCCTATCGAAATACACGAATCCAAACTGGAAGGCATCGAATACCTTTTCCTTACCAACCCTAAGAAAGTCAATGCAGATGAGAATGGACGCGTAAAATCGGTTACCTGTCTGAAAATGGAGTTGGGCGCCCCCGATGCTTCAGGGCGCCGCCGCCCGGTACCTATGGAAGGATCTGATTTTGACATAGAAGTGGATATTATCCTGGCTGCCATCGGACAGAAAACCGTGGCCGATTTCCTCGAAGACGTCAATGGCAGTGGTGTGGAAGGGGAACTCAAGGTGAACCGCTGGGGCGACCTGGATGCAGATTCGAAAACCCTCCAAACCGGAGTAGCCTCCATTTTTGCTGCCGGTGACGGGGTTACAGGCCCGGCCACCCTGATTGAGGCCATTGGACAGGCCAAACTGGCCTCCCATAGTTGTCATCTCTACCTGAGCGGAATGGAAGTCAAGCCCCCCAAAGCTCCTTTCATCATCAGCCGTGATAGATTCAAGGAACAAAAACCGGACGCATATCAGGGACAGTTCGTCCCCCAGGAAAGGGAAGAAATGCCCACCCTTCCCGCCGGTGAACGAATGAATTTTAAGGAAGTGGAGCTGGGTTACGCTGGGGAAGAAGTGGCAAAACACGAAACCCATCGCTGCCTGGAATGCGGGTGCTCGGAATACTTCGAATGCGACCTGAAAAGGGTGGCGGAAGCTTACGAGGCTGAACAAACGCGTTACGGAGGCGAATTCAAAGAGTATCAGGTAGATTTCAGGCATCCCTATATTGAAATTGATAACAACAAATGCATCCTCTGCGGAAGGTGCATCCGGATATGCAAGGAAGTGGTGGGAGCCAATGCCCTGGGCTTCATCAACCGGGGATTCGAAACCTATGTGGCGCCTGCGATGGGTGAATCACTGCGGGATACCCATTGTGAATCCTGCGGGATGTGCATCTCTACCTGCCCCACAGCAGCCATCACCGAGAATTTCCTCTTTAAACCCGGTCCGGTTAAAACGGATAAGGATAAAACCATCTGCCATTACTGTAGTGTCGGCTGCGAACTTGAACTCAACCACAAGAATGGCTTTGTGATGCGGGTCAAGGGCAGCAACGGACTGATCAATAAGAACACCAACATCTGCCGCTACGGAAAATTCGGCTACCAGCCATACAATCAGAAGGATCGTATTACCCAACCTCTGCTGCGCGATGGAGACAAGTGGAAAGAGATCAGCTTTGAGGAAGCCTTTGGCATTATCGCTGACAAGGTAAAGGCGGTGAAGGCTGATGAAAATGCCTTTTTTGCCGGAGCCAGGCTCACGAACGAAGAGCAGTATATGGTGCAAAAACTGGCCCGTGCCGGCGCCCGGACGAACAATGCCGGCAGCTTCCATTACCTGGGACGAGGAGAAGGCTATAGCCAGTCCAGCCAGCAAAATGTGCCCCTGGAAGCCCTTGGAAAAGCAGACCAAATCTGGATTATGGGTACGCGTATCCAGGATGAACACGCTGTGGTGGGCTTTGAAATCCAGAATGCCCGGGTGAAAAGAGGAACCCGTTTGGGGGTCATCAGTACAGAAGGAATTACCGGCCTGGAACATAAATCCGAAGATATCGTGAGAATCAATGACTATTACCACTTTCTGAAAGCGGTCAATCATTATATTCTCTCCAACGGACTGGAAAACAGGATGTGGCTCGACAGCAATGAAGCCGGCTTTGAAGCATACCGCGATCAGTTGCTGGAAGAAGATTTTGATGATCACTTCGAAAGAGCGGGTTCCTGTTGCGTGGACCACCTGCTTGGTTTTGCCCGGGATATCAGTAAAGCCGAAAGTGCTGTGCTTGTCTTCTCTGAAAAAGAATTAACCGCCAATGCGGTGATCGAACTGCATAACCTTGCAATGATCACCGGGCGTCTGGGTAAAACCGCCAATGGTATTTTCGCCCTGAAGGAGAAGAACAACAGCCACGGACTCCACGATATGGGTCTCGATCCCCTCCTCCTTCCTGCCGGACTTTCGTTCAGGGAGCACAAGGGTTTTGTGGCCAAAACCTGGGGCATCGATGCCCTTCCGGAAAAAAGCAGCAACCTGCTTAGTGGATTGAATGATGGGATTTTCCGCAACATCTTCATTTTCGGAGAAGATCCTGTGGGCTGTGCCATCCACAAAGATGAGGTGCAAGCCTGGCTGGAAAAAGCTGATTTTCTGATGGTACAGGATATCTTCCATAATGAAACCACTGCGCTGGCCGACCTTATTCTACCGGCAAGCTTTGGAGCGGAAGTAGAGGGTAGTTTCACCAATGCCCAGAGAGTAATCCAGCAGTTCAGCCCCGCACTGCCTCCCAAAATTATATTTGACGGGGTGGCTCAGTTGGCCGGCATTCTGAAAGCGCTCGGAGTGAACGGCATCACGAGTCCGGAAGAAGCCCGGGAAGAAATCTTTCGCCTGCTTCCACAGCAAGGAACAGCAAAAGCTTCGCTTAAACCAACTCCCGGTGATGATGGTACCCGCCTTTTTGATTATGGCTGTGACGACCTCACCCGGCGCTTTGAAATGGCATTCAGGGAAGCCTTCGCCTGAGCTTAGGATGAGTATCGCCGGCTTTTTGCACCTTTGCAGAGATGAAGCCTGCGAAGTCAATTAAGATGTGGGTCAGTGACCTGGATGGAACCCTGCTTGAAAAGAATGGCAGGATCAGCCAGGCCAACCTGGAAGTATTCAGGAAGCTCGGCCGGGAGAAGGTCATCCGTGTCATTGCCACCGGAAGAAACCTGTTTTCCTTTACACGCGTGCTGCCCCCGGAATCCTTACCCCTGGATTACCTTGTCTTTGCAACCGGTACCGGCATTCTGGATATCCAAAGCAGGGAACTGATCTATCGCAAATGCTTTGCACAGGATGATGTCATCAGAATAGGCCGCATTTTGATAGAAAAAGAAATATCCTTTATGATCCAGGCGGCCGTCCCGGATAATCATTACTTTCATTTTACCGAGGGGCGCCGTGTTTCGGAAGATTTCAAGCGAAGGCTGGAAGTGTATGATGGCTTTGGCAGCCCACTGCAATCTCTCGACCAACTGAAAGAAACATCCCAGTTCCTGGCTATCCTTGATGGCGGCCTCAGCGAATTGCAGCAGCTTTCTCCCCTCTTCAGGGATTACCGGATTATTCGCACTACCTCCCCTCTGGATCACAAAAGTACCTGGATGGAAATCTTTCCACAGGAAGTCAGCAAGGGCGAAGCGGTAAACTTTCTGGCCGGCAGGCACGGCATTCATTCCAATGAGGTGCTTTGTGTAGGCAATGATTATAATGATGTTGAGATGCTGGACTATGCCGGTTTAGCTTTTGTCACCGACAATGCTCCGTCCGATTTAAAGCAGACCTATATTCCTGTTTGTCATCCGAAGGAAGATGTGCTGCCTTTTATCCATCATTGGTTGCACAAATCCGCCCAATATCCTTTATGAGTTCCTTTGATCATACCCTGTGACTCTTCTGTGCTGATCTGCGGAATCTGCGGGATAACTTTGGAAGGTAAGCCCTGAAAACCGAAAACAGTTCTACCTTGTCTTTCCCGATACACCTATTTCCTCCGCAGCGTGTCTATCGACTAAGTTCGTATCTTGAATCGACTTGCCGCAATCAGATTGCCTTATGAAAAAAATGCTCCTCCTTTCCGTCCTCCTGATGGCTGTACTGAAATCTACCGCCCAAATGGTGGTGGATGACCGCCTTTTTTATCTGACCTATGAAAATGGCCCGGACCAGAGCGGGATGTTGTATTATCTCCAGAATTGGGCAGGCTCCGGCCTCCTCACACCGGTACTGGTCAGTCAGGATACCTTCAGAGACATACATATACCTGAATTCCCCCCACAACCATATTCCACAGGCAACCTCCTCGCCAGCGGAAAACACAGTGTTTGGTATTCTTTGTATTTCGCTTCTCTTCCAACTGTTGTGCTGGTCGATAGCAATGTCAATGCCCGCCGTGGATTCCTGGATCAGGTCCAGGGTCGCCGAATGTATCTCTGTGTGGATACCCCCTATTTCCGCATCTACGGAAATCAGGGCCTGGAGTACTCCCTCAGCGAAACGGAGGTCCCGGTTGATTTTACCGATGCCCTGTACGCAGATCAGCATTTTTATGTCTTGTATCCTGATGAATTGCGCATTATAAACCTGAACCAGCCCGGCCAGGCTGTTGCCATACTGCCAACCCCCAAGCCTTTTCCTTTTGGCGGTGTCAATACCTGGCTGCACCTCTTGCCGGATGCATCAGGGCAGGAAAGACTTCATATCGTGATAGAGTACTATACCGCACTGATGCGCACCTCTCTTATTTCCCTTGATACCAGCACAATGGGCTTCGATTCCCTTTTTCACTACAATACCTTTTCCAATTATTACAAACCCCTGGTGTCGATGGATAAGTTGTATATGGAGAACTTCGACACCCATTACGACCCTTTCACCCAATCGGTGCACTTTAGCAGTCAAGCCGGGTTTCCCCAGTATCATCCTGTCGGGAGATATTTGATCTATGGGGATTTTTATCTCCATCGGGCTGACCAACAGGAGGTTTATATGGCTGATATGCCAGGAAACCAGGTGTTAAAGGCTTTTCTCGGAAAGGATGTGATCAAGTTCGCTCATTGGTTTTCTGTGGTGGGAGCAGCATCTTCCAGGGATCAGGCTTTCCCTTTCCTTGTACAGTCATTGCCAGAGCATCTCCAAATCCAGGCTTTAAACCCGGACCTGCCCCTGCACGAAGTCTGTCTGTATAATCTGGACGGAAGCTGCCTCTACCGGGAGGAGGTGCCAAAGCTTTCTTCCCTGCGCATCCCTCTCAATTTTAGCCCCCGTATCCTCATCCTTGCCCTTAGGAATGAACAAGGATGGCATTATCGGAAGCAAGCGCGAATCACGCCGTAAAAGTTTTTTATTATATTAATTACCAGCCGAATAGACAGCGTTTTCCTTGCTTTGGACAGCAGGTAATTTATACTGAATTTAAATTAAAAAAATTTGGGTAAATTTACCGCCACAAACAGAGGCATTGATGAAGGATCAAAACCAGAGCGATACACTTGATGCTGTAAAGAAGATTTTTACAGAGTACCTGGAGAAGAACGGCCACCGAAAGACACCGGAGCGCTATACCATCCTGAAGGAGATTTACTCTACTCCCGGACATTTCGACATAGAGAGCCTGTATATCCGGATGAAGAACAACAAATACCGGGTAAGCCGGGCCACTTTATACAATACCATTGAGCTGCTGCTCGACTGCAACCTGGTGATCAAACACCAATTTGGAAACAATTGTGCACAGTTTGAGAAAAGCTTCCGATCAGGGCAGCACGATCATTTCATTTGCGTGGACACCGGCAAGGTGCTCGAATTTTGCGACCCCAGAGTACAGGAGATCAAGAATTCGGTGGAGCGCCTGCTGGGTGTGAAGGTAACAAACCATTCCCTGACTTTTTATGGCCGTTGTGAGGATAAGGCGGCTAAAAGGTCAGAAATTCCTGCTGGAAAATAAGACGTTATGAGTAGTGTGAAAGGACTGGATGTCCTGCTAGGCCTTCAATGGGGAGACGAAGGCAAGGGAAAGATTGTGGATGTGCTCTCCCCCCATTACGATATTGTCGCCCGTTTTCAGGGCGGACCCAATGCGGGCCATACCCTCCATTTTCAGGGCCGCAAACACATCCTGCACCTGATTCCCTCGGGCATCTTCCGTCCGCAAACAATGAACCTGATCGGGAATGGGGTGATCATTGATCCCCTGATACTGATGCAGGAAATTTTGCGTCTGCGGGAGAGCGGACTGGATCCGGCCCAAAACCTGCTGATCAGCCGGAAAGCCCATTTGATCCTGCCTACCCACCGCCTGCTGGATGCCGCCCAGGAAGCAGCCAGAGGCAAAGATTGTATCGGCAGCACCCTCAAAGGGATAGGGCCCGCTTATGCCGAAAAAACCTCACGCCAGGGTTTGCGCGTCGGAGATATCCGGAGCGATGGATTCAAAGCGAAGTATGAAGCCCTGAGAAAAAAGCACCTAGAACAATGCCGGTTCCTTGGCTTTGATGTTCAGGCGTATCAGCTGGATCGCACCTTTGGTTTTGATGCCTATGAAGCTGAATGGCTCAAAGCCGCCGACAGCATTGCAGATCTTCCCCTGGTGGACAGCGAATACTTCATCAACCAACAACTGGATGAAGGCAAACAGGTGCTGGCCGAGGGAGCACAGGGTACTTTGCTCGACCTGGATTTCGGTTCCTACCCCTTTGTGACTTCCTCCAATACTACCATTGCCGGTGTTTGCAGCGGTCTTGGGGTAGCTCCTTCCCGTATCCGAAATGTATTCGGGATTGTCAAAGCCTATTGCACCCGGGTGGGCAGCGGACCCTTTCCCACCGAATTACTCGACGAAACCGGCCAGAGACTCCGGGATGAAGGCAATGAATACGGCAGCACCACCGGCCGGCCTCGGCGCTGCGGCTGGCTCGACCTGCCTGCCCTGAAGTATGCCGTAATGCTCAATGGGGTTACCCATCTCCTGCTAACCAAAGCTGATGTGCTGAACTCCTTCGAAGAAGTCAAAGCCGCAGTGGCCTATGAACTGGATGGAAACAGGCATACCCGGCTACCCTTCGAGCTCGCTCAGCCCGGTCTGGAAGCCGTTTATGCTTCAAAACCCGGATGGCAGCAGCCCCTGAGGGGGATCACACACTTCGATGCCTTGCCCACAGCCCTTCAGGAGTATATTCAATTTATTGAAATCGAAACACATACACCCGTTTCCCTGCTTTCCTGCGGGCCCGACAGGGAAGAAACCATCATACGGGAGAATTTTTTACATTTATGGGCTTCTTAAGTCCTGCTCCAATGAAACAACTGTTTTTTCTCATTGCCCTGCTGATCGCAATCCCCCTTTTCAGTCAGAAGGTGAATGCTGACGATGTACCTCCGGCTGTGACCGAAAGCCTGAATAAAGCCTTCGATGGATTAAAAGTACGGGGCTGGGAGCTGGTGGAAAATGAATACCAGGCCCGGGTGCGCCTGGATGGAGCCAACGCCTACCTGTGCTTTGCTCCGGATGGATCATTTCTCAGAACGACTTTCCCCATCGATCCACGCGAACTTCCCAGCTCCCTGCTGAACTATGTCAATGAAAAATTTACCAATGTAAGCTTCTACCGGAGTGAACTGATTGAGAAGGAAGATGGCGAGGAATTCTATTTCATCGAACTCAGAAAGGAAGGACTGGCCCAGGGCAAACTCACAGAACTTAAATTTGATCCTATGGGAGAACTTCTCCACCGGGAGGATTTTCAGGTGGTGGAGGAAGTAGTCGAAGTAGCCCCGAGGGAGAAAAAAACGAAGGAACCCAAGGCAAGAAAAGAAAAGGGCCAGGAAGCTGAACCAGAACAAGAAATACGCTTCCCGGAAAGCCAGGTGCCTGAAAAGGTCAGGACAAACTTTACCCGCCGTTTCCGCAATGCGGAAGAGCTGGAATGGGATACTGCTGCAAACAATTATGTCGCCAGCTTTTTTATGGGCGACCTGCTGAGGGAAGTCCATTTTTCCAAAGATGGAGAATGGCTGATGAGCAGGGAAGAAATGGATCCCGACCGGATCTATGCACCCGTAATGCGTTACGTCACTGAAGAGTACGACAGATCATACAGCCTCGAGTATGCCGAGAAAATCACCCGGAATGACCGCTCATCCAACTACTATGTCGAACTGTCTCAGAAAATCAGGGGGCTTGATTACAACCCTGTAACCAAGCTGTTTTTCGACAAAACCGGCCGCATTGAAAAAGTGGAAGAACCGGATCTGCCTGAGGAGGAAGAAGAGGTCGTCTCAGATCTGTATGACCCTGGCTTCGAGGATATGTTGGACGAAGACCTGGAAGACCTGGCCGGTGGACCAGTGAAGGATGCCCAGATTAAAGAAAGTGAGCTGCCTTCCGGGGTTCCCACCTACATCTATGGACAGTATCCTGAAATTAAGATCAGAGAGTCAGTGATAGAACAGGATCAGGAGTGGGGCACCGTCTATCGCATCGTCGTCAGCAAGGAAGGACTGATGCAGGAAAAATACAATATCTTTTTCGACCGCAAAGGGAATATGCTGGAAGACAATGTGCCTTCTGACCTTTTTGCAAAGCAAAAAAGCTCAGTACCTGAAGAAGAAGAGGATGTATACTACGAGGACCGCACCACCCTGCCTGCTGCCAATGTGCCGGATAATGTGGTGAAGTATTTTGAACGCCGCTTTCCCCGTGCAGAAGAATTGAGCTGGCTGGAAGAGGAGGACTATTACACTGCACGTTTCTATTACCGCGAACTGCTCCATCACACCACCTTCGACAAAGATGCCGTGCTCTTGTCCACCAAAACCGAAATGGAACCCGACAGGGTTTACCGGCCAATCCTGATGTATGTGGAGGAAAACTATCCCAAATACAAAATTGACTATTCGGAGAAGGTCATCCGGAAAGACAGGAACAATTATTATTACGTGGAACTCTACACCCGCAAACGGGATCTGCCTGAAATGGTTTATTTATATTTTGACAAGATGGGCAAGCCCATTGATGATGCCCCCGAGTTGTAAACAGCCGATGCAGAGAAAGGGCGAAGCCCGAAACGATAAATGAAATTATCCTATACCCTCTTATGGCTATGGCTGAGCGCCCTTTGCCTGTGGCCGACGCACGCCTTGCAGGCCCAGAAGAAGATGGTAGACCTGAAGCGGGCCGATCGGATGGCCTTTGATAAAGCACGCAGCGACGTCCGTATCGTCACCGGAAACGTACTTTTTGAGCACGATTCCGCCCTGCTCTATTGCGACTCCGCTGTCTTCAATGAAGTGGCCAACCACGTGGAAGCCTATGGAAATGTACGCATCAGGGTGAATGATACGCTGAATATCTTTGGAGATGCCCTGTTTTATGATGGGAAAACCCGCATCGCCCGTTTGCTCGACAATGTCCGGCTGGTGGATAACACCACCACCCTCGAAACGCCGGAGCTGGAGTTCGACCGCAACAGCAAGATCGCGCGCTACGAGAGAGGGGGCGTTATAGTAGACCAGAGGAACAAGCTCGTAAGTAAACGAGGTCGCTATTTTACCCCGGATAAGCAGTTCTATTTCCGCGACAGTGTTCGCCTTCACAATCCAAAATACGACATTGCCTCTGATACCCTGCATTATAATGCCCGGACTGAGCTGGCTGAGTTTTTCGGGGAGACTGAAATCGTGAGCGAGGAGAACACCATTTTGTGCCGGAAAGGCTGGTACGATACACGCCTCGATATTTCCAGCTTCAGCCGCAGGGCCCGCCTGCTGATGAAGGAGCAAACCCTGAGCGGCGACAGCCTTTACTATGACCGTAAGCTGGAAACCGGTGAAGCATACCGCAATGTGGTAATGGTGGATTCGGCCAAAGACCTGATTATTTACGGGCAGTTTGCCCGCTATGAAGAGGCTGCCGGAAAAGCGCTGGTCATCGATTCAGCCCAGGCTGTCATTGCGGATGGACCCGATTCCTTATACCTTCACGCCGACACCCTCTATGCCGTGTTTGACACTGCCGGAGAAACCGAGGCCCTGTATGCATATTACCGTATGAAATTCTTCCGTACTGATATGCAGGGAATGGCAGACTCCCTGTCCTACCTGATGAAAGATTCCCTGATCTGGATGCTGGGCAATCCTGTCCTCTGGTCTGAGGAATACCAGATGAACTCCGATAGCATTCGGATTGAAATGCGGAATGAAAAAGTGGACCAAGTCTTCTTTCTTCAAAATGCCTTCATCGCAGCCCTTGAAGATACCCATCAATACAACCAACTCAAAGGCAGGTCTATGACCGGTTTTTTCAGGGACAATGAAATGCATAAGATGAAAATCTTCGGCAATGCAGAAACCTTGTATTATGTGCTCGAGGAAGACGGAAGCCTGATGGGGATCAATAAAGCGGTGAGCAGCGACATTACGCTGCGGTTCAGAGATGGAAAGATATGGGAAATGGTTTACTATACCCAACCTGAGGCTGTACTGTATCCACCCAGCCAGTTCCCGGTGCAGATGCGCTTTCTGGAGGGCTTTGACTGGAAATCTGCCCGCCGTCCCCGACAGGCTGCAGATATTTTCAGGTGGTGATCAGGCCTGAGAAAAGTGTGCAGAAGATCCTATCGCGCTTATTCCGCTTTTTCTTTGATTCTGTTCCCGCTGAAATATTCATTGTAATCCATCCCGAAGCGTCGCTTAAACTGCAAGACCCCTGCAATCAGGGTACCGATCTGTTCTTCTCTGTAATAGAGTCTGAGTACGGTGGAGGAAGGCCCTGAGAGGCGCACCAGAAATTCGCCTTGTCCCTCGCTCAACGAGATATGTACTACGGAGTCACTCACAGCCGTGAGCGTCACAACGCAATTGGGATAGCTTTGGTCATTTTGCTGCAAACGCCCCTCATATTCGCCGGCCACTGCGGTGGCGTATGAATCCGGACTGAGTTGCTGGGCGATGGGACCGCAGGCGATCAACACCCATAAAAGGAGAGGGAGCATCCAACGCATTTGGCTATTCTTTTTCCGTGTAAAGATAGAAAAGCTTCCTGATCATAAACGAGCCAGGACGCCCTTCATAATGTTGCCTACCTCTGCAGCTACTCCCTTGAGCTCGGCATTGTCCATTCCTGCCATCATTTGCTCCACATCCATCGCCGCTACTTCAATGTTCCCCTCCCCCTGCTCAATCAGGATGACATTGCAAGGCAGCAAAACGCCGAGCTTATCCTCAGCCTGAAGGGCTCTGTGCGCATAAACCGGATTACAAGCCCCCAGGATATGGTAGGTTTTAAAATCGATTCCCAACTTTTCCTTTAAGGTGGCACTGACATCCATTTCCGTCTTGATGGCAAAACCCTCTTCCCTCAAGAGTGCAATGGTCTTTTCCCTGATGGCGAAAAAGTCGCCTTTTACATTCTTACTGAAATAGTACTGCATCGCGCATAAGTATTAATGGTTATTACATCGATGAACAAGGCTGAGGGGATTTGGTTTAGCTCCCTTCTCATCCAGAGATGGCTAAAAGTCACGGAAGTCTTTCTTGCGGTTCAGCTTCAGGTCCTGCAACATCGAAGACTTGACATTGATGGTGAAGTTCCAGCTCTTACGGGGCCCCTTCGGAATCCAGTTGAAGCGCATCTCCCAACAATGCAGGTCGCGGTAAATATCTACCGAAGTATAGGAAAGCTCCTTGTTAATAAAGTCGTAACCCGACCTGAACCCTACCTTCCATTTGGGGGTTATGTTCACATCCCCGTTGAAGTCGAAGCTTTGGGTAACCTCATTGGTGCGTAGCTCGGTGATAAGCTCTGAGCGGGTAAGATAACGGAGGGAATATGAGAAGCTCAGGTTCCAGGGGATGGTGAAATCAACGTAGTCCTCCGGGTTTTGCCTTATCATTTCCAGCTCTGCCTCTGTGCCTTCCGTAGAAGTCTTCCGCTTTTTAGCCTGATCTGCACTGAGCCTATAGCTCAGGCTGACATTCCAGCTGGCATTGCTGAAACGGAAAAGACGGCGATTGACGTCCCACTCAAACTGATCTCTGCGCCTACCCGTAGAATCAACAATGTATGGGTCGAAGCTGCTGGCATATCCCAGGATCAGGTTTTTAAAGAGGGTGGTGCGTCCGCTTACCGAGAGGTTGGACCAGTTCAGGGAATCTTTGGCCAGGTCGTAGGCTGTGGCAAAATTCAGGTTTTCTATCAGGACTACCTTGCGCATCCCAGTCAGGCTGTCCTTGCGGTTGCGCACTTTCATTTCCAGATTGTTTCCCAGGCTGAACGAAATCCGTCCGGAGCGGCTGGAAGGAGGCAAACCATACATTCCGCCGGCGAAATAGCTGTACTGTATCTCCTGGCCGGACTGATTGGTATAGCGGTCGAAATACCCCCAGGATTCGCGGGAGAAATCCGGGGTATAGGAAAAGGACAGGCTGGGATTCATTACGTGGCGCAAGGCTGTAACGGGACCTCTCTTGAACCGGAGCATTCCGTATATACGGGTGGACAGACTGGAATTAAAGCTGAAATCACGTACCGGATAAAAGCCCGAGGAGGTATCCCGCTGCAGGTAGCCCACTGTGGTATCCCCATTAAGGATCAGGGTATCATTGATCCAGTCCTGGCTGATCCTTTTGAAATACCATCTTTCGTTGTAGTTGACCGAATTGGTAAGATTGAAGTACTTCATCACTTTGATGGTACTCGAAATGGGCACACTGTGCTGCACCCCTGACTTGAGATCCTCCCACATTCCGGGTGTAAAAAGAAGTGTATCAAGGGTTTGAAGCTGATTCCTTGCGTTCACCTTATATTGAACACTGATATTCTCATACCACCTGGGCCTGCCTGTCTGCTCTTTCCGGCGAAAAGGATAGAATCGGTTCACATTGAAGCTCAGCTCTGGCAGGGTCATATCAAAGTCGCCGGTGATTACATTCTGCCGGTGATTCAGGGATGCAGTGAGGAAATAGCGGTTGGAGAAAGAGGTTTGATAACTGACGCTCGACTGGAAGGTATTGCTCAGATAATCGTTGGCCGAGGTGGGATTAAACTGATTGAACTTGTTGCTGACAATGTTGACATTCGCCTGGAACCTGCTGTTGGGCCGGGCTTTGTCGCTTTGCTGATGGCGCCAGTTGATGGCATAATCCCGGTTTTTACTGTAATCGGCTGAACCGGGGTCTCCGGTGATATTGATGGCATAGCGCAAGCCCACAGAGCCATCGTATTTGTAGCGCTTTTTGTAAGAAGACCGGGTTTTTACTGCCCAGCTCCCGCGGGTGTATATGTCTCCACGCAGCTCAAGGTCGAGGTAATCATTGATCCCAAGGTAATACCCAAAGTTTTCGAAAAAGAACCCCCGGTTGGCCGATTCACCATAGGTGGGGATCAGAATTCCATTGCGTTGCCCCTTCTTATTGGGAAACAAGCCAAATGGAATGACAAGGGGTGTGGGCACATCCTCGATGACAAGATAGGCCGGACCTGTGACGATCTTATTATTGGGAATAACTTTGCTTTTGGTAAAGCGGAACTCAAAATGGGGATGCTCGTGGTTACAGGTGGTGTATTTCCCGTACTGGATATTGATCTCATCGTTGGGAAGCTTCTTGATGACTGTCCCGTGCAGAAATCCGTCTCCTTCCTGGGTGATCACTTCGTATATCAGGCCTTTCTTTGAGTCGAAGTTGTAATACATTTCTTTAGAACGGAATGTTTCTCCCTCTTCAGAGAATTCAGGCTTGCCTTGCAACTTACCGGTAGAATCAGGCAGGCCACTGGCATAGAGCACTTTGTCGTCAAAGTTAATGCGCACAAAATCCGCCTTCAGTTCAATTTTCTCATAATCCAGTTGGCTGGCGGTATAGAGGTAAACCCTTTTCTCCTCCATATTAAAACGGATAGAGTCCTGCGCGCGATACTCCACTTTGGAGCTGAGGCTCTCTTTCCGCTGTGACTTAGCTGGGGGGGTAATTCCTATGGACAGCGTATCCGGTGCCAAACTGTCCGGCATTTGGTTTACTGCGCGAAGCAGGATTGAGTCTGGTACGATGATGGTATCCGCAATGCGATGCAAACGATCCTCAACCTGGGCCTCGAGATGGAATGGCAGCAAGCATATCAGCAGGAGCGCACAAAAGCATTGCGCCCTTCGCCTGTAAATGCATTTCAATCTGTGATTCAAGTGTTCCAACAAAATCGTATTTTTGCAATATCAGGCATCGCGGCCGGAGGCGCTTACACAAAAACCCGGCATTGGGAAATGCAAAGACGGCCAGGCGGGCAAAATTAACATAAGCAGTCTAAAATTACTGAAAATCTTGTGAAACGATTCTTGACCTGCTTTCTTATCCTGTGTACCCTAAGCCTGATGGCAGCGGGTGGAGGGGACAAACCTTTCCGGGTAGTCATCGACCCCGGGCACGGCGGGCACGACCCTGGTGCGCCGGGAAAGTTCCTGAAGGAGAAAGATGTCGTTCTGGACATTGCCCTGAAGCTGGGGGCCTATATTAACCAGAATATGCCGGACGTGGAGGTCATCTATACACGCAAAACAGATGTTTTTGTGGAATTGCATAAGAGAGCACAGATTGCCAATGAAATACACGCCGATCTTTTCATCTCCATCCACTGCAACGGCTCCAAAAGCAGCAACCCGATGGGGACCGAAACCTGGGTAATGGGTTTGCATAAAAGTGATGCTAACCTGGAAGTGGCCAAGAAAGAGAATGCAGTTATTTTATTGGAGGACGATTATTCTGCACAGTACGACGGCTTTGATCCCAATTCGCCTGAAGCGTATATCCTTTTCTCATTCTTTCAGAACGCCAATCTGAACCAAAGCCTGGAGATGGCCCGGCGGGTGCAGGATCAGTTCAGGGAACGCACCCGCAGGGTGGACCGGGGAGTGAAGCAGGCTGGTTTTCTGGTTTTATACAAAACCACAATGCCCGGTATTCTGGTGGAAGCCGGGTTTTTATCCAATCCGCAGGAGGAAGCCTTTCTGGCCAGTGATGAAGGAAAGTCGTACATCGCATCGGCCATTTACCGTGCTTTAAGAGAGTACCGCGAATGGCTCGCCAACAAAAACAAAATGCAGGAAGAAGCCTCAAGGCCAATCATCAGTGAAAAGCCTGCCCAACCGCAGTCCGAAGAAAGCAGGGCACTGCCCGGAGGATTGGAATACGGGGTGCAGGTTCGAAGTTCCTCCGTGCGCTTGTCTGCAGATGAACCGGATTTTCACGGGCTTACACCCCTGAAGGAATACTTACACGCAGGGGCTTATAAATATTACCTGGGTGGCCTGGCTACATACGCAGAAGCAATGGGCGTGCTGCAACAAATCAAAAACCGCGGGTTTAACGATGCCTTTGTGATTGCCCTGAAAGACGGGAGAAGGATTGCCCTGACAGAGGCACGAAAAGAAAGCGGAGAATAATCATAAAAAGCATAAAGCAATGAAGTTTGCGAAAGAAATCTGGATCGGTCTCACCTTCCTGGTGGCCCTGGCGCTGTTTATCTGGGGGGTGAACTTTCTGAAGGGTTCCAGCCTTTTTCAGACCCAGACTTCCTACTATGCTGTCTATGATCGCGTGGACGGGCTGAACAACTCCAGCCCGGTGACCCTGAACGGGGTCAAGATCGGGCAGGTGGAAACCGTGCGCTTTCATCCCGACGGCAGCGGCAGGATAGTCGTAAAAATGCTGATCACCGAGCCTTTCGGCATACCTCGAAATACTGTGGCTGCAATCATCAGCAGTGACCTGCTTGGCTCAAAAGAAATCAACCTCAGACTGGGTGATGCCGGGGTTTTCTGCCAAAGTGGAGACACCCTGCCCTCAGATATTCAAAAAAGCCTGCAGGAAGAGGTGAACCTGCAGGTGGCACCCCTGAAAAAGAAAGCCGAAGACCTGATGGCGTCCCTGGATTCGATGGTGACGGTCATTAGTTTGATTTTCAACGAAAACCTGCGCTCCAACCTCCAGGAAAGCATCGGGAGCATTCAGAAGACCATCGAGCATTTGCGCAGTACAACGTCTTCACTCGACACCCTGATGGGAACACAACGAACGCGCCTGGAAAACATCATCGCCCATACCGAAGCCATCACCCTGAACCTGAGAAACAACAATGAGTCTGTGACCAATATACTCACTAATCTTAATGAGCTGACCGACAGCATTGCCGGAGCTGATGTGGCGGGCACCCTGATGCGAACCAATGCCGTGATGAAGGAAGTTGAACAGATCACTGCTTCCATTGCCAGGGGAGAAGGGACAATGGGTATGCTGGTTAATGATGACCAATTGTATCATCGACTGGAGAATGCCTCCAAGGATTTAGATCTGTTGTTACAGGATATGCGGCTGAACCCTGACCGCTACCTGCATTTTTCCGTTTTCGGCAAGAACCCCCGAAAGGGAAAATATGCTGAGCCGGATACCAGCCTGAAGCGCTGATCAAGCTGTTGCGATATTCACCTGTTCCCGGAATCTGTCAGAATAAGACGTCCCAGAAAGAGCAATTCATTCCCATTGCTCAGCCTCCAATAATACAAGCCTGGATCATCCGGCAGGTGCAGTATTACTGCCCCTCCTTTCACTTGATCCGAAAGTGCGGGCTCTCCCCGGTTATTCATCAGCTCAAAGTGAAGGGAAAGGGAATGGTATCCTGTGTATTGCAGCTGCAGAAAGTCTCCAGGAGCAAAGGTATCGGAGGCAGCAGGGGCAAGAAGTTGAAAACCATCCTCACGGAATATTGCACCCACCAGGGTTTCCACCAGTGGATCGGGGGCAAAGGAATCATAGTACTCAATGCCCAGAAAAGCAGCCACCCTAAGGATGGCAGGGTGCTCCGGATTGGCCAGGCGAAGCCATACGTATCCCAGAGCGGAGACAAGGATGAGCAAAACAGCGGCATATTTTAACCAGCTCAGGCGGTGGGCAGCCAAAGGATGCCCATCGCCCTCAGGGCGGAAAGGGCCGGTATGCCCTTCATTCTGCATTCCGCTTTGCTGTATAATCTGATAGATTTCACTTACCCCTTCACGGCATTCCTGACATTCACCAAGATGATCCTGAATCTCATCCGGAAGTCCATCAAAATACTCCTGCTCCATCGCTTCAGCAGCCAGAGCCAGGCCTTCTTCGCTCAGGTGGTTCCCCGAAAAAAATGTGACGGGACTATTATGTTTTATCAGGTCTTTCATTCTTTCCCTTGCATTGCAGTGAGTAATTCGGGTGCATTTGCTTCAGACGTGCAGAAATGGCGCTCGGCCAGAAGTCTTACTGTTTCTATAGTATGCCGGGTATCGCGGGAAGTGTTCATACATCTGACCAGGTCTTTCAGCCTGGCCCGTATCCATTTGCGTACCGCCTCCGCTGATTCACTTTTCCCTTCGGCTTTCCTGCTCAGCTTCCCCAGTATCCGGTATAGCCGGATGTTTTCCTCGTCTTCCCCGACAGATAAATCGCGAATCCAATGCGCAATCTCTTCCGCACACAGTCCGGGATGGTAGTTGAGTAAATCCTGCCTGTCCAGGGGAAGCCGGAAATAGGCTTTCAGAAAAAGAGTAGCCTTGGCTTTCTTTCGGGTAAAGAGAGAGAATACCTTCCCAAATAGAAGAACTTCCTCCTTGATGGCCAGATTACTCAGGGGATCGGGATTATTATAGGCCGGCATATCAGATTCCCGCAGCAAACGCGGAGCACTTTGCCGGTGATACTGCCTGATGCGGTCCTTGCACAAATTCCTGAAAACAGCAGCGCAGTATGTACGCAAAAGAGCCCTTCGGTTATACTGTGAAAGTATATTTGGCAAGCGCTGCAGAAAAGCATCCAGGATGTGATGCACAAACTCTTCCTTCTCCTTTCTTGGAATATTGCCCTCATTGATCTGCATCTGTACAATGGTATCCACAATGGAGCGGTAACGCAGCATCAAGCCAGCAGGATCGTGCTGCAAAAGCTGCATTTCCAATTCATTTATGTCGTCTGGGCCATTGGGGGGCACGGCAATTCCATTTGTTGCTGAAATATACGTTTTCACCCCCTGAAAACGGAAAAAAATTATTGATTTTTTAACGCAATTTCCTCTTATGGCAGCTTCTGTCCGACATTTCCTTTGATCAGAAAGGCCTACCTTGCAGCTTTTATCACCTAATCTGACTAACAATGCGATGGCCTGAATCTGACCGCTTTATTCAAAGTATTCTTTTTCTCCTTGCCTTCATCCTGCTGCTGCCTGCCCTGTTGATCCATCTCGGATTGAATCCATTTTTTGCAGTCAACGACGAAGCCATTCGGGTATTGGTGGCCCTCGAGATGTACCTCTCAGGCGATTATGTTACACCCACGCTTTCGGGTGAGTTGTATTATTACAAACCCCCCTTCTTCAACTGGATGGTTGTGGGCATTTCTCTGCTGTCCGGAGCCTTTTCAGAATGCTCGCTGCGCCTCACCAGTGTGCTCTCTCTGATGGGCTTTATGGCGCTGATCTATTACTATAACCGGAAACACTTTGGCAGGTCGCAGGCATTGCTGCTCAGCCTGATGGTACTCACCAGCGGCCGTATCCTCTTTTTCGACTCCTTCCTCGGCCTGATCGATATCGCCCACGCCGCCGTGATCTACTGGCTTTTTATGGTGGTGTTCCATCAATACCAGCGTTCAAATTTCCACTTTCTCTTTTTTGCTTCCTACTTCCTTGCCGCCATCGCTTTTATGATGAAAGGCTTTCCCGCCATTGTTTTTCAAGGAATTACCCTCTTGGTCTTCTTCGCTTATCACAAGGATTGGAAGCGCTTCTTCAGCCTGAGCCATCTTGGCGGGATGATGGTCTTTGCGCTACTCATCGGGGGATACTACTTTGTCTACCTCCGAAATAATGCTCTCAGCCTTCCTGAACTTTTTGCCCCCCTGTTTGATCAAAGTACCCAGCGAACCGGCGTGCAACACGGATTCTGGAAAACCCTGATCCATTTATTCCTTTTCCCTTTTGAATTTTTATACCACTTTGCCCCCTGGACATTGCTGGTGGTTTTTCTTTTCAGGAAAGGATTGTGGAAAGAAATAGCTGCCCATCCGTATTTGAAGTATATCAGTCTTGTGTTTCTGGCCAATATTTCGGTTTACTGGGTATCTCCCGGCGTTTTTCCGCGCTACTTTTTTATGTTCCTCCCACTCCTGTTCCCCCTCTTGATGCACTTCTCGCACACTGAAAAAGAAGCATCCACAGCGGGATCACCTAGGGGGCGAACCTCCCGGATTGTTGCTTATACCTTTGTCATTCTTACAGGATTGCTGATGGCCGGAATACCCCTATTGCCGCTGCTATCCGCATTCAGGAACATCCCGGAGCTTTGGTTGAAAACACTACCGCTCTGGCTATTGCTCATCCCTGTTTATCTTCTGATGATCAGAAGGCCCAGGCTCCGTTTCCTTTCGCTCATCATTATTCTCCTTGGTTTTCGGATTATTTTCAATTTCCTGGTGCTGCCTGAAAGGGCAGCCGGACAAATGAAGTATAAGGAAGGAGTATTGGGACTGACGCAGAAGGCCAAGGGAAAGGAATTGTATATCTATAAGAACAATTGCCTTTTGCAGGAGTCCGACTTGTTTTACATCACCAATGAGAGGCAGGAAATACTGAGGCGGAAGGAATCGGATTTTCCGGCCGACGCACTGTATATTGTGGATGACCGTCAATGGGATCCCGAAAGATTTGAAGAGGTGTACCAGTACGCCTGTAAGTGGTACGACCGTCCTGTGCGTTTGTGTAAGCTCAAGCAAGTGGAATGATGCATTATCGTACCCTGGTTCTCTCCGATATTCATCTTGGTACCCGAGATACCAAAGCACGTGAGCTGGCGGCCTTTCTAAAACACAACAGTTGTGATACCCTGATTCTGAATGGGGATATTGTGGATGTCTGGCACCTGCGCCGGCGTGGAAGCTGGCGCACCAGGGATACCCGTATCATCCGCCGGATACTCAAAATGATGGAGGAGCACAAGACCAAGGTGGTTTATGTGCGGGGAAATCACGATGAGATGCTGGACAATGTGATTCCACTCCAAACCGGGAATTTCCGGATAGTTCGGGATATGGAACTGGAATCCGGCGGGAAGCGTTTCTTTGTGACCCACGGCGATATCTTTGATGTGATCACCCGCGATTATAAGTGGCTGGCGCATCTGGGCGATCTTGGATATAAGCTGCTCTTGTGGCTAAACAAGCGCCATAACCGGAAGCGCCGCCTGCAGGGACTCCCTTACGATTCCCTTTCGCAGAAAGTCAAACACAAAGTGAAGCTGGCGGTGAATTACATCGGGGATTTTGAAGAAGTGATGGTGCGCTATGCAAAATCCCGCCATTACGACGGGATTATCTGTGGCCATATTCATCAGCCTGCCATCAAAGATATCCAGGGAATGGTGTATATGAATTCGGGTGACTGGGTAGAGAGCCTGTCGGCCCTGGCCGAGGATCACCAGGGTAGATGGCAGGTCGTATACTATCAATCGATCATCCCGGCTGAAAAGCAAGTACTGTAGCCCGGAGGGCTGGAAGCATATCCTGTTTAAGGTGCGGTCCGGCCCCGGTAATCGGGAGCCAGCGGTGTGGTGAGTTCCAAAGCCTGATGTATCTGCTCCCAGGGGACCAGCTTGAAATTTTGCGGCAGCAAACTGTCTCCATCATAATTAAAGCCATCCTGAACCACAAGCAACCCGAAAGGAAAGTCAGGGCCAAGAGCTACATTCACCACCTCCAGTCCATCGGTTTCTTCGGTGCCGTCAGTTTTTTCTCCTTTCCCTATCTTGAAGCTACCCACGTAGGCATTCCCGGCTTCCCTTTTAAAAACGGCATAGGAGAAGCTTCCCTGACTTGAAGCGATAAGGTAGCCCAGGCCTTGGGGGGCGTAATAAAGCGCAAGTCCTTCTAAGTCATAACGGATATCGGGATTCTCGTTCATTGATGACTGATGAATCATTCGACCAAGATCCCCATCGCCGGGAATGGCGGGGAAGCGCCATATCCCCGCGCCTTCTTCCCCGACATAGAGCACGCCCATTTCATCGTCGGCCACCATTCCTTCCGGCTGGGAAGGCACTTCCAGGGTACGGATATGCTGAATATCAAGGTGCGCCGCTATGGAATCGGCCTGAATAAGGTATTGGCCGATCTTCCCGTTTTTCCCATTCAGGAAGGCATAGAATTGTGATGTTTGCGTGTGGTGGTAGAGGCAAAAGCCGTATGCTTCATCGATCATAGAAGTATCGCAGGAATATACCCCCCCTTCAACTTCCTTAAGCTGTCCGGTGCTGTCGATCAGTAATATGCGAAAGCCCTTGATGCTGCGATCCGAGAAGCCGACCAGGTCGACCTTTTTTTCGTTCAGTGCAAAACCATAACGTACATCCACATTATTGGGGGTGCCGAGCGGATGATAGGCAACTTCTTGTCCTTTCAAATTGTATACCGCAAGTCCTCCCTTTTTGTTGGTTCCGAGGATGAGAGACATTTCGGGATGGGAGGGATGAATCCAAACGGCAGGGTCATCGGCAGCATCAACTCCAGGCTGCCCGGGCATAGGATCGGTTTCTACCGAGGCAAAAACTTCAGCAAGGATTCTATCCTGGAAGCTCTTCGCTTCCTTGAACTCCGCTTCGTCTTCCCAGGCCTCTTTTTCGCCGGCAGCGGAGCGGTCCAGCTGACAGGAAGTCATTCCCGAAAAGGCAAGGAAGAGTAGTGCAGCAAGGCTTATTTTGGTCATCATCTCAAGATCATTTTAATGGATGGGCAAAGGTAGGATTTCATCTGGTTTTCAGCATAGTGTGTTGTGAGGGAGAGGGAGAGGGAGAGGGAGAGGGAGAGGGAGTTTGCCGGGAAAGGAGGTCAGGCCATTTCTTCAACTTTCTTCAGGGTATAGCTGAATACATATTTATAGGGATAGGTGTCCCAGTAATCCACCATAAAAAAGTGCACATTGGAATCCACGAGCCGTTCTCCTATTTCACCACGGAATTCATCCACAGAAATCTGCACCTCACATTCTTTGAGTTCTGTGTTGATGTATATGTCGGTTGCGGAGGCAAAAAGACCTTGTAATCCCCTGGATACCTGTCGGATTTCATTTTCCATTCTGTGTGACTTTTGGAACGGCAAGGTAAATCTCAGGAAGAAAGGAGAAGTTAAGCCTGGCTTAAGTTTATTTTAACATTGGGTTATGATTCTATCGTTTCGGGGATAGAAGAAGGGTTACTGCTGAAATCAGAAAAACATATTCGATTTGAAAAGCTTGATGGCAATGGCAAGAAGGATGATTCCAAAAATCTTCCGTAGCACATTGAGCCCGTTCTTTCCCAGTATTCTTTCTATGAGTTCGGTATTCTTCAGAACGATAAAGATCAGCAGCAGGTTGACCAGTACTCCGGCAATAATATTCTCCACACTGTATTCTGCCCGGATAGAGAGCAGGGTGGTCAGGGTTCCTGTTCCGGCAATCAGGGGGAAAGCGATCGGGACAATGGAGGCAGTTTCGGGCTCTACATCCTTGTAGAGGCGGACACCCAGGATCATTTCCAGTGCAAGGAAGAAGAGGATAAAGGATCCGGCAATGGCAAAAGAAGGCAGGTCCACACCGAGCAGTTTGAGGATGGATTCTCCCACAAAAAGGAAGACGATCATAATCACCCCTGCCACAAGTGTGGCTTTTCCTGGCTGGATATGGCCGGCCTTGGATTTCAAATCCAGGATCAGGGGAATAGATCCCGTGATATCAATGACGGAAAAAAGGATAAGGGTGGTGTTGACGATCTGGGTGAAAGAAAAATCCATTGTAAGGTGGTTTTTTGCGGTGCAAAGGTAAGCTTCATTGGGTAAATACCCTATTGAGGCCTCAATGGGTCTGGTGAGTGTGCAGTGATCAAGCTGTCGGCGCCTGCGCAACACCCCCCCTGTTTCCACCCTCAAGGGGACTTTATTCAAGCAATTCGCTGGTTTATGTGTTTAATGCAAGAGCCCGCTTGCCGGCGGGCAGGCAAGAGCAACAGCATACAGCAAGAGTGTGGAAACTGTATGCTCTTGCTCTATGCTCTTGCTGAGTTTGACCCTTCGAGAGCCTCAGGGTAAAGGTGCAGTGTGGAGGGGTTTTTAGGAAGCATCCTCCGGATTCCAGCTCGCGCGCATCTTCAGCCTGAAGTCCAGGGTAGAGTGTTACAAAGCCTAAAACGCTACTGCCTAGCCTTGAAAAAAGACAGGCCATCTCTCAGTCGGCCTCTGGCCTTCTTCAAAATGACCTGTCGTTCTGTGTAGTGTAAGTTCCTATGTTAAGCTTTCCTAACGGATGATCACTTTCTTATGTGTGCTTTTGCCAAGACGGTCGTTTAGCGTGAGGATATGCACCCCTTCAGATAATCCATTCAGGTCGACCTGTACCTGGTCAAAGCTGTATAACTCTGTTTAGCAATGTTTTATGCTTATCATAAACAAGCTCTGCGGAATACAGCTTGATTGAGAGTTGTGAACGAAAGATCGCCTTAATCGAAGATGGCTGCCACCAAAACGATTTTACAAAGGGCTGTCGATTCCTGAATACAAGCCACTGAAAGCCAACAACAATGAATATTTATTTACTACTGAACTTTCTAAGAGAAGTGTATGTTTGTCGTTATCAAACTTTACTTGTAATCTTATGAAAAGTTCAAAGCTTTCTGGTTTAGTCATCGGGCTACTCTTTCTTACCTGTCAAATATGGGGGCAAGCCTCTTTTCCTATGTATGATTTTTTGGATGAAAAGGTTCGTGATACCACCATCCGGAACTTTATGATCAAACAGTATGAGGGTAAGGCCACGGCTGAAGATATTGCGGCAATGGAAGAATATCTTGAGGCTGCCAAGCAGCGGTCTACCGACAGTTTACAAAACAAATCTGAATCGCTGTTCGGCGATGGAGCAGAACCGCATATTGTCATTCATCCTACAAACCCGAATATTCTGGCTTTAGCCTATATGTCTGGTCAGGGTTTTCCGGTTTTCATCTCTACCGATGCAGGAGCTAGTTGGACTCAAAGCAGCTTTGACTCAGAAGCGGCCCTGGATCAGGTTTTTCCTGGTGATTATATATTTGGCTGGGGTGACCCTATTCGGCATTTGATGAAGATGGCACGCTTTATTTGACTTATATCTATGCTCACGGCACTGTTGTAAATGCTATCGCAGATATGCTTTTTGTTTATTCCATTGATACCGGCAGCAGTTTTATCGTACCTCCGCTCAATGTGCACAGAGTTTACGGTGGGCGTAATCTGTTTTCGGCAGACTTACTAGACCGTGAATGGATGGAAGTAGATAATTCCGGGGGGCTTTATGACGGAAATTTATACCTCAGTGCGATATATTTTGGGGGCGCGCTGACCACGCAAGCTGGTCAAATTGTCTTAACCAAAGCTGCTAATTCTAATGCGTTTGATACGATTAATGTTGTTACGGCTATTCCCCTTGGCCTCAATGGAGAGTACTCACAATTTGTAAATTTGAAGGTGGACCAAAATGGTCGTGTTCATCTTTCTTGTGCTTATTTAACCAGTGATGTTGGCGAAGGCTTTATTTATCATACCGTATCCAATGATGGAGGGCAAACATTCAGCCCTCCCGTTCAGGTAGCTACCGGGGGGTTATTATTTCCAAACCAGATAGTTTCTTCTAATATTGTAGTGCATAATCGGGAAAACGCAGCACCCAGTTTGGCTGTGGATGGCAATAACGTATACATTGTATGGACAGATTTAGTTGACTCAGTCTCTAACATCTCTAAGGCATATTTTTCATATTCTAACAATTGGGGTCAGAGTTTTTCGCCTCCTTTTGAGTTTGGTAATTTTTTGGTGGATTCGATTGATGTCTTTCACTTTTTCCCCACTGTTGCTGCCGATAGCGGCCTTGTTGCCATTAGTTGGTACACCATCGATAAGATCTCAGGGGAATCAAATTACTATTTAGCTGAATCAAGCGATTTCGGAGCTAGTTTTGACACAGTGGTGAATATCTCAAGTGTTCCTTCTACTTTTGCAGGAAGTGGCTTTTATGGTGATTACAATTCTTCTGTAAAGCGCGGCTGTTACACTTATTCGGTTTGGTCGGATGGAAGGAGCGGCATCCCTGCTGTGTATGTCGCAAAAACTCAAACTTGTTCCAGCGCGTCAATAGGCATCACAGAGCTATCTCCGGTTTCAGAAGCGTTTAAAGTGTCTTCAATCTGGCCAAATCCTGCTTCGAATATAATCAACTTGAAAATCAGCCTTCTCCAAAACGAAAGAATTTCGTTCGAAATCTACAACCTGCAGGGTAAGCTAATCGAGCGCAATTTGGAGAAATCCTTTCCAGTAGGTGATCATCAAATACAGTTGGATGTTAATCAGCTTTCCGCCGGACAGTATCTGATCAAGATCCAGGCCAGCAATGGCTTATTTGCCAGTAGGGTGCTGGTGAAAAAGTAAGAGCTCTGATGCCGTAGCGTCCACGCTACGGACCCTGAACTTCCTAAGTTTATGTGTTTTATGCAAGAGCAACAGCATACAGCAAGAGTGTGGAAACTGTATGCTCTTGCTCTATGCTCTTGCTGAGGTTCACACTCATCCTTCAAACTCCACACTGTTACAAGGGGGGAGTCAGTCGGTCCAATCCTGCCAGGGACTGGCACTTTTTGCATAAGCCCCGGTCTTTCTGGTCAATGTCTTCCACATAAGTGCTCGAACGCATCACACAATGCGGGTCATAACAATGCGCGAGCCCGAAGGTATGCCCCAATTCGTGGATCACTTCTTTGGTAAAGCGCTCGATCACAATCTGTTCGCCATTCTTCATACCATAACGCTCATTCTTCAGGCGATATACTGAAGCAATGGCCGTGCGACCCCCGAACTGGGCCTGCCCGAAAATATATGTCAGAATCGGGATGAATATATCCACATTGAACAAGCCAACCAGCTTGACACTCCCGGCCGTGTGCATCGCATCCACCCATTTGAGCAGGCTGTCCCCATTGTACTGCCGACGCTTTGGATCGAAGTACTCAGTGAGATCTAAATAGACCTCGCGGGTTTTAACCTGGCAGTGGTACTCAAACTTAACTGCCTCTGAGAGCGTCTCAAGGAGTTCTCTGGAGAAGTGGGCGAATGAGTAGAGGACGATGGTGTTACGCTCCATACTGCGATGCTGTCAGGCCAGGGCCATTTCCTCTTAAGAATCCCACAGGCCATCCCATTTTTTTGTCATCCGTTTTACCAGCGTCTGGGTGATACCGCAGGACGATGGGCTATTTGTTTTTACCGGGCGATTTGAGACCGTATTTTTTGATTTTATTGTAAAGCGTAACACGGTCCACTTTCAGGGCCTGGGCAGATCTGGAAATGTTCCATTTATACTTGCCCAGGATTTGGCGAATGAATGCTTTTTCAAACTCATTCAGACTTTCCGTTGTTATCTCCAAATCCACCTCACTTTGGGACAATGGCAGGTCTTTCAGGCTGATTTTTTTTCCGTTACCGATCACAATGGCCCTTTCGATCATATTTTCCAGTTCGCGGATGTTTCCCGGGAAGGAATACTCCATCAGGCGTTTCAATGCAGAAGGATCGATGCTGACTAGCGGCCTGTTCATCGAAGTGCAGTATTTGCGGATGAAGTAATCTGTCAGCATCGGAATATCATCCACGCGCTCGCGCAAGGGGGGCACGTGAATGTTCACCACATTCAGGCGGTAGTACAAATCTTCCCGAAATTCTCCTTTTTCCACCAGGTTTTTAAGGTCGCGGTTGGTGGCGCAGATAATCCTGAAATCGGAAGATATCTCCTTATTGCCTCCCACCCGTGTAAAGCATTTGGTTTCGAGCACACGCAGCAGTTCCACTTGCATTTTTACGGAGATGGTTGCGATCTCGTCCAGGAAGATGGTTCCGCTGTCGGCCATTTCAAACCTGCCCTTGCGATTATAGATGGCACCGGTAAAGGCCCCTTTCTCGTGCCCGAACAGTTCGCTTTCCAGCAGGCTCTCCGTCAGGGCCCCGCAATGTACACTCACCATAGGATAGTACCTGCGGGGTGAGTTGCTGTGTATAGCCTTGGCAATTAGCTCTTTGCCCGTACCACTCTCCCCGGTAATGATGACAGAGGAATTGCTTTGTGCCACGCTCTCCACGATGCTGAGGACTTTTCTGATGGCCTCACTTTTACCGATCAGGTCCTCCACGTTCTCCAGGGTGTCCACCCTGTGTTTCAGGGTTTCGTTTTCGTGGCTGAGGGCAAGCTGTCGTGAAGCATTGCGAATAAGATGGGAGAGGTCATCAGGGTCGAAAGGCTTGGTAATGTAGTCGTATGCCCCATCCTTCAAGGCTTTCACCGCCGTATCTACTGTGGCAAAGGCTGTCATTACGATCACGATGGCCTCGTTGTTCAATGCCTTGATCCTGCGCAGCATCTCCAGCCCATCCATCCCCGGCATTTTCAAATCGGCAAGCACAATGCCGTAGTCCCGGTTCTGGAGGATGGAAAGGGCTACCTTGGCATTTTCGGCGCAGGCAACCTCATAACCATCTTCCATAAACCAGTTACTCAGGGAATCGCGTACGCTTTCTTCGTCATCAACCACAAGAATGGATATCTTCTTTTCCATCATAATACCTCCTTATGTTTTAACCAATGGAAAAACAATGGATATGGTCGTTCCCAAACCCAGCTCTGATGTCACCGAGATTTTCCCGTTATGGTTTTGAATGATTCCGTGCGTGATCGACAGTCCGAGCCCAATTCCGTGGGCTTCCTGCTTGGTTGAGAAAAAGGGCTCGAAAATGTGCGGAATGTCTTCCTGAGATATCCCAATCCCATTGTCGCTTAACTCAATCTTAATGCTGTCAGGATCAGGGTTGGATGTTCTTACCACAATCTCCCCATTTTCCCCCACCGCTTCGGTTGCATTGACCAGCAACGCCATACAACATTGCTTGATCTGGTTGGGGCTGCAGTAGATTAAGTCCTGTGCTGCGGTCGGTTCGGTCCGGAAACTGATGTCTGCGATCTTCATCGTATGCATCATCAACTCGTGGGTTTCCGCCATAAGGACGTGTAAATTTCTTGGTTCGAAATTATCCTTGTCTTTTTTCGAAAAATCCAGCAGCCCTTTCACAATGTCCCCACAACGTTTGGTCTCCGTTTCTATCAAATGCAGATACCTGAGCATCTGATTCCGCTTTTCTTCAGTCAGCTCGGGATTGTTCAACTGTTTGTAAACCAGCTTTGTATATACCAATATTCCTGCCAGGGGATTATTTATCTCGTGGGCGACCGAGCTGGACAGCTTGCCCAGCGAAGCAAGGCGTTCAATGGTGATGAGTTCATTCTGGGCTGCCCCCAGTTCTTCGGACTTCTTCTGAACTTTATACTCCAGTTGCTGCGACCAGTTTTCCAATTCTGTGGTGGCTGTTTGCAGATTGTCCAACATATCGTTGAAAGCCAGGGATACCATCATTATATCGTCCAGCTGATCTGGGCGTATTTCCACCCTGGTATTGCGGTCACCATTCGAAACGGCCACACTGGCTTTTATCAGTTCATTGAGGGGCTTCTTGATTTGCCTTTTGGTAATCAGGATCAACAGGGAAACGACAAGCAGGGTTACCAGGGTGACTAAAAGATAAAACTGCATTGTGGACTCACCTACCGCTTCGTCAAGGTCTTCCAACGGAACCCTGATGATGAGAGAACCCAGCACCACATCTTCTTTCTTATGCGCGTGGCAGGAACTCATATAGCAGGTGGAAGAATTGAGGATGGGGGAACGTATCATCAGCTGACGCTGCCCGCTCTGGCAACTGTTCATCATACATTCATCTTCCGGAGTGATGATCTTGTATGATTTCTCGTTTCCAGGGAACATCACATCGAGGTCAGTATGACAGCCCTTGCAGTTTGCCCTTGTGTATTTTTCCTCATCATAATCAAAGCTGGCAAAGACGAGGTCATTATCCCCATCATACATTGTAACATCTTCAATCCCGGGGAGTGTATGAATGACGTCAAGGATGTTTTGCAGCGACTTCTTGTCATTTTCAAGCATTGAATGATACAGGGTTCCCTCCACCAAAGAACCTATATTGCTCCCGCTCTCGAGGATCACAGTATTCAGGTATTTCTCATAGACAGATTTGAAAATGAAGCCGTATGAAGCGTACATAAAAACAGAAAGGACGGCAATGATCAGCACCACCCGTCCGAAAATGGATCTTCTGAACGCATTGAACTTTGTATAGACAGGAGTCACGCGTTTTTTTTCTTTCTGATTGCCTGCCGGGTTCATATTGTCAGCACATTGAAGAGGATGAAGATTTTTAAGAAAAAGTCATATTTAACAATCTACATATCAATTAGTTTGAACGCAATCAATTGAATTTAATGTGATATTTGTACAAAGCTATTATTTTTACCTTCCTCTTGATAATCCCAGCAAATAATTCTGACATATCCCATCCTTCCATTCCATAAGTCAAACGCCAACCCCATCTTAATAGGGCTGGCGTTATCCTTGCAAAATATTGCTGATCAGTATTATGTGTCATATTGGAAAGTGCTATCGGCCAGGGTGGAGAAATTCCTTTTCAAAGGATTGCCAGACCTCGCCTGGCATAGAAGAGAGTGAGTGATCCATCAATTCCCCTCCATCCTGCAAAATCGCTTGCAGGCCTTGCTTTTGCGAACCACTCAGATTCACGGCAAGGAAATCTTTATACCGCACAATCTCGTCTTCGAGCCAGGCATTGGCCTCCCCGGCAAGGTAATATGCGGAAACTTCTTCTTTCCAGGCAGAGGGCACCAGCTTGTACATCCAACCTTTCCCATATGGATCTGTAGTGAGCAAATCTCCATCTGATTGGATTCCGGCATTCGCGCTGACGATTTTCCCTGAGATAGGGGAATACACATTCAGGGTTTTGCCGTCCTGGGTGATCTCTGCCACAAGATCTCCCTTTTGTACCTTTTCCCCTTCCTGTTTGTGAAATTGAAGGCTAACCTCGCCAGTGATGTGCAGCAGCAGGTCATCCAGGCCGATCCTTGCTTTTCCTGAACGTTCCAGATAGGTCCAGGTATGCTGAGGGCTGTGGAAAACACCCTGGGGGACTTTCAGGATGCCGGGGGTCAAGATGCCCAATACCGCCCTGATCTGACGCTTGACTTCTTCTTTCCTGGTCAGCATCAACCAGAAAGGGATGAGCAATAGCAGGAAAGCGATGATCACGATATATTCCATACCCTTGGTATCGAATATGTTATAATAAGTAAAACCATCCATTGTATTGAATTTTTATGTGATTGATTCCGTTCGTTGATTGTGCATCAGTGTTCTTCTTTGGCCCAGGAGGGAGATTCCCGCAGCACCGGCAAGCGGTTGATGACCCAGCGGAAAATCCAGATTTCTGTAAACAATACCGTGAGCGTGACCACAAACTCCTGCCAGGAAGGGAAGTACTGAATATCCATATCCCACCTGAAACCGATCACCGTTACATTGAGGCGATTAAGAATCACCCCAAGCATTGTGAAGATTGCAGCGATCCTGATGATCAGAAGATTACTTTTCCTGGAGCTGTAGTAGAAGAGGAGCATCGGGATCAAAACAAAACCGATCATTTCCAGGAGGTACCAATACCCCATAGGCGTCGCGATCTGATCCCAATGCTTGCCGTGGATAAACACCACCAGCTGCATAAAGAAATAGACAAACAGGGCACCTGTGCATATTTTCGACAGGCTGTACACGATGCTTTTATGTTCTTCCCGATGCTTTGGCGTGATCTGATGAAAGAAAACCTTCTGGCTGATGGAGCCTTCGAAGATGACCATAGAAAGGCCCGCAAACACGCTGGAAACCAGGAAAAGGACGGGGATGAATTCATTATACCAGAGTGGGTGAATCTTTTCTTTGGCCATCAGGAAGAGGGCGCCCAATCCGGACTGGTGCAACATAGACAAGGTTATCCCGAGGATCACTGCCGCGAGGGTCATTCCTGACAGGATCTTGCGAGCCCTGCGCGCACCCAGCCATTCAGCGATGGCCGGCGAGAATTCGATGAGCTGGGCGATCATATACAGCAGGAAATGCCAGGCCACCAGAAAGAGGACGGAACTCACCCCAAAGCTGTTCCCGATGATGGGATTGATCACGTTCCAGGGACGTCCAAGGTCGAGGAGCAAAGCCCCGGCATAGAAAACGTAAGCCAGGAAGCCGTTGAGCACGGTAACCCGCACAATGGAATGATATTTCCTGATATTCAGGATATACACCATAAAGGTGATCACGTAGGCACCCCCGGCGAAAGCAACGCCTGTTACCACGTTGAAACCTTTCCACAGTCCCCACGGCACTTCCTGGCTCAGATTTGAGATGGAGCCTAACCCATACATAAAGCGGTAAACAATCAGTACCGTTCCGAGCAGGATGACCGGGACAGAGATTATGTTGAATGGCGTGAATATTTTCCCTTTGGGTTTCAGTTGTTCGAGCAGGAACTTCCCCAAGGGTGTGCCATCGTTGTCTTTGGGTATGGCTATGGTCTTATTCATCGTCTTCCTCCTGTGTTGCATTGTTCTTCTTGGTGGCTTGCTGGATACCGAGCAATAGTGCGGGCGCGGCGATGAACACCGTGGGCACACTGTAAAGAAATCCCTTGGTCAGGGCAGGGTAGGACGATTTCTGAAGATTTGTTCTTATGCCGAGTTCCTCAAAAGGCACAGGGGAAAGGTATAGCCAGCCGGTACCTCCGGCTTCGTTTTCGCCATAGATCTGGTCGTAATAGACATCGGGTTGTTCAGCGATCCTCCTGCGTGCCTCTTTGATCAATTCCCGACGGGTGCCGAAAGTTAGGGCATCGCCGGAGCACATCTCCACACAGGCGGGCACTTCTCCCTTTTGCACTTTGGTTTCGAAGCACATCGTGCATTTATTGATTTTAGGGTTGGCGCTCAAGTATTCGAACTTCGGACTGTCGTAGGGGCAGGATACCATACAGTACCTGCATCCCATACACTTGTCACCCTTCCAGATCACCGGTCCTTCCTTGGTTTTGTACATCGCCTGGGTAAGACAGGCTGCTGCGCAGGCCGGTTGACTGCAATGCATACATTGTACCTTGACATACACCTTGCCCTTGGAGGTCTCGTAGCCGTTGACGACGGTCCGCCAGGTTTCGTCCGGTTTGCGGATGTCGGTGTCGTTTTCGGGGCTTACAGGTTCAGGGAGCTCGTTGGCGGTGGCACATTCGTATTCACAGTTGTAACATCCGATGCATCGCGTTGAATCGTAAAGGATGCCGTAAAACTCCGTGTCGTCCTTGCTTTCGGGCGAGGCCTTGACGGCAGAACCCAGGGCAAGGGAAGCCCCCGTGACGCCCATCACCCTGAAGAAATTTCTTCGATTAATGTCCATATTGTTGTGTTTTTTGGATGAAGGATTTATGTGGATCCGGTGATCCGGAATGTCTGCCACTATTTGCGCTGGTCGAGAAAGTGGGATTGGAAGTCGGCCCAAACCTCAGGACTGAGTTCGGACAGGACACCATCTTTCAGGACACCTCCATCCTGCAGGTGGACATATGCATTTTCCAGGGAGCCGGGCTTGAGGGAGGCGGCCAGCACGTCCTTCACCCGGGAGAACTCATCGGACAGGGTGTTTCTGAATTTTTCAGCTGCTATGAGCAATGGCGCATCTTTCAGCCAATGGCTGGGTTCAATCTGGTACACCCAGCCTTCCGAATACGGGGATGTATTCACTGCAGCAGCGTTCCTGGACAGCATTTCATTTTGTTTCCTGATGGTGCCGCTGAGGGGGGAGTAGATGCTCAGTTGTTTCCCTGATTGAATGAGAGAGAACAATACCTCTCCTTTTTTTACCGACTCCCCGGCATTCTTCATCTGTATCCTTGTGATGGGGCCGACCAGGTGTTGCATAAAATCATCCAGGCCCACACTGACCCATCCGTTCTTTTCCCTGAATGCCCAGGTGTGTGAGCTGTCATAGTACAGTCCCTCCAATACCTGGATTGCTTTCTCATCCAAAGGGTTTTGCGATGGGGCATACACTCCGGCCAAAGCCTCTTTTTTCGGAGAGGCTTTCCGCATAAAAGCGCGTAATCCGATACCTGCAGCGATGCCGAGTATCAGGATCGCACCCAGGATCAGTGGCAGGGAAGCGCTCCTTTGGGGTGCTGCGTCCATCAATTCAGCGGGCCGGAGTTGCGCGAGGTTTGCATTGCGCTCAATGCTTAATATGCCGGCATACCCCTGAGAGTTGACATATTGCTGTCCTTCGGCCATCACCCATTTGAGGAAATCCTGGCTGGCATCGTCGATGGGGAGGGCGCTGCCCACCACATAGATGTTTTCGCATAAGGCCCGGGGATATTTACCGATCCAAACGCCTCTCTGGAGTGAGGCAAAATCCTCATAAATATCCTCCACCGGATCGATCTGACCGTTGCCGTTCTTATCGATGGGTAGCAGGAAAAGTCCGGGCTGAAGACCGGTTTCCCCTGTCCCCTGTAAGAAGGCGGCATTGCAGAAACCGATGGCCAGGGGATCTTCCTGTACGTGTCGGATGATGTCCTGCGCGCTTCCGGTGCCAATACTGGCAAATGAAATACCTTCTTCATTCAGGAATCGCTCAAATTGAGCCCTGACTTCCTCGCCTTCCTGAATATAGAGCTTTAGCGGGGCATCCTGCTCACTCCCGAGGAGACTTCCCCAATTGCTTTCCCCATTCTCTTTCAGGGTATTAGCCAGAGAAGCTGAAGAGACACCTTTGGAAGCTATCTCTGCACTCAAGGGATGCATCTCATTGATAATCGGGACAATGATGTTTCGGGCAACGACCATTTTCCAGGCCGGAGATGGTGCTGAGTTGGTGACTGCACCGGCACGCAACAGTCCGATGCCTGCATCGGGCTGTGCAAGGAAGTCTTCCCTTGTCACTTCCTTCACGGATACCTGCTGCGCAGGGGCTGTATTATTATACGCTTGGATCCAGACCCGGGCCAGGGGGATAAGCTCCGGTGTGCAGGCTATCTCTGTTGCTTTGGAGGGAGTATCTTTCGTTTCTCCGGTAGTTTGTGCAAGGAGCTTGCCGCCTGAAGATAAAAGCAGCATAGCTGCGATGACGAGAATCAGTTTG
Source organism: uncultured Lentimicrobiaceae bacterium (assembly GCA_964590645.1). Lineage (GTDB taxonomy): Bacteria > Bacteroidota > Bacteroidia > Bacteroidales > JAGNHN01 > JAGNHN01. The sequence continues at coordinate 47,687 of CAZPYJ010000002.1, forward strand.
GTTTTCATAATCGGGGGTATTTAGTGTTGCAAAAGTGTAAGCAACAAGGATACCAAAGTTGTATCAGTCTTATTATCTGGCATTTGCAAAGTTCCCGGTGAAATTGTCATCAGAATAAGTGTTTATGTATTCAACACCTTATGAGGATAAGAGAATGAATGCCTTGGATGGCCGGGCTTTTGGATGGGATGTAAAGTATCCTTACACCTGTTGCAGGTTTCAACACGAGCTGTGTTATTGATCTGGTTGTTAGTTTTTTACGCTAATTGAGAAAACTCCGAAATGCTTCTTTTTCGGGAGATGTTTGGATAGAAAAGGGGTGGAATGTAAAGTTTCTATACAGTAATAAGATGGCTGTACGTCAGCTGGGTCTTCGTCGTGCATTTTGTAATTTCTCCGTTGTGCGTCGGCTATGCCTGCCAAAATGCAATATTCAATTAAACGTTTGTAGTTCAGGCGAAAGCGGAATAATATCCAGCAGTGCTGCTACTCTGACTTTGGCGAGTTGTTACGTAGAGACACATTTAACACTAAGACACTTAGAGCACTTAGATTCACTAAGAAAATCTTGCCAGCAATAATACTTAGTGCTCCTTAGTGAACTTAGTGTCTAAGTGGTTTTTCTTTCAATCCTCCGGCAGTAAGCGAAAAGCCTCCGTCACCATAGGAACAAGAGAGCCTGTGATATTGGGTGTGTTGAAGTTGATCAATAATCCTTTCGGTAAGCCGGTTAGTTTTAGGTAGGACAATAGCTGTGCCTCATACAAAGGAATCATCATTTCTACGGCCTTTATCTCAACAATGACTGTATCCTCAACTACCAGATCGGAACGAAGTAGCTTACCTAATGACCTTCCTTTATAATTAACCTCAAATGAAGGTTGTGAGGCCACCTTTAACCTACGGCTTATAATTTCTTCGACCAAGCAAACGTCATAGATCGATTCCAGTAGTCCCGGGCCAAGCTGTTTATGAGCCTCTATAGCTGCGTCTACAATCTTATAAGCTAAGTCGTTGATCTGCTTCCTGGTTTTGTACATTTCGACACAGTTAACACTAAGACACTTATAACACGCAGATTCACTAAGAAAATCTTGCCAGCAATAATACTTAGTGCTCCTTAGTGAACTTAGTGTCTTAGCGGTATTTGTTACTATTCTATTCTCCCCAACGCTCCCGATCAAGGCTCCGGTAATTAATCGCCTCCGCCAAATGCTGCGGCAGGATCTTCTCCTCCCCGTCCAGGTCGGCAATGGTGCGCGACACTTTTAGTATCCGGTCGTAGGCCCGGGCACTCAGGTTCAGGCGTTCCATCGCCCGGTTCAGCAAGACCCGGCCCGTTTCATCTATCCTGCAATATGTTTGCAAATGCCTGGGCCACATCTGGGCATTGCAATGGATGCCCTCATCCTCACTGTAGCGCGCTTCCTGGATCCGGCGGGCCAGCATCACCCTTTCGCGGATGCTGTCACTGCTTTCGCCGGTGGGCGCTGCCGATAGCGCCTGTAAATCCACTGGCACCACCTCCACGTGCAGGTCGATGCGGTCCATCAGCGGCCCGGAAATGCGGTTCAGGTAGCGTTGCACAATCCCCGGCCCGCAGACACATTCCGTATGCGGATGATTGTAGAAGCCGCAGGGACAGGGGTTCATCGCCGCCACCAGCATAAAGCTGGAAGGATAGTCCACGCTGAAACGGGCCCGTGAAATGGTGATGATGCGGTCCTCAAGCGGCTGCCGCAGCACTTCCAGCACACTGCGCTTGAATTCCGGGAGCTCATCCAAAAAAAGGACGCCGTTGTGGGCCAGGGAGATTTCACCAGGCTTGGGATTGCTGCCGCCCCCCACCAGGGCCACATCACTGATGGTATGGTGGGGAGCACGAAAGGGACGGGCCGTGACCAACGCACTCAGTCGCTGCATTTTTCCTGCGACAGAATGGATCTTGGTGGTTTCCAGGGCTTCTTTCAGGCTTAAGGGAGGTAGGATGGTGGGAAGGCGACGGGCCAGCATTGTCTTCCCCGCCCCGGGAGAGCCAATGAGAATCACATTGTGGCCGCCGGCTGCCGCCACTTCCAGGGCACGCTTGATGCTCTCCTGTCCCTTCACCTCCTGGAAATCAAATTCAAAATGACTGGACTGGGAAAAGAATTCGGCCCTGACATCGATTTTTACCGGCGCTGCTTTTAATTCGCCTATCAGGAATTCCCCTACCTGTTTCAGGTTATTCATCCCGTAAACATCCAGGTCCTGGACGATGGCGGCTTCCCGGGCATTCTCTTCCGGCAGGATAAATCCTTTAAAACCGGCCTTGCGTGCTTCAATGGCCATAGGCAAGGCTCCCCGTATGGGTTTCAGGGTGCCGTCCAGCGAAAGCTCCCCCAGAATAAGGAAGTCTTCCAGTTGATCCGCAGGAATCTGTCCCGATGCCGCCAGGATGCCCACGGCGATGGTCAGGTCGTAGGAAGAGCCTTCCTTGCGCAGATCGGCAGGGGCCATATTGATCACGATCTTCTTTCCGGGATATTCAAAGCCATTCACCCGCACCGCGGATTCGATGCGCTGGTGGCTTTCTTTTACTGCGCTGTCGGGCAGGCCAACCAGAAAGAATTGTACTCCCTTATCGATATTTACTTCTACGGTGATCACCACCGCACTGATCCCCACCAGGGTGCTTCCGTATGTCTTTACCAGCATATCATTGCCTCTTGCAATGATATAGACGTTTAAGGGGGTTGAGAACGGAAGAAAAGAGAGGTGTTTTTTCTCTTTCTGTTTACCTGCGCTGTTTTAACGGTTTTGCATCAGTACAAACTTGCGTACGAGTCTGCCCTGGCACTGATCCAGCATCTCCATCTGAAGCAGATAGGATCCGGTGGCCAGTTGATCCACTTTAACTTCCAATTCGTGACTGCCTTCATCCAGTCTGTCGGTGGTAGTGGCATATAAAAGGCTTCCCCGCAGGTCTGTAACGCTTAGGGCTATGCGGGAGTTACAGGGCAGGGCCAGGCGGATATGGAGGATATCTGTGGCAGGATTGGGATAGATATCTCCTGCCAGGAAATGATCGGGCAGGAGATCGACTTTGATAGCGGGGATAGACAGTGCTACCGCTTCATAGGGGGTGGCCTCTCCGTCGCACAGCTCTGATCCATCGGAGGCGATAAAGGCGATATCCTTGTCCAGCCAGTCATTCCCATTCCTTAGACCTGCCCTGATCAGGAAGAGCGGATCTCCTTTTTCCACCCTGTGGGCCGTCACCCCCATCCAGGTCAGGCGGAGGGTGTTCCCTTCTTTTTTCCACAACAACTTTCCTTCCGGGAGGCTTGAAGCGACCTCTTTGATATCCAGCAGGCCGGAGCTTTCATAAAGGGCCAGGCTATAAGCCCCGATTTCCATTGCTTCATCTGCCTGCACAGGAATGAGGATTTCTTTACGCTCGGGGAGCAGCATCTGCCCTTCTTCCCTGAGTTGCACAGCCTGTTTGGGAAGCCCGGGAGGGATAAAAGAGGCGTTGACATCCCCATAGCAAAGTGCTTCCAGGTTATGCTGCTGGGTGTTCACGCCAAGCTGGAGGGTGTCGGGGCTCACCAGCCAGGTGCCGGCGGGAAAGCTGGTGATGGAATCCACAAAGAAGCGGCAGATGTCCAGGGCATCGGTGGCATTGACGGCTCCGGAGGCGTTCACATCGGCGGCTCTCAGGTGAATGCCGTTCAGCTGTATATATTGGGTGAAATGCCGCATCACCAGCAAAGCATCGGTGGCATTGATGGAGCCGGGGAGGACGCTGCTATGTCCATCGAAAACGTATGAACCTGCATCCAGCCCATACCAGAAAAAACGGCTTTGGGGATCGGTCCTTGTTATGGCGGCGGTGCTGCCTCCCGGGGGCATTGCCTCCAGGCTGAAATCGGGCAGGGGAGTGCCATAGGCATTGGCGTAGGTGAGGGTTCCGAAGAGGCGGTATCTTTCCCAGGGTTGTTGGAAGCCCTGGGTAATGACATTGGATGGTCCCTGCAGGGTCTGGGTCAGGGGTTCGCCCAGCGACCAACTCAGGTGGATGCCGGCGCTGATACCCTGAGATCCAGCCGAACCCGTCAGTTGCTGACTTCGCAGTGGCAAGGCAGCGCAGGAGAGCATCAGGATCAGGAATAGATGGCGGACAGTTTTCATTTTTCCGGTTTTAATGGGCCGCAGATGCTTTCAGTCTTTGAACTTCTTCCGCAAGGGCATCAATGATTTTCTGCTGCGCCACGATTTTTTCATTCAGTTCACGGAGGGCATTCACCTGGGCTACCAGGAGCGGATGCATATCAAGGTTAAGATAGCCATTTTTTTCGCCCACTGCTTCGGGAAATACTGCTTGTACCTCCTGGGCACTGAATCCATAGGCATCTGCTTCGGTTTCTTTAATATCCAGGGGGTTGTCGGCCTTATAACGGAAGATGATGGGCTGGAGCTGAAGCAGTTCCGCCAGGCCCTTCTCGTAGTTTCCGCTGACATCCTTCAGTCGGATGTCGGAAGCGATGGTCCAGGAACTGGAAACAGGCTTTGCAGCAGAGTTGGTGGTGAGTTGCAATTGATAGGCGGGGGTGGAAGTACCGATGCCCACATTGTCGCCTTTGACGATGAAGGCCACGTGCCAGGAAGGGGTCCAGTTGTCGCAGCGGAGGGAATACCCGGTACCTTTCTGGGATACGAGCAAGGTGCCATCGGAGGAACTCGTTTCAACTTTCACACCAATGCCATTGATGTGGTTGTTTTCGAAGAAGGCGGTGGGATTTCCGCTCGAATGCTTCACATATAGCCTGTTGTTTCCGGGATTACTGATCCCAATGCCAATGTTGCCGTTCTTCAATATTGTCAATGCATTAGAGCGATTGGAAGAACTTATGCCATTCCCTACCACAAATAAGCGGTCGGTGGCACTGTAAGAGGTAGTGCTCACCGGGGAATAGATTTCATTCAGAGTACCTACCGCTACTTCGTAGGCGGAGGGCGCAGATGAATAGTATCCAGCCGCAAAGGAATACCTCCCGCTTGCGGTGGAATAATTTCCGGTAGCCGTACTATAATTGCCAGTGGCATTATTGGATGACCCAAAAGCAGTGGACCAGTTTCCACTGGCTGTATTTACTGAACCAAGTGACACAGCTACCTCTCCACTGGCAATGACATTCAGTCCGGCAGCCACGGAGTGTCTGCCGATGTTCGCTTTATCCCATTGTGTAGACTCTACGTAGCCAGCGCGGAAGGCGGCCTTGTCGGGATACCACATCAGCCGCGTACCGGCCCCAGTTACAGGGGGGTTCCCCGGATTGCTTGGTTTAACCAATCCCGTGAACAGGACATTTCCGCCACCTGTTGCAGTTTCAAAAACGTGCAAGTGTGCGGAAGGATAGGCGGTTCCGATCCCGATGTCTCCACTCTTGAGCACTGTCATCGCATTCTTCCTTTGAGCGTTGGAAGTGCCAATTCCGATACTGAATACCCGGTCGGTGCTTTGCCAGGTGTCTGTGCCTGCCGGGGTATAGGTATGATTGAATTGCCCGATTACCGTTTCAGCGAAGGATGGTGCCGTATTATACCAACCGTTGACGAAACTCGCATAGCCTGAAGCAACCGATAGTTGACCTAAAGCTGTAGAATTGCTACCAGTGGCTTCGTTGTGCGAACCCCAGACTGTGGAACCATTTCCTGAAGCATTATTACTATAACCCCAGGCTGTAGCGTACTGACCGCTGGCCTCGGTGAGCGAACCCCAGGCAGTGGAATTTGATGCACTGGCCAAATTACTCTCCCCCCAGGTATTAGACTGCATTCCGGCTGCTCTATTACTTAAGCCCATTGCAGAAGAATGAAGTCCTTGGGCCTGGTTATCCTTCCCAGAAGCAAACGAATACCCTCCAATGCTGTCCTTATCCCATTGTGCACCGGATACGTAACCGGCCCTTAAGGCCGCTTTGTCGGGATACCACATCATACGGGTGCCGCCTCCTGAGGCCGGCGGGTTTCCCGCACTCAATCCTTTGTATGTACCTTGGAAGAGCACATTCCCATCCCCTGTGCCATCTCCCTGGGTATGCAGGAGGGCGGCAGGCTGGACAGTTCCTATCCCTATCCTTGAACCGGTATTGATGAGGAATGAGTCGGCCACCCAGGAGGTATCCGCATAGCGGATGGTCTGCCCCGGGCTTCCGGCCATCAGCGGGCCGGCAGGCCCTGGGTCCCCCTGGAGGCCTTGCGGTCCCTGAGGACCGGTCGCTCCGTCCGCCCCGGCAGGCCCCTGGATGCCTTGTGGCCCCTGCGCTCCAATGGGTCCGGTATCCCCGGTGTCTCCCTTAGGTCCCTGCGGGCCCTGTGGGCCGGTAGCTCCATCCGCTCCGGCAGGCCCCTGGATGCCTTGTGGCCCTTGCGGTCCGACCGGCCCGGTATCACCGGTGTCTCCCTTAGGTCCCTGTGGGCCCTGTGGGCCGGTGGCTCCGTCCGCCCCAGCAGGTCCTTGAATTCCCTGTGGCCCCTGCGCTCCAATGGGTCCGGTATCGCCGGTATCTCCTTTAGGCCCTTGCGGACCTTGTGGTCCGGTAGCTCCATCTGCCCCGGCGGGACCCTGGATGCCTTGTGGACCCTGCGGTCCGGTATCGCCGGTGTCTCCCTTAGGCCCTTGTGGACCGGTAGCTCCATCCGCTCCGGCAGGACCCTGTATGCCTTGTGGACCCTGCGGTCCGGTATCGCCGGTGTCTCCCTTAGGCCCTTGTGGACCGGTAGCTCCATCCGCTCCGGCAGGACCCTGGATGCCTTGTGGCCCCTGCGCTCCAATGGGTCCGGTATCCCCGGTATCTCCCTTAGGCCCTTGCGGCCCTTGTGGACCGGTAGCTCCATCCGCCCCGGCAGGACCCTGGATGCCTTGTGGCCCCTGCGCTCCAATGGGTCCGGTATCGCCGGTGTCTCCCTTAGGCCCTTGTGGTCCTTGTGGACCGGCAGCTCCATCCGCTCCGGCAGGCCCCTGGATGCCTTGTGGCCCCTGCGCTCCAATGGGTCCGGTATCCCCGGTATCTCCCTTAGGCCCTTGCGGACCTTGTGGTCCGGTAGCTCCATCCGCCCCGGCAGGCCCCTGGATGCCTTGTGGCCCCTGCGGTCC
>CAZPYJ010000002.1:54927-225462 GCA_964590645.1 uncultured Lentimicrobiaceae bacterium
CGGTAGCTCCATCCGCCCCGGCAGGCCCCTGGATGCCTTGTGGCCCCTGCGGTCCAATGGGTCCGGTATCCCCGGTATCTCCCTTAGGCCCTTGCGGACCTTGTGGTCCGGTAGCTCCATCCGCCCCGGCAGGCCCCTGGATGCCTTGTGGCCCCTGCGGTCCGACAGGTCCCATATCCCCGGTATCTCCTTTAGGCCCTTGCGGCCCTTGTGGTCCAGTAGCTCCATCGGCCCCTGTCGGCCCCTCCGGCCCGGGAACGCCGGGCACATTGGCCGTTTCTGCGTAAAGTGCATAAGGGACAGAAAGCAGCTGGGAAGAGCCGGAAACAAAGTAATTGCTTCCCCCGGCCGGATCAATCTCCACCTGAATATAATAGGGCCCGGCAGACCAATCGATGGCGGAGAAACTCCCGCCCAATACAATGCCGTTGCCTATAACCAGGCCCGCCAGTCCGTAATCATTGGTGGTGGCGGATTGGGTTTCGCTGTACACCGCTGTGCCACTAATGCTGCCCTGAAGCAGTGTGAAGCGAAGGCTGATGCTCTGGTTGGGCAGTATGGCCCCATTGGCATCTCTTGCCACAGCCTGATAGTTAAATCCCTGGGGTGACTGCGCCCAAAGTAAGGGTGCCCACAAGATCGCAAGGATAATGAAATGGATGGTTTTTTTCATCTCGCTGAAAGCTTTTGGTTGGTAAAAGTCAAATAGGTTTGATCCGGTTCTTCACGCACAGCGCTTCAACAGCACAACAAAACACTATCAAGGGTAGCTTCCTCAGGGAGGAAGTACGATGCTGATATTTAATGTTTGTTTTCTTGCGGAATGAGCCTGTCCGGAATGGTCGATATCAAGACTGCAGCAAGTTAGGAAAGTAATTCTATTCATTTTGGGTTTTTTTCGGTCTGCATATAAGTTAGATTTATTCTAAATATGCTTCGGTATTTTCCTGTTGGCATTTCATCCTTCCATTGAAAGAATTTCCTTTGTAAAGCGCTGCGCGAACATTCGACTGATTGCGGAAAGCCGGAAGTATCATACTGTATTTGCCTCTGAAGAAAATGGCTACATTAGCCCCTTCCAATTGATACGGAGATCGATGGACACAGCTACCCAATCGAATGCAGCAAAGGCGCAAGCACAGGGCCCCTTCTTTCACCGGGATTCCTGGTTGTTCTTTCTTGGGTTTTTCCGGGGGATGTACCGCCGGCTCAGCCTGACAGCGCTGGGCAGCGCTGCCCAGGTATTGCTGATTGTTCCTGCGATCTGGCTGGTAAAATATGCTTTCGATGATGCCATCCCTAAGGGGAGGATTGACCAACTTGTCGCCATCGGACTCATCATTCTCCTTTTGCGTCTGGCCAACGCGGCAAGTGCGGTATGGCTGAGGAATATCAACATCAAGGTGATCAATGAGGCCATTTTCCGAATCAGATATCGGCTGATCGACCGGATGTATTCCCTTCCCCGCGCTTTTCATACACGGGAGGATCCCCGACTCCTGCACGCACGCATTGTACAGGATACCGAGCGTCTCACCCAGCTCAGCAATGCCCTCATCAGCCGGATTTTCCCTTCAGCAATAATCTGTCTGGCCCTTTGTATTCTCCTGGCGATTCTGAATTTCTGGCTGCTGCTGGCTATTCTGGCACTGATCCCTTTCATTCTGCTTGCCAACAGAATAATGGGCCGCAAGATCAGTCAGAAGGTGGTTCGCTTTCAGCGGGCGTTCGAACAGTTCAGCAAAGGGATGAATTTTGTGCTGAGATATATGGATCTTACCCAGGCCCAATCGGCGCGGGAAGAGGAGATGAAACGTCAATCAGCGGTGGCAAGCCTCCTTAAGGAGGAAACGGGTCAGATGGCCTCTATTTATGCCCTCAATGCACAGATACAAGAAATGTTGACTGGTTTGTCGGGCATTCTGATTATTGTCCTGGGGGGCATAGCCGTTTCTACCGATGCTATGACGCTGGGAGATTTCATTGCTTTTTATCTCGCAGCCAGTTTTCTGAACCGCCACGCCACTTTTATCACTACCTCTTTCCCTGATGTACTGGCAGGCAATGCCTCTCTTCAAACCTTATACGCACTCTCCTCCAGTGCCGACCATCACCCCTATCAGGGGAGTGACCCGCATATTTTCAGGGAAGAACTGTGGATACGGAATCTATGGTTTTCTTATGGAGATAAAGCAATCCTGAAAGGGGTGGACCTGAATATCAGGCGTGGCCGGAAGATTGCGATCGTTGGGGCCAACGGGAGCGGCAAAACAACCCTCATTCATCTTATCCTGGGCTTTTATCGTCCGGATGAGGGCAGTTTGCAGCTTGACGGAAAGGCCTACGATGGGCTGGATATGATGGTCCTTCGCCGTTCGGTGGGGTGGGTGATGCAACATCCGCTTATTTTTAACGGCAGTATTCGGGAGAACATCCTCTATGGAAATGAAGAATGCGATAGCCAGGCCTTGGCTGAGGCTTGTGGGGTAGCGGGGGTGGATGCAGTAACGGACGATTTGCCGCAAGGGATTGAGACCGAAGTAGGGGAAGACGGGGTCCGTTTATCGGGTGGGGAGAAGCAACGCATTGCTTTGGCCAGGGCCCTCATTCGCCGGCCGGGCCTGATGATCCTGGATGAGCCAACCAATCATCTGGATCAGGCGATGATCTCAGATTTACTTTCCCGTTTGGAGAAACTCCCATATCAACCTGCCGTACTGCTGATTAGCCACGACAATCAGGCACTCAGCCTGGCCGATCAGGTGTATCGTTTCCAAGAGGGTGTGCTTCATCCGGAATAATTCAGTCTGGTGCGGAGGGATCTTGTCTTTGAACCAAAACCGCGCATAAAGGTTATTGCTCTTAAAATGGAAGTTCCTTCTCCCTGTCAGAATATTTGCATACTGGATACGGAAATGGTCTGTATAGGATGCGGCCGCACCGCTGATGAGGTGTCGCGTTGGGCGGCAATGAGTAATGAAGAGAAGCAGGCGGTGCTCGACCGCCTGGAAGACGAAGAATAATCTTAGCGCGGCTTGTAAGCGGATTCCCTGAATACCCGGTGTGCGTCTGTCTCTTGCATCAAATCCGGAAGGCTTACATTCGGATTGTTTTTCATATATGAAGAAACCATTCTCCAGCCTGTAAAGGTTGCGAGTCGTGGCGGGCTTTCACTCCCGAAAGCGTGGGTGAAGGGGCCATCCTGCCTGAAGCGGTTGATCAGCGCCTGGTCGGTTGAGTAGAGATATTCATTGCTCACCAAGAAGGCCCAGAGCTTTTTCTCATTCTCCAGGCACCATTGATACTGTGCAGGGCTGTAATTCAACAAGAGGTTTTCCGCTACGCCAGGCAGCAACATACCGGCAAAATAGGTCTGCTTTCCGTCAAAGAACATCTTGCTGATGAAATCCTCTTTCTCAGGTTCAGCATTATGGCTTCGCGAGATTTCAAGGGCAGAGTGTGGCAGGATATGGGACGGACTGCATCGCTCGGCAAAGAAGCGTGGCATTCCGATATGGGCATAGTAGGGAGCCTCCGGTCCGAGATACATATCCAGCCCGATGATTAAAGCCTCATCGAAATACTGAACCGGATTCTCGTAGTGGAGGCCACTGATGTATGTATATACCTTTGGGATCTCTGCTTCCGGGAAATGATGTTTGTAGTGGGCCATCATCATCGACAGACTGTCGGCGAGACCGTCCAATGTCTCATACTTTTTGCCGACCTCAGCGGCGATCTCCCGTATGAATGGATCGCTTACAAATTGTTTCAGACGAAGGATGTTCAAGCTGTCTTCAATATCTCCATCCAGAAAAAACCGGAACTCATCCTGGATTTCAGCCAGTCTCTCTGCGAAAGAATCAAGAGGGATGGAAAACAGGGCATTCCCATAGCGATGCACAGGGACATTTTCAACTTTCAGTTGACCTACTTCAGGTATACGTGCATCCTTTTCTGAATGGCAGCCCGAGAGACAGGGAATAAAAAAAACCAGGAACCAAAGGCTCCTGTATCGCTTCAATCTTATACTCATTTTTCTCACTAAAGCAGTTTTAGTCCAACACTCAGATTGTACAGATAAGTGCGGGTGACCGCCGTGCTGACATTGGAAATATTGTTGATTCCGAACTCGTATCTGAAATCCACGGTAAACCTCATTATATCCATTCCGCCCCCGGCCTGCATACTCCAGATAGCATCGGCATATAATTTATCCGGAAGGCGGAAGGTCTGATCCTCTCCCCCGGCCGTGAGGCTCACGTCTTCCTCAATAATATACGACGCCACCGGCCCGGCCATCACCCGGAAGTTGAATCCGAACAGATCCAAAACTTTCAGCCCGACAAGCAGAGGGAAGTCTACAGTCTGCAAACGAACCGTAAGTCTTGCATCCTTCAGCGATTTCAGCGAGGGAGTATAAGGGTCTGTTTCTCCGATATCATAGGAAAAGTTGCCGCCTTTAAGGTCGAAATAGGCTTCGGGCTGCAAATACACGCGGGAACGATTGGCAAAACGAAAAAACAGGCCGCCTTTGTAACCCAGGGCCTCGCTTTCTTTGTAGTAGTTTATGTCTGTATAAAGTACCGATGAATTGATTCCCAGCTTCGGCCCCAGCGTAACTGCAGGGATATTCTGAGCCTGAAGCGTTTCGACCCGGGCAAACAGGCCGAAGGCCATCAGCAGGACAACCCCAGGCAGAAGAGGAAAGTGCATCCGGATATTTCCTTTTTTATTTTTCATTCGTTGCCTAACGAAGCCCGGCCCGGGTCGGTATACAATGCTTCCCCTGGTCTGCTTTTATTGCAAAGGTAAAGATGTTGATTGAATTAAAAGGTTTTATCTGCCTGAAAGTAAAAAAGATAACAATTATATGTTCATATCATATTGCCTTATACGCCGAAGTGCTGCGGGGGATACAAATACGCATATAAAAATGGTTTCAGTGCTTAGATTTCTTACTTTTGGACATATTTCCTGTGTGGAACAAAAAAATGAATCAATATGAAACGCATCCTTCTACTTGGCCTACTTACCGGTTTTCTCGGTATGAACCTCTTCAGTCAGGTTGACCGGCCTTTTCACTTCGGATTGCATTTTTCCCCCCTGATCGGATGGATGAAGCCGGATGCCCTGGGCTATACCTCGGAAGGTTCTTTGCTGAATATCAATTATGGATTCTCCACAGAATTTCGCATTGCTACCAATTATACCTTTGCCACCGGTCTGGATATTATGACTACCGGGGGAAAGCTGCGTTACCCGCACCAGATGCGGATCAATGAGACCGATGATCTGCCCCTTGAAGGAGTCCTGCTTCGCAGGTATAAGACCCAATACCTCCAGTTGCCCCTGAGCATCCGGATGCGCACCAATGAGATTGGCTACCTTACTTTTTATGGGCAGTTCGGGTTTACCACAGGCTTTAACCTTTCCGCCAAAGCCAATGATGAGTTTGACTATGCGGGATCGACTACCGGAGGAAAGATTAAATCCGATGATGTGGATATTCAGAAGGAGGTTTCTTTTTTCCGGGCTGGAATGCTGATCGGGATTGGAGCGGAATACAGCCTGGGAGGCAGCACAGCTTTGAGTGCAGGATTCGCCTTTAATAATGGTTTTACGGACGTCTTGAAGGGAAAGAATTCGATCGATACCCAGAAAGAGGAGAATGCCATTTCCAACTTGATTGAAGTCAGCCTGGGCATCATCTTCTGATTCAGCTAAAGCTTCTCCATTATGCACATTGCGCTGGCGCAGATCAATGTCCACATCGGCAATTTCCCAGGTAATACCAAGGCCATCATTGATGCTATACAAGCAGCTAAACAAGAGGGTGCAGAGCTGGTTGTTTTCGCTGAGTTAATCACCAGCGGCTATCCTCCCCGCGATTTTCTGGAGTTTGACGACTTCATCGAACGCTGCCATAAGGCCAGCCTTGACATTGCCAAAGCCTGCCACGGCATTGCTGCCATAATCGGAAGCCCGACAAAGAATCCCCGTATCGAGGGGAAGAATCTTTTGAATTCCGCACTTCTTCTGAAGGAAGGCAAAATAGCAGAGGCCAGGCATAAAACCCTTTTACCGAATTATGATGTTTTTGACGAATACCGGTATTTTGAACCCAATAGAGATTTTCATTTAATTGAATTTCAGGGTAAAAGAATTGCTTTGACTATCTGTGAGGATATCTGGGACATAGGAGATGACCCCCTCTACCCCCTCTGGCCAATGGATAAGCTGTTTGCCCGGCAACCGGATATGATCATCAATATCGCGGCCTCTCCCTTCAGCCTTGATAAGGCAGAAGAACGAATATCGGTTATGCAGCGCAATGCGAGCAAGTACGGGCTTCCGGTCTTTTATGTTAATCACGTAGGCGCACAAACGGAATTGCTGTTTGATGGCGGATCGATGGTCGTCGGCCCCACAGGGGAAGTTTTTGCAGTGATGAAGTATTTTGAAGAGGACCTCAGGGTCTTTAGCCTGGATGAGGTAGTCAGGGGGGCTGAGAGCCCTGAATTGCCTGCCTGTATAGCTCCGATGGAGTGCTTGCACGATGCCCTGGTGATGGGGATTCGGAACTATTTTGAGAAGCTGGGCTTCCGCAAGGCCATCCTGGGCCTGTCCGGGGGCATCGATTCAGCACTGACGATGGTGCTGGCTGCCCGTGCCCTGGGGCCTGAAAATGTGCTGGGCGTATTGATGCCGTCTCCCTTCAGCAGTGATCATTCGGTGGCAGATGCAAAATCCCTGGCGGAGAACCTGGGCTCGCCCTGGAAGATGGTTCCCATCCATCAAACTTATGCCGCCTTCCTCGAAACAATGGCCCCTCACTTTGAAGATAAATCCTTTGATGTGACGGAAGAGAACATCCAGGCCCGTGCCCGTGCCATTATCCTGATGGCCCTTTCCAATAAATTTGGATACATCCTTCTGAATACTTCCAATAAGAGCGAAGCTGCAGTGGGTTACGGAACGCTCTATGGGGATATGTGCGGAGGTTTGAGCGTATTGGGAGATGTGTACAAGACCGATGTGTACCGCCTGTCGGAATGGATCAACCGTGAGGAGGAGATTATTCCCTATTCCAGCATCCATAAACCCCCTTCGGCTGAACTACGCCCCGACCAGAAGGACAGCGACAGCCTTCCGGACTATGCACTGCTGGATCAGATCCTGTATGCCTATATTGAAAAAAGGCAGGGACCCAAGGCAATAGTCGCTGCCGGTTTTGATGCCCAGGTGGTGAAAAAGGTGCTGCGCCTGGTGAACACGAATGAATATAAACGTCATCAGACGCCACCCATTCTCAGGGTGTCACCCAAGGCATTCGGGATGGGTCGCCGGATGCCTATTGTGGCACGTTATCTCTCTGAATGATCAGATCGCTTCTACGGCCACAATCTCCGGAATGGCCTTCCTGACAGCCTCTTCCACTCCGTTTTTCAAGGTCATCTGACTGTAGGGGCAGGAGCCGCAAGCGCCCTGCAATTCCACATTCACAATGTTGTCTTCGGTGATTTCAACAAAGGCAATGTCACCGCCGTCAGCCTGCAGGAAAGGCCGGATCTGTTCGATGACGTTCTTTACTTTCAAAGTCAATTCTTCGCTGCTTGCCATTATGGTTAGTATTGATGTATTCAGGTCTTAATCTGTTGTGCAACCCGGTGCATTGGGATCCATTTTTACGGTTTCGGTGGGCGCCATCCGTACATTGCGCTTTTCCACTTCGCGGATTACATTGGCTGCCAGGGCATCAAATGCAGCGCGCAAAGGGCCTTCGGTATCGGTGGCCACCGGTTTGCCCTGATCTCCGGCATCCATAATACCCTGTACCAGCGGTATCTCACCCAGCAAAGGAATGCCTGCAATTGTGGCCAGTTTCTTTCCCCCTTCTTTGCCGAAGAGATAATACTTGCTGTCGGGAAGCTCTGCCGGGGTGAACCAGGACATATTTTCCACTATCCCCAGGATGGGCACGCGGATGTTCTTCTGGTTGAACATCCCGATGGCCTTGCGGGCATCGGCAACCGCCACTTCCTGGGGCGTGGTAACGATGGCCACTCCGGTAACCGGGATCTGCTGAACCAAAGTCAGGTGTATGTCTCCGGTCCCGGGAGGAAGGTCCACCACCAGGTAATCCAGCTCGCCCCACTCTGCATCATTGAAGAGTTGAGTCAGGGCGTTGGAAGCCATTGGACCACGCCAGATCAATGCCTGGTCGGGGTCAACAAAGAAGCCAATGGAAAGCAATTTAACCCCGTATTTCTCAAGCGGGTGAATGCGGGTTCTCCCATCCACCTCATCAGCCGTAGGACGGGCATCCGTCAATCCAAACATCAAAGGCATAGATGGCCCGTATATGTCGGCATCCACCAGTCCGGTGCGGGCTCCTGTATTGGCAAGCGCTACGGCAAGGTTTGCAGCAACGGTGGATTTTCCCACCCCGCCTTTTCCTGAAGCAACAGCGATAATATTGCGCACACCCGGAAGTACCCCCGCCGATTCGGCCTGTTGGTTGATCCTGACTTTGATGTTGTCTTTCAAATCCACCATTGCATCCACATTGATCAGCAATGCTTTGATGCACTCCTGCTTGATCTGCCGCAAATGCGGATCATCAGGCTGGCGGAAAACCAGGGTAAAACCTACTTTGTTCCCTTCTGTCCATAAGCCCTCCACCATTCCGTTGCTCACAATATCCTTCCCGGCAGGTTTGTACACGACTGTCGATAATGCTTTTACAATCTGTTCCTGTGTATATGACATTACCAGGCTTATTTTTATTTAGAATCTATATAAATAACACATTGATCAAGCCACAATGTTACGCAGATTTTTTGAAAGGGGGCAGGAAAATCGGGAAAAAATAAGCCTTCATCAATGCGGATTAGCCCTTGCCTGGCTTTAGCCCGGAATGAGCTGCGGGATCCCAGAAATGGCGGGAAAAATCCTCTATGCAATCATTCTTTATCCTGATGCCTTCGCTTTCCAGGAGTTCCTGCATTATGGCCGGCCCGCCAAAGTGGTGTTTTCCGCTCAGCATACCGTTGCGGTTCACCACTCTGTGAGCCGGGATGTGAGGGTATGCCGTGTGCGATTGATTCATCGCCCAGCCCACCATACGTGCTGATCTGCCACTGCCAAGGAAGCGGGCGATGGCTCCATACGTACTCACCCGTCCTGCAGGGATTCTCCGGACGACGGCATATACCCGCTCAAAAAAGGATGCCTGTTCAGTTTTCACCTGCTTGCTCTTCAAAAACGTGCACTTGCTTGCTCACATCCAGGCAGAATTTCAGATAGTGTATAGTCCGGCCCTCTTCCAGCCATCGTTGTTCGTAGAAAGTCTGAATGCCTGCAGCCAGTCCGGTGTAACTGCTGTGGTAAAGGTCGGAAATGGCAACTTCGGGCTCCAGTCCGTTGTATCTGAGGGTATTAAGGGTAAAGTGATAGAGTTCGGGGTTATCGGTTTTCAGGTGGATAGCGTGTTTCGGAGCAAGCAGCTGGCGGTAGCGGTTCAGAAAAGCAGGGTGTGTCAGTCTTTTTTTTGCACGGCTGTTCCTTGGATGAGGGTCAGGAAAAGTGATCCATATTTCATCCACTTCTTCGGCCCCGAAGAATCTTTCAATAAGTTCTATGCGGGTGCGGATAAAGGCGACATTGGTCATTCCGCTTTCTTCTACCGTTTTCGCTCCGCGCCATAATCTGGCCCCTTTGATGTCGATTCCGATATAATTCTTTGCAGATTCTATTCCTGCCAGCCCAACAGTATAGTCTCCTTTTCCGCATCCCAGTTCCAGGACCAGTGGTGACTGGTTTCCAAAAAATGTGTTTTTCCAGTTCCCCTGTAAAGAAAAACCTTTCAGGCTTTCCTGGTAGGTAAGCTGAAACAAATGGGGAAAGGTCTTGTTTTCCGCGAATCGCTGCAGTTTCCTCTTTTTTCCCACTCTGAATGAATTAATGGTTTTGCGGCCAAATCCAGGCCTGTTGATCTTCCGATTCCCTGATTTTCTGCAGGGCTTCTTCAGCGCTTGCTTTGTCGGGGTAAGCGGCATAACAAACGTAATGTATTCCCCGTGCATTGGTACGAAAAACCTTTGCCGGGTATCCTTTGTCATTCAGCTGTCGTATAGTTTGGCTAACGCCTTTGTCCGTTTTGAACAGCCCTGCCACCACGAAATACTTCTCTATCTTACCTTCCTCCCTCATTTTCTCTGGTTCCGCCTCGACTTGCCGGTCGACGATGCTGTCTGTGATGGGAGTCGGAATGGAAGCGGACGATGCCCTGAAGCTGTCCTCAGCCCGGGGAATGGAATCCACCCGTGAGAGGGATACCTCATCCCTGGTTCGTTCAGTGCTGTCGAAGGTGGGGGCAAACGCTTCTTTTTCCGGTAATGGCAGGGGGGTCATATATCGGCTGATGTGGGCGGGAGGGTCGAAGAAAAAGGCATAGCCCAGGTATGCGGATAAAGCGAGGATAATCAGACTGGTAAGCACGGTCAACATTGCCGTGCCGGTTTTTCTTTCCTTTTTTTCTTTTGAAGGTGCGGCTGACTTTGGTTGTTTGGCCTCCTTTGCCAGGGCAGACATCGTTTTTTTCTGTTCAGCAGCTTTGGGAGATGGTTTGCTGAGCTGAAAGGTTTCCAGACCGAATGCATTTCCCTGGCTATTGAATTCGGGATCAGCTTCGAAGCGGAGCTGGCCACTTCTGTTCTGACGCAGCTTCCCCAATCCATCCAGCACTGCCACACCTTCGTGTTCCAGCTCGTTTTTCAGTTTACGGGCATATTCTTCCAGTGCTTGCTTGACCTGTTTTTCCTGCTTTGCCGCGAGGGTGGAAATCTGTCGTATTGTTGTTGAGGCATCTTCCAGTATATCATTGAATTGAAGGCGATGTGCGGGGGGGGTGAATCGGCCTTTGGTAAGGTCAGCTGCTGCTGGTTGGTAATGTGCGCTGAGGGTACCAAGCTCAGGCAGCACGGCCTTGCCTTCCTCGTGGAGCAGATAGTGGATATATGTGATGATCTCTTTCATTCTTCTGTTTCCACTCTTTTCCTGGCTCTGGCCAGGTCTTGCTCACAGTCGATGCCCTGACTCAGGCTTTCGCTTTCCAGCATCCTGATGGGAATTCCGGCTGCCAGCCATCGCAGTTGTTCCAGAGACTCGGCCATTTCGTTCCGGTCGGGTTGCAGGCTTGCGGTTTGCCGTAAACTCAGGACGGAAAAGGCATAAACACCTATGTGTCTGCGGTATAATCCCGCAGAGGCCCATTCCTTTGTTTCCCTTCCTGTGAGGTAGGGTATGGGTTGGCGACTGAAGTAGAGGGCTTTTCCTTGTGCATCCAATACTACCTTGACCACATTGGGATTAAAAAGCTCAGTCTCTTCCCGTATTGGGGTGCACAGGCTGGCGATGCCTTCAAATCCCTGCTCATACGCTGCAATGAGTTTTTCGATCTCGCCCGGATCCAGGAAAGGCTCATCGCCCTGGATATTGATCACCACATCAAAGATATGGTTGCCTTGCTGTTCCAGTTGCTCAAGGGCTTCCAGACAACGGGAAGTTCCGCTGGGGTGTGTTTTTCGGGTCATCAGCGCCTTTCCGCCAGCCTCGGTGACGTGCCGGAGTATGCGTACATCGTCGGTGGCCACATAAAGGTGATCCAGGTTTCTTGCCTGCAGGGCTTGTGCATACACACGCATTACCATTGAACGGGACCCAATCATTGCCAGGGGTTTACCGGGCAGGCGGGTTGAATCGTAGCGGGCAGGAATAATTCCCAGGACGCTCTTCTGGCTCCTCTTCATTGTTTCACAGGCTCAGAATAATCCGTGGATTTCCGCGGAGACTTTCTCCAGGACCATCCCCAGGTCTTCGCGGGATTCAGGGATATTGATCTTGTCTACATCAAAGATCAGTAATTTGCCGGCGGTATATCCTCCGATCCATTTTTCGTAGCGTTCGTTGAGATTCTTGAGATAGTCGAGCCGGATCGATTCTTCATATACCCTTCCTCGCTGCTGGATTTGTTTCACCAGTGTAGGGACGCTGGCTTTGAGGTAGATCAACAGGTCGGGAGGTTGAATAAAGCTACTCATCAGCTCAAAGAGAGATAAATAGTTATCAAAGTCGCGGGTTGACATCAGGTTCAGTTCGTGCAGGTTGGGTGCAAAGATGTAGGCATCCTCGTATATGGTGCGGTCCTGTACTACGGTTTTTCCTGAGTCTCTGATCTCCACAATCTGCCGGAAGCGGCTGTTGAGAAAATAGATTTGCAGATTAAATGACCAGCGCTGCATATCTTCATAGAAGCTATGGAGATAAGGATTGGATTCAACGTCTTCATAGTGGGGTTGCCATCCAAAATGCTTGGCCAGCAGTCCGCTCAGGGTTGTTTTTCCGGAACCGATATTCCCGGCAATGGCTATGTGCATAGGGTGAGGAGTTTTCTGATGAAGACCAAAGATAAGAAGAATTCCCGCTCAGCTTTGCTGATCCCATATTTCGGCAATGATCTTCAGGTTATTTGATAATCTGGGAACTTTATGCTGCCCTCCCAGTTTTCCTTTTGATTTCAGCCACCGATAGAAGGTTCCTTTGGGCATAGATTGGATATCAGGGGGATCCAGGATCATATTCCGGTACCTTTTGGCCTCATAGTCGGAATTGGCTGCTTTCAAGGCATTGTCAAAGGTTTCAGCAAAAAAAGCCAGGTTCTCAGGCGGGTGTTCGAATTCAATCAGCCATCGATGATACACTGTTCCTTTGGGCGGATGGACAGGTCCGGCGGTATATTCACTGATCACGGCCCCGGTTTTTCTGCAGGCCGAGCTGAGTGCATTTTCTGCATTCTCAATGATGACCTCTTCTCCCACTGCATTGATGAAGTTCTTTGTTCGGCCTGTGATACGGATCCGGTATGGATGCAGGCTGGTAAACTTGATGGTATCCCCAATAAGGTACCTCCAAAGCCCTCCGTTGGTGGAAATCACCAGGGCATAATTTCTACCTTCTTCAACCTCATCCAGGCTCAGACAGGGCGGGTCTGTCTCATCCATTGCCTCCACAGGGATGAATTCATAGTAAATCCCATAATCCAGCATTAAAAGCATATCCCTGGCATTGAGGCGATCCTGAATACCAAAAAATCCCTCTGAAGCATTATAGGTTTCCACATAATTCAAAGGGCCGGAAATGATCTCGCGATATTGCTCTCTGTAAGGCTCAAAGCTGACACCACCGTGAAAAAACACCTCCAGGGATGGCCATATCTCCTTGATATCGGTATTTCCTGATTTTTCAAGGATGCGGTTGAGCAAGAGGAGAACCCAGGAAGGAACACCCGAAATGCTGGTTACATTATGCCGGCTGGTGACCACTGCCATTTTTTCTATCTTTTCTTCCCATTCATTCATCAGGGCGATAGATAAATCCGGAGTACGCATAAACTCAGCCCAGTATGGCAGGTTCTGCATCAGAATGGCGCTGAGGTCACCGTAAAAAATATCATTATTCATTTCGCAGATCTGGTGGCTGCCCCCCATTGCCAGGCCCTTGCCATCAAAGATTTCGGTTTCCGGAAAATTGTTGCAGTATATAGAAAGCAGATCTTTGCCTCCCTTGTAATGACATTCTTCCAGCGACTCCTGGCTCAGCGGGATGAACTTACTCTTGTCACTGGTGGTCCCGGATGATTTGGCAAACCAACGGATATCCGTGCCCCATAGCACTTTTTGCTCTCCTTTCCGGATGCGCTCGATAAAGGGCTTTAAGGCATCGTAATCGCTGACTGGAACCCTGTCTCTGTATTCTTTTACTGATTTAATATCCTGGTAGCCGTATTTCTTTCCCCACTCTGTGTCTTTTGCTCCTTGCAGGAGTTTTTTAAACCATTCAGATTGCACATCGTGGGGATATTTGATGAAAAGCTCAATCTGATGCATTCGCTTTTTCATTAACCAGGAAACCACGGAACTTACCAGAGCCATATCAATTGCGTTGTTTTTCAGCGGATGAATTGCATCCTTTACTGTGCTTCTTAAAGAGTGTGTATCTTGGGCGAAAATACTACTTATCTCTGCAGTGATTCTATTTCCGAAAGCAAAAATCAACCTGGGACTTCGAATTCTGGGCCGGCGTCCTGATGGTTTTCATCACATCAGCAGCTTAATGCTGCCTCTTCCTCTGCAGGACGCCCTGGAGTTTATGCCCGGAGGCATTTCTTTTCAAATTGAGGTCAGCGGGCTCATTCCGGAGGGGGATCCGGAAGATAACCTGGTCATCAGGGCAGCCCGTCTGATGCAAGAGCAGTTTGGGATCGGAGGAGGAGCCATCTGGCTTCACAAGGCTATTCCTTCGGGTGCCGGGCTTGGCGGTGGTTCCTCAGATGCTTCTGCAATGCTCCGGCTCCTCCAAAAAGCTTATGCACTTCGGATTTCCAGCGAAAGGATGCACTCCCTGGCACTCAGCCTTGGCAGTGATTGCCCGTTTTTTCTGCAGGAGTCTGCGTGTTGGGTAAGCGGTATAGGAGACGGATTGACTCCCGCCCGCCTTCCGGGAAAAGCATATTATATCATTCTGATCAAACCCGGGACAGGGATATCTACGGCCCTGGCATACCGCAGTATCCGGCAATACAGTGCACAAGCCTATGAGGCTTCTTCAGCTTTGCCGCCGGAGGCAGAGTGGGAACATTTTTTTCGCAATGATTTTCAGGAATGGGCTTGTCAGGTTCAGCCGGAGATCGGCAATTGGATTGCCTATCTGAAAGAGAAGGGTGCTTTTTATGCCGCGATGAGCGGGAGTGGGAGTTGTGTATTCGGTTTATTTCAAGACGGATATCCGGATATCCGCCCCGGCCCTGGTGTCTTCGTCTGGAAAGGACGGATCAGGATTTGATCACTTGGGAGCGGTATACAGGAGGTAGATGCCGATCAAACCATAAATGATGTTCGGCAGCCATACTGCCAGCCAGGCTTGCAGTCCGCCATATACCGCAAAGGTGGTGCTGATTTGCATAAACAGGATGAAGGAAAAGCTCAATGCAAGGCCCAGACCCAGATGCATTCCGATGCCTCCTTTTACCTTCCTCGAGGATATGGCCATACCTATCAGAGTCAAAACCAGGGTAGCAAAAGGAAAGGCGATGCGCTTGTGTTTTTCTACCTGATATTCTGGCACTCTTTCATCGCCTATCAGGGTTTGTTTCTCGATAAAGTGCCGCAACTCCCGAAAATTCATCAGCATCATATCCTTGCGGTCTGTGATAAAATCGGAGGGGTGCAGTGCCAGGGTAGTATCCAGCTTTGCCCCCCTTTCGTATGTTTCGGTTAAGCCATTCCAGCGTCGGATAAAATAGTTGTCGAGGATCCAGCCGGCCTTCAGGCTGTCCCACCGGATCAGGTCTGCTCCCATCTTCAGGTGGAAGCGGCCTTCTTTGTCTTTTTCTTCCAGGCTGAAGCGATGACCGATATTCATCCGGCTGTTGAAACTTTCGACATAAATAAATTTCCCCGGTTCGATCTGCATATGAATATCCCTGTCGCGGTTGGTGGGAGGAGATTTCAGGTAGGTGTACTCAAATTGCAGCAGGGTACGGTTGGTGGTAGGGATGACGAAATTGGCCAGATAAAACGAGAGCACAGCCAGCATCAGGGCAGAGAAGAGATAAGGGCGAAGCAATCGTTCAAAGCTCATCCCGCTGCTGAGCATCGCTATGATCTCAGATCTTCCGGCCAGTTTGGATGTAAAAAAGACGACGGTGATGAAGGTGAAAAGCGGACTGAACAGATTAATGAAATACGGAACAAAGTTCAGGTAATAGTCGCGCAGGATTTCCAACAGGGGGGCTTTGCTGTCGATGAAATCGTCTACCTTTTCACTGAGGTCGAAAATAATGACAATCAGGATCAGCAATCCGATGGCATAAACAAAGGTGCCCAGGAACTTCTTAATGATGTACAGGTCGATGATGCGTACAGCAGGAATCCATTTTCCAGTTCTGCCACTATTTCCGGGCTTTTTGCCTGCCTTATGCTTTTCTGCATCTTTCATCACAGGCGCGTATTCAGATTTGGCAGCATTGCGCTTTTCCATTGTGTAAAGCTTCCATCCAGGATGTGCTTTCTGGCTTCCCTGACCAGCCAGAGGTAGAAGGCCAGGTTGTGGCGGCTGGCGATCATCGGGCCGAGCATCTCTCCGGCGGCAAAAAGGTGGCGCAGGTATGCTTTGGAATATCGCTCGTCCACATCCGAGGGCCCGCCCGGGTCAAGGGGGCTGAAATCATCCTGCCACTTACGGTTTTTCATATTCATTATGCCGTAACGGGTGAAGATCATTCCGTTGCGTCCATTGCGGGTAGGCATCACACAATCGAACATATCCACACCAAGGGCAATGCTTTCCAGGATATTGGCCGGGGTTCCCACCCCCATCAGGTAGCGGGGCTTGTCGGCAGGCAGGATACGGCAGACCAGGTCGGTCATTGCATACATCTCCTCCGCCGGTTCGCCTACACTCAGTCCTCCTATGGCGTTGCCTTCCGCTCCTTTGGATGCGATATATTCTGCGGAGCGTTTACGCAAATCGGGGAAAGTGCTTCCCTGGACAATGGGGAAGAGGGCCTGGGAATGGCCGTAATGGGGGCTTGTTTCGTTGAAGCGTGTAAGGCATCGGTCGAGCCAGCGATGGGTCAACTCCATCGAATCGACGGCATACTCAGGGGTGCAGGGCCAGGGGGTGCACTCATCAAAAGCCATTATGATGTCGGCACCGATGATGCGCTGTGTATCCATCACATTTTCCGGGGTGAACTGATGCTTCGATCCATCGATATGAGACCGGAATTCCACCCCCGATTCTTTCACTTTTCTGACAGCAGAGAGGGAATACACCTGGTAGCCACCACTGTCGGTGAGGAGTGCACCCATCCAGGAGTTAAAGCGATGCAAGCCGCCTGCGGCTTGCAGGATATCCAGGCCGGGGCGGAGATAAAGATGATAGGTGTTGCCCAGGATCAGGGGGCTTTTAATGTCTTCTTCCAGAATTTGCATATCCACCGCTTTAACCGTGCCGGCCGTGCCGACAGGCATAAACACAGGCGTTTCAATCCGGCCGTGATCCGTGCCCAGTACGCCGGCACGTGCCCCGGAGGCATTGTCGCGGTGAATAACTTCAAAAGCCATTGTTAGCAAAATTTGAGCAAAGATAGGCCTTCTTAAGTGGGAAAGGATAATTTTGCCTGTCACAATGCCCCCTCTATGACCTTCCTCACGGAATCGTATGATACTGTTGCCCTTGTCCTTCTGGCTGCTTTTTTCTTCGTGGTACTGATCCAGTTGGCCTATACCTGGCTGTTGAACAGCCGGCTGGCTGTGGGCAGGATTCCGGAAGGAAATCAGCAGGAACTGCCCATCTCTATTGTTATATGTGCCAAAGACGAGCATTATAATCTGAAAGAAAACCTTCCCCTCATCCTTCATCAGGATTATCCGCTTTTTGAAGTCCTGGTGGTCAATGATGGCTCACAGGATGATACTGAACTGCTGTTGGAAGACCTTTCGAAGGATTATCCACAACTGAATTATATCCTGGTCAACTCCGACCTGAACTTCTTTCGGGGCAAGAAGTTCCCTCTTTCCATCGGGATCAAATCGGCGCGCTATCCCCATCTTTTGCTCACCGATGCGGATTGCCGCCCTGCCAGCAGGCATTGGCTTCGCAAGATGCAGTCGCATTTTTCAGAGGAGGTTTCCATTGTTTTGGGATTTGGGGCTTACCACACTCGAAACACCCTGCTCCACCGCTTTGTGCGCTTCGAAACCCTGATCACCGCCACACGATACCTTTCCTGGGCTATGGCAGGATTTCCCTATATGGGCGTAGGCCGCAACCTGGCCTATCATCGCGATCATTTTTACCGGCAGAATGGTTTCCAGAAGCACTATGGGCTGGCATCCGGGGATGATGATCTTTTCATCAATATCGTTGCCAATAGAAAGAATACTGCCATTGAAGTGGATCCTGATGCGTACACCCTGTCGCGCCCGGCGGAGCGCTGGGGACAGTGGATCCGTCAAAAGCGCCGCCATCTGACCACGGGAGGGCACTATCGCCTCAGGCACAGAATCCTGCTCGGAGGCGAGTGGCTCAGTGCCGTATTGTTCTATGCCCTTTTTGTCCTGCTGATGCTGCTGGAAATCGCTCCGGCATACACGCTGGGACTGTTCAGCCTGCGCCTGATCTCCTGGCTCTTCGTTTTTCGCAAATCAATGCAGCGGCTCAGAGAAAAGAATTTATTGTTAATTTCGCCTCTATTCGAGGTATTCTTTCTGATTTTTAATCCTATATTGGTGTTGTCCAATAAGATACACAAACCCAGGCAATGGAGGTAGGCCATCTTACAGAAAAAGCAATGCGCGATTATGCACTGGTGCAAAGGGCCATCGGAGCAGGTGACCAGGCTGCCTACGCTGAGTTGATGAAGCACTACCGCGACAGCCTCTATTTTATGCTGCTGAAGATGACCAACAATCATACGGATGCAGACGACCTGACGATAGAAGCATTCGGCAAAGCCTTCAAGAACCTTCACCAATATACCCCCGACTACGCTTTCTCAACCTGGCTCTTTAAAATTGCATCCAATAATTGCATCGATTTTATACGAAAGAAAAAGCAGCGTACCTTTTCTATCGACCGGCCGGTGGGCAATGAGGACGACAGCAACGACATCAGCCAGAACCTGCCTTCCGAGGTACTCGATCCGGAGGAGGTTTTTATACGGGAGCAGAAAATTAAACTGATGCGCCAGGTGGTGGAGAGATTGAAACCCCACTATCGCCATCTGGTCGAATTGCGTTACTTTAAAGAGTATTCCTACGAAGAGATCGCCACAGAACTCAAGCTCCCGCTGGGAACAGTCAAAGCCCAACTCTTCCGTGCCCGGGAATTTCTGTATAACATCCTGAAGCACTCACGGGAAGGGATATAAATACGGAGCGCCCTCTTCGACACACTTTCAGCATACTTGCCATTAACTTGCCTGAGAACGCCTTTTCTTGATGAGATGCGGGAATGGATGAATGGTATTGTAGTTTTGACCCGATTTCACCATTTCTAAGTTGAACCACCTGAATCTTTTAAAATGCGTTTACCCCTTTTATCATACATTAATCCTGTTGCATTAACTGCTTTCCTGATCCTTTTCTGCTCTGCGGCATCCCTTTTTGGCCAGAGTACAGATGAATCCTCATTCAGGGAAAAAGCTTACATTTTTAAGGCCGGTGAGCGGCTTGAGCTTGCCTATCCCATTCTTTTCGGAGAATCCGGCCAGACCGGATTCAGGCTGGTGAATGAGGCAGGTGAGACTTTGTTCACTCATTCGGTGTATGGAGAATGTGGAGAAAGCAATGAGCGCATCGTTCCGCTCGGTATCCTTGAACCGGGTACATATATCCTGCTGGAGCACGATGGCAGCCGCCGGAAAACGGAAACCGTAGTTATTGTGGAGCCATAGCCGCATCGCGGCCGGGTTTATAAACCACTCCCAGATTTTTCTTCCCGTCGATCTTGACCACCAAGGCTTCCTCAAACCGGATATGCCGGATGTATTCGTCTTCAAATACGGCCTCCTGCTGGTCTAAAAAGGACAAATCATAGAATCCATCACGGATGTATGGATTAATGGTGAAATAACCTACCCGGAAGGAGGTGAGATTCTGGAAGAAGTGCGTCCCCTGGCTGGGATCAATGCGATAGTTCTCCAGTCCGGATTCCACAATCAGCCGGGCATTGGAAATCTGAGGCCATTTAACGGGAATGCCCAGCCAATGGTCGGAGGAACCCCAGCGCCCCGGCCCGATCAGGATATAATTATTCCCGCTTTTCAGAAACTGCTCATTCAGAACACCTACCCTGCGTGCAATCTCCGGATTGTGTGTAGCCTCAAAAGTCCTGGGTTTCACATAAACCAAATCGCGGATATTGCGCATAATCCCATTGCCCAATGCTGTGCGACAGTATATCACCGTGTCTTTTTCATCCACGTGTTCTATGCATTCATCAATGGATTCTTTATTGTCCACAATCGGCCTGATCTGTAAAAGATTAAAAGTCTGGGGTTGGCCTTCTTTGCGACTTAATTCCACTGCAAATTCTATTTCAATGGGCTTATTCATCTCCTTCTGTCCTACTTCCAGGCATAGCTGCAGGATTTCTGCCAAAGGAAAAACATTATGCTGGAGCAGGTTATTGAAGGTGATCAGTTTCTTTCCTTCGTGATGGATTCCGTCGCGAAGCACATTATTATTGAAGTCGAATGTAGAAGCCAAATGTTTCAATGATCCATCTTTTTCCGCCTCAGCCACCCTGATCTGAAGCAGGTTCTTTCCGTCATCTACGCAAGGAGAAAAGGCCTCCGGGTTCAGATCCAGGGCATAAAAACTCTTCTGGGTCTCACGCAGGGCCATATCGGGGCTGCTGAGTTGCAATATTTTTCTGGGATAGCGTGGAGAAAAGCGAAGGGTCTGGCCCCCGTCTACAATGTATTTCCCCAAACCCAGAGCCACATTTGCAATACCGTCTTCCGGTTTCTCAGGATGTATTGGATAGAAATTGATGGAACGGGCCACCCCGGAAATAGTAGGATAGAACCGATCCTGATACTGTTTGCCGATGACCTCCTGCAGCACGATGGCCATTTTCTCTCCGTCGATCACATTGGAAGTAGCCGCCATATAAGATTTGGATGATTTGAAAAAGGCAGACGCATAAACGCTTTTTATGGCATTGCTCAGGTTCACGATCATCAAGCGTTCATTGTCGGGGAAATTGGGGATCATATAGGTAGAATATATTCCCGCAAATGGCTGATAATGACTATCTTCTAACAAGCTGGAAGAGCGGATGGCGATGGGGTTGTTCACCACCGAGATAAAAGTGTAGAGATCTTCGTGAATGCGGAAGGGAAGGCGGGCATTGACAAAATGCTGGAGTATCTCCTCATCCGGTGCATCCTGCAGCGCAATCTTATACAGATTGTTCTCTTCCATAAACTCATCGAAGATGTCGGTGCACAATACGACTGTTCGGGGGGTGGAGATGAGGATATTGTTGAAGCGGTCGAAGAGGCGGTTGCGCTTGATCAGGCTGTCGAGAAAAGCGATGCCCCTGGCCTTCCCTCCGATGCTGCCATCGCCAATGCGGGTAAAGCTCAGGTACTCGTCAAAACGCTCGCGGTTGAATTCGGCGATCACGCCGCGGGCTTTAGTGAAGCGGAAATTGGCAATGGCATCGAAAACGAAGCGGCGGACTTCATCCAGGTCCTGAAAATCTCCAGGCCTGAGCTCCTTGAAAAGCCTGGCCAGCGGAAACAAAGCCCTTGCATTGAGCCATTTGCTCAGGTGGTTGCGACTGATATGGTATTGAAGTGTCTCATCAGGCAGCTGGAAGATGATCTCCTGCAGGGCCTTCAGGTCGGCCGCCCTGGCCACTTCCTGCTTGCTGTGCGGATCAACAAAAACAAAATCTCCAAAAGCAAAATACTGTCTTATGAAGTCCCGCAACTCAATGCTGAGGGTCTTGGAATTTTTGTTGATAAAGCCAACCCCGAGTTCCTTGGCCTTTTCCTGCATATGGCCATCGCTGGACTGAAGCAATATGGGCATAAAAGGATCATCCTGCTTTACTTTGCGACACAGCCTGAGCCCGGCCTCAGGATCATCCGTTCCGTTGCGTTTGTATTTCAGGTCGGAGATAATGCCCAATAGATTCTCTTTGTATTTCTCATACATCGAAATGGCCTCTTCGTAGGAGGTAGCAAGCAGGATTTTGGGCCTGCCCCGCATCCTGAGCATTTTCTGATGCTCATTCAATCCTTCCGTCATAAAGGCTTTCGATTGCTTGAAGATGATCTTGTAGATGTTGGGTAGATAACTGGAATAGAAGCGGATGGAGTCTTCTACCAGGATGATCACCTGTACACCCACTTCCCTGACATCCATCTCTACATTCATAATATCTTCCACCAGCTTGATGATGGCCAGCAGGAGATCGGTGTTGCCGAGCCAGCAAAAGACGTGATCGATCACCGACATATCGGCGCGGCTTACCTTAATGGAAACTTCCCGGCTGAAAGGGGTGAGCACCACAATGGGTATGCGGGGGTATTTCTGCTTGATCCGCTTGGCCAGCTCAAAGGTGTCGGAGTCCTCGGGGCTGAGCATTGTAATGATCAGGTCGATGTTCTGGTCTTCGAGTATCTCAAAAGACTCTTCTTCGGTGGTGGCCTGGATGAATTGCGGGGGATAGCGAAGGTTAAGGGCCACATATTCATTGAAGATCTGTTCATCAACACGTCCATCGTCTTCGAGGATGAAGGCATCGTAGGCGCTGGAAATCAGCAGCACGTGATAGATGCGTTTCTTCATCAGATTCTGAAACGAGGTATCGTTGAAATATACTTTCTGCGAAGTGACCGGATTGGGAATTGGCACCATTGGAATTATTTTGAGGCAGAGGCAAAGATAAGGAATGCCTATGAAGCAAGTCTTTTTCCCTACTTGCCGTTTTTGTTTCAATTCAGGTCAGATTGCTGTAACTTTATCCCCCTATGATCGTCTCTACTCATAAACAGGAAAGAATGCAATCGATGATCGCCCTTCTCATTCTGGTCTTTTTTTCTTCATTCCCCGGTTCAGGTCAGGATATCCCGCGCAGTGCAGGATTATTGGGCTATGCGATGGAGCGTGTCAATAAGGGGGACTATCAGGTGGCCAGGCAGACCCTCGATAAGCTGTTGGAGGTGGATCAAAGCAATGCGGATGCCCATTTTCTGAAAGCTTATTGCCTGTACAAGGAAGAGCGGCACGAGCAGGCCTTGCCGGAATTGAACAAGGTGATTGCAGTCAATCCGAAATACACCAATGCCTACATCATCCGAGCACGGGTCAACCGGGCCCTGGGTAATTACTGGTCGGCCCTGGCAGATTACAACCGTGCCCGTCGCCTCGACCCTCACCTTACTTTCTTTTCTATTACCCGTGGAATGTTGCAGGAGTAAGTCAGTGGGCAGTTGAAGTGAGACTGTGGTTTGGTGAGCGAAGTGAAAACAAACCACTAGTCGAACTCATCCCGATGAACGAAGTGAATCGGGAGGGAAGTGGGCAGTGATCAGTGATCAGTGGGCAGTGGGCAGTGGGCAGTGGGCAGTGTTCAGTGGGCAGTGATCAGTGGGCAGTGTGTCCAATCCTAATATAGGTTGACCTGCTGATCCTTCTGATCTTTTGACCTGCTGACCTGCTGACCTGCTGACCTGCTGATCTTCTGACCTACTGATCTTCTGACCTACTGATCTTCTGACCTGCTGATCTACTGACCTGCTGATCTACTGATCTTCTGACCTACTGACCTACTGACCTACTGACCTACTGACCTACTGACCTACCGATCTTCTGACCTACCGATCTTCTGACCTACTAATCTGCTCCCATCTGCGAAATCTGCGGGAGAAAAAGGAAGCGAGAAGCGACCCTTCCGCTACCCTTCGACACCCTTCGACAGGCTCAGGGCAAGCGCTCAGTGTAAACGCTCAGGGCAAGAAAGCGAGAAGCGGGAAGCGAAAAGCCCCTTCGTGCCCTCTGCGTTTTCTTTGCGGCTTCGCGTTAAAAAAAAGTGGGAGTACTTGAACTGAAACCCTGTGACTTCTCAGTGCAAATCCGTGTAAGAAAAGCTATGAAAAGCAAATGATTACACTGAGGGCTCAAAGGAGGCACAGAGGTTCACCGAGCGGTTTTACATACCTTCCCTCCTTATGACTTCTGACTTCTTCAATATGACTTATTCCACAGGTTTATTACCTTTAGCCATTGCATCATCGCGGGCCATTTCAAAATATTCTTAATTGCACATATATATCATTTGACATATATTTGTCGCCATTCTTTATCACTCATAGCCTATGATCAAAAAAGTACTCGTAGCCAACCGGGGTGAGATCGCAGTCAGGGTAATGCGCTCCTGTCGTGAACTTGGTATCCGAAGCGTGGCGGTGTTCTCGGAAGCCGACCGCAAAGCAATGCACGTTCGCTACGCCGACGAAGCGGTCTTCATCGGGCCTTCTCCTTCCCAGGAGAGTTACCTGGTCATCGACAAGATCATCGATGCGGCGAAAAAGACCGGGGCGGATGCCATCCATCCCGGCTATGGATTCCTTTCAGAAAATGCTGCTTTTGCAGAGCGCTGTGCACAGGAGGGAATCATTTTTATCGGCCCGGATGCATACGCCATTCGCACTATGGGGGATAAGATTACCGCCCGCAAGACAATGATCGCCGCGGGTGTACCTGTGGTTCCGGGAACAGAAGCCGCCATCACCGATGAGGATACTGCACTCAAAACCATTGCGGAAATTGGCTTGCCGGTAATGATCAAGGCTTCGGCCGGCGGGGGCGGCAAGGGGATGCGCCTGGTTAAAGAAGACAGCCAGATCCTTTCGGCTATCCGGGCCGCCCGTTCTGAAGCCAAAGCAGCATTCGGAGATGATGCGGTGTATATCGAGAAGTATATCGATTCGCCCCATCATATCGAATACCAGATCCTGGGCGACCAGCACGGCAATATTGTACACCTCTTCGAAAGGGAGTGCTCTGTGCAGCGGCGCCACCAGAAAGTGATCGAGGAAACGCCGTCGCCCCTTCTGACGCAGGAAGTAAGAATGCAGATGGGGGCCGATGCGGTAGCGGCCGCCCGTGCTGTGAATTATTATGGCGCAGGAACCATCGAATTTATCGTGGACGAGGCCCTGAATTATTACTTCCTGGAGATGAATACGCGACTCCAGGTGGAGCATCCGATCACCGAGCGCGTAGTTGGAGTGGATCTGGTGAAAGAGCAGATTAACATCGCCAATGGTGGTCTCCTTCCTTTTGTGCAGGAAGACCTGCGGCAGCAGGGTCACGCCATCGAGTGCCGCATCTATGCCGAAGATCCGGCACGCAATTTTATGCCCAGCCCCGGCCTGATCCGGCATATTACCGAACCCCTCGGCCTGGGCGTGCGCCACGATGGGTACGTATATGAAGGCTATGAAATCCCGATGTTTTACGACCCGATGATCTCCAAACTCATCGTCTGGGGACGTCAACGCGAGGAAGCCATCGCCCGGATGAGACGGGCCTTGTACGAATACAAAATTACCGGGGTGAAGACTTCCATCAAATTCCTCGAACGCATTATGGAAGCCAAGCCCTTTGTGGATGGGAAATACAATACCCATTTCATCGATGAGAACCTGGACTATCTGACCACCTCTGAAGAATGCGACCGGACCTGCGAAGACCTCGCCATCATCACCGCATACGTGGATCATCTGAATAAGCGGGAACAGGCTGCTTTTGGCCAACCTGAGGGTGGACGGCTGAACCCCTGGCGTGCCTTTGGGAGAAAATTTTCTATGAATCGCTATTAAACCCAAGCCTATGTCAATGGAAGTAAAAGTGAACAAACGCCTGGCAAAGGTGGAAATGCGCAACCACGACGGGCAACATTACCGCTTTGAAGTGGATGGCAGGGTATACGACCTGGATATGGTGGAAGTGGAGGAAGGCGTATGGAGCATTCTGTACAAGGGAAAGTCCTATAACCTTGAGTTGATCCCCTCAGAGAAGCCGAAGCATTACCTGGTCAATACCCTCTTTCAAAGCTATGAAGCGGAGATCGTGGATGCAGAAACCCGCTATCGCGAATCCCGTGAAAAATCAGGGCTGGGTGCCGGTAGCAACCGCATCCTGAGCCCGATGCCCGGAAAGGTGGTTAAGATCCCCGTGAAACAGGGACAGACGGTACAGGCCGGTGAAACCGTCATCATCATCTCTGCAATGAAAATGGAAAGCGAGTTCAAGGCAGCAGCCGATGGCATTGTGAAAGAGATTTTTGTGAATGAAGGCGATACGGTAGACGGCAATCAAACCCTCATCATCATCGAATAAACCTGAGAAGCTATGTTATCCGAAGAAGAAAAATACCAACAATTGGAAAGCCTGCACCGCGAAGCTGAGCTGGGCGGTGGACAAGAGAGAATTGACAAGATCCATCAGAGCGGACGAAAGACCGCCCGCGAAAGAATTCAGGACCTTCTTGATCCCAATACATTTACTGAGCTCGATAAATTCGTCAAGCATCGCAGTTCCGATTTCGGGATGGACAAGAACAAGATTCTGGGCGATGGTTTTGTGACGGGTTACGGCAAGATCGATGGACGCCTGGTCTATGTTTTCGCCCAGGACTTTACCGTCTTTGGTGGTTCACTCTCGCGGGCCAATGCCGATAAGATTGTTAAGATTATGGATCTGGCGATGAAGATGGGCGCGCCAGTGATCGGATTGAATGACAGTGGAGGGGCAAGAATACAGGAAGGGGTACAAAGCCTGGCAGGCTACGCCGATATCTTTTACCGGAATGTGCGTGCCTCTGGCGTCATCCCTCAAGTTTCCGCCATCCTGGGCCCCTGTGCCGGGGGAGCGGTGTATTCTCCCGCCATCACCGATTTTATTATGATGGTGAAAGACACCAGTTATATGTTCGTGACCGGTCCGGATGTCATCAAGACCGTTACCCACGAGGAGGTGAGCAAGGAAGAACTGGGCGGGGCCGAGACGCATAATGGGAAGAGCGGCGTGGCACATCTGATGGCGGATGACGATGAACAGGCAATGATGATGATCCGTGAACTCATTGGCTTCCTGCCGTCCAACAATATGGAAGACCCCCCGGTCAAGCCCTGTATGGACGATATCCATCGTGAGGATGAAAGCCTGATGAATGTCGTTCCGGCTGATCCCAACAAACCTTATGATATGAAGGAGATCATAAGCACGGTGGTGGATGATCATAACTTCTTTGAGATTATGCCGCTCTATGCGCAGAACATCCTCACTGGTTTTGCCCGTTTCAATGGCAGGTCGGTGGGTATCGTTGCCAACCAGCCTGCGCACCTGGCCGGAGTACTGGATATCAACAGTTCGGTGAAAGCTGCCCGTTTTGTGCGTTTCTGTGATGCCTTCAATATTCCCCTTGTAACTTTCGTGGATGTCCCCGGATTCCTACCGGGCACGGCCCAGGAGTTTGGCGGGATCATTAAGCACGGGGCAAAGCTGCTCTATGCCTTTGCGGAAGCCAATGTGCCGAAAGTTACCCTGATTACCCGCAAAGCATACGGCGGCGCATACGATGTGATGTCGAGCAAGCACATTGGTGCTGATGTGAACCTGGCATACCCTACCGCGGAAATTGCGGTGATGGGACCGGATGGGGCCGTGAATATCATCTACCGTGACAAGCTCAGTGATGAAGAAAAAGCAAAGGCAGTGGACGATTATCGTCAAACCTTCGCCAGCCCTTACAAAGCTGCAGAACTCGGATATATTGATGAAATCATTTATCCCCGTCAGACTCGTCAGAAAATTATTCAGGCCCTGGATATGACCCGCAATAAGCGCGATCAGAATCCACCCAAAAAGCACGGGAATATTCCCCTTTAATTCACAATGCCGCAAGTGAATTATGCTCCGGAGTATTACGATATTCCGGAGCTTTTTTTATCTTTAATGCCCTATACCAAAACCTGTTCGTGATGAAGAAAACCTTACTCCTTTCCTTTTTAATGATCATTTCTTTTTCTGTCCTCGCACAGGAAGGCTGGGTCAAGCAAAGTATTTCCACGATGGAGATACTCAATGATATGTCGTGGGTAGACAACAACAACGGCTGGATTTGCGGATCCAACGGGAAAGTTTTTCGGACCAGTGATGGCGGCAATACCTGGACGAGTCAGAATACCGGACAATGGACTTTCCTGAACGGGATTCATTTTGTGAATGCGAATGTGGGCTTTGCCTGCGGCAGCAACGGAATGATTCTGAAGTCGACCAATGGCGGTACCAGCTGGACGGAGCAGACTTCCGGGACCAGCGTGAATTTGAATCAGGTTTTCTTTCTGGATGCCGACATAGGCTTTGCCGTAGGTGCATCAGGAAGCATCCGATACACCAATGATGGCGGCAGCAACTGGTATAACCTTCCTTCCGGTACCACCGAAAGCCTCTTTGATGTATACTTTGTGGATGACGACAACGGATGGGTAAGCGGTGCCAATGGTACCGTGCTGCGTACAACAGACGGAGGGAATACCTGGACCAGCCACAGCACCGGTGCTACGGGTGCGATCAGCTCCATCTTCTTCCTGAATCAGACGGATGGCTGGGCCACCACCAACAATGCTATTTTGAAATCGACCGGAAGCGGCATCACCTGGAACAGTATAGATCCTGGCATATTCGATGTCTTCTCTGGCGTCTTTTTCATCAATGCCAACAAAGGCTGGGCGATCAGCTCAACAGGGAAAATCCTTCACTCTGCCGATGGCGGAACCAACTGGGCACTGCAACATACTCCGACCTCAGACTTTCTGAAAAGGGTGTATATGCTGAATGAAAACCTGGGTTGGATATGTGGTGCGAGCGGTACGCTGCTGAAAACCACCGATGGGGGGGCTCATTCCGGGGCGGGGATCACTGAGCCGGAATTGGGAAGCCAGCTGTCCCTATACCCTTCCCCCGCCACCGGCGATCATCTTATTGTATCCTATACCGGCCAGGGAAGAGAAATGCTGGAGGTGCGTTTGTTTGACCAGCAAGGCAGGCTCATTCAGACAGATGAAATGGCCGGAGCAACTGGTCCGGCAGGGAAAAAGATCAACATTGCAGGCCTTCCCGCAGGCATATACCTGATGGAATTTACCCGGGGCAGGCAGCAGTTTGTGACCAAGATCGTCAGGCATTGATCCCTATCGAATAAAAAAAGAATCCTCAGATAGCGATACCTGAGGATTCTGTGCTTTAAGTTACAGGATTTTGAAATCTGGCTCTATTTCTCCGCTTGCACCCGGCCCGCTTCGGCCTTACGAATGATCATTTTTATTCCGTATCCGTTGCTTTCCAGCATCATCACAGTATAATCGCTGTTTTCTTCCAGAATCTCAGCAGTGCTGCCGGGAGTGGACTTATTGGCGATATACTCTTCAATAAAAGGCCCGAAAGGAGAAAGGATCAGATCGAAAAAGGCGTCAGGACCATCCTCCCCATCGCCGTAGTATGTACCTTTTTTTCCCGCCATCTCAAAAATCTCATACTCCATATCCCAGGCATAGTTTACATTATTCTGCCCATTGAAGAAACTGCCTTCGTAATACAAGGTATACCAAGCGGGATAGGCGCGGTAATAGCGCCCCCACTCAAAAGTAGAAGGGATATCGGGTGTGCCGGCATTCAGATAATCAGGCATATCCACTTCCCAATGCAGGGCCAGGTAAGCCCGGCCAGGGCGTCCGTCATCGCCGCGATCATCACAGCAGGATGAGGGGAGAATCCATAAGAAGGCAAGGATACTGAGTGCCGTCAATGTGTGTAGAGTCCGTCTGATGTAATTGCGTTTCATAAGGCAAAGGTTTGGATAAGCATCGGATTTACAAAGCCTGTGCCAAAAGCGGTAGATATTTGTATGGAACCTGCGCCATTGTGTATCACTTCCTCACACAACGAACCCTGTGTGTACTACTCTTAGAACCATATCCACTGACCCCTGAAGGGAAAGTCCGATAGCGTGCATTGGATGTAAAAATGCCTGTACCCTCGGTGGAGGACCAATATGCTGCATTGCTGAATCCGCCGATGGCGCTGGCGTTGCTGCGCAGACAATCCAGTTCATTATAGGCAGGCAAATACCAGTCGCTGAATCCAAAAGCATTCAGGCTTGCACATACGTCTGCTGCCGTGGGAGGCTGGCATACCTGAACGATGAGGCTTGTATTGAGGGCACCATTCCAGTCATCTCCGGCTCCGGCAACCGTGCCTATGCATCCCCAGGCTGTAGGGCCGGCATTGTCGGTGGGATGCACATACAGGTTCTGCCCATTGCAGATAATCGTGGGAAGGGTGGATGGCTGGATACTGACCGTTACGGTATCCGAACTGGGCGGACAGGGAGGATGCGCGATAGTCCAAACCAATACGTAGGTACTGTCCATCTGACCATTGAAAGCGGTTTGGGCAAAATTGGGGTTAACCAGCATTCCTCCCCCTCCCGACAGGATGGTCCAGGTGCCCAGTCCAACAGTAGGGGTATTCCCATTCAGGCTGAATGAGGTGCTGTTTGAGGTAATATCCGGCCCTGCATTGGCAGGGGTTGGTGGATTGATGGTATTGATGAACTGAACAAAAGAAGGATAGGGATCACACTGCAGGTCGGTGAACATAGCACGATAATACATTGGGTATTGGACAGAGGAAAGGACCAAAGTATCGTGTGTGGCTCCGGTAATATCTGTAAAAGTATTTCCATCGAAGGAAGACTGCCAATGAACCCAGGCGCCCACCGGGATGGAGACGGCCAGCACTGCCTCATCTCCAATACAGAGGTCTGTTTGGACAACTTGAGCCTGAAGGAAAGCCAGATGGATAAGAAAGAACACGATAAGGGTAAAAAATCGGATAGTTTTCATAATCGGCTTACTTAAAGAAGAATGATTTTTTGCACCCTGGACTGATCGCTGAGACTTATCCTGAAAAGGTATATACCCGGAGGAAGGTGGCTTACATCCCATTGCAGGCCGGAGGCTGGGATCATCCCTGTATAGTGGAGCTCCTGCTCGCCCAGGATGGTACTCAGGCTGAGGGTGACAGGATCGGTCCATCCCGGATGAGCGCTAATGTTCAGCTTTCCAAAGGCGGGATTGGGAAATAGCTTTATCTGTCTTTCTGAAATATCATTCAAGCCCACACCTGTAACGGTAACAAGCATATCATCGGAAGCCTCACAGCCTGATGCATCGCGCACGCTAAAGGTGAACAGGGTGGTAATGCCGGCAATGAAGGTGGGATTTAACACTGTGGAATCATTCAGTAAATGACCCGGTGACCATCGGTAAGAGAAAGGGGCCGTTCCACCGCTATGGCTTGCATTCAGAACAAGATGGGTTCCGACAGAAACCGAAGTATCATTTCCGGCAGTGGCAATGGGTAAGGGTGGAGGATTGACCATCACTGGTATAAAAACCTGGGCTCTCAGGGGAAAGAGCAGGCCGGCCAGGAGCATCAGTAGGATAAGTGCTTTCATAAGGGCTTGATTGCTTGGGACGTAAAGTTAAACTATTCGTCCGGATTTGCAGCTGAGAAATTTTTAACGAGAAGGAGAAAAGCACCATCGCGCCATTGAATGGGACAACAGAAGAATACCCGTTCATTAATCCTACTTTTGCAAAAAACAATAGCAATGAAAGAAAAGCTGGAGGCTTTCGAGCGCCTGCTCGTGATAATGGATGAATTAAGGGCACAGTGTCCGTGGGACAGCAAACAAACCCTGGAAAGCCTGCGATATCTGACCATAGAAGAAGTGTATGAATTATCCGATGCCATTCTTGAAGCAGACTTGAAAGAAGTGGAAAAGGAGTTGGGCGATCTATTCCTGCACCTGGTCTTTTACGCCAAAATCGGGGAAGAGAAAGCAGCCTTCAACGTGGGCACAGTCCTGAATGGCATTTGCGATAAACTCGTCCGCAGGCACCCTCACATATATGGTGATGTGAAGGTGAATGGAGAAGAGGACGTGAAGAACAACTGGGAGAAGATTAAGTTGGCGGAAGGCCGGAAATCGGTGCTCGGCGGAGTTCCCAATTCTCTTCCTGCAATGGTTAAAGCGCACAGAATACAGGAAAAGGCCCGGGGTGTGGGCTTTGATTGGGAAAATGTATCTCAGGTATGGGAAAAAGTGATGGAGGAGCTGGGAGAGCTGCAGAAGGAAGTCAATGGCAATGGCAATGACCGCAGCCGGGAGGATGAGTTCGGCGACCTGCTTTTCGCCCTGATCAATTATGCCCGCTTCATCGGCGTCAATCCGGAAGATGCCCTGGAACGGACTAACCGAAAGTTTATCCGTCGTTTCAGATATATCGAAGACCAGGCGGACCTGCACGGCAAGGCGCTTTCTTCAATGAGCCTTCAGGAAATGGAAGAATTCTGGCAGTTGGCCAAAAAGCTGGAAGGAAAGAGTGCGTAGCGTGGACGCTACGCACATCGGTATTGCATTAGTTCTGTGAGAGATAGGCAGATACCCCTTCGTGGGTGGCCGCCATTGTCTGCTCACCTTTATGCCAGTCGGCAGGACAAACCTCGCCATTCTCCTCAAAGCATTGCAGGGCATCCACCATACGCAGTGTCTCCTGTATACTTCTTCCTAAAGGCATATCGTTCACAACCTGGTGGCGGACAATTCCTTCCTTATCGATCAAAAACAAGCCACGATAGGCAGCAGGCTCGCCGGCGAAGACCATCTGACCATTGTCATCGTAGTCATACTCCCCGGCCAGCACATCGTAATTCATCGAAATGGTTTTGTCCAGATCGGCTACAAGAGGGTATTGCACACCCTGTATCCCCCCCTTTTTCTGTTCGGTATTGAGCCAGGCCCAGTGCGAAAACTCCGAATCGGTGGAGCAGCCCACTACGGCCACATTGCGGGCTTCAAACTCAGCGATGTGTTTCTGAAAGGCGATGAGTTCGGTGGGGCAGACAAACGTGAAATCCTTGGGGTAGAAGAAAAGAACCACGTGCTTCTTTCCCAGATACTGATCCAGGGAAAAACCATCCACGACTTCCACACCATTGATCACGGCTTTGGCATTAAAATGAGGTGCTTTTTTTCCAACGAGTACTGACATAATGATTTCAATTAATGGGTTTATAAAGTTGATGGATTAATCTTTTCTGCCATAAGAGAGGAAACCCTCAACAAAAGGCTTTGTTCAGCTTTTAGTCCCTCAGTAGAGACTCAAAATCCACTCCCAGCGCTTGATCTTTTGAAAAGTCAAACAAAGTAAGCCGTCGCAGGTCAAAATAGTTCTGCCAATAGCTCTGAAGAGAAGAGATATAGGCTCTCCGTGCATTGTCGCTCTCTACCTGGGCGATATTCAGGTCGGTGATGGTAATCTTGCCGATGAGGTATCGTTGCTTGGTGACATTGTATCTTTTCTGTGCCACGGTATCCGCTTTTCCGGCAATATCAAACTGTTGTTTCTGCATATTGTATTGCATCACTTTGAGAAAGACTTCCTGGTCAAAGTCAATCTGCTGTTGCTCTACTCCGGTGCGGGTGAGTTCAAGATTAGACTCCGCCAGCTTCACTTTGCCTTTGGCCAGTCCCCAATCCACCAACGGAAGCTGGATACCGAGTGTCAGTTGCTGCTGATCCTGCGGATTGCCATAGACATTTTCTATCCGGTCTGCACTCTGGGTAAGTCCGTATAGGGCATAAAGATTGGCATTGAGTTTACTTTCTGCCTTAGCCTGGTATACGGCTTCTTCCGATTCGAGCACCCCCCTCTCCATCGCAATGGCATCCGAGCGATTTGCCCGGGCAAAAGCAATAGCTTTGTTCACATCGATGATATCCGGTGGAGGGGCATTGGGTGGGAGGAGGCGGATGCGTACATCATCGGGCAGCCGCAGGAAGGAGCGGAGCCTGAAAAGGTTCATCTCCAGCTCAAGGCGGGCATTCTCTACTTCCGCCTGGGCCTGCAGGT
The DNA here is from genome assembly GCA_964590645.1 of uncultured Lentimicrobiaceae bacterium. Taxonomy (GTDB): domain Bacteria; phylum Bacteroidota; class Bacteroidia; order Bacteroidales; family JAGNHN01; genus JAGNHN01. Next base: position 88,562 of record CAZPYJ010000002.1, read on the forward strand.
AGCTCAGTTCAAGTTGCAGCAGTTCATTTTCGGCAATCCTTCCCAGATTATAACGGCCAACGGCAATTTTATAGAGGGTATCATAATTGGCTTCATTGACCTGCGCTATTTCCAGGCGCAATTCAGAAAGCAAGAGGGCAAAAAAGCGGTTGGTGGCTGTCAGGCCAAGCTGCTCCATATCCTCAATATATTTACGCCGGGCTTCCTCATAGCGCATTGGTTCGATTTTATTGGCAAAGCGCCAGGCATTGTAATTAAAGAGCGGCTGGGAATAACCCAGGGTAAGCGGATTGCTCAGCCAGGATGTTTGCACGGAGTCGCTGAGGTTATCAATGCGTTCCAGGCCGGTACTCAGGAAGAATGTCCCCCCGGTGGGACCTATTTTTTTGGATAAAGAAAGATCTGCAGAGGAGGAAACGAAGCTGCGCTCGAGGAAGATTTCGCTTCCATCTGAGGTGGTATATTTGGAAATGGCCCTTTGCAGGGAAGGGAGCTCTGCCGAAAGGCTTAATTTGGGAAGATAGGTGGCACGGTAAGTTTTAAACGACCAGTAACTGCTGCGGAATCGATGACGGGCCGTAAGTGCTTCACGGGAACGCTCACGGGCAATCAGGATGGCTTCATCCAGGCTGAGATAGCGTGGTTGTTCAACCCCTTCCCTTCTCTCCCCTCTTCCCTCATCCTCAAACTCATCCTCAAACTCATCCTCAAACTCAAATCTTTGCTGAGCAAGCCCTCCCCGGCTCTCCCCTGCGAGGGGAGGGAGTTCCTGCCTGGAAGATTGCCCTTGCAGCATTTGTGCGACAATCCACAGGGGCAGCAAACAGCCCATCCATTTCCAGCATAGTTTATTCATAGCGCAAAGATACTACCGGATCCTGCTGTGCAGCTTTGCGCGCCGGCATAAAGCCGAATAAGATGCCCACTGCAGCAGAAACCAGGAATGATAAGAATATGGACCAAAGACTGATGATGGTCAGAATACCGGCAATTTCCATTATAAGTTGCGACAAGGCCACACCCAGCATCACACCGATAAGGCCTCCGCCGATGCTGATCAGGGTTGATTCTGCCAAAAACTGAAAGACAATATCTTTTCTTCTCGCCCCCATTGCCTGCCGTACCCCGATTTCTTTTATGCGCTCCATCACCGAGGCCAGCATTATGTTCATAATCCCTATGCCTCCAACCAATAAAGCAATACCGGCAATGGCGCCCAAAACAATATTGAATATTTCCCTGGTGCGCTGTTCCTGTTTCAGCAACATCTCAGGGATACTGACACTGTAATCCTTCACCTGCTGATGCCTTCTCAGCAGCATTCTTTCCACCACTTCGCGAGCGGGTTTTAGCTGGCTTGCCTCTTCCATCTGTACGATGATGCGATCCAGCTGATGCTTCCCTTCTTCCGCCACGGAGGCCGAGGAAGACGACCCCAGAATCACGGCCTCATCATCCCCCTCGCTTCTTTTCAGGCTGGCCGCCGTAATCGCACTTCGGTCGCGGAAGCGGAGCAGAACCGTGCTGACCGGGGCATAAATATTCTCATTATGATTTTCTATCCCCATTTCAGACAAGCCACCACTGGCAGGGCTATGCTCGAGTATCCCGATAATGGTCAACCATACCTTTCCCGTTTTCAATCGCTTACCGATCGGATCTTCATCCGGGAAAAAGCGTGCCCTGACATCGGAGCCGATCACGCAGACTGCAGCGGCATTGTCGATATGCACATCTGAAAACAGACGTCCCTGAACAGGATGGAGATTGAATATGGAAAAATAGTCGGGGTGGACGCCGGACAAACGGGCTTGTTTGCGTCGTCCGGATCGAACCACATCTGTATCATAGATGACCTGCGGGCTGCTCAAGGCAATGCCGGGAAGGGTATGCCTGATGGATTCTGCATCAGCCAGGGTGAGGCCAGGAGAGAACCTGCCTATCCCGGCCTGTTTTCCTTCATCTGATTCGCCTTCATCCTGATCCAGCGCTTCGGGTTTGATGATAATATTGTTCACCCCTACCAGCCGGATCTGTTCCAGTATCTCCTGCCGGGCACCATTGCCTATGGCCATCATTGCAATCACGGCAGCCACACCAAAAATGATTCCCAGTGCTGTAAGGAAGGAGCGAAAGCGGTTCAACAATACCGCTTCCAGCGCAATGCGTAAATTATAGGCTGATCGCTTCACTCCACATCCTTTATTTCCAATCCCTGCCAACGAAATCTTTCAGGCTGTTCGGGGATGTTCAGAAATACTTCTTCCCCCTCAACCAGCCCACGCCTTATGATGATGCTGTTCTCATTGGTGATCCCTGTTTCCACTTCCCGCATCACAGGGCGACCGGAAGACATATATACAAATGTTAGGCTGTCGCGGGTATGCACAGCTTCCACCGGAATGAAGATCACATCAGGCACTGAACCGGTCAGAATGGTATTCTGGGTTGTCATTGCCGGGCGCAGCACCGAATCGTTGTCCAATAAAAGGATCTTCACCTCAAAAACCTTGGCGTTGGAATTGCGCATCTGTTCACCAATATTGGCTACTTCCGTGACTTTTCCTTCGAATACTTTTTCCGGGAAAGCATCGATGCGGACACTGGCCGTCTGGTCGAGGCGAATCTTGCTGATATCAATTTCATTCACGTAGGTGCGGGAAATCATCTCGGAAAGGTCGGGTAGAGTAGCCACAACATTATCCCAGGCGCTCAGTGTAGCGCCGATTCCCTGTTTGCTCCCGTCCCAGTTTCTTTTGTAGATCACCATCCCGGCCTGGGGCGCCCGTATGGTGAATTCTTCCACTACATCGGCCATCTGCTGATAGCGTCGGCGCGTCTGCTCCAGGCTGGCAGCCACTTCCTGCATCGTGGCCCGTGCTTTGTCGAGCTTGAGCTGATAATTACGCCTGGTCTGGCTGAAATTGCGCTCTACCCTTTCCAGATCAATCTGCAACTGGCGGATGGTTGCCGGAGGTTCATAACGGGATTGCTCAAGGGTGATGCGCGCCTCCTCAAGTGAGAATTCCATATTGATGAGTTCTTCACGGGCATTGCGCAACTCTAGCGAAGTGTCAAGACGGGTTTTGATGTATTGGGATTCCAGCTTATCCAACTCACTCTCCACATCCTTAATCCGGTTGCTGATCTCTGAGCGATCAAGGGCAGCCACATAATCCCCCGAATCCACTACCGTGCCATCAGGGATGATATCTTCGATCTTCACCTGCCAGATCCTGACTGATCGTAAACCCGATGGGCCGAAAATGTTTTCCGATCGCCGGGCCTCCAGTTCGCCGGTGGTGGTCACATTTACTTCAAAGGTGCCTCTGAGGGCTTTCGCTGTCAGAGCAGTGCTTTCCGACTTGGTTGACCGTGAAAACCAAACCAATACTGCTGTCAGGACGACTACCAGCAAGGCGGCAAGCACTATCCGATTTTTCTTTTTCCGCATCAGGGTATTGTTGAAGAAAACAAAGGTATGCCCTTTTTAATGTTTAATGAAGTCGAGCCAGGTTTCAGTTGGGTTTTGATATCCCCATTCCCCACTCTCATAGACACCCTTCGGCCAGTGCTCAGGGTTTACAGCAATACTGAGAAATCGCGGCTTTGACGGCTGCCTGACTCCAAAGATTTTTTGTCATTTTTTCCATTTTCCGGGGATCAATTCGTCTATTTCACCAGTCAGGGTAAAGCTTCTGGTGGGTAGGGGAAGTCCAGAACTTGTTTTATCCCCTGCCTTTAATCCTGTCAGGTTTGAAGCCCGTCATCGTCTGATCTCATCATCAAAAACCATCATTATGTTTAACAAATAATAATTTTGATTAAACAAAATGGGGGCAGACGCTGTTTCTTTATGAAAATCGCCCCCAAAGGCATAAAAAGCAGAACAATGCAACTGAACGGAAATAATCAGCATATCCTGGAGAAAACCCGGAAAAACGGCAACCATCATTCCTACGTTTCTCAAGGTGCCCGTGTTGGCATCGATATGGAAGAACACTTTGAACTGCTGGGCGATCAGCACCTAATGACCGGCCTGGCCACACCTATGCTCCCGGATGCTTTTGCTATGTCTGATGAAGATAAGGTTCGGATCATTGAGGCGCACTTTGAGAAGATAATGCATACGCTGGGTCTGGATCTGCAGGATGACAGCCTTAGAGGTACTCCACGCCGGGTAGCCAAAATGTATGTCAAGGAGATATTCAGCGGCCTGAACCCAAAGAACAGGCCCAAGGTTTCGGTCTTTGATAATGCCTATCAATACGGCCAGATGCTGGTGGAAAAGAACATAAAGGTGAAGTCCACCTGCGAGCATCATTTCCTGCCCATTCTGGGCAAAGCCCACGTAGCCTATTACTCTGCTGGTCAGGTGATAGGACTTTCGAAGTTGAACCGTTTTGTGGATTACTTCGCCCGCCGTCCGCAGGTGCAGGAACGAATGACCCGCCAGATTGCGGAAGAATTGAAGAAAATATTGAACACAGAGGATGTAGCGGTTGTTATAGAAGCCGTGCACCATTGTGTGGTATGCCGGGGCATCGAAGATGAAGGGAGCACAACCCTGACCGCAGAGTACTCCGGCAAGTTTAAAGAAGCAGGCGTGAAGGATGAATTCCTGCGCTATCTGCAGCTCAGAATCAGTTGAGCATTCTACATTTGGTTTTGGTTTTGGTAGCAGAAGCGGGTCGATCGACCCGCTTCTGCTTTAAATCCCTTTCTAAACCTGGCCGGTTCGCATTCTTCTTCCATTGAATCCTGGTTCGAATTGGATGGATTGATTCCCATAAAAAAGCACACAAGGATTGAAAACCCTTGTGTGCCTGATATAGAAATATGTGAGCAGGTCTTAGCCCTGCAAAAAACTTAGTCGATCAGCACCAGCTTACGGCTTGCACTGCCTTCTTCTGTTGTGATTCTCACAAAATAAGTCCCGGAAGGCAGATGGGCCAGATTGAGGCTGCTGCCCTGGAAAGATACGGCAGCATATACCTCGGCACCCAGGGCATTGAATACCCTGACCTCTGCATTTTCTGCTCCATAGAGACGTACAAGGCCCGTGCTGGGATTGGGGAAGAGCGCCAGGTTTTCTTCCCACCTTTCACTGACACCCACAATCACATCAGTATAGGCTGACTGCACCACGGTTTTCGTGGCGTCATCCTGCAGGAACAATACCACTTTCAGGTCAGAAATCTGTTCGACGTTTGTAGTAGACAGATCTGCAGAAAGAGAAAGGGAGTGGGTCTGTAAGCTGGTCAGGTTCACCTGCGTACCATTGGCATTGGGCAGCATTTTCATCATCACGTGCTTGAACTGGGTTTCCCCGTTCGTCCCCACGTTTCCGGTAGTAATCTTTTCAATCACCACCATATGCGCGGTGAGTGAACCATCGAGGTAGGGCAGGATATCCATATCCACGGTAATGAGGTTGCCCATTGTATTGGCGGTACCGCTGATTTCCCAGAAGGTTTGTGTGCCTGCCAGGGCAGTCAACTGTGATGTCAGGCCGACGGAGGTCATTGCTGAGGGAGCTCCCTGCCAGAAAAGATCCGGCACAGCATTGACACCGTAATATGTTCTGCGTGCGCCGCCTTCGGCTGTGTAATAGGGGTCGCCGGCGCCGGGCCAGTTCATCTGATACTTGATAAGGGTAACTGAATCGGCATAGAGATTCAACCAGGGGTTAAAGGTGGCGGTGTGGAAAGTGGCGCAGGGAGGACAAGTAGAGCTGGTAAACTCTTCCAGCAGCCCAAGGGCGGGGGTAGCTCCGGCAGCCACGCCGATTTGCTGCACCATTGTGTCATTACCAGGCACCAGATCCCCTGAAAGGATGGTATACACCTCAATGGTATAGTTTCCTGCGGTAGCATTCCAGGATGGGAAGCTTACCTGCTGCGCGGTATAGGGCGCAAGGTTGGTAATGGTTTCCGTCTGGCTGTATGTCCCGATGTTCATCTGAACATCGAAGGTCTGAGGCAATGAACCGAAGTTTCTTACCGTAGCCACTGGAACAACGGGACCTGCGCCGATCATTGCGGCCATATCAATAGAAAACACGCCAACATCCGTGGAGACGCCAGGTTTTACATTCAGGGTATAATCCTCCACTTCTCCGTAGAGGGTAGTGCCACAGGGCGACAGTACTCCGGTATAGCGGATACGGATACGCATCCGGGTATCACCTGTATCAGCGGTGGCCGGTGGCGTGATCATTGCGGTATAGGGGCCATTGCCCGGAGTACCCATCACAATTACCGGGTCATCGTCAAAGATGCCATTGTGGTTCCAGTCGATCCAAACTCCACACTGATCTGCCGAATAAGGATTGCCGTTTGTTACGGTTAGCAGCAATGGGTTTCCGATAGTTATATCCGTACTCAGGGCGGTATAGTCCATATAACCGGAGGCAACACTGGTATTGTTGATCGTTCCGATGGTCACATTACTGATAAACTCATCGCCTCCGCCGCTGGCAGCACAATACTGGCCGGTAATATTGGTGGCGCTGATCATCATCGTGTCATTTGTTGGATCCGCATCTCCAGCGAGGCTGGTCCAGGCTTTTACGTCGTAGGTTTGGCCTACCGTACCCAGGTTTGCGGTGGTGGAGAAGGTATGGATAAGGTCGCTGTTGCCAGCTATGCTGGCTGTAATGCTATCGGTCACCACAGTGCCGCTGTCCACCTGATAAGATACCGTGAAGTTAGATTGTGGGGTAGTTCCAAAATTCCGGATTACCACTTTCACACTGTCACTGGCAGAGAGCCATCCCGTGACGGGTTCGAGAATATTGAAAATCCCCACATCATTGGCCTGGGGAACAAATATTGAGATGTGATCCACGGCCATATCACTCCAGAATACGGTTCCGGAAGGATCAGCACCCAGGGTTCCCCTGAAGCGGATGATAACATCATCGTGCCCGCAGGCGATGCTGTCAAGCGATACAATTGCTTCATACCAAACATCTCCCTGGTCGCCGGTCATACTCCATACATCGGTATGCCAGAGGCTATCGGCGTGGATATCGAGATGGAGTGTGCCCTGGGAAGCCCCGTACATATGGTACCAGAATTTCAGATTGAGGCTGGTTTCATTGCTCATATCGAATGCACAATCCAGCATTGCCTCATCGCCCACTACCCTGGGGGCAGAGGATTCTGTGTACATATAGTAGGCTCCTTCTACTGCTGCTGAGGGGCCGGTAGTGAGGGAAGTCGTCGGACCGCTTTGTCGTGTCCAGTCAAAATCGTCGATGGTGGGCTGTTGCCAGTTCCCCAGCCCGGCCTCAAAACCTTCTGCATAAGGGAAAGTGCTGATGGCCCCGAACAGGTAGAAACTGCTGGAAGTACTATCATTCGCTGGGTTTCCATCCTGCACCCCATTCGGCATCGTGGTCCAGGCAGTGATGGTATTGTTCCCCTGGGGGAAAGTGTAGGAGGAGTCCAGGGTAATGGTATCGCTCATCGCCAGGGGAGCCAATGATCCGGTCCAATTGCTCGTTGCCCCGGCCTGGCCATTCACGCTGAAACCCAGGGTGGCGGAAGTAAGCGTATCCAGCCCGTAATTCATAATCCTCACCTTGACAGGTAAGTTTCCTGCAGTGGTACCTATCGGCAGAATGGTGGCCACGCCGGCATCTACCTGGGCTATGTTGGAAACAAGCAGGGTATAATCTTCCACCTCGCCGTAGGTAGTGGTGTCGCACGGTCCTAGGGCTCCGGTCCAGGTAATACGGATGCGTATCCGGGTTTGACCGGTAAGGGCGCCGGCCGGAGGGGTAATGCTTGCCGTGTAGGGCCCCACACCCGGGGTACCCACTACAGTGACTACGCTGTCATCCGAAAAATCTCCATTCTGGTTCCAATCAATCCAAATACCACACTGGTCATCAAGATATGGATTGCCATTGGTAACTGTAACGGTAAAGGGAACCCCGATATTCACCGGTGCCACAAGGTTGGTATAATCGTGATACTGGCTGCAGGCACTGGAATTATTGATGCTGTTGCCGATCACCACATTGCTGATATACTCATCGCAGCCACCGGCTGCCGGGCAATAGCCGGCGCTGATATCGGCGATCTCATATCCGAAGATGTCCTGTTCCGTTTGCATCAGCCCGCCCAGGGTGAGCTTGCCTGCTACGATATTGGGTTGGGTAAACAAGCCACCGGCAATGCCCGTACCCAGATCACCGCTGACGCTGTGTGTGACTCCCGTGGCCAGCCCCGTGGCTATACTCCATTGCTCCACCTGGCAGGTGCCGGCAGCAGAGGATGTGCCGGAAAATAACCAAAGGTATGGTCCGCCGGTACTGATGTTGTCATAGGCCATCCCGTATATGCTGGGCGGGGTGGCAATGCTGTCCAAGACTACACCACTGCGGCTAAGCAGGATAAGATTCTCGCTCCAGTTGTTTACCCAGAAAGCATCATTGTCTTCGTCGTAGGCAATGGCCCTCACATTCACCGGTGAGGTGATGGTTGTGATCAGGGTTCCATTGACATCAAAGCAATAAATGGTAGTGCCGGCCAATCCACCGTACAAATACTGACCGTCCCAGGCCAGATCGCGCAGGCCGGAGGTAGATCCGGTAAAAGTGGTAGGGATGCTGTCCACAAAATTCCCGGACATATCCAGCTTGAAAATGGTATTGTGCCCGCTGGACCCCCATTCAACAGCAAAGAAATGGGTGCCGGTGCATTCTGCTCCGGCCAGCCCGGTGCCACCGGTGATGGAATCCGCATCGATCACAAATTGTAAATCCCACATTGCATCAGCAGCGCCAGTCTGAACAGATCCCTGTGGGTTCGGGTCTGCATCGGAAGCCGGCCACAGAGCCTGTCCGTTACTCCATTGGCTGAAGGAAGCCAGCATCAGGAGACTAAATGCAATTCGTAAAAATGGTTTCATAAGAAATCAGGTTTGGTTAATAATGGTTTGGCAGAATATTAAGGGGGTGAATGTAGGAATTTTTTCAGTAAGGGTAGTCCATTGTCGGGCTGTATGTGAATAAAAAACACACCGTAAGGCAAGGATGTTAAGGAATAGCAGTGTTTTAATCCTTGTTTCGACTGCACCTCTAGCCCTGCAGCATTCAGTAAGACGGAAGAAAACCTGCGCGCAGGATCATACCATAAAACCAGGTTTCTGCCCTCCTGAAGCATCCTTAAGGCTTCGGCTTTGTGAGATGTAAGCATTCCCGTGCCGGGCTGCACATCTACCCAAAGGCTGTCGCTGCCCCGGCATCCCCACTCATCCTCCACCTGCAGCCAGATTAGGTGCTGCCCGATGCCCAACGCATTGCCCGCCAGGCTGATGGCAGCGCTGGTATCGCCCGTACTCCAGAGGTAAGCAGAAAAGGCCTGGGAGGCACTGAGGTGAAGGGTGTCGCCCTGCAACAGGCTGGTGTCCGGACCAAGATCAGGGAGGGGAAGCGAAGGATGTGCCAGGACAGGGATGGGCTTCCCCCGGCAGCTTCCCAGCGGCTTATGCCCGTAATGATAATGAATTTCCCCACTCCACTCCCGGTTCGGATACTCCGTGCCAAAAGCAAATCCCACGCCTGAACCCGTAAGGAGTTTCAGGCGGGGAGATACAATGGCGTTGGTTGCAGGAACGGAGCGGTAACCCAGCCTGTGCGCGATATTACTCATCATCACATATACCCCGAGCGTATCTCCCGCTTGCATCGAGAGCTGCTTGTAACAAAAAGAAACCTGGTCTGAGGGATTGGAAACATACACACTATCCTGACTGATCAGGTTCCAGGCAGCAGGGGTTTGTACATAGCCTGCATAACTTCCTTGTCTCACATAGGTTTGAATCACCCTGGAGCCGGAATTTTCGGAGAGGAGGCGCATACTGTCTATGTGGATTACGGTATCTGCGATCAGATCAAACATTACTCCATTCCAGAAAATGCCGGGCGTCCATTGGGTATGCAATATTTCCTGATACTGGAATGGGCCACGCAGAGCCTGCGCATACACAAGGCTGTCTATTTGAAGGTCTGCGACAAGGTAGGACGACCCAAATTGCAGGAAGCTGGTCGCAGAGGCATCCGCAAACCAGGCAATGCTGTCCTTCGCCCCAGTGAAGGCTTGCAGATTAGCTGTATCTCCCTTGCATACCGTATCATTTCTTACTATGATCCAGGCTTGTCCAAAGACAGCAAAAGATGTGTCCAGGATGTGGTTATGCGGGATGCTGTCTTCTCCATTTCTGTGCTCTGTCTGAATATGGAAATCGCCACCACTCCAGGTGTTGAGGGTAAAACTCAAGGTATCAGCCAGACAAAAGCCCGGATGTGTAACCAGCAGTATACTGTCTTCGCTCTGCGGCCCGGAAAGGGATGAATTGATGCTCCACCATAACAAGGAGGGCATATTGCTTGCTTTTCCCAGGCTTACCCTTTCCAGCTTTATCTCCTGCAGGCTGTCGCCGCACTGGTTTACCGAAAAGGGGAGCCATTGCAATGCATAGTCGGTATAAGGAAGGGAGTCGGTGATGCGGTTGGGGATGAGCATATCGGCCACCCTTTGAAAAAGCAATTGATGCCCGGCGTCGTTCAGATGCACACCATCTCCTGAGTTAAAGGCAGGATAAATCAGCCCATTGGAATCCGCGATCCCGGTCCAGAAGTCAATGGCATTGGCCCCGAACCGGGCCAGCAGGCTGTCCTTTACGGCAATCTGTTTCTGAACCTGGGCTGGGGAGAAATTGCGGGGTTGGGTGGTTGTAACGAAAAGGGGTACCCCGGCCTGCGCTGCCACAGAGGCCAGGGTATCGAAGTTGCGGAGCTGTTCTTCCACACTGTATCCCAGGGCTACATCATTGGAGGGCAGGTTAATGATCAGGGCATCGGGAAGGGCTTGCAATGCAGCAGTGATATTTTTGGTGGTGTCGGGCCAGGGGCGCCCTGCAGGGGGGATGCTGCCTGTTGGCATCAGGCGGTAGCTGTTGTAGCCGCCCACGGCCAGGTTGAGCACTTCGTTTCCTGTATGTATGGCCTGCAAAGACTTTCGATAGCGATTGACCCAGGCGCTGTCGGGATGGCTGGCTCCGGCGCCCGCGGCAGTAGAAGAGCCCAGCACACTGATGCGATGGGCGGTATGGCGGGCGCAGGGAGACCATTGCGCCCAAACAGAAGGGGCGTTCAGTACAAGCGGAAGAAGCAGACAAAGAAGTATCCTGAAACGCAACAACACAGCTATCCTTTTTCAGCCTGGGAAGATAGCGAAATTCAGAGGATGCAGCTTGGAAGACAAAATGCCTTTTTTCAACAGGAAAGAGTAATGGACAGGGAAACAAGAGGCAGCTTCTCCGCCGGCAGGACGGAGCACCCTTCAGTCCTGAAGGAGTTCAAGCCCGTCGCGGATCAGGACGGCCATATCTTCGCTCAACTCCTGCATTTTTTCCAGGTGCGCAAGGATGTCTTCCTGCAATGCCTTATGCGATTCATCCTTCCGGATCAGTTCCAGCAACTCCAGGGGCGCCAGCCAATCGTGGTAAAAATCCTGCTGCAGGATATGCCACATCTCTGCCATCTTGTGATGGCTGCTTTTCTCCTCCCTCATCCTTCGCAGGGAGGCGTACATTGCGTGAAGCCGCCGGGCTTCGTCGGAATGCACAATCTTGTGGGTTTTTTCTGCCGGCGCTTCATAAGTGAGTCCAAAGGCTTCCGCATCGGCGGGACCGGTATAGGCTGAGACTACATCTGATCCTACTCCCATATCGAATGTTCCCCATTCCGGGGCGAAGAGCAGCTGGTCACCGTATTGCACGCGGCAATCCTTCCAGCTGATCAGCAGCAATGTATCATCTCTGAAGATAAAGTCCAGGATGACACCTTCCACCTCTATCCCACTCTCGAAAAAAAGACGGAACGGCTGGCCTTTTTGCATTCCCAGCGCATTCAGCTCCGACTCGCTCAGGTTTTCAGGTTTCTGCCTGCTCAGCGTCCATTTTCCGACCGGGGTGCTAAATCCGTCGCTGTGGTAAGCTTTGGTGTGGCCTGGCAATACCTTGTTTTTCCAGCTCAACTGTGTGGGTCCCTGGCTTTTAATATAGATCAGTTGTCCCTTCTCGTGGAGGAATCCGGTGAAGGTGCCGGAAACCTGGAGGCCGGAACTCATTTCAGCTGTGGCAGTGTTTCCGCTGTTGATTGCTTGTTCCATTGCGTAGATGCCTCCCTTTCTGAGGGCCATCGTATCGCTGAATTCATTGAGCACCTGGGTGAGATGGTGGAAATCACGGCAGACGAACAGCTGGGGCTGCATTGTAGTGATGTCAAAACCCATCTCGGCAGCCGATAGATCATAGGGCAGTTTTCTGACTTTGTCGCTGAGGGCGTTCACGCTTTCTCCTATGGAAGACAAAAGCCCTGCCCCGTATATTTTGGGGTTTTGAAGGTTTCCGATCAGGCCGTACTCTACCGTCCACCAGTGCAAATTGCGGATGCGGGCCATTTCTGAGGGTTCGCCCATATTCCTTTCCAGAAAAGCCAGGTGTTCTTCTGCCTTACGGATATCCCGGGGAGAGGAATAGGGATCTGCCTTGAGGATGGACAGATGACGGATGGCTTCATAGAGTTGATAATCTGTTTTGGAAGAGAAGGCTTTATGGCCAACATAACCAAAGTCGCTAAGATAGGATGCATATTCAGAATCAGCGATGATGGGAGCGTGGCCGGCGGCTTCGTGGATGATATCCGGAGCAGGGGTGTAGCGTATCTGGTCGATGGGGCGTATGTCGGCAGCAATGACCAGTACATTGTATGCCTGGAACTCCATAAAAGCGGCAGGGGGAATGAAGCCATCCACCGCCACTGCGGCCCATCCGATTTCTTTCAGTATGCGGTTCATCCCGTACATATGCGGGATATCATCAATGCTGATGCCGGTTCTGCGCAAACCGTCCAGATAAGAGCCGTGGGCCACCCGGCTGAGGTATCTTACGTTCTGCCGCATCACATAGCGCCATACTGCGTGATCCTGGGCAGTGTAGTCGTTGTAGGGTTGGTCGATCACCAGCGACAACAAATGCTTGGGAAGCTTCTCCAATACCTCGTTCAACTCCATATTCCTGTTTTAGATTAATAATATACTCAGGGCTTTTCTGGCCTCCCCGCTATCCAGTATCCTGCGGGCCAGCAGATGTAATTGTGTTTCTTTTTCCTTGTCGCTGAGCCCGGCTGCTCCCAGGATATCCCGTACCTCACTCATTTGCCGGGCTTCTTTGATTTCAAGGGGGGAGGGAAGACGGTCGATGCTACCCAGCTTTCCCAGATCGTTGCCGGAGAGTGTGCGGCTCAGGCGTACATTTTCCGGCAGGATATCCACGCCAATACCTGGCTGCCTGCCCGGTTTGGCCACCCTGAAGAGGGCCTCGCCGGAGGCACGGCAATAATAATCTCCACCCAGTCGTCCGACCAGGTCAATCTTCTCCGGATCAATTTCTCCCTCTGTATCCAGGATGTCCGGGTGCAGATGAATCATCCTGATCTCACAAATGACCAGATTAGCCGCTCCACCCTGATCGCCGGTTTCGATCACCTCCCTTACCTTGCATTCAAATTGTGCGGGGGATTCCTTCACCCGCATCGGACGGATCGTTTCAGAGGGCAAGGGAGTGAACCCGGCCTTGATGAATTCATCTACCTCGCTGGGATATTCAGAGCTGGCCAGGCTCATCTGCTCCACCATTGCATAATTCACCACATTGATCACCACTTCCGGAACCTCCTTGACATTCTCGTAGGTATCCTTAACCGTATTGTCCCTGCCCCGGCGTGACGGACTGAATATCAATGTAGTGGGATTTATCCCGAAAGCGTTGAAGAAACTGAATGGGGAGAGATTGTGGTTTCCTTTCGCATCCACGCTGCTCACAAAGGCAATAGGCCGGGGGGCAATGGCCCCGAGCAGGGTGCGGTGAAGCTTTGGCAGAGGCAGCAGGTGGGGGTCAAAGCGTTTCATAGTCAGGGGTGTGTTTTGCCGGCAAGAGGGTCGTGACACATTCACCGAATCCGATTCTTACGCCCTTCTTCTTCATAAAGCCCTTCATTATGATGGTATCCATATCCTGGATGAACTTCCGCTCGCTGCCGTCCTGCAGCCTTATCGGTCTGGTTCCTTTCCAGGAAAGCTCCAGCATCGATCCGTAGGAACCCGGTTCCGGGCCGCTGATGGTTCCCGAGGCAAGCATATCCCCGATGCGCATATTGCATCCATTCACGGAATGATGGGCGATCATCTGGGCCATACTCCAGTACATATACTTGTAATTGGTCTGAGAGATCAGGGAGGCTTCTCCTTTATCGGGCTGCAGAAACACCTCCAGGTGAATGTCGAAGTTGGCTGGCTTGCTTTGCTGCAGATATGGTAACACTGCAGGAACTTGCTCCGGTCCTGCGATGCGAGCGGGTTCCAGTGCCTGCATCGAAATCACCCAGGGGCTGATTACCGACCCGAAGTTCTTCCCCAGGAATGGGCCCAGAGGTACGTATTCCCATTTTTGAATATCCCGGGCCGAGAGGTCGTTGAAGAGCACCAGCCCGAAAATGCTGTCTTCAGCCTCCGCAACCGGAATGGAATCGCCCAGGGCGGTTTCTTTTCCAAGGATAAATCCCATTTCCAGTTCAAAATCCATCAGGGTGGAAGGGCCAAACACCGGCGTCTCATCCCCGGCCGGCAGACGCTGACCTTTAGGCCGGTGTATGGGGGTACCGCTGATGACGATAGAGCTGCTGCGCCCGTGGTAACCTACCGGGATATGCCGCCAGTTGGGCAGCAGGGCATTATCCGGATCACGGAACATTTTGCCGACATTGCTGGCGTGCTCTATGCTGGCATAGAAATCCGTGTAATCTCCCACCTGTACCGGCATCCGCATTTCCACTTCCTCCAACGGGACCAACACCCGGGCTTTGGCCTTGGCGTTGTCGCGGAGTTCTCCATTGTCTTCCTGAAGTATCTCAGAGAGGCGTTCCCGCACTGCCTTCCATACTTCAGGCCCGAGGGCGATGAAAGGGTTCAGGTTGTCGTGACGGAAAACATCGGGATTCGGGATTCCGGTATCTTTCAGGAAACCCCATTCTGCCAGTGCAGCCAGATTGATCACCTGGTCGCCAATGCGGCTCAGTGCCCGGATACCGCAAGCCGGCACCCGGCCGATGCCCATCGGCAGATTCTGGACAGGGAAATCGCTATCCGCTTCGACTGGTATCCACGACCTCAAATCAGGATCATTGGCTTTGCTCATAGTAATGCGGGTTTAAAGGGTTCCTCTGCGTTCCTGTTCGCGCTCAATGGATTCAAAAAGAGCCTGGAAGTTGCCTTTACCAAATGACTTTGCTCCTTTTCTTTGTATGATCTCATAGAAAACAGTGGGGCGATCCTGAACGGGTTTAGTGAAAAGCTGCAGCAGGTACCCTTCGTCATCGCGATCGATCAGGATGCCCAGCTTAGCCAGGTCTTTCAGGTTCTCATCAATCTCTCCAACCCGGTCCATCACTGTGTCATAGTAGGTATCGGGTACATAAAGAAATTCCACTCCCCGCTTTTTCAGCGCTCCCACGGTTTCGATGATGTTGTCGGTAGCCATAGCTACGTGCTGTACGCCTGCACCCCGGTAGAATTGTATATATTCTTCTATCTGGGATTTCTTGCGCCCTTCAGCCGGCTCATTGATCGGAAATTTAATGCGGCCATTGCCATTCGACATCACCTTACTCATCAGGGCGGTGTATTCTGTAGAGATGTCTTTGTCATCAAATGAAATCAGTTGGGTAAAGCCCATAACTTCAGCATAGAAATTCACCCATTTATTCATTTCTCCCCAACCTACATTCCCGACCATATGATCCACGTACTTCAGGCCTACCGGCGCGGGACGGTACTCCGGCTCCCAGGGGATGAATCCCGGCATAAAAGCGCCCCGGTAATTTTTCCGCTCCACAAAAAGGTGTATGGTTTCACCATAAGTATGGATACCGCAAACCACGACTTCTCCCTTGTCATCCTTCATAACTTCCGGTTCTTTGTAGGCCTTGGCGCCCCGCTTTACGGTTTCTTCAAAGGATTTCCGGGCATCGTCCACCCAAAGGGCGATGAATTTTACGCCGTCGCCGTGTTCATCAAGGTGACGGCCAATGTCCGTGCCCGGTACCAGGGCAGTGGTAAACACAAAGGTGATCTTGTCCTGGCGCAGGACATAGGATGTTTTTTCCTTATCTCCGGTTTCAAGTCCGCGGTAAGCCAGGGGCTGAAATCCGAAAGCGGTTTGATAATAGTGGGCTACCTGTTTGGCATTGCCCACATAAAACTCAACGAAATCCGTCCCGTTCAGGGGAAGAAAATCGGCACTGGGGTCAAGGTTTGTCATTGTATGGCAGGTTTTAAGATTCTAACCAGGATTTGTAGTAGTCTTTGTCTTCAATTTGCAAGGCATCTTCGGTTAACCAGAGTGGACGGAAGGTGTCCACCATTACAGCCAGCTCTTTGGTTTCTTTTGCTCCTATGCTTTTCTCTACCGTCCCCGGATGCGGACCGTGGGGAATGCCGATGGGATGAAGGGTGATCTGTCCCTGCTCTACGTGCTTGCGGCTCATAAAATCGCCGTCCACGTAGTACAGCACTTCATCCGATTCCACATTGCTGTGATTGTAGGGAGTTGGTATTGCCAGGGGATGGTAATCATAGAGCCTGGGCACAAAGGCGCAGGTAACAAAAGTGCCGGCATCGAAAACCTGATGAACCGGAGGGGGCTGATGCACCCTTCCGGTGATGGGTTCAAAATCGTGGATGGAGAAAGCATAAGGATAGAGGTATCCGTCCCAGCCAATCACATCAAAAGGATGGGTGGCATAATGATAGGGATAGAGTTGATCCTCCTTTTTGATGTACACCAGGAAGTCCCCTTCCTGATCGAAAGTCTCCAGTTGCTGTGGTTCGCGGATATCGCGTTCGCAGAAGGGAGCGTGTTCTTCCAGCTGTCCGGCCCGGTTGACGTAGCGTTTCGGGAAACGGAAATGGGTGAAGGATTCCACGATAAAAAGACGGTTGTCCTCCGAATCAAATTCCATCTGATAAATCGTACCCATCGGGATGACCAGGTGGTCGCCATACTCAAAGCGTAACTTCCCGTACATCGACTTGAGGGTTCCCGAGCCTTTATGCACGAAAATCATTTCGTGGGCAGAGGAGTTTTTAAAGAAATAGTCGTTCATCGACTTACGGGGGGCAGCCAGGCTGATATAGAGGTCCTTATTCACCAAAACATATTTCCGGCTGTGCAGGTAATCCTCTTCCGGTTCCACTTTGAAACCCTGAAAGCTGCGGTGTTGCATATTATTCTTCACGGCGATGCGGGGGGCAAGATCGCGGGCTTCGCCGATATGCCTGACCAGGGTCGGTGGATGACAGTGGTAGGTGAGGGAGTACACATCAGAGAAGCCTTCGGTGGATACCAGTTGCTCGGCATACAAGCTGCCATCAGGCTTGCGGAACTGGGTGTGTCTTTTAGGGGGTATTTGCCCCAGGCGATGATAATGTGGCATTGCTCTTTTCTTATTTAGATTGAATAAACAAAAGTACTAAATGATATGGAATGTTCAATTGTTGTTGCAGTTCATAGCTTCATCCTGCGGTAGGGCAGGGATGCACTCTGCCAGCTGCGCCGCGGATAGGGGTAAGGCAGGCTGAACCGGCATCTTTTACATTAAATACTGTCTAAAGAAAAACCAAAGTCTTTCCTAAAGTCATATCCGTCAGCGCTTTATGCATCCTGATCTTGTTCTCAGGAGGGAATGGAAAGAAGTTTCAATTCAAAAGGTCAATCCGGTTTCTCCGGCACTCAGCCTTTGCACCCGTCGGACTCCCTTGACCTGTCTCAGCGCATTGAGGATTTCCTGCAACTGATCGGTATTGAAGACCAGAAACATAATGATGCCTTCCATCACCTCTCCACTGCTGCTCATATTAAAGGATCGGATATTGAGCTGATGTTTTTCTGTAATGATGCGGGTAATATCAATGATGAGTCCGGGCTTATCCAGGCCCTGTACCTTGATGCCGGTCAGAAAGGCCACCGGCTCGTGGCTGGTCCATTTGGATTTTATAATCCGATCGCCGTATCGCGACAAGAGTTGTATGGCCTCCGGGCAATTACTGCGATGCAGTTCGGTATTGTCTCCCAAATGGATTACGCCGATCACATCGTCACCGGGTATGGGGTGACAACAGGGAGAAATTTGATAGACAGAGGTGTCGATATTGCCTTCCTGGAGCAGCTCTTTCGCATTTTCCTGTACCTTATTCCGGATGGCCAGTTCAAGTTCGTGGCCTGATTCTGTTTTTCCACGGGAGAAAGGTCGGCTGAGGCGTTGAAACCAGCTGCGTTTTTGCTCCATTGCATAACATTCCCTGGCTTCTTTGATGCCAATATTTTGTTTGGCAAGATCATAGTGCAAGTCGATCAGACTACGTCTTCCTGTATATTGCTGCAAGCGGAATACACTCATCTTATTGACTTCCAGCCCCAACTGATCAAAAATACTTTCCAGCACTTTGCGCCCCTCGTCGAAATAGGCTTTTCTTTCTTCCTTGAGCGCATCTTTGATGTAGGATCGGGCCCTGGCTGTCACGACAAACTTGAGCCAGTCTTCCTGAGGCTGCTGTTTGCGGCTGGTAATGATCTCCACCTGGTCGCCGGTACGCAGGGGATGACTGAGGGGCACCAGCTTATAGTTCACTTTTGCCCCAATGCTGGTCATTCCGATTTCTGAATGGATGTGGAAAGCAAAATCCAGGGCGGTTGATCCACCCGGGAGGGTTCGCATTTCACCTTTGGGCGTAAAGACATAGATTTCATCGGTGAAGAGGTTCAGCTTAAAGTCGCTGAGAAAGTCCAGGGCATTCTCTTCGCTCTCTCCCTGCAGCAGTTCCCTGACCCTGTTCAGCCAGTTATCCAGAGCCGATTCCGCATTGCTGCCTTTATATTTCCAGTGCGCAGCATAGCCCTTTTCGGCAATCTCATCCATCCGCCTGGTTCTGATCTGCACCTCCACCCACTTGCCCGTATGGCTCATCAGGGTTGTATGCAGGGCTTCGTATCCATTGGCCTTAGGAAAAGATATCCAGTCGCGAAGTCGGTCGTGATTAGGAGTATAGAAATCAGTGATGATGGAGTAGACGCGCCAGCAATCGTATTTTTCCTGATCCCCCGAAGAATTGATCACGATGCGAATGGCAAAGAGATCATAGACTTCCTCAAGAGGGATCTCTTTCTTCTTCATTTTTTGCCAGATGGAATAGATCGACTTGGTTCTTCCGAATATCTCAAAGTCGATATCCTTATCTGTCAATGCCTTACGGATAGGATGCACAAACTCGCTGATGAAGGCCAGGCGCTCTTCCTCCGATTCTTTCAGCTTTTTCCGGATGGCATCGTAAATTTCCGGCTCGGTATACTTCATTGCCAGGTCTTCCAGGTCGCTCTTAATGGCAAACAATCCGAGTCGGTGCGCAAGAGGAGCGTACAGGTAAGTGGTTTCCGAGGCGATTTTCAATTGTTTTTGCGGTGGCATTGAATCGAGGGTCCGCATATTGTGCAGGCGATCTGCCATCTTAATCAGGATGACACGGACGTCATCAGAGAGGGTCAGGAGCATTTTCTTGAAATTCTCTGCCTGTATGGAGGCCGTATTCTGGTTGAAAATGCCCTTTATTTTGGTCAAGCCGTCGATGATACGGCTCACCTTTTCTCCAAACAAACCTTCAATATCTTCCAGGGTGTAATCCGTATCTTCCACCACATCGTGGAGCAGTGCGCAAATGATTGAGGTTGTGCCCAGTCCCAGCTCTGCGGCCACAATGTACGCCACTTCGAGGGGATGATAGATGTAGGGTTCTCCGGTACGGCGGCGCATATCCTTGTGAGCCTCCACCGCCAGGTTGAGGGCTTTACGCACCAACAGCTTGTCCTCCTTGTCGGAAGGCGTTTTCCAGGCGCGCAGCAGGCGGGCGTAACGCTGTAGAATCTCCACACGCTCTTCCCTCAGGTTATATGTCTTCAATACCAGAGATTCCGGCATAATCTGTGTAACTGTCTTTCTCAGCAAAGTTATTTAAAAATGCCACAGCCGCTCAAACCCCGGGAAGGGTTAATTGTTAGGTAAGGACTATCTTTCAAGAAATCACCTCGTGAGAGGTTTTTGTACCTTTGAAACCGGGTAGTCTAAGTCTGCCCCTGAAAATGAAAAAGCTGTTTATCCTGAGTTTATGCCTGATGTTTCCCCTGCAGTGGCTATTGGCCACCCATCAGAGGGCCGGTGAGATAACATACCGGCATATCAGCGGACTCACATACGAGTTCACCATCCTGACCTACACTTTCGCACCCAGCCCGGCCGACAGACCTGAATTGCTGATTGAGTGGGGAGACGGCAGCTCCGCCATCCTGCCCCGGGTTGAAAGGTCTGATTTTCCGAACGATATCCGCCGAAACGTATACCGGGGTCAGCATACCTACAGCGGGCCAAACCGCTACATCATCTCGGTTGAGGATCCCAACCGGAACTATGGAGTGATCAACATTCCCAACTCCGTGAATGTACCATTATACATAGAAACAGAGCTGATTATCAACCCTTTTCTGGGCCCCAACAACAGCCCGGTATTGACTATTCCTCCCATCGACAATGGCTGTGTGGGCATTCCCTACCTGCATAATCCCGGAGCCTACGATCCGGATGGAGACAGTCTTTCCTACCGCCTGATCGACTGCAAAGGAGCAGGAGGACTCAATATTCCGGGATACACCCTGCCGCCTGCTTCTGCCTCTTTTGCCCTAAATCCGGTTACGGGAGATTTGATATGGAACAGTCCTACTATGCAAGGGGAGTTTAATATTGCCATCCTCATCGAAGAATGGCGCAACGGGATCAAGATCGGATCGGTGATCCGAGATATGCAGATCACCATCGTGGCCTGCAATCAGCAGCCTCCCGAAATCGCAGCACTGCAAGACACCTGTGTCACCGCAGGTACTTTTCTGGCTTTTCCGGTGACCGCCACCGACCCTGACGGGGATATGATCACCCTGACCGGGAGCGGCGCCCCGCTTCAGCTCAGTGTCAGTCCGGCCGATTTCGACACGGTTTACGGGCTGTCAAATGTGAACGGACTCTTTGTCTGGCAGACCCACTGCCAGCACGTGCGAAAGCAAGCCTACACTATGTACTTTAAGGCACAGGATGACGGCTTTCCGGTGCGCCTGGTAGACATTGAAACCATACGCATTACAGTAGTTGGACCGGCTCCGGAAAACCTCACGGCTGAAGCCTTCGGGAACGGCATCAACCTCAGTTGGGATCCCAGCCCCTGCCCCAATGCCAGCGGATATTCCATCTATCGCCGAATCGACTCATCCGGTTTTGTTCCTGACCATTGTGAGACGGGAGTGCCCGCCTATACGGGCTATAAAAAGATAGGGCAATGGAATAGTGTGGATTCCCTGCAATTCAGGGATGAAGGCGAAACGGACGGCCTCATACAGGGAGCCCTGTATTGTTATCTCGTTGTAGCAGATTATCCCGACGGGGCAGAGAGTTATGCCTCCAACGAAGCGTGTGCCAGCCTCAAAAGAGACGTGCCCATCCTTATCAATAACAGTGTGGAACGCACCCACCCCGACAGCGGGCGGATCTTCCTCCGATGGGTGCAGCCCACCGAGTTGGATATGATCCAAACCCCCGGCCCTTTCCGCTACCGCATTCACAGGGCCGCAGGGAACAGCCCCTTTATCCTGATCGACTCACTGGAGGGCCTGACGGATACCACTTATGTGGACAGCCTGATCAATACCACCGCTCAGGCATACACTTATAACATTGAACTGATCAACCTGACACCGGGAAATGTCTTCTCAGCCGGATTCTCCGGCCCGGCCCCTTCTGTTTTTCTGAATATTATCCCAACAGATGAAAGCCTGCTTTTGCAATGGAGTGATCCGGTACCCTGGACGAATTACCAATATGTGGTTTACAAGCTGGATGAAAGCCTGGGAAGTTTCTTCCCCCTGGATACAGTAACGGTCAACAGTTATACCGACACAGGCCTGGTTAACGGCGAGATCTACTGTTACAAAATCCAAGCTTTCGGTGCTTACGGACGCCCGGATCTTCCTGCTCCCCTGATCAACTGGTCGCAGGAAAACTGTGGTGAACCCCTCGATAATGTGGCCCCCTGCAAGCCCAGGATATGGGTTAAAACAGATTGTGATATCCCCGCCAACATTGTTTTCTGGGATGCCCTTTACGGCTTCTGCCCGGACGACATCGAGAGGTATGAAGTATATTATGCTCCCCGATCAGGACAAGATCCCATCCTGCTTGCCACCGTATATGGTATGGAACAAAACAGCTACATCCACTCCGGTGCCCTGAGCATTGCCGGATGCTATTATGTGGTAGCCATTGATACCATCGGGAACCGCAGCCCATTCAGCGAAGCGCACTGCATTGATATTGATTCCTGCAATCTTTACGAACTGCCCAATGTATTCACTCCCAACGGAGACGGCTACAATGACCTTCTCATTCCTTTCCCCTATAATTCAGTGCAGAAAGTAGATATGACCCTCTTTAACCGATGGGGCGGCATCGTTTACCAAACTGAAGACCCCGACATTTTATGGGACGGAAAGCATAAGGATAGCCGGCAGGATTGCAGTGAGGGGGTTTATTACTATGTTTGCGACGTATATGAAATTCGCCTCGACGGACCCGCAAAACGCCGTATACAGGGCGTAGTGCACCTGCTGAGGTAAGCGAAAGGAGAGATTATGTTTACCGGTATTGTTGAAGGAATGGCCCGCGTGGTGGGCATAGCACAGGAGCAGAGCAATTTTCATTTTACCCTGCAAACCCCCATCGCCAAAGAGCTTAAAGTGGATCAGAGCCTGGCCCACGATGGCACCTGCCTGACGGTAGTGAAGGTGGACCGCGAAAAGGAACAGTATGTCGTAACCGCGATTCAGGAAACCCTCGACAAAACCAATCTGGGCAGCTGGGAGGTGGGTTACGAGGTGAACCTGGAACGATCAATGCTGGCACACAGCCGTTTCGACGGCCATATCGTGCAAGGCCACGTGGACCAAACGGCAGTGTGTACCAAAGTGGAAGAAACCGACGGCAGCTGGAAATTCACCTTCCGCTACGATCCGGGAAAAGGCAATTTTACCGTGAGCAAAGGCTCCATCTCCGTTAACGGAGTCAGCCTGACGGTGGTAGATTCCGAAAAAGACCATTTCTCCGTCGCCATCATTCCCTATACCTATCAGGTCACCAATTTTCACAACTTCAAAGAAGGGAGCGTCGTCAATATTGAATTTGACATCCTGGGGAAGTATGTGTCACGCCTGCTGGAAGAACGCTTCGGGCCGCAAGGCTGATGGATATACAGTCAAACCGCCGGGATTAGGCCATACCATCCATCCCGAATGATCTGAGCATTCAGAAGACACAAAGGCTATTTCACTACAAACTTTCCATAGGCACCCTTCCATTCCGGGGTGATAAGTCGATAGAAGTAGATGCCAGGGCAGAAGTCGGAAGCAGGAATAGGTATTCCCTTTGATCGTACGGGATACGATCTGACCCTGACTCCATTGACAGCATAAACCTCCAGCAGGGCACCGGAAAAATCCAATTCAGCGTCGATGGTTAGGGTGGATATGGAAATGACAGGATTCGGATAAATAGTGATGCTTAAATCCTGTGAAACAGGCTCCCGGAGGCCAACCGTATTGTAATAACAGAGTGAGAAATTGGTGTCGGCATACATCAGAACATCATTTTCAAAATAGCACAGAAGATAGTGGTTGGCACCTACCAGGCCGCCGTAACCACTTTGTAAAAGACCGAACATACTACCGATGCCTTCAACCCAGGCCTCTGGTGGAAGGAAATTGATCCGCTTTCGTTTTTCATTGTTTATCCAGACGGAATCTATGCTGTTTACGTAGAGCGGATTGAAGGCTTGCTCTCTGAGGACGACAGCATCCCCTACCTCCAGGCCGAAGTCATAGATGAGTAAATCGGCAGTATCCTGCAGCCCCCGGTAATACACTTTTCCATTTCCATTTTCACGTACATAGGCCTGCAAACTCCAGTTGGTCTGGCTTTGATCTGTGGAAATCATTAGCTTGTAATACGATACGGAGTCGATGGTCACAAGTCCACTGACTTTGTGGAAATCCGTAGCAAAAGCGTGTGGTGGCGGCCCACCCCAGGAAGGTGTAATACTCAGGTGGCTCCACATCTTTGTGGTATCCAACAATGACTCCTGGGCACAGATACAGGCCAGGCACGCCACGTGAAGAAACAAAAAACAGAAGATCTTTTTCATTGTGGTATGATAGGAAGGTGAGAGGTTCTCTCTTCTACAATCCGAGAACCTCTGCAATTAATTCAGCAATATCGTAATTCTTTACTGTCTCCTCTTTATTGGAGAACTTCAGTCCATCGGTGATCATCGTCATACAGAAGGGGCAGGCGGTCGCGATGATATCCGCTCCCGTATCCAGGGCTTCTTCGGTTCGCTCCATATACACCTCCTTATTCCCTGCTTCCGCTTCCTTGAACATCTGCGCTCCCCCGGCCCCACAACATAAAGCCTTGCTCCGGTTGCGCGGCATTTCCGTTTTTCCTGAAGGGATATGGTCCAGCACCTCGCGTGGGGCATCATATTCCCCATTGCCGCGGCCCAGATAGCAGGGGTCGTGGAAAACAATGCGTTTGTCGTGGAAAATATCTTCTTTCACCTTGATCATACCCTGCTTAAAAAGATCACGAAGGAACTGGGTATGGTGGATCACGTCATAGTCCCCGCCCAGGTCCGGGTATTCGTTCTTAAAGGTATTGAAGCAATGCGGACAAATGGTGATGATCTTCTTGATTTCATACATTTTAAAGACCTCAATATTCTGCATCGCCTGCATCTGGAAAAGCATCTCATTCCCGGCCCGGCGGGCCGGATCACCGGTGCAGCTTTCTTCCTTCCCCAGCACGGCATAATCTATCCCGCAGTGGGTCAGGATCTTTGCAAAGGCCCTGGTAACCTTACGGTAGCGCTCGTCGAAAGCCCCGGCACAACCTACCCAGAACAGGTATTCCGCTTGTTTTCCTTCCGCGGCCAATTCCGCCATTACCGGGACTTTAATGTTCAATGTATCTGGTTTTTTATCCATTATCATTCTTCTTTAAGACGCATTGTTGTTCATTGTAAGATTCTCTGCCCATTGAAGCCGGTCTTCCGGGGAATACTGCCAGGGTGCCCCATTGTTTTCGATATTGGTGAACATACTGTTCAGTCCGGAAGGGGCGGCGGCCTCTTCCATCACCAGAAAACGGCGCATATCGAGGATGAGGGTAGGATGATTGATGTTGAGCGGGCATTCCAGGGCACAGGCATTGCAGGTGGTGCAGGCCCACAGCTCCTCTGCACTGACATAATCTCCCAGCAGGGCTTTGCCATCATCATAAGCGCGACCTTCTTTGATCAGCCCCGGCCCTTTCTCTTTCATCCTGGCGCGCAGGTCTACAAATATCTTGCGGGGCGACAAACGTTTTCCGGTAATATTGGCCGGGCACACTGCGGTACACCTTCCGCATTCTGTGCAGGTGAGCGCATCCGCATAGTTTTTCCAATTGCTGTCTTCCACATCCTTCACTCCAAAGCGCAGCACTTCTCCCGTGGGTTCCGGGGCGGGTGCCGAAGGGTCCATCATCAGCCTCACCTCCTGCATCACATTCTCCATATTGGGCAGATAACCCAGGGGTTCCAAGCGGCTTAGGAATACATTGGGCATCGACATAAACACGTGAAAATGTTTGGAATAGGGAAGGATATTGGCAAAAAGGAAAATCAGTAGAATGTGGGCCCACCAGTTGATCTCGTGAAAAAGATGCATCTGTGTGGCATCCAGTCCCTGAGCAAACCAGGTAGTAAGTGCGACACTGATGGGATAAATGCCTTCCATTCCGCCCGTTCCGAGGTATCCGATATTCATCCCGATCAATGAAAGCATCAGCAGTCCGATGATGCTCAGGGCAAGATTGGCGTCATACTTTGATACCGGCTTCATTTCCTCTCCCTTAAAGCGATGGATGCTGAGAAAGAGCCGCCGGACAATGAAGATCAGAATAGAGAACAATACGATATAGGCAAAAATGTCACCGCTGGCAGTGATGATGTCATAAGCCACGCCAAGAATACCCAGTACACGATGGGTGCCCAGCAGGCCATCGATCACCATTTCGATGCTTCCGATCGTAATCACCAGAAAGCCCCAAAAAACCAGGGCGTGAAGCACGCCTGCTATGGGAAGGCGAAATATCTTGGACTGTCCTAATGCCACCTGAAGGGTAATTTTGATGCGCTCACTGATACGGTCTACCTTGAAGGCGGGGCGTGTGAGACGGAAATAGGCCACCAGGCGCCGCACCGACCAGGCGAAAACCCCTGTGGTGATCAGAAGGATGAAAAGAAAAATCAAAGACTTTATACTCATTGCTTGCGGTTTGAAGATATCAAGGTTTGAAGATATAAAAATCTGGCATTTTGTGCGGGAAGAATTTTGCACTTCTTTTAATCTTCCCTCCTTTCTCTCTCATTGCTCATCCTGGCCTGTAAAGAAAACCGGCACTTTTCTGCGAAAAGTGCCGGTGAATATCCTTCAAAAAGATGGATCAGGCCAGTTTTTCAATATTGGGTCTCTCCAGCCCATAGCCTTTGGCCTTATCTTCAGCCTTCAGCAAAAACGCAACCACAACGGCCAGCACCCCGAAAGAGGCAAAGATGAGCATTGGCAAGGTGTAGTTATAGTATAGGAAGGTGCCGTCTTCCGCATACACCCTGCTATGCTTATCCAGTACCCAACCCACCAGATAAGGAGCCCCCATCAACCCCCAGTTCTGCACCCAGAAAATAAGAGCATAGGCAGAGCCCAGGCGTTTCTCCGGAATAATTTTAGGCACCGATGGCCACATTGCTGAGGGAACAAGAGAAAAAGTGACCCCCAGGGTAATCATCAGTATGGTGGCCACAATCCAATGGTTGAGTGCCGGCAGGGCAAACATTAGGTGCACAAACACCAGCAGGAAGGAACCCAATAACATAATGGTAGCACCCCTTCCCTTGCGGTCGTAAAGGTTTCCAAATAGCGGGGTAAGCAGAATGGTTCCAAAGGGAAGCAGGCTCGGGATCACGCCTGCATACTCGGGCGCGAGCCCGTACTTATTGACCATTAAGTCAGCAGCGTAGTAGAGGAAGGGAAAAACCCCTGAATAGAAGAGCACACAAAGCAGGGCAATCAACCAGAAGCCTTTGTTACCGATGATAATCAGGATGTCTTTCACCTGGAATGACTCTTCTTCATCCACGATGGAGGGATCAACGGAAGCATCCAGTTTGCGATCCATAAAGGTGTACCAGAAGAAGGCCAGCAAGCCTGCCACCAGCAGACCGAGTCCGAGGGCTATAGGAGCCGAAAGGCTGGGCATAATATCCGTACCAAGGGCCTTGGCCAGAGGAACAGGAACGATAAGAGCCAGGGCGGTGCCCATTCGGGCTGTGGCCATTTCAAGGCCCATCGCCAGGGCCAGTTCTTTTCCTTTAAACCATTTTACGATGATCTTGGAGACCGTGATTCCGGCCACCTCTACCCCCACCCCGAAAATGGCAAATCCAAGTGAGCCTACTGCGATCTGTTTGCTGATTCCGAAAATCTCGCCTTCCATCGGGATGACTTGTGAAATCGCTACATACTGCAACAGGGTTCCGGCAATCATAGTCAGGCTGGCTCCAATACCTGTGAAACGGACGCCCATCTTATCGAGGATGATTCCGCCAAAAATCAACATCAGGAAAAACACATTGAACCAACCATAAGCGCTGTTCCAAAGCCCGAAGTCCTGGCTGCTCCATTGCAGATGTTCTTCCAGTAAGGGCTTGAGTGGAGAGATGACATAGTTAATATAATAACCTGTCAACATCGTAAAGGAAACCACAGCCAGGGCGCCCCAGCGTGCTCCTTTTGAATCGCGTAGACTCTTGTTCAGATCTGTCATTTAGCTAGGATTTAATGAATAGTCTTATCAGAAGCGGGTAAAATTAGATAAAATATCACTCTCCCGACAAAGTCAGCAAACTCAGAAAAACACCAGGATCAGTGGGGTCAATGAACCGACCACCGAATTTTCGCCTTCCTATTCGCCTTCGGCAAAATAGGCATAGAAATAGGGTATGGTTTCGATGCCCCGGTAGAAATTCGCCAAAGGATAATTTTCGTTCGGGGAATGGATGGCATCGGACTCCAGCCCAAATCCCAGCAGGATAGATTTCAGACCCAGCTTCTCTTCAAAAGTGGAGATAATGGGGATGGAACCGCCACTGCGCACCGGTACAGGGAGTTTACCAAAAGTGGTTTCCATAGCGCGGGAGGCGGCGCGGTAGGCAGGAATATCGATGGGAGAGACATAACCTTGTCCGCCGTGCAATTCCGTTACCTTGACCTTCACTGATTTGGGAGCAATGCTGTTAAAATGGGCTTCGAAGAGTTGAGCGATCTTCTTATGGTTCTGGTTAGGCACCAGTCGCATTGAAATCTTTGCATAAGCCTTGGAAGGCAGCACTGTCTTGGCGCCTTCTCCGGTATACCCACCCCAGATTCCATTCACGTCGAGCGAAGGGCGTATCCCTGTCCGTTCTAAGGTGGAATACCCGTTTTCTCCGCTCACTTCGGCAATATCGAGGGCTTTTTTGTAACGTTCCACATCAAAGGGTGCTTTGGCCATCAGCGCTCTTTCATCTGTACTCAGTTCCAGCACATCATCATAGAAGCCGGGGATGGTCACTTTGCCATTCTCATCCTGAAGCTGGGCGATCAGTTTTGCGAGCACATTGGCCGGATTGGCCACGGCACCGCCGAATAAACCACTGTGCAGGTCTTTATTGGGCCCGGTCACTTCCACTTCCATATAGGCCAATCCGCGCAGGCCGGTGGTGATGGATGGCGTATCCCAGCCCAGCAGGCTGGTATCCGATACCAGGATCACATCTGCTTTCAGCATCTCTTTATGATCATCCAGCCAGGGGCCCAGACTGGGTGATCCCACTTCTTCTTCCCCCTCAATCATAAACTTCACATTGCAGGGAAGCGTATCGGTTTTCACCATCAGCTCAAAGGCTTTGGCGTGCATAAAAGCCTGTCCTTTGTCGTCGTCCGCCCCGCGCGCATAAATCTTCCCATCGCGAATCTGCGGCTCGAAAGGATCGGTTTCCCACAGGTCGATGGGATCCACCGGCATCACATCATAATGGCCATAAACCAGGACGGTTGGCTTGGCCGGATCGATGATCTTTTCGCCGTATACAATCGGATTTCCCTTGCTGGGAATAATTTCGGCCTTATCGCATCCGGCATCCAGCAGGCTTTTCTTCCAATATTCCGCGGCCCTGAGCATATCTGCTTTGTGCTCACTCAGTGAACTGATGGAGGGAATACGGATCAGTCCGAATAATTCTTCCAGAAAACGGTCTTTGTGCTCTTCAATGTAAGATTTGATGTGACTCATAGTAACAGGTGTTTAGGGTTTCTTTCTTGATTTATCGCGGCTAAAAATACGCAAATTCCCCGTATTGAAATGGGCGACATAAGCAACTATATTCACTATAGCTGTGTCTTGGAACTGGCTTTGAGATGTTAACAAAAAAACCTTAAATTGCGGGGCTAAGCCCGTCAGTGTTATGATACGCTTTTTCCTCTCCCTCCTTCTACCCCTTTTGTTGTTGTGGAGTCCTGTTTGTGTACAGGCCCAGCTTCAGGTAGTGCCCAGTGTAGGTCAATCGCCTGAAGACCTGGTCAAGAATGTGCTGATCGGTCAGGGGGTGACGGTGAGCAACGTCAAATTCAACAATTCAGCCAACAATATCAATGTGAATGCCATCGGTACCTTCTCCAATGGCAATACCACCAATATTGGTCTCAGCGGCGGGCTGCTGCTCACTTCCGGAAGCGCAATGATTGCGATAGGGCCGAATAACTCCGCCAGTGCCGGCCAAAACAATGGCCTGCCCGGGGATCCTCAGCTGCAACTGCTGATTCCGGGTTACTCTGTGAACGATGCCTCTGTGCTGACCTTCGATTTTGTACCCGAATCCGATACGGTGGAATTCCGCTGGGTTTTCGGTTCAGAAGAGTATCCTGAATTTGTCAATACGTCCTTCAATGATGTTTTTGGTTTCTTTATCAGCGGCATCGATCCTGCCACCTGGACCCAATACAACAACAAGAATATTGCCCTCATCCCCTCCCCCCCTGCTCCGGCCAATACCCCGGTCACCATCGACAATGTCAACCATAACGTCTACTCACAGTTTTACGTCAACAATGCGGGAGGAGCAACGATTCAGTACGATGGCTTCACCACCGTACTTACTGCCAAAGCCGCGGTCATTCCCTGCCTGACTTACAGCATCAAAATCGCTGTGGCCGATGCCGGGGATTTCATTTATGACTCAGGGGTTTTCCTGGAAGAGAACAGTTTTAACAGCGGCGGGATCACAGTCACCCAGAGTGTGGTCTCCAACAGCACCAGCGGAAACAGCTTTTCGGAAGTCATTGAAGGCTGCAGCCAGGCCAAAATCGTCTTCCGCTTTCCCGAGCCGGTCGTTGATTCTCTTGTGATCAACATTGCTTCCATCGGGGGCACGGCGATCAATGGAGTGGACTATACCTGGATTCCCAATACCGTGGTATTCCCGGCCGGATCTGACAGTGCCTTCATCCTGATCGATCCCATTGCCGATGGCATCACCGAAGGCACCGAAACGGTTATTCTGATTGTACCCCGTGGAATATGTTCATTTATGACCGGGGAATATGACACGCATTACGTGGATATCATTGATTACACCCCTTTGCTGGCCTTCACCAGCAATGATACCGCCATCGACTGCGGCGCGGCCATCAACCTTACTGCCAGTGCCAGCGGAGGGATAGGGCCCTATCTCTATTCGTGGACCAACGGAGGGGTAAGTGTGGGCAATTCAGATACCGTCAATCTGGCCCCCCTGGCTTCGGCTACTTTTATGGTGGAAGTGACCGATGACTGCGGCAGCACGATTTATGACAGTGTGGAAGTTTTTGTGGATGATATTATTGTGGATGCAGGCAATGATACCGCCATCTGCATTGGCGAAAGCATCAGCCTGACGGCCACCGGAGCGGCATTCTACCAATGGAGCAATGGAGGAATGTCCCCCACCATTACGGTTTCACCCACTGTAAGCACAACGTATTACGTGACCGGCACCGATGCCTGTTCAGGCACCGACTCGGTGACCGTCACCGTTCATCCCTTACCGGGTGTGAGCATCACGCCCAGCCTGAGTGCCATCTGCCTGGGAGAAAATACCGGCCTGCTGGCCAGCGGAGCAGAGACTTACCTTTGGGCTGCCAGCCCGGCTGACCCCAGTCTTAGTGGACAGGAAACCCAGGACAGCATCGTAGTGAGCCCTAGTGGCAATACCACTTATTCGGTCACAGGGACAGACATCCACGGATGCCAGCAATCCAACGACCGCCTGATCAATGTCAAACCCAGCCCTACCTCTGATTTTCTGATCCTGGATACCCTCATCTGTGAAAACGAACCCACCACTACTCTTTTTACAGGCACGGCTTCTTCCAATGCTGTCTTCGACTGGGATTTTGACGGAGCCATCGCCAATGGGAACGGGCAGGGCCCTTATCAGCTTGAATGGGACAATGCCGGCACCTATCAGGTTCGGCTCATTGTGACCGACCAGGGCTGCCCCAGCCTGGAGAGCATCCGCAATGTAAGTGTGCAACCTCATCCTGTTGTTGGCTTCAGGGCTGATGTACTGAGTGGATGTCCACCATTGCGGGTGCAGTTTACAGACACTTCCTCCCGTGTCAGCACCAATGCCTCTTATTACTGGACGTTCGGGAACGGGGGCGAAGCCTATCAGGCCAGCCCTTCCTTCAATTACACCCAAAGCGGTACATACACCGTCAGCCTGCAGATTACCAACTCAAACGGATGTCAGAAATCCCTGAGCAAGCCGGCCTACATCAAGGCACACCCGGTTCCGGAAGCTGCGTTTACACATCATCCGCCCTATGGAAGTGAGTTTGAACCCCTGATCAAATTCTACGACCGCTCCATTGGAAATGTGATTCAATGGTATTGGGAGACAGGCGATGGACAGACTTATTCAGACCCCGATTTTCATCATCAGTACGCAGATACCGGGCGTTATATGGTCAGCCTGATCGTGCAAAACGAATTCGCCTGTACCGACACCCTTGCCTATGAGGTATGGATCCGTCCCGATTACACCTTCTATGTACCCACTGCTTTCACCCCGGACGGAGACTTCCTGAATGATGTCTTCCGGGTTTACGGGCTGAATACACACGACTTCCAGCTACGCATCTTTGATCGCTGGGGTGGGATTGTATTTGAAAGCGACGATATGGAAAGGGGTTGGGATGGCAACATCAATGGTAAAGCAGCACCGGTTGGCAGCTATGTGGTAGTGATCTACTACTCCGATGTAAACGGGCTGAAAAGAAGTCATTATGGCAATGTGATGCTGCTGCGTTGAACCCGGCAATTCAGGTCATTCGGGCAAAGAATCCTTTCCCCTTTCTTTCATCATCCTGTCTTTGCGTTTGGTCAATTCAATCAACATTGCATCCTGCAATTCCAGTAGGCGGTCGATGTCTTTCTCATAAAAATGATAACTGGAATCGAAACGGGCCCTGCTGATCCGGTGAAGGGCAAACACATCATCCAGTTGTTCCCTGCGGTAATGATCCAGGCTGTCGAAGCGGGCAGGAACATTGGAAAGAATGGCTTCGTGAAGGTAAATATCCGCCAACACCTGAACCATCGTATCAGGAGGGATGATCCCTTGAGGCAGGTCATTGTCCTGCTGACAGGAAAACAAGCCGGCAATCAGGCAAAGCAAAATGCATCGTGAGGCGGGACGCATCATTGGGGTTTTTTACTCTCGTATTCCGCATTCATCAGTAGCAGCACATCCCGGGTAATATCCAGGGTGTCCTTGGCATTGAGGATGCCACTGCCCCGGGAGTAACCGAGGATATAATCATAGCCATACTGCCGGTTATAGCGTTCCAGGAAGCTGTAGACGCTGTCTACAAATCTTTCATTCATCCGATACTCCTTTTCAGCGATTTCGTCTGTATACCGGTCTCTCAGTTCCATCAACTCTTGCTGATTCCGCATCAAATCCTCATAAATCATCTGGGCGCTCTGCTCGGTCAGTGAACCGGCCTGAACCTGTTGCTGAAAATAGGCAGCATCCTTTTCATAGCGATCCTGTCTGCCCTTGATATCTCTTTCTCTTATAGAATAATCCGCTTCCAGGCTCTCCGTCATTTCCTTCACCAGGCTGTAGTGGGCCCTGAGCGTATCCGAATTGACAAAAACGATCGCGTTGGAGGAAGCCTCAATCGGAGCTGCGGACTGTGGGAGGGATTCAAGCGGTGTTTGCTGAAAATGCAAAACGAAGAGAATGAGGACACCCAGCAGGCTGAGGATATTCAGGATTTTCCAGAGGTTCATAAGGAATGTATTGGGCCTGCACAATGGTCAGGCAGTTTCAATGAGTTTGAATGCAAAATTGCGATTAATTCCCCAATTCAGAAATAAACTTGATTCGGACCAGGCGGATCTCCAGTTCGGTGAACTCATCCGCCCCCAGTTCCTGCAAGGCATCCTCTACACTATCCGTTTCGGCTTCGTGGAAGTAATCATAGATTTCTTCCTGATGATATTCATCCACGGCTTCATCTATATAATAGTCAATATCCACCCTGGTTCCGCTGGCCACGATGCTTTCGATCTCCTCCAGCAGTTCTTCCAGGTTGATATTCTTGGCCCTGGCGATATCATCCAGGCTGCGTTTGCGGTCGATGCTCTGAATGATATACACTTTCAGTCCGCTCTTATTGACTACACTCTTCACCACCAAATCATTGGGGCGGGTAATGTCGTTTTCCTCCACATACTCCCTGATCAGGTCCAGAAAAGGCTCTCCATACTTCCTGGCTTTTCCCTGGCCCACCCCGGTACATTGGGTCAGTTCTTCCTGGTTCAGGGGATAGAGAATGGCCATATCTTCCAGGCTGGGATCCTGGAAGATCACAAAAGGAGGCAGTTTTTCTTTGTGGGATATATCTTTCCTCAGGTCCTTCAGCATTGAAAAGAGGGCTTTATCCGCATTCCCGCCTTTTCCGGCAGCCAGGGCACTTTCAAAAGCATCCTCTTCTTCCTTCTCAAAATCGTGGTCGCGTGCCAGCATCACGGACACCGGATTTTCCATAAAGGCCAGGCCTGCTTTGCTGACTTTCAAGATACCATAGTTCTCAATATCCTTGATCAGGTACTGGGAAATCAGGGCCTGACGAACGGCAGCACTCCACACTTTTTCATCATCCTTTATTCCCTTACCGAAATTCTGCAGCAGGTGATGCCGGTATTGTTTGATCTGTGTAGTGGGTTTGCCTGTAATGATATTAATGATGTGTGGTGCTTTGAACTGTTGGTGAACTTCGAGGATGGTGGAAAGGAGGATACGGATGTGTTCCTTCCCCTCAAACTTCTCCCTGGGGTTATTGCAGTTGTCACAATTCTCGCAGCTTTCGCGGTGATAGCTTTCACCGAAGTAATGCAATAGCAGCTTCCGGCGGCATACCGATGATTCGGCGTAAGCCACCGTTTCGAGCAGCAACTGCTGGGCGATCTCCTGCTCTGCCACCGGCTTGCCTTTCATAAACTTTTCCAGCTTCTGCACATCGTCATAGCTGTAGAATGTGAGACAGTTTCCTTCGCCTCCGTCCCGACCTGCCCGACCGGTTTCCTGATAATAGCCTTCCAGGCTTTTGGGAATATCGTGGTGAATGACAAAGCGCACGTCCGGTTTATCTATGCCCATTCCGAAGGCAATGGTAGCTACGATTACATCTGCTTCCTCCATCAGAAATTTATCCTGATTCGTCACCCGGGTTTGGGAATCCAGCCCTGCGTGATACGGCAATGCCTTGATGCCGTTCACTTGCAAGACCTCAGCTACCTCCTCCACTTTTTTCCGGCTGAGACAGTAAACAATGCCTGATTTTCCAGGCTGGGATTTAATATATCGGATGATATCCCTGATTGCATTTTTATTCTTCGGTCTTACTTCATAGTACAAATTCGGGCGGTTGAAAGAGGACTGAAAAATATTGGCATCCAGCATTTTGAGGTTTTTCTGGATGTCTTGCTGTACCTTGGGCGTAGCGGTAGCGGTCAGGGCGATCAGGGGTACATTAAACCCAATGGCATCAATGATGGGCCGGATGCGGCGGTATTCTGGCCGAAAATCGTGGCCCCATTCTGAAATGCAATGGGCTTCATCGATGGCGTAAAATGAAATATGGATATTTTGCAGAAAAGCAACATTCTCCGCTTTGGTCAGCGATTCAGGGGCAACATACAGGAGTTTGGTTTTGCCTTCCGTCAGATCTGCCTTGACCTGAGTGATCTCGGCTTTTGTTAGGGAAGAGTTCAGAAAATGAGCTACCCCGGCATCCTCGTGGAAATTCCGGATGGCGTCTACCTGGTTCTTCATCAGGGCGATCAGGGGAGAGATAATGATCGCTGTTCCTTCGCTGATCAAAGCTGGAAGTTGGTAGCACATTGACTTCCCTCCCCCGGTGGGCATAATCACAAAGGTATCATTACCGGCCAGTACACTGCGGATAATATCTTCCTGGTTCCCTTTAAAGGAATCAAATCCAAAGATCTGTTTCAGTAAATCGTGCAATGAATACTTAGCCGTTACAGCCATCCTTCTGCTCATCATCGATTTTTCAATAGCTTTGCATAGAAGGAAGTAAGATACGCATTTCGATTGATTTACAGCAAGACTTCCCTCAAAGTGGCCCGGATTCGTTTTCCGGGCGGCCTGCTTATACAAATATAAAATTTTTTAAAGATCACCCAATATTATTGTATCCCTTGAAAACGACGGAAGAGATA
Source organism: uncultured Lentimicrobiaceae bacterium (assembly GCA_964590645.1). Taxonomy (GTDB): domain Bacteria; phylum Bacteroidota; class Bacteroidia; order Bacteroidales; family JAGNHN01; genus JAGNHN01. The sequence goes on from CAZPYJ010000002.1 coordinate 124,710, forward strand.
AGACTGATCGCTGCCCGCACTATCCTGGAGGAAGCGGAAGCCACGGCCCGATTGGCCGATCACCTGGATGAAGACATCGGAAAGGTAGTACACACTATTCTTGCCAGCCGGGGAAGGGTAATCACCACCGGAATAGGCAAAAGCGCCATCATCGCCCAAAAGATCGTGGCCAGCCTGAACTCCACCGGAACCCCCGCCATTTTTATGCACGCCGCCGATGCCATCCACGGCGACCTGGGCATTGTGCAGCACGATGATGTGATCATTTGCGTCTCCAACAGTGGGAATACCCCTGAGATCAAAGTCCTGGTCCCCATCCTTAAAGCCCTGGGAAACACCCTGGTGGCTTTATGCGGAGAAGCGGCGTCCTATTTGGTCCAACAGTCACATTACTTTTTGAATGCCTCGGTGGAGAAAGAAGCCTGTCCCAACAACCTTGCGCCCACATCCAGTACTACCGCCCAGCTGGTGATGGGCGATGCCCTGGCTGTTTGCCTGTTGGAAGCCCGGGGCTTTACCCGTGAAGACTTCGCCCGCTTTCACCCCGGAGGGTCTCTTGGTAAACGACTCTATCTGAAAGTTGGAGATGTATTTCCGCGCAACCAGGTACCAGCAGTGCAAGAGGACGATGATATCCGGAAAGTTATTGTGGAGATTTCTTCCCGGCGCCTGGGCGCCACAGCCGTGCTCAAAGAAGGTCAACTCAGCGGCATCATCACCGATGGAGATCTGCGCCGGATGCTTATGCAATATGATGATGTAAAAGAAATGTGTGCCGCAGACATAATGAGCCGCAACCCCAGTACGGTGACGGGAGAAATGCTGGTGGTGGATGCCCTGCAATTGATGAAAGCAAAGAATATTACACAACTGCTTGTTACGGAAGGAAATCAATATGTCGGGGTCATTCACCTGCACGATATTCTGAAAGAAGGGGTGCTCTAACATTACTTAAAGACGATTTACCTATGAGCCAAGATCCAGCCGCTTTCAACACCTACCGGGAGCAAATGAATGAAAAACTCCTCTCCACCCGCCCCAAAATCCTGCAGCGAATATACAGCCTTGACCATCTGGCCTATCAGCCCGGAGCCCTCGATGAACGGACCAAAGAAATGCTGGGACTGGTATCCTCGATGGTCCTGCGCTGCGATGACTGCATCCGCTACCACCTGTTGCGCTGCCATAAGCTTGGTCTCACACGTGCACAATTAGACGAGATCTTCGGCATTGCCAATCTGGTAGGAGGAACTATTGTCATTCCCCATACCCGCCGCGCATTGGAGTTCTGGGAGCAGTTGGAAGAGGGAAATCCCTGAACCGCTTCCATTATCTTCGTATTTTTCGACGTGCAAAAAGCGCTCCGACATAGCATCGCTGTCCTCCTCCTGTGCCTGCTTGCCTTTCCGGCCAGTGCACAGCTGACTAAGATAATGGGAAAGGTCACCGATGCAGCTACAGGAGAACCCATCCCCTTTGCCAATGTATATTTTAAAGGAACCCAGATCGGGGTGACCAGCAGTTTTGACGGCGATTTCAGCATTGAAACAGCCGGCGCCACCGATACCCTCATTGCTTCCTTTGTGGGCTTCCTGCCTGGAAAACACCCCGTAAAGTTGCGCGGATTTCAGCAAATCCATTTCGCCCTGGTCCGAGACAATATCGAGCTGTCGGAGGTAGTGATCGTTCCGGGGGAGAACCCTGCAGAAGTCATCCTGAAAAAGGTCATCAGAGATAAAGAAAACAACAACAGGGCAGCCTATCCCCGCTACCGCTACCAGGCGTACAATAAGATTGAGTTTGATGCCAATAATATCACCGACAGGTTTAAGGAAAGGAAAATATTCAAACCCTTCTCTTTCATCTTTGACTATATGGATACCTCCACCATCAACGGGAAGAGCTATCTGCCCATCTTTCTCTCCGAAACCCTGTCTGACATCTATTACCGCAAATCCCCCCGATCCAACAAGGAGGTGATCAGGGCCACCCAGGTAAGCGGTATTAAAAATGCTTCGGTTAGCCAGTATCTTGGAGATATCGCACAGAATATCAACATCTACGACAACTACCTCAGCCTTTTTCAGAAAAACTTTGTGAGCCCGGTGGCCAATTTCGGTTTGATGTATTACCGCTATTATCTGGTTGACAGCACCTGGGTGAACGAACGATGGTGCTATGAGATAATGTTTAAACCCCGCCGCAAACAGGAACCTACATTCACCGGTAGTTTCTGGGTGGACAAGGAGCACAATGCCCTGCTTAAAGCAGATATGCGCCTGGTGGAGGACGCCAATGTTAATTTTATCAATGATCTGGTTATCCGCCAGGAATTCGGACTATATGAGGACAAATACTGGATGCTGGAGCGGGAAAAGATGGTGGCAGATTTTAATATTGTAGAGAATTCAGATAATGTGATGGGGTTTTTCGGACATAAAACCAGTTCGTACCGGAACTTCGTTTTCAACGATCCCGAGGATGATCCCATACACAGTTCACCTGTCAACATTATCGTTTCAGAAAAAGCGATGGATAAGGATCGTGAATTCTGGGAACAGAGTCGCCCTGATACCCTGACACGCAATGAGCAGGCGATCTATGATATGATCGACACCTTGCAGTCCCTGCCGGTATTTAACACCTATGTGGACGTGATCAAAATGATCACCACCGGTTACTGGATACAGGGTGATATGGAATGGGGGCCTTATATGTCGGCGGTCAGTTTTAACAGCCTGGAAGGCGTGCGCTTCAGGATTGGGGGCCGGACCAGCAATGCCTTCAGTACCAAGCTGATGCTCAATGGGCACCTTGCATACGGGATCAAAGACCGGGAATTGAAATACGGGGGTGGATTCTTATATATGGTGAATAAAAATCCCCGTCGCACCCTGTCGGCTTCCTATAAATATGACATTGAACAACTTGGCCAGAGCCTGAGTGCCTTCAGGGAAGACTTTCTGCTGGCGGCCCTGCTCCGTCGCCGCCCTTCCGATAAACTGTCTATGGTAGAAGAAATCCACAGCCAATATGAGCACGAATGGTTCAATGGCTTCTCCAATACCCTGACGTTTACCCACCGAAATATTTTCTCCACCCTCAGCACCCCTTTCCAAATATATCTTCCGGAGGGCATCGACCTGCGTGAACGCCTCTCTACTACGGAGATAGGTCTGCACACAAGGATGGCCTATAAGGAACAATTTGTGATGGGCGAATTTGAGCGCCTCAGCCTGGGAGCCCGCTACCCCATCCTGGAAGTCAGGTATGCTATGGGCCTGAAAGATGTGATGGGTTCCGACTACGCCTATCACCGTCTTCAGCTGAGCATCCGGCATTGGTTCAATATTGGCGCCTTTGGCTGGTCTAAGTTTATGCTGGAAGGGGGAAGAATATGGGGAGAACTACCCTACCCGCTTTTGAAGATACACGAAGGCAATGAAACATACAGCTTTGATGAGTATGCCTTCAATATGATGAACTACTATGAGTTCATCTCCGATCAATACTTCAGTGCCTATTATACCCATCATTTCCTGGGTCTTTTCCTGAACCGCATTCCTTTGATGCGCAAACTCAAATGGAGGGAAGTGGGATTTGTGAACGTCCTGGTGGGGGGAATGGATGATAAGACGAGGGAATTCGCTGTTTTTCCCGATAATGTGTTTACCTTGTCGAAACCGTACATAGAAGCCGGGGCAGGGGTTGAAAATATTTTTAAAATCTTCCGGATGGACTTCATCTGGAGGCTTTCATATCTGGATAATCCCGGCATTAAACCTTTTGGTATCCGGGCCTCATTTCAGTTTGATTTTTAAGAAAATGAAGAGACTAAGGACAGAGAAGGTGGTGAAGAAGTACCGCCAGCGCACCGTGGTGAAGCAGGTCAGTGTGGAGTTGAACCAGGGCGAGATTGTGGGATTGCTCGGGCCTAACGGAGCCGGGAAAACGACCACCTTTTATATGATCGTAGGCCTGATCAAGCCCCTCGAAGGACGGGTGTTTCTGGATGAGAGGGACATTACTGAAGAGCCGATGTACCGCAGGGCCAAGCTCGGCATAGGATACCTTCCGCAGGAAGCCTCCGTCTTCCGTCATCTCAGTGTGGAAGACAACCTGCGGGCAGTCCTGGAATTCACTCCCCGAAACAAAGCACAGCGTGAGGAGCGACTGGAAGCCCTGATTTCGGAATTCGGGCTGCATCACGTCAGACAAAGCAAAGGCATTAATCTTTCGGGAGGAGAACGCCGCCGGACGGAGATCGCACGGGCCCTGGCCACCGACCCCAGCTTCATCCTCCTTGATGAGCCTTTTGCCGGCGTAGATCCCATTGCCGTGGAAGACATCCAGCAAATCGTCGCCAGGCTCAGAGACAAAAATATCGGCATCCTGATCACCGACCATAATGTACACGAAACCCTTTCGATCACCGACAGAGCCTATCTGCTCATTGAAGGCAGCATCCTGAAATCCGGAACAGCAGAAGAACTGGCCTCGGATGAACAGGTCAGAAATCTGTACCTTGGAAAAAACTTTGAATTAAGACGCTATTGATCCCCTTAAAACTGCATCGGTATGAAAGCACCTTTCTTCCTGCTTATCCTTCCCTTCTTTTCCTTGCCATTATTGGGCCAGGCAGAAATCAAAGTCGAAAGTACGGCCCGCGAAATGAGCCGGGGACTGCAGCCTGCTTTTCAGGTCAATGTGCCGGAAAATGAAGTCAAAGAGGTACAAAAAGCCTGGGAACGGTACATCCGTAAGGGAAGCCGGGCCAGGGTAAAAAAGAGCAATGAGGAACTCCATCTCCCGGCCGCCAACATCAGCGGAGTACAGGGAGGCAATGTCCAGATCTACTCCCTACTATACGCTGAAAAGTCAGGGGTGATCCTGTTTGCTTTCTTTGAAATAGACAGTGTTTTTTTTAATCCTGAGCAAGATCCGGCCATTGCCGGCAGCATCCGGACCTACCTGCGGAATTTTGCCGTGGAAACATACAAGTCGAAGGTCGGAGAAAAAATCAGAGAGGAAGAGAAGACCCTCCGCAGCCTGGAAAGAGGACTGGAAGACCTGCTGAATGAGGAAAAGTCGAACGATAAGAAAATCAAACAAAATCAAAGGGAAATCCAAAACCTCCAAAACAGCATCCAGTCGGCCCAATCGGATGAAAACCGGAAGTCAGAAGAAATTGCCAGGCAAAAAGACCTGGTGCTGTCGCTGAAGAACTTTCAGGAAGAGGAAAAAGCAGCGAAAGCAGATCTGAAGAAAATGGAAAGGGAGCTGAAGAAGATGCAGCGCAGCCGTGAAGGGATGCACCGCAAAATTGACAAACTGGAGGAAGAGATCAGAAATGCGGAGCGGGATATTCGCATCCTGCAGGAGAAACAAAAAAAGCAGGAAAGAGACATTGCCTCCCAAAAAGAAAGGCTAATGAACCAGAAAAACAAACAAAGCGGCATTCGGTAAGTCCGCCTTGCTGTTCGCCAGTGTACAACATTGTATCTCTTTGAGACACTTTCTTAATACATTTGTGCTTATACCTTGCTTACTGGTCTGAAAATCGCTGCTTTGCCTTCCTGGCATAAAATATGATAAATCAGGAACGCCCAATAATCCACCTTATGAAATTTTTCCTTGACCTTTTTTTGCGATCCATCCGGCCTTCCTTTCGCCGGGTGTGCATCTGCTTTTTTATTTTTCCGGTAGTCGCGATGGCCCAGGTCCCCTCGAACGATGGATGGAGGCTGGAAGATTGCATCTCCTATGCTATGGAGCACAATTTGCAGATCAAGCAGAGGATGATCGGCCAGGAACTGGCCAGCCAGAACCTGCTTGAATCCCGTGCGGCAATGCTTCCCTCCCTCAACGGCAATGCCTCACACGGCTACAACTGGGGTCGTACCATCGACCGCTTTACCAATGAGTTTGCCACAGAAAGGGTGCAGTTCAACAATTTCTATCTGAGCAGCAGTGTGTATGTTTTTAACGGATTCAGGTTGGTGAATACCATACAGAAGAACCGGATGGAGCTAATGGCCTCGCGTTATGATGTGGACAAGATGCGCGACGACATTGCGCTCAACATTGCCACGGCTTATCTGAGCATCCTTTTCAGCCTGGAACAGCTGGAAAACATCCGCGGGCAGGTGGAGGTGACCCGGCAGCAGCTTGCCCGAACCCGCCAGCTGGTAGAGGCAGGCACCCTGGCACGGGGAAGCCTGTTTACCATCGAAGCCCAGTATGCGGCTGAGGAACGGCAACTGGTGGAGGCTGAAAACCTGGTGGATCTGAATTACCTCTCTCTGGCTCAATTGCTCGATCTCCCTACTGCCGAGGGTTTTAGGATTATCCGGCCGGATCTCCAGCTTGGGGAAAGAACCCCGGTACTGGAAAACCCCAACGACATTTATGCCTACGCCCTGGAGCATCAGCCCGGAGTGAAGAGCGCAGGGATTCGCCTGGAAAGCGCAGCGAAAGATGTTTCCATCGCCAAAAGCTACCAAAGCCCCAGCCTGGCAATCCAGGGAAGCCTGGGCAGTGGCTACTCAGGGGCCAGCCGCCAGGTGAAAGATGTAGTGCTCTCCGGGGTCGACACCCTGGGCTTCACCCTTGAACCCAGCCCCGTCCCTGTAGGAGTTCCCTCTTTTGATTATTCTTTTGAACGCATCCCCTTTCGCGACCAGATCGACCAAAACAACAATACAACCCTTGGCATCTACCTTACGATCCCCATCTTTAACGGCTTTCAGGCCAGAACTGCCGTAAACCGCGCACGCCTGAACCTGCTCAATGCAGAATACAGCCTTGAAATAGAAAAAAACCGTCTCTACAAAGAAATACAACAGTCTTATGCTGATGCAATGGCAGCGCTGAAACGATTCAGGGCATCGGAAAAATCTGAGGCAGCCCTGGAAGAAAGCTTCAATTACACCGAACAGCGCTTCAATGTGGGAATGGTGAATTCTGTAGAATACAATGATGCCAAAAACAAGCTGGCACAAGCCGAATCTGAAGTTTTGCAGGCCAAGTATGAGTTTGTCTTTCGAAAGACCATCCTCGACTATTATTTGGGAAAACCCATCACGCTGCAGTAGGAAAGCCTCTTTGATCCGGCAGAATCAGCAAAAAAGCTGCTATTTTTACCCTCCAAAGCCCATAGATTATGCAATTCATCCGTAAACACCGCATCTGGCTTATCATCCTTGGCGTCCTGCTCATCCTGGTTTTGGCCTTTGGCAGAAAGCAAGGCTGGTTTGGCAACCAGGCCTGGCTGAAAGTGAGCACAGAAGAAGTCGGCCTGCGTGACATCATTGAGGTGGTGACCGCGAACGGGAAGATTCAACCCGAAATGGAGGTTAAGATTAGCCCCGACATCAGCGGGGAAGTGATTGAGCTGTATGTGAAAGAAGGAGAAGAGGTATCCCGCGGCACCTTGCTGGCTCGCATCGATCCGGAGATTTATAAATCAAACTACGACCGCCTGCTGGCTTCCCTGAGTACACAGCGTGCCAACGAAAGCAATACAAAAGCCCGTCTGGCACAGGCGAGGGCTCAATACAAGAATGCGGAACTCAGCTTTCAGCGCAACGAGAAACTATGGAAACAAGGCGCCATAAGTGAAGCGGAATACGATGCCGCCAAAGCCTCCTGGGAGGTGGCTCAGGCCGAAGTACAGTCGGCGGAACACAGCGTTAAAGCAGCCAGCTTTACCGTCCTGAGTGCCGAAGCATCTGTTCAGGAAGCCAGAGAAAACCTACAGAAGACCTCTATCTATGCCCCCAATGACGGGACTGTATCCAGACTAAATGTGGAGCAGGGGGAGAGGGTGGTGGGAGCCTCCCAGTTCAGCAGCGGAACAGAGATTATGCGGATCGCCAACCTGCGCTCTATGGAAGTGAAAGTGAGCGTCAGCGAAAACGATATTGTAAGGGTCAATCTGGGCGACACCTGCATCGTGGAAGTAGATGCCTACCTCGATGAAACATTCAAAGGCCTCGTCACAGAAATAGCCACCTCTGCTGAAACCCTCGGAGCCAGCGTTGATCAGGTAACCAATTTTGATGTACGAATTAACATTCTTCCCGAATCTTACCGCTTTCTGATGGAAGGCAGAGACAGCTCCTACTCCCCTTTCCGGCCGGGAATGTCGGCCACCGTAGATATCCAAACCAAAAAAGTGAGCCAGGTGCTTTCAGTACCGATTCAGAGCGTCACTACCAGGGAAGCAGACAGCAGCAGCGAAAACAATGCTGAAACGGAAGCCAGCGCCAATGAAATAGTCTTCCTGTATGAAGAAGGCAGCGCAGTAATGCAAAAAGTGAAGACCGGTGTTCAGGACAATATGTATATCGAGATAGTGGAAGGACTGGAGAGCGGGCAGGAAGTGATTACCGCACCCTACAGGGCTATCTCCCGCACCCTGAAAGACAAGGATCACGTGGAAAAGGTTTCCAAAGACAAACTCTTTAAAGAAGACTAAAATGGGATGGATTCTTTGCCTGGAAACAGCAACGCAAATATGTTCTGTGGCCCTGTGCCGGGAAGGCCGGGTGGCCTATCTGAAAGAAACCGATGAACCCAACGCCCACTCCCGGGTGCTGGCCATCCTGATCCGGGATATACTGGAGGAAGCAGGCATCCGGGCAGAAGAGCTGGATGCCGTGGCGGTAAGTAAAGGCCCCGGATCCTATACAGGCCTTCGCATCGGCGTCTCTGCAGCCAAAGGACTTTCTTATGGCAGAGACCTCCCCCTGATCTCCGTCCCAAGCCTTGCATCCCTGGCCGCAGGGGCAATGGCCCTGGAACCAGGAGCAGACCTCTATGGCCCGATGATTGACGCAAAACGGATGGAAGTATATTCCGCGCTCTTTGATAAGGATGGAAAGGAAGTACTGAAAACCGATGCCCGCATCGTGGACGAAAGGAGTTTCTCCGACTTCCTGCCGAACCATCGCATTCTCTTCTTTGGCGACGGCGCAGACAAATGCAGAAGCGTACTCACCCACCCCAATGCCCTGTTTCACAAGACAATCAGGGCCTCGGCCAGCTATATGGCCAGGCTCGTTCAGGAAAAATTCAATGCCGCCGACTTTGAAGACAATGCGTATTTCGAGCCCTTCTATCTAAAAGATTTCGTGGCCGCCAAACCGAAGATTAAAGGTTTGTTTGAATAAAGCAGGAAGAAAGCCTGAGCATTCCTAATCTTCCAGCTCTCTCAAATCACCTACGAAGCCGTTTTCCAGGGCTGGATTTGAGATGATTTTCATCAGGCGAAGAGCAACATCAGCAGGATCTTGCAAGTACCCTTTTTCCTTCAGTTCAATGAATTTTCCCAACATTCTGAACTCTTCCGGGCTTTTGGTGCGGATGATGTCCTGCATCTGTGTATCCACAACCCCCGGCCCTATGGCAAAGATGCGTACCGGGTATTGTGCCTCCTTTTGCTCGAGGGCCACGCAGCGGGTAAACATCGCCAATCCTGCCTTGCCTGAGCAATAGGCACTCCAACCGTAATATGGATTCAGGGCAGCGCCGGAAGAGATATTCAAAATCGTCTTCGGAATATTCCACTCGGCCGTATGCCTGATCAGCGCAGAGCTCAGAAGCATTGGTGCACTCAGGTTGAGCTGAATATGCCGGGCCAGCAATGTATCATCCATTCTTCCAGCCGGAGCTATGGGCTCCAGCATTCCGGCATTATTAATCAGGCAGAGGGATGTGAGCTGATCCTTATCCAGATTCCCAAAAAGAACTTCTCCCAAAGCCTGCACCTGCTCAGGTTGGCTGAGATCGGCCTCCAGATGTTGGTGGGCCGTCTTTGTTTCTGCAAAGTAGTGTTTCAGATCCGGTACGGGAGAGCGGGCAAGGGTGATCACCCGATGGCCTCCTCCGGCACACTGGCGGGCCAGGGCTTCTCCAATGCCCCGGGAGGCTCCTGTTACGACAAATACTTTCATAATCATCATATTTAGGACAAAGATACGCTTTCAACATCAATGCCTTTTCCTGAAAACAAGCTGCATCTCCACACCCTTCCTTACCTTTGGCCACGATTCAGTATCATACTCGCAGTTTTATGAAGAAAATACAGCAGGCCGCAGATTTCCTTCGCAGCAAAGGCATCACCGCCCCCGATACGGGCATTATTCTGGGCTCCGGACTGGATAAAATGGCTGACCATATCAATATGATCGCAATGGTGGACTACGCAGATATCCCCGGCTTCCCCCTTTCTACCCTCGATTTTCATAAAGGAAGGCTGATCTATGGAAACATTGGAGAGAAGAAGGCAGTGGTGATGCAGGGCCGCTTTCATCATTACGAGGGATACAGCCTGCAGGAAATTACCTTTCCGGTGCGTGTAATGAAGGTGCTTGGCATCCATAACTTATTCATTTCCAATGCCTCCGGCGTGATGAACCCTGAGATGCAGAAGGGAGACCTGATGTTGTTGAACGACCATATCAATCTCATCCCCGGCTCCCCGCTCACAGGCCCGAACCTCGACCCACTGGGCCCACGCTTTCCGGATATGAGCCGCCCCTATAGTCCACGCCTGGCAGAACTGGCGAAAAGGATTGCCAGGGAAAACAACATTACACTGAATGAAGGTGTCTATGTAGCTGTGCCTGGCCCGCAATTCGAAACCCGGGCGGAATACCGCTACCTGCGCGCCATCGGTGCCGATGTGGTGGGTATGAGTACCGTCCCGGAAGTCATTGTGGCCGTGCATATGGGAATGGAAGTGTTGGCAGTATCCGTAATGACCGACGATTGCGATCCGGATAAGCTTGAACCTATGAACCTTCAGGACATCCTGGATACGGCGGCCATCGCGGAAAAGAAACTGACAACACTTTTCCTGCAACTTCTGCAGGAATCCTGAAAGGCATAAAACAGCCCATCAGGAAATAAGATACCCTCAAAAAATATCAAAGAATTATGCGCCTGTTTCTTCCTTTCTTCTTTTTAATGCTCTTCCCTTTCTATTTGCAAGCACAATCCTGCCACTCCGCTGCCTGGGTAAAAAGCCTTGGTGGAAATGGCTCTTATCAAGGCATTGTGGATGGCGATCGTTTGGCCGATGGGCGCTTTGTGGTAATGGGCACCTTTGGTACTTCGCCTTTGCTTCTCGACACCTTTCAGCTGGCTCCACTTGGGAGTTATAATATCTTTCTGGCGCTCCACGATTCGTCCGGCAATATCCTGCAAGCCAGGGTCATCGCCTGGGGCAATGGAGGATATATTACCCCTACCGCACTGGACGCAGGCCTGGATGGAAGAATTCATATCTCCGGTTATTATGATGGAACTAGCTTATTCATCGACAGCCTTCCGCTCATTCCATCTTCGGGTGAGCATCTGTTCGTGGCGAGCTTTGATCTTAATCTGCAATTTCGTTGGAAACGCGAAAGTGAACGTATCGCCGGGGATGTACGTGCCTATGACGTGAGCGGAGGCCTGGATGGAGGTGTTTACCTGACCGGTTATTTTGAAGGGAATGCCCTGCGTTTTGGGAGTGATGCCGTAGAAAACGCCGGAGGATGGAATATGTGGCGGGATGATGCCTACCTGGTAAAATTCGACTCCCTGGGGCAGGTCTCGTGGATGAAAAGCCTGGGAACCCCTCAGGATGAGGCCGGACTGACCGTGACTGCCGACAGCCTCGGGAATGTCATCCTTACCGGTTCCACCAATGCATCTTCCTCCACATTTAAGTTTGATGATCAGACCGGAGTTCCGGGCAGTGCCAATGACTATGGATTCTTTTTGGCGAAATACGAGGGAAACAGTGGAAAATGCTTGTGGGGCAAAGTAGCCGGAGGACTTACAAGCTATTCGCGTATTTATGCCAACGATGCCTGCCGGGGGGAAGACGGGAGCATATATATCACAGGACAGGCTTCCGGCACCGTGGCCATCCCACCTCATAGTTTCGGAGGTTTCGACGGGGATGGTTTTCTGGCCAAAATCAATACCCTGGGTGAGCTGGAATGGTTGAAAAAGATCGGGGGACAGAACTCCAATGAATACGGGATTGACTGTAGTTACCATAACGGGAAGGTAGCTGTGACAGGAAAACTTTTCAGCAACCAGCCCTATGCCGGGGACTTTCCCCTTCATATCTCCCCGGGAGGCAGCAGCTTCGATATCTATAATGCGATGTTTGATGAAAACGGAAACGTAATCTGGGCCAGGGCCTATAATTCCCCCTCCAGCTCAGACCTATACGCCTCCTGCGTTTTGATTGATGATGACGGGAATCAGCTTTTCTGGGGCAGCTTCCGTGGAACACAACAATTCTATCCCCACACCCTGAGCCATTCCGGAAGCACGCATAAACTGTTCCTTGCCCGATTCACCGAGTCGGCTCCGCAAAATTTCAGCCTGAGTGCCGGGCTGGATAAGAGCACCACCTGCAACACTTATGTCACCCTTGATGGATCCATTTCTCCGGCTTCCGCCGACTTTGCCTGGTATCCCGACCTGGGGTTCCTGGCCAATAATGACCTCACCCCTAATGTGGTGCCAAAGCAGCCATCGCAATATATCCTCTATGGCTATTATCAGGGTTGCATCAAAACGGATACGGCATTTGTCGATATCACCAATTACAATAACCTGGCGGCATATGCAGGCCAGGATACCCTCCTCTGCCGGGGAAGCGCCCTGAATCTGAACGGGAGCGGGGGCAGCACAAGCGCCACATATTCCTGGTGGCCACCGGTTTATCTGAGCGCCACCAATGCGGCCACCCCCCAGGCCAACCCACCCTATCCCACGGATTATATACTCACGGTAACTGTGGGGAATTGCGAAGCAAAAGATACCGTACACATCGGCATCAAAGACCTTCCATACATCTTTCTGCCAAAACAAGACCTATACTACTCCTATTACCGCATCCACCTTTGTCAGGGTGATCCGCTGGATATTGACCTGGGCGATCCTGCCAATACCTATCTTGCCAGCCCCGCTTCCCTGCTCTCGGCAGCTTCCAATAACCTGATTACACTGAATGCCCAGGCGCCGGGAGGCATCCTGGTGGTGCAGGCAAGCGATAGCCTGGGATGTACCAGCAGGGATTCAGCCAATATTATCATCCACAACAACCTTTCAGCGCCCATCATTTCAGGCACAGTGCCCAATCGCACCGCTTGTGAAGGGGACAGCCTGCAGATTCCGGTGTATATTACGCATAGCTCCCTCTTCTCCTTTCAATACGGATGGTATGCCGGGTGGCAACTTGACAAAGGGGACGGAAACGGATGGCAGGATATCAGCCCCTATGACTTTGATATCAACGTTTTTAACTACAGCTACGGCTATCCCGGTTCTTCCTACTATACCGTTTTACGCATCTACAATGTAAAAACAGAAATGGACGGCTATCGCATTCGTTTCTGGGTGCAGGACTATTGCAGCCCAAGAACATACAGCAATATTGGTCAGATTAATATCGGCCCGAAGATTACCCAGCATCCCCAGGACATCAGCCTGTGTTATGGTGTCACCGATTCCATACCGGTGCAAAGTTCCTCCGTCAATGCGACTTATCAGTGGGAAGTATTTCAAAATGGCAGCTGGGACAGTCTGGTTCCGCAAACAGGATGGCTGGTTCCCAATGGCCGCTTTTTGCGCATTGAAAATGCGACGATGGCCGTGGACAGCACCCTGGTACGCTGCAGGATGAGTGGATGCAGTCCCCAGGCCTGGGCCTGGACCGACAGCGCCCTGATCAGGGTCATTCCTCCCCCGTCTATTCTTTGGCAATCTATGGATGATTCGGTTTGCGAGGGATCGGTGGACAGTTTTATGGTCATCACCAACGACGGACCTTATACCTATCAGTGGTATGAGAACAACAACCCGATGACATATAACACTTCTCAGAAATGCTGCTTCAACACCAACAAGCTGAAGTTCACGCCTGTTTATCTGACCCAGAACAACTACTATTATAAGCTGCGCATCCGTTACCAGGCCTGTGCTTATGACACCTTCAGCATCCCTGTGCGCTTTTTTGTCAGCCCCACCACCCCGGCAAGCTGGGCAGGAGCGACACTTTCTTTTTGTGAAGATGATCCTTCTATGGTTCTCAGCGGGGGCATTCCGGCAGGGGGAACCTATTCCGGGCCGGGCGTGAGCGGAAACCTTTTTGATCCGGCTGCAGCAGGTCCGGGAACGCATACCCTCTGGTATGGTTATAGCGGCCCTTCCTCCCAATGCAGTGATTCAGCCAGCCGGACCTTCATTGTACATCCCAATCCGATGGTGAATTGGAGTGGCGGCAGCCTGTCGCTTTGCGCCTCAGATCCGCCGGTGTCCCTCAGCGGGGGCTTGCCGGCCGGAGGATTGTATTCCGGATCAGGGGTCATTGGCACACTCTTCTATCCGGATATTGCTGGCGCCGGACAACATACCCTGGTATATTCCTATACCGGGGCCGGAGCCTGCAGCGATACGGCACAACGGCAATTTACGGTCTGGCCGCAAGCGGTGGTGAGCTGGCAAGGGGATACTTCCGTATGCCTGAACAGTGGCCCGTTTACCCTCAGCGGTGGCCTCCCTGCGGGTGGCAACTATTACGGGGGAGCAGTTACGGCCGGGCAATTTGATCCCTTGATCGCCGGATTGGGCTATGATACCGTGTGGTATAAGTACAGCGACCCGGCAGGATACTGCACGGATTCTGTGTTTGCCAGGATATATGTGGATCCCTGTGTGGGTATCCCCGCCCAAGGCCTGGAGGGCATAACTGTCTGGAAGGATGGCCAGTACCTGGTGGTCAGACAGGCTGAGGCCTTGGCAGGCGGACTGAGACTGTCCCTGCTCAATGGGATCGGGCAGGAGCTTACCCGCCCAATGCACTGTAAGTCTGATCCGGAATGCCGGCTGCTGCTTCCCTTGCTCCCTCCCGGTTTTTACCTGCTGCGCATCGAAAGCGACAGAGGGATGGTGGTAAAAAAACTGATCTTTTAAGACTGTTTTGTGTAAGATGTTTGATCGCAGGCATAGGCTGAGCCCTATAGCCAGGTAAGGATAGCACCGCAGATTCTCTCTGCGGCTTTTCCATCCCCGAAAAGGCTTTCGGCATCAGGGCAAGCCCGCCCCTTGAGCTGAGTGTGCGCTTCCACAATGCGTTCCAATGAACAGGCGGCAGGGATGGCGCAACCCGCTTCCACGATCTCGGTCCACTCTGTTTCTTCCCTGAAAATCACCGAAGGTTTTCCCAGGAAGAAGGCTTCCTTCTGCAGTCCACCGCTATCGGTGAACACCATACTGCAGCTTTCCAGCAACTGGAGGGTATCCAGGTAGGCCATCGGAGGCAAAATGGTGATATACGGATGTTGCTGCATTCTTTCCAACAATTCATCCAGGCCGTGCGTATGGTAGCTCAGGCGTGTGCGTGGGTGCATAGGGATGACCATCGGATGAGAAGCGGAAGCAATTTCGAGCAAGGCCTTACTGATCGACCCGAGGTTTTCCCGGATATCGGTATTCTTTTCCCGGTGAAAAGTGCAGAGGATAAAACCGCTTCCAAAAGCATCCAGGTGTCGTATGGGCTGCGTTTTGAGTTTCTCCCGAAAGTACAGCTGATTGTCGAGCATCACATCCCCGCTGAAAAGTGCCAGGGGCTTGTCGGGATTCAGGGGCGCGGATTGTTCCAATGGGATCCCTTCGTGTCGGAGGTTCTCCAGGGCAGAACGGGTGGGTGCAAAGAGCATCGTAGAGACCCTGTCAGTACAGATACGGTTCACCTCTTCGGGCATATTCATATCTCCACTGCGCAATCCTGCCTCAATATGAAGGATGGGGATATACAGTTTTGAAGCAGCCAGGGCTCCCGCAAGGGTACTATTGGTATCGCCATAAAGAATGACGGCATCCGGTTTTTCTTCCTGCAGGATTTCCTCAAGGCCGGGCAACATCCGGGCGGTTTGGGTTGCGTGGCTTCCAGAGCCTACTCTCAGGTTATACTTCGGATTCGGCACTCCCAACTCGCCGAAGAAATCACCGGAGAGCCCGGCATCATAGTGTTGTCCGGTATGCAGGATGATTTCCTCCAAGGCACCCTGATGCCGGCGTATGGCCCGGCTCACAGCAGAGGCCTTGATGATTTGTGGCCGGGTACCGAGAATGGTCAGGAGCTTTTTCATCGATGCCAAAGGTATGGATTCGTTGCGAAAAGGGGCAAGCCATCATAGGGTTCCTTCATCTGAAAAGCTGTAATAGCTATGCTCGCCCGCGATGATATGATCCAGGACGGGCAGGTCGAGCATTTCTCCTGCTGCTTTGAGTTTCCGGGTCAGACGGATGTCTGCTTCGCTGGGCTTAAGGTTTCCGGAAGGATGGTTGTGCGCCAGGATGATAGAGGAGGCTTTTCTCTCCAATGCCATTTTAAAAATCTTCTTAGGATCAGCCACCGTGCCCGAAAAGCCCCCTTCGCTGATCTGAACCTTGGAAAGCAATCGGTTGGCCCTGTTTAGCAAAAGCATCCAGAATACTTCATAACTGGCATCGCAAAGCTCTGCCTTGAGGATATCAAAGGCATCAGAAGAGGAGCTAACCCGGGGCCTTTGCCTGGCGGGAGTAGCCATTCTCCTGTTCGCTAGCTCCAGTGCTGCCATCACGCTGACTGCCTTGGCAGGGCCCACACCTTTGATTTTCATCAGCTCGTGTACATCCATCCGGGCCAACTCGGAGAGGCTGTTCCCGCTTAACTCCAGGAGACGCCGGGCCAGTTCAACGGCCGATTCTTTCACCGTGCCGCTCCCTAACAAAATGGCAATCAGTTCAGCATCACTCAGGAGCCCGCGCCCCTTCTCTAACAGCTTTTCTCTGGGTCTGTCAGACTCAGCCCATCGGGCGATCGGATTGGATTCAGGATAGGTTTGCATACCCTAATAGACGATTCCGGATTGGATAACGGAAAAAATGGAGTGATAAAAAGCATTGACATCTTGCAAAAAAAAAATGTACTTTTGCTAACATACCTCAAAGCAGCATAAAAAAACGCTTTAATCATCTGCCTAATCCTTACCGTTATGAAGCATCTTGTCCGCTTAGCGATGTTTGTATGCCTGATGGGAGTCTATCCCTACCTGGGCGCCCAGCTTATATATACCAGCATTGGCGACACCCTAATCAATGAAGGGGATACCGTAGTAATGCCTGTTGGTGTTGAAAACTTCAATGGTGTCGCATCCATTTCCCTGGCACTGAACTACAATCCTGCAGTGGTTCAGTACATCGGATATCAAAATGCCCACCCCAGCCTGCTGGGAGGTGGTTTTGTTCCCGGAGGCATCCCACCCCAATTCAAACTGGCCTGGTTTTCCCTTGCCCCGGTGAGTATCGGAACAGGCACCCTTATCGAACTTGTTTTCTTCGCCCATTCTCCGGGTTTCTGTGCCCTCGATTGGGATACCAATACCCCAGGGAACTGCCAGTACAGCGACTTCAATACCGACCTGATGGCATCCAGCTTTACCAGCGGATCCATCACAGCCGAACCGCTGGCACGGGGAGTAAAGGGAAAACTGGTGCTGCAGAGCGCCTGGACAGGCACCCAGATGCAAACCCAGCTGAACACAGGCGGATATCTGCCCGTCAACCAACCATACAATGTTGCCCCCTGGAACTATGCCGGTACAGAAACCCTGGACAGCATCCCGGCAGGTATGGTAGACTGGGTTATCGTTGAATTGCGCGACTCGGTTGATGCCGCTACTGTGGTAGAGCGCAGGGCAGCCATACTGATGGAAGATGGCAGCATCCTGGATACAGATATGCAGAATGAAATCGCCTTCGATTCTTCCGGAATGTTTTATGTCCTCATCGACCACCGCAACCATATGCCCGTAATGTCGGCCAACCCCCGTCCTATCCCCGACACCACGCTGATCGATTTCAGCACCGGAAGCGCAGGATTCTATGGCGGAACCGCAAGCGTGTTTGATCTGGGAGGCAGCGTCTACGCAATGATTGCCGGAGATCTGAATAAAGATGGCACCTTGAAATACAGCGGTGGCGGAAACGACCGCAGCCTTATTCTGCTGCAGCTGAACGCACAAACCGGGGCAACCATCATCACCGGAACCGCCAATGGTTACTTCAAGGAAGATATCTCAATGAACGGCCAACTGAAATACACCGGTGCCGGAAATGACCCCTCACGCATCATCACCAACCTGATCAACCTGACCGGCTCAACGGCCATCAACTCAACCTTTGTAAGTCCTGTACCCCAGGCCATTATTCCTTAGTACGGGCTGAGATATGACCCATTTCCTCAAGGCCGTCATCCTCATCCTGTGCCTGGCGCCCGCTTTCGTGCAGGCCCAGCAGTTTAATGCAGGCATCAAAGGAGGCATCAGTGCCACCCAGATCAGTGGAGACAATCTTGCCGGATACGACAAAGCGGGAATATTTTTGAGCCCCTTCGTGAACGTCTATATCAGTCCTTATGCAGCTATACAGATGGAAATTGGTTTCATCCAGAAGGGGAGCCGGAAGAACCCAAATCCGGAGAAAAACGACTTTACGGAATATCGCCTGAATCTGAACTACCTGGAAATACCCCTGCTTTACCGGCTCGATTTCAATGATGCCTTTTCCGCCGAAGGGGGCTTTTCTCTGGCCGCCCTGGTAGGGAGCAATGAAGAAGCCTATCCCCCAATAGCCCCTCCCCCGGATTTCAACCAGCTGGATGTGGGCTTAATCCTGGGAGGATACTTCCATTTTGCCGACCAGTGGTATGCCAATGTCAGGCTGTCTCACAGTATCCTCCCGGTAAGGGAGCACAGAAGCGGGGCAACCTATCGCCTGAACCACGGACAATATAACTCCGTCCTGATCCTGGCTATCCAATACCAGATTAATCGCAGTCAGCAATAATAACCTGAAAAATGCCTGATCAAGCTGGGCTTTCCATATCCTCTTCTGCTGAAGAGGATTTTTTATATATCGCAAATCTTATATATTTGTGAAACGATAGACTGAACCAATTCCTTTCCATTTCGTTCGAATCAAAAACACCCTATGAAACTATATTCCATTCCTACCGGTAACCTGATGCTTGATGGAGGCGCAATGTTTGGCGTCGTGCCTAAGTCTCTCTGGTCAAAGGTATACCCTGCTGATGAAAACAACCTGTGTAACTGGGCTATGCGATGCCTCCTGGTGCAAACCGACGACAGGCTGATCCTGATCGACAATGGCATCGGAGACAAGCAGGATGATCGGTTCCTTCGTCATTATTATTTGAACGGAGACGACAGCCTGCTGGGCTCCATCCGCAAGCTGGGTTTCGAACCGGAAGACATCACCGATATGTTTATTACTCATCTTCACTTTGATCACGCCGGAGGGGGAGTGCAATGGAAACGCGATCGCAGTGGTTTTGAACTTACTTTCCCCAATGCCCGCTATTGGGTCACCGAAGCACACTGGAACAGTGCAATGCAACCCAACCCGCGTGAAAAAGCGTCGTATCTTCAGGAAAACCTGATGCCGATGCAGGAAAGCGGCCACCTGCACTTCATTAAAGAGGAGGGAATGCTCTTCCCCGGATTAGAAGTCCGGTTTTTCCACGGACACACCGAGGCCCAGGCCATTCCATTGATCCACCATCCCAAAGGGACCCTGGTTTTTCTTGCCGACCTGATCCCTGCCTCCGTGCATCTGCCCTTGTCGTGGGTGATTGGCTATGATGTCAGACCCCTGGATGCAATGCTCGAAAAGGAAAGCTTCCTGAAAGAGGCGCTTGAAAAGGACTATGTCCTCTTCTTTGAACACGATCTATACGTGGAAGCCTGCAATCTGAAAATGACAGAAAAGGGAGTCAGAAAGAATGAAAGCTTTACCCTGGAAGCTTTCTACGGAAACTGATCCCGCCATTTCAATTAAAATATCAAGCCAGTGTACAGAATCAACTCTAATCTGGATACCAGTGCTGAAGACTTCCAGCAAAATCGAAACGCTTTTCTTGAAGTACTGGCCTCCTATAAAGAAAGGCTTCGACAAAGCGTATTCGGAGCCCCGGCCAAAGCGGTGGAAAAACACCGTGAACGGGGAAAACTCCTGGCCAGAGAGCGGATCAATTTATTGCTCGACGCAGAAACACCCTTTCTGGAACTATCTGCTATGGCTGCTTGTGGGCAGTATGAAGACCAGTTTCCCTCAGCCGGGATTGTCACCGGTATCGGGCGGGTTAAGGGACGCGAAACAATGATCATCGCGAATGATGCGACGGTCAAAGGCGGGACTTACGTGCGCGAAACCATACGCAAGCACGTAAGGGCGCAGGAGATTGCGATGGAAAACCACCTTCCCTGCGTGTATATGGTTGATTCAGGAGGCGTATTTCTGCCGGAACAGGCAAGGGTATTCCCTGATAAAGAAGACTTTGGGCGCTTCTTTTACAATCAGGCCCGGATGTCAGCGCTGGGCATCCCTCAGATTGCCATCGTGATGGGATCCTGCACTGCAGGAGGTGCCTATG
Source organism: uncultured Lentimicrobiaceae bacterium (assembly GCA_964590645.1). Lineage (GTDB taxonomy): Bacteria > Bacteroidota > Bacteroidia > Bacteroidales > JAGNHN01 > JAGNHN01. Next base: position 145,216 of record CAZPYJ010000002.1, read on the forward strand.
TGCCTGCAATGAGCGACGAAACCATTATTGTCGGTAAACAGGGTACTATCTTTATCGGCGGCCCCCCCCTGGTCAAAGCAGCCACCGGAGAAGAGGTGACGGCCGAGGAGTTGGGCGGAGCCGATGTACATACCGCTATTTCAGGTGTGGCAGACCATTATGCAGAAGATGACCGCCACGCAATCCGGATATGCAGGAACATCTTTGAAAGCTTCGAACACAAGACCTTGCAATCCCTCGATATTCAAAGTGCTGAAGAGCCATATTATGACCCCGAGGAACTATACGGGCTTGCGCCTGTGGACTTACGCAAACCGGTAGATGTCAAAGAAATCATTGCCCGCATTGTGGATGGCAGTCGTTTCCAGGAATTTAAAGCCCGCTACGCCCCGACCCTTGTCACAGGTTTTGCCCACATAATGGGCTTTCCGGTTGGGATCATCGGGAACAAGGGGGTGCTGTTCTCCGAATCCGCACTTAAAGGGGCACATTTCATTGAACTGTGCGCCTTCCGCAAGATCCCACTGATCTTCCTGCAAAATATCACAGGATTCATCGTGGGGAAAGAATATGAACACAAAGGCATTGCCCGCGATGGAGCCAAATTTGTCCACGCCGTTGCCAATTTCCCCCATCCTAAGTTTACGGTCATTTTTGGCGGAAGCTTCGGAGCAGGAAACTATGCGATGGCAGGACGGGCTTATAATCCGAACCTGCTGTTTATGTGGCCTAATGCCAAGATATCGGTAATGGGCGGTGAACAGGCTGCAGATGTGCTGGTGACGGTTAAGAAAGAACAATTGGCAGGCAGAGGCCAGGCCCTTCAGGCAGCAGAAGAGCACAAGCTGCGCAATGAAATCCTCGCCAAATATGAAAGGGAAGGCTCAGCCTATTACAGTACTTCCCGTTTGTGGGATGATGGCATCATCGATCCGGTGGATACCCGCAAAGTATTGGCGATGGGCATTGCAGCCGCACGGAACAAAATTTGGCCTGAGGCCCGTTTTGGTATTTTCAGAATGTAAAAGAATGCTTATGAAAGCTTTTCAAACGATAGAATTTGAACAGAAAGGCGACATTGGAACCATCTGGCTGAATCGCCCTGACATCCGCAATGCCTTTAATGAGACAATGATACAGGAACTCATCGACTGCTTCAAAGAAGCAGGCAGGATGGATGCGCTCAGGATGCTGGTGTTACGGGGAAAGGGAAAAGCTTTTTGTGCCGGAGCCGACCTGAACTGGATGCGGGATGTGGCAAAATATTCTTATGAAGAAAATCTGGCTGAAAGCCTGAATCTCAGCCAATGCTTCTATACTATATACACCTCCCCCAAGCCAACCTTAGCGCTTGTACACGGAGCAGCCATCGGGGGAGCCAACGGGCTGCTGGCTGCCTGCGATTTTGCCTACGCAGCAGAAGATACCGTCTTCTCCCTGAGTGAGGTCAAAATCGGCATCGTTCCGGCCTGTATCTCTCCATACGTGGTAAAGAGATGCGGTGAGTTTGCCAGCCGTGAGCTGATGTTAACCGGGATGCGTTTTGACGGCCATACGGCGGAAAAGCACGGCCTGGTGAATGTGGCAATGCCGCTTGAAGCCCTGGACGAGAAGCAGGAAGCCCTGGCAGCAATGCTGCGAAGCAGTGGCCCCCGTGCCATTGCCCATTGTAAGGATTTACTCTTCAAGGTCTCCAATACGCTGAGCCTGGAAGAAGCCTATACCTATACCGCCGAAATGATCGCACAAATCAGGGCTTCGGAAGAAGGACAGGAAGGAATGGCGGCTTTCCTTGAAAAAAGACCCCCTGCCTGGGTAAAGAATAATACGGATTAGAGGGATGATATGGAAGGATTTAAAACAATACTGATTGCCAACCGGGGTGAGATCGCAATGCGTATCATCCGCAGTGTGCACAATCTGGGGATAAAAGCTGTAGCTGTTTATGCTGAGAATGACCGCCTGTCGCCCCACGTTTTTGCGGCAGATGAGGCCGTTTCCCTGGGAGAAGGTAACCTGGGAGAGACCTATTTAAATATTCCCCGGCTCGTAGCCATCGCCCTGGAATATCAATGTCAGGCCGTGCATCCCGGATACGGTTTTCTCTCCGAAAGGGCCGCTTTCGCAGAGGCTTTGGAGGCAGCAGGAATCTGTTTTATCGGACCCGAGGCCCGCGCCATCCGATTGATGGGCAACAAGGTGGAAGCCCGGACAGCGGTACAGAGCCTGGGCGTACCTGTGATTGAGGGAAGGACAGGCAAAGCAGAGGAGCTGAAGAAAAGCGCAGCATCTCTCGCTTTCCCACTGCTGATCAAAGCCGCCGCCGGCGGGGGGGGGAAAGGAATGCGTATCGTCCGAAAGGCGGAAGAACTGGATACAGCCCTTGAGGCCACTGCCCGGGAAGCACTTACCTACTTTGGAGACGATACCGTGTATGCAGAACGCTATCTCGAGGCTCCGCGCCATATTGAAGTACAGGTCTTTGGCGATCAACACGGCAATGCCGTTCATTTCTTCGAAAGAGAATGTTCGCTGCAACGCCGCTATCAGAAGATCATTGAAGAAGCTCCCTCCCCTACAGTCACACCGGATCTGAGGGAGCATATCACCGCAGCCGCCCTGGATATTGCAAAGGGAATCGGATACAGCAATGCCGGAACCATCGAATTCCTGCTGGATCAGGGCCGGAACTTTTTCTTTCTGGAGATGAATACCCGTATCCAGGTAGAACATCCTGTCACAGAAATGATTACCGGATTCGACCTGGTGGAAGAGCAGATCAGGGTAGCCTCAGGGCTCCCGCTTTCAGTCAGACAAGAGGAAATACAAATGCAGGGGCACGCCATTGAATGTCGTGTGTATGCAGAGGACCCACGGCACGACTTTTTGCCCAGTCCGGGCACAATGAGCCTGATCAGGTTTCCTGAAGAAGAGAACATCAGGATTGAGAGTGGCATCCCGGAAGACCTCAGGATACAGTCGGATTACGATCCGATGATTGCCAAGATTGTGGTATGGGAAGAGACGCGGGAAGCCGCTACCGCCAGGATGCTGGAGGCCCTCAATCGAACCCTCATCCACGGCATCGAAAGCAATCTGGCCTACCTGAAGAGGCTACTGGAGCATCCTGCCTGGGATGCAAATCAGATATCAACCCTATTCTGCGACACGCACCACCAGTCCCTGACAGAGCGCCAACAGAAGGATCACAAAACTGCGATGCTGGCCTATTTGCTTTGGTGGTTTGACAAACAGGCTGAGCGAAGTTGCAGCGCCCATCCGGGTGATGTCTGGACACAGCTTGCCTACTGGCGTGCTCCCCTTGCATTCCAATGGATGTGCGAAGAGGAGCCTTGCCAAATTCACATCCACGATGCCCGGATCACGCATTTCTCTGCAGAGATGAATGGAAAAACATACACCCCGAGCGAAATCCGGCGACAAGACGAACATATTTCCTTCACGCTTAACCGGACACGCTACGAAGCCTGGGTTTCCGAGCCCCGGTCTGACCGGCCCTGGATATCAATGCAGGGCGACACCTTGCGACTGAAGCGGGATGATGTGCTGGTGGAAAGTGCTGTGCTGGAAGGCGCCGCTGCCGGCAAGGGAGGGGATCCCAACCGTATTACGTCTCCAATGCCCGGGAAAGTAGTGAAAGTAAACGTGGAAACGGGAGAGAAGGTGAAAGCCGGTCAGGTACTGATGATTGTGGAAGCGATGAAAATGGAGAACTCCCTGCTGGCTGCATCAGCCGGTGTGGTCAAAGAAATCAATGTCAGAGCCGGAGATAAAGTGGATACCAGCAAGGTACTGGTTTTGCTGAAGCCTGATCATACATCTGAATGATATAAATAAACATCCGATGGATTTTAATCTGAATGAAGAGCATCAACTGATCCGGCAAACCGTCCGCGATTTTGCCGAAAGAGAGATCAAGCCGCTGGCCAAGGCACTGGATGAGAAAGCAGAGTTTTCCCTCGAACTCACCCGCAAGATGGGGGAACTGGGCCTATTCGGAATGAATTTGCCAAGCAAATACGGTGGACAGGGAATGGATACCCTTTCCTATATCATTGCCGTGGAAGAGCTCGCGCGGGTGGACGGCTCCCACGCTGCCACCCTTGCCGCCCACAACAGCCTGGGAATTGGCCCGCTGTATTACTACGGCACTGAAGTCCAGAAGGAAAAATACCTGCCGCCCTTAACAACAGGTGAGGCATTATGGGCTTTCGGCCTGACTGAGCCGGATGCCGGATCCGATTCCAGGGCCTCCAAAACCTCGGCAGTACTGGATGGCGATGAATGGGTCATCAACGGATCGAAAATATTCATCACTAACGGATCGGCTGAGATCTCCCTCGGGGCCACCGTACAGGCGGTTTCAGGGAGCAGCCCGGATGGGAAGAAGATTTTCAGTACCATTCTGGTGGAAAAAGAGCGGAAAGGCTTTACCCGTCAGACAATGCACGGGAAAATGATGTGGCGGGCTTCAGACACGGCCCAGCTTTTCTTCGACAATGTCAGGGTACCCAAAGAGAACCTTTTAGGAAAGATTGGAGACGGCTCCAGGATTATGCTCAGCACCCTGGACAACGGCCGCTTATCGATCGCAGCGATGGGCCTGGGTCTGGCACAAGGCGCCTTCGAGATGGCTATGCAATACGCGCACGAACGAAAGCAGTTCGGGCAGCCCATTGTCAAATTCCAAAACACCGCCTTCACCCTGGCTGATATGGCAACCAAGATCGAGCTGGCACGGAATCTTCTCTATAAGGCCTGCTGGTTAAAGGACAATGGCCAGTCTTTTGGGAAGGAGTCGGCAATGTCCAAACTCTATTGTTCAGAGATTGCCAAAGAAGTGGCGGATGCTGCGGTTCAGATTCACGGGGGATATGGATTGATGAAGGACTATGATATTGAGCGCTTTTACCGCGATCAGCGTTTGTTGCAGATCGGGGAAGGCACGTCAGAGATCCAGCGCCTGGTGATTTCAAGGCATATCGGATGCTGAGTTCACACTGAATAATCTTCGATTCAGCTGGCCTAATCGCCGGACTTATTGCTTATCATACTTCAGCACTTCATCGTGCACATAATCAAGCTGCACCCCGGCCTGGCGGAAGAGCTCCTCGGATTCGTTTCCGGCGTGGTACTTCCTTTCACATACCACCCTTAGGATACCGCAATTGATGATCAGCATTGCGCAGGTACGGCAGGGGGTCATCCGACAATAGAGCGTGGCACCTTCCAGGGCAATGCCCAGGCGGGCGGCCTGGCAAATGGCATTCTGCTCGGCGTGGACGGTACGCACACAGTGCTGGGTAACCCGCCCGTCGTCGTGTACGACCTTCTTAAACAAGTGGCCTGCCTCGTCGCAATGGGCAAGGCCGGTGGGAGAGCCAACATAACCGGTCACCAGAATCTGGCGGTTGCGGGCGATCACACAACCGCTCCGTCCCCGGTCGCAGGTGGCCCGTTTGGCTATGGCGTTGGCGACTTCCATAAAATACTCATCCCAACTCGGCCGGATGTATGTGGATTCTTTTGCCATCATATTGATTCTTTCGCTAATATTTTCTGTATCACAATACTGACCTGTTTTTGGAGATCCCGGATGCTATGGTTGTTCTCAAAAACATAATCTGCCCTTTCGATGCAGGCACGGATATTCTGGTGATGGGGATCGGTGGAAGACATTTCCCTCTTTTCGTTTTCCAGAAATGTTTTATAGGGAATATGATCTGTTTCCGAATTGCGCTTCACTATCCTTTCATATCGGATCTGCGGAAGGGCATCAACCGCAAAGAGATAAAAGCGGCCTTTTTTGCGCAGGGCCTCCACCTCCCCGGGGGTACGAATGCTCTCAATAATGCAATGCTGGCCCCCGTCCAGGGCACGGGTAAAAAGCTTTTCGACCAGAAAAGCCGGGCCGTGTTCTTTACGGAGTTGATTGGCTACCCGCACCATACTGTCCCGATTCACCGGGAGCTGCGCCTTTTCAATGAACTCAATCACCAACGCGCGCACAGAATAGTGTTCAAACCCATAGTCCCGCATCAGAAAATCCACAATCGTTCCTTTGCCGGCGCCCAGTGTACCTGTGATCCCTATGATTATCATTGGGTAAAGGTAGTGATCAATTCTGAATGACGCCCGGGACGGGATGTACAACAGGGGAAGAAAAAAAGCAGCCCGTATAGCGCTGCTTTTTATCGGTTAGCTTGTGGATGCTTAGTAGCGTTTCACCACAAAGCTGGCCAGGGCTGCATCCAGTTCTATATAAAACTTTACTTCCGAAGAATCAAAGTTGGGCGTGCGATGCAATCCCTTTTCGACTCTTTCAAAGCCCTTAAAGTCTTTACTGGCAAGGAAAGTACTCGTTTTGATTTCGCAAGCTGCTTCCTCGGGAATGGCAATCGTCAAGGAGGCTGCACCTGCATCTGCTTCGATATACACTTCCGGGACGAGCATCCCGAATCGCATTTCAATATTGCAGGCGCCTCCGTCGATGTCAACCGATTCCAGCTTATGCCCCGTGAAGTCTGCTTCCAGATTGGCGGCACCTACATCCAGATCGAGCCTCCAGAAAGGTTCGGGGTGCATTGCAATGTTGACATCATTCACGATATTCCCTTTCAGGCGGGTATTTTGCATACTCAGGTGAATATGTCGATGGTCGTCTTCCTGTCTGCTCAGCACATTGTATCTCACCTGGCGGCCTTTTTTACGGAAGAGCAGCAGTTCATCGCTTTCTTCACCAAGGGTAAATGAGCCTGCCGCCACTTCCATTTTCAGGGTGGAGGTCCGGATGCCATCATCCCAGGGCTCACGGATCTGTTGTGTAAATGAGGAATCAGTGGTATCGGCCAGCATTCTTCGGCGGTATTCTTTTTCGCTGCGCTCTTCCTCACCCTGGTATTTCCAGGAATGCTTTTCCGACCAGCGGAAGACAGGGCTGCGATGTGTGCTCTGATGTTGCACCAGCCAGAGGGCGGCTACAATGGTAGCCACAGAGAGGATGAATCGCACCAGACCGTGAATCGGCAGGATGCTGATTCCCCACAGCAGGATGAGCACGGGCCAAAGCTGCCAAACCTCATACCAGCTGAAATACAGCAAATTCAGGTTCTTCAATAAAAAGAGCAATCCGATCAAAACCAGGATCACTCCCCAGAAAGCTTTACGATATTCCATTTTAGTTGGGTTTTGGTTTACTAAAACCTCCGATCAGTACGGCAATCCCCGCTACAATGAGAATGAGGGGCCAGAGATCGCCGAAATCGATGCGGGGTATGAAACGGTCTAAGAGAAAAATGCCTCCGATCGTAATCAGGATGAGCCCGGCGACCAGGTTACCCTGATTTTGCGGACGGGAGGGCTTTTCCCATTGCTTGTCCTGAGGCCGTGAATGGCCTTCCTCCTGTGTGCTTTCGTTGTTCATCGTGAATCCCTGGTTTTGGTATGCATTGCCTGCATTCTTGTTTTCATAAGGAAAAAAAGCCTCTTCCGGTACAAAGATCCATAAGGCTATATAGAGAATGAGCCCGCCCCCGCCAAAGACTGTCAGCAGTACAAAAAGGAGGCGTATCACCAGCGGGTCGAGATTGAAATAGTCTCCCAGACCACCAGCCACACCGCCAAAAACACGATTGCTGCGGCTCCGATATAACTTTTTGCTTTCCATAGAAATGATTGTTTATTGAGACTTAGACGAGCACTATGCCATCTGGTTACAGGGCTAAGCCTTTCTGAACGGTATCGGCTGATACTTTCCCGGTACCCTTTGCTGGCCAGTTTCAACAAAAATAACATTTATAAAGTGTCTGTCAACAACCTGGCATTGGTAAACCTGAGGAGGCAGAGAAATTATTCCATTTTGTTCAGCTTTGACTCAGGCTTTGTATTTTTGGCCCTGTACAGGATGACAGAAGAAATCAAAAGCAAAAAGGGACCTGCTCCGGCCCGGGAGAAGGAGATGAGTTTCTGGGACCACCTTGATGAGCTTCGGGGGCACCTTTTTCGTTCCCTCCTTGCTGTCCTGGCTTTTTCTATTCTGGCTTTCCTGAACCGCCGTATTGTATTTGATGAGATCATCCTGGCACCCCGGGAGGCGGATTTCTGGACAAACCGTATGCTCTGCCGCCTGGGAGATTGGATTGGTTCTGATGCCATCTGTCTGGGAGAACTCAATCTGGCCATCATCAATATTAAGATGAGCGGACAATTCCTGACGCATATGTACATCTCTTTTGCTGCCGGACTGGTCCTGGCTATCCCTTATCTGGTCTGGGAAATTTTTCGTTTTGTGGAACCGGCGATGTACGACAACGAAAAGAAGAATGCCCGGGGTGGGGTCATCGTCACATCCCTGCTCTTTCTTACCGGTATTGTTTTCAGCTATTATCTGATCGTTCCCCTGACGGTTCATTTCCTCGGGGGTTATCAGGTGAGCGGAGAAGTGGCCAATCAGATCGCACTGGGTTCCTATATCAGCACAGTGATCTCGGTCAGTTTTGCAGTTGGATTGGTGTTTGAGTTGCCGGTCCTGGTTTATTTCCTGGCTCGTCTCGGGGTACTGACTCCGGCTTTTATGCGAAAGAACCGGAAAATTGTTTTTGTGGTCACCCTGGCCCTGGCCGCCATTATCACCCCCCCCGATGTATTCAGCCAGGTAATGGTGGCCATTCCCCTTGTGATTCTCTATGAACTCAGCATCGGCATTGCCTCAAGGGTGCATAAGAAGAGACTGATCCGGATGGAACAGAACGAGGCCTAAGCAAAGCGGGGGGCTAAATTCTAATCGACAAAACTTTCCACATCAATGCCGGATTCTTTCAAAATGCGCAGGCGTGTGGGATGCAGAAGCACCATAAACAACAGCAGGGCCAGAGCCACCAGCAAGCCGCGCTCATCGCCCAGGAGAAGATAGGTGATGACTCCGAAAAAAGCCGCACTTTCCAGCAGGGCCAGCCTGACGATCATTGCCCCCCTGTACCTGTCTAATACCTCAATGGGATCGGTAGCAGTCAGATTGCGCATTCTTTTTCTGAACAGATACTGTCCTCCCGCAATGCCCCAAAGCCCTAAAAAAAGCAAGACCAAAAACATTATACGGCTGAGCTTTTCATCCTCCCCCGCCAGGGGATTGCCTGAGATACTCAGCAGGATCAGCGCCATCAACAACAGAAAGACCACGCTGCCGATGAGTCCGAAACTGAGTATCCGCAAAAGACGGACGATCTCTTTGATTTTTTGTGCATTCATTTTTCAGGATATTAGGGACAGGACTGGTGTTTTACTCAGCTTTATGATTCTGCTGCAAATTCGGATCGAAGGTCAGATGCCACATTCCTCTCAGGTCACCGGCTTCATAAGCAATGGCCTTATCATCCGGATAGTTTTCAAGAATGACGGCCATCGTTTGCTCGCTGATATCCCGTCCCGGAACACCGTGGCACTGCAGGCAGGCGGGCATTGCGATGCGGATGGGGCTGGCATAATGAACCAGGCCTTCCTCTCGCCATACCGTCGAAGTCCATTCGCCCCGGGGCAGGCTGGCATACCAGTTCAACAGGTTTTCTTCGGCCTCATCCGGTCGGGCTTCCGGGTTGCGGTACTTCAGGGAGGTCCTTCGCAGGCTGCAATTCCATTTTTCTGCCAGTTCAGCTACTATGCCACCAGCGTGGATATTGCAGAAATCAATGGCATTGGGTGCCCCTCCGTGGACCATTGCCTGACTGACATTGCGCAACAGCTCTTCCTGCGCCAGTTGAACAAGGGAATCCCCCAGACCCTGGTGATGGGCAAGAATGGCTGCCTCTTGCATTTCAACATCAGTAGGGCTTTCTGCCCTTTCCTGTCCGGATGGCCTGCAAGCCGGGAAGAGCAGCAGCACTGCAGCAAACATAAAGAGGTTAACAGTCACATTTTTCATCATTGCTGGTTTGGTGAGACAACTTTTATCTGATACATTGAGTCTAACAAAGGAAAAACAACTTTCGGAAATTTTCGGGTATTTTTCTATTTTTGAATGCTGTGAGAAAAGGATCATTGCATATCTTGTCGATGTATAGTCGCCGCAGGTATCTGAACATCAAAGATCGCGACGGATTCTATGCCCCGGGGCAGTAGACAAACTGCCCGTATTCACTTCAGCAGGCCACTGCCTGTCGGCCGCTTTCATTTTATTAGTCTTTTTTACAATTGAAACTACTGAAGATGAAATTACCTTTTGCAGAATCTTACAAGATCAAGATGGTGGAAACCATACGGAAAAGTACCCGGGAAGAAAGGGAGCAATGGATCAAAGCAGCGCGCTACAATCTGTTCAATCTGCGCAGCGATCAGGTTTTTATTGACCTGCTCACCGACTCAGGGACAGGCGCAATGAGCGACCAGCAATGGAGCGAAATGATGCTGGGCGATGAAAGTTATGCCGGCGCTTCGTCTTATTACAAGATGAAAGATGCCATCCGTGATATCACCGGTTTCCCGCATTTTTTGCCTACCCATCAGGGGCGGGCAGCAGAAAATGTGCTGTTCAGTGTGATGGTGAAGGAAGGCGACCTGGTTCCCGGCAATGCCCATTTCGATACCACAAAGGGGCATATTGAGTACCGCAAGGCTGAAGCGGTGGATTGCACCATCGACGAGGCTTATGACATTCATAACCCACATCCTTTTAAAGGCAATATCGATCTGGAAAAGCTGGAAAAGGTATTGAAGGGTAATCCGCGGGAACGCATCCCGATGATTGTGGTGACCATCACCTGCAATACCTGTGGCGGCCAGCCTGTCTCCCTGGAGAATATCAGGGCCGTGCGGGCGCTCTCGGAAAAATATGGGGTACCGCTCATCTTTGATGCTGCACGCTTTGCAGAGAACGCATACTTCATTAAGGAAAGAGAAGAGGCCTGCAGGGAAATGAGCATCCGGGAAATTGTTAAAGAGGTTTTCAAATACGGCGATGCAATGACAATGAGTGCCAAGAAAGATGCCATCGTCAATATGGGAGGCTTTATTGCGCTCAGGGAGGAAGCCTTGTTCCGCCAGGCCAGTGTATTCAATATTCTTTTTGAAGGCTTTATCTCTTATGGAGGAATGTCGGGAAGGGATATGAATGCCTTGGCCCGCGGCCTTTATGAAGGAACGGAATACGATTACCTGCAGACACGCATCGGCCAGGTGCACCGCCTTGGATCCCAACTTACTTCCCTCGGTATCCCGGTGCAGCAACCCTACGGGGGCCACGCCATTTTTGTGGATGCCCTGGGTTTTCTTCCCCGTGTGCCCCGGGCTGAGTATCCGGCCCAGAAACTGGCCGTAGAGCTCTATCTGGAAGGAGGGGTCAGGGGCGTTGAGATCGGAACCCTCCTGGCCGACCGCGATCCCCATACCGGACAGGACCGTTATCCCCGCCTGGAATTTGTGAGGCTTACCATCCCACGCAGGGTATATACCAGCAATCATATGGACTATGTGGCTGCCTCCCTGCAGAATGTCTGGGAGCGCAGGGAAGATATCCGCAAGGGATTCCGGATCACCCACGAAGCTCCAATACTGAGGCATTTCACGGTGGAACTGGCACCTGCTGAGGAATAGGGATAGGAATAGGGATAGGGATAGGGATAGGGATAGGGACTTATTTACCTTATGAGGAATGTTATCCGCTGAGCGGCATACCCTGCTTTCTTCATCCCTTGCCAAGGAATCTTCATTTCTTAGTACTCCGGAGCATTTCGATCACTTCGAATGAGGTGAATGCCAGGTAGTAGAGAAAGAAGGTAATGACAAAGGGAATGGCATCGGAACGGTTTATCAGGAGGACATAGATCAGGATCACCCCTATGTACAAAAGCAGACGGGTAAAAGTCAACAGCATAAAGCGGTTAGTAAAACGGATGAGTTTTTCCCCGGCGCTCCGAACCATCAAATGATGCATTAAGAAGCTGATCCCGAAAAAAAAGAGCAGAATGAAGGGAAAAGCAGGACTGCGGTATTCGGAAGGAAGAGCCGCCAGTACAAGGAATCCGATCAGGCCGGTGAGGGCGGTAAAAAGAAGCAGTTTTCTTAAAAAGCTTTGAAAAAGTGCAGGCATCGTATCCGGTTTATGATAGAAAATCTTTGACCGCAATATAAATGGCCGCCACTACCGAGCCCAGGCTCAGCACCAGCGTAAGCAGGGGAAATTCCAAGCCTGTGTAGCGATCAAGCCGGATACCGGCAAAAACACCCAAGCCAATGACGGCAGCCATCTGAAAGGCAATATTCGAATACCGGACGAAGGTATCAAAGGGCTTTTTCGGTTTTTTTGCTTTCATTGGGCGCCTTGTCTGTCTGTTTCAGGCCGCTTCCGTCCATTTTGCAGGTTCCCGTGAAAACAGCCCCGGGTTCAATGCTGAGCTTGGCAGTTGAAATATCCCCTTTTAACTTTGCGGTGGATTTCAGGCTGAGTAATTCACTCACTACCACCTGCCCCTCCACCTGCCCGGAGATGTCGATATTTCCGCAGATGATCTCGCCTTCCACAAGGCCGGTAGCGCCGATGACCAGCTTCCCTTTGCAATGAATGGCCCCATTAAGGCTGCCATCTATGCGAAAATCTCCGTCGGATTGGATTTCCCCTTTCACTGAGGTGCCGGTTCCAAGCAAATTGATCGTGGGGGATTCAGGGGTCATTGTCCTTGCCATATTTCTTTTTTTTTGATAAAGCTTTGCATTCAATGATCATCCTCACTTTGCAAGATAATGCTTCCTGAAGAATTGCATATAGGATTCCACATTCTTGTCTTTGTAAAACGGAGGATAATTGTCCACACTGATCACAAATGAAGTACTCTCTGCTCCTTCCAGCTGGGAGGTAACATAGGCATTGCCAATGATCCCGCTGTAATACGTCATTGCCTTTTGCTGATCGGCAAAATTGCTGATCGTGATGATTTGCTCCGTGTCGTTCAGGAAGAGGCTGCTCACACTTAGTTTTTCCGGTCCGTAATATTTCTGATTAAAGTCGGAAAGCCTGATTTTCAATGCATTGATATTGACATCCCGGATATCCACCACCATTACAAAAAGGTGAATGGCCTTGGGATCGTGTTTGTACAATTGGGCTGCCACGCTACTGGTTCCACTGATATTCAAGGTATTATCTCCACTCAACAGGCTGGTGTCCTGTCCATTCAGGCGCGCCAGAATGTCGCGGGCCATTTGACTGACCTCGTGAGAGGGATATCTCCCGACGATGAACTCCAGGGTGGCTTTCATCGAATCGATGCTTTGGGTTTTCCCCAGGGTCAGGGCTTCGAGGTAATAGAATTTGGGGATCAGATCGGCATCATCATAGGTCTTCTCGGCCTGCTTGGTCAGGCTCAGAACCTGTGCATAATTGCTTTCGTTAAAGGCCAGATAAGCACTTCGATACAGGGCTTTTTCCTTATTTTTTTCCTCCACCAGCTTCTTGTAATAATCCGGATCAAGGATGATCATCGCATAATCGCTTTCCGGATATTTTGTAATGATCAGGTTTTTGTAATGATCTCTCCGGTCAGCCTTGCCCTGTTCATCAAAAATACGGTACAACTGATAGGCTGTTTTCAACTCATACACCGAATCTCCGGGATAGCGCACCAGCAAAGTGTCGTAGGCATTGACCGACTTGGGCAAATCGTTGAAGCCCTTATCATAAAGCAATCCAAGATTGTACAAGGCCTCTTTGATCTTCTCGTGCGAGGCAGCCATTTTCTCCGGAGTGAGGGGAATGTACTGCAGATAGTAATTCTTGTCTTTCGGATCGGTTACCAGTGAAACCTGGGTGCTGTCCATTTCGCTGCTGTCGGCTTCAGCCAGGCCCTCTTCCCCAAAGTCCGCTACCGGCGCTTTGTTGCTTAGGCGCCAATTGTCTTCCAGCTTGCGCCGCCCCCATTTTTTCTGAAACTCAGTGAAGCCAAAGCTCAGTGCGCTTGGATTGTAGAAGTACCAGTTACCGCCACCCTGGTTCTGGAAATTCCGTTGGCGGTTGGCCTGCTCAATGAATCCCAGCCCCTGTCGATTTGTGCCTTCTTCCATCTTTTGCTGCCGTTCCAGTTCCTTCAGCTCATCGATCTTCTTCTGGATAATGGCATCTCTTTCTTTCTCACTCAGGCTGGCCAGGTGCTGCAGGCTGTCTTCCGTTTCAATGGTCACTATATAACCAACCAGTTGATTGAGGCGCTGTGATTTTGCCTCCAGGTTGGCTAGGTTCTCATAGTCTTTCGGAAGAAACTGAACTGCCGTATCGTAATATGCCTGGGAGGGCTTGTATTCAGGAACCTCAAAATAGATATCAGCCAGCAATAAGGAGGAAAGCCCTTTCTGGTAGTCATTGGTGACGCTGGTTTTCACCGACTGGGCAAGGTATTCCTTTGCTTTGTCGTAATCATTTTGCTTGATGGCGATCTCGGCCAGGGCGAAATAAATCTGGTCCTGGTACTCCTTATTCTTCTCATCCGCCAGCATCTTATTGAGCTGCTTGAGTATCTCCTTGCTGCTTCCGGTGGCGGCATCATAGCACTTGGCTTTGTTGATCATTGCCTTAAAAGCCATTTCGTAAGGAGGGTTCTTGCGTATTACCTGCGAATAGAGCCGCGCCGCTTCAGAGAGATTGCCTGTTCCCTGATAAATCTGTGCAAGGATAAAGCGATAGCGGTTCTTCTCATACTTCCTGTTGCTGTGTTGGATGGCCCTGATCAGGTGTTCGATGGCAGGGGGGTAATTCTGCAGGGTAAGGTAGTACTCTGCAAAAGTCACCTCCAGGTTCTTGGCATACTTCTTCGGCATCGCACCACTTTCATACTTCTCATTCACCATATCCAAAAGAGTGATGGCCTGGTCAAATTCACCTTTTTGGGTATGGTTTCGCGCCAGCCAGATCATTGCATCGTATTTGATGTCGTTGTTGCGATAGCGCTTCACCACGAAATCAAAGGTGCGCCCGGCCATTTCATAATCCTGCTTGTAGAAGTATGCTTTCCCGATCAGATGATAGCAGTCGTCGATCCATCGATTATACTCCACATTCTTGAAATACATCGAATGCCGGGATATCGCCTTCACCCCTTTTTCGATGGCCTTGTCCATATATGGATTGATGGACTGGGCATCCTGTATGGTACCCAGGTTCTGGATGGGAAGGATGCGGTTGTAATCGTCTGCCGCCTTGTTGCGCAACTCGAGCACTCCGGCTTTCAGGCTTTCCTTTCCGTTGAAATAGACATTATAGTGTGCATTCAGGTTGTGGTACACACGCCGGGTGAAAGTGTTCTTTTTGGTGGAACAGGCGGTGAGGAGCAACAGAAGCAGCAGAAATAGGTTAATCCGGATTATGCTGTGTGTATATACTTTCATTCAGTGCAAGTGCTTAAGGGGATTTTTATCACCCTGCATTAGGAAATGAGGCTTAACTCATTCAGTGCAAAATTATTTTATTTTTTCGGAATGCGTTTGCGACAATGCACATCCTTGAATCAGGGGATATTGACCTTGCTCCGGAGCGATGCATTTGCAGGCATCCTATCCTGAGCCCACATCCCCCCTGAATGTCTATATTTGCAAGCCTGAAATCAGTCAATGAATGGAGGATCAACAACAATCCCGGCAAAAGAATTGGGTACGGAAGCTCCGGAATAAGTACCGGCTGGTCATTATGAATGATCAGACTTACGAGGAGCGCCTTTCCTTCCGCCTTTCACGCCTCAATGTATTTGTTGCTGCCGGCAGCCTGGCCATCATTCTGGTCTTTCTGACTATTTATATCATCGCCTTTACGCCCCTGCGCGAATATATCCCCGGTTATATGGATGTAGGCCTGTCGCGTCAACTGTATGAACTGGAGCAGCGGGCAGATTCGCTGGAAAGGGCCTTTTACAGCAAGGATCTGTACATCAGCAACCTGAAAAGAATTATGGAGGGGAAAGAGATTCTGGATCGTATTCCGGACATCACCGATACAGCGCGCGACTACGGCCGGATCGTCCTGAGCCCTTCTGAAGAGGACAGCCTGTTGCGCCTGGAAGTGGAAACAGCCCGGGATCAGTACCACAGTCGCTTTCTTGAATCAGGAGATGGTATGCGCAGCAGTGAGAGGGATTATCTTTCCACCTACCTTTTCTTCCCTCCGCTAAAAGGCATTGTGGTGAATCCTTTCAATGCTGCCTCCCAGCACTTTGGCGTAGACATCGTGACCCAGCGCAATGAACCGGTGAAGGCCATCCTCGACGGTCAGGTAGTTTTTGCTGACTGGACACTTCAGACCGGTTATGTGATCGGGATAGCACACCCTCATAATCTGATCAGTATATACAAGCACAATGCAACCCTGTTACGAAGCCAGGGCAGTTATGTTAAAGCCGGCGACCCGATAAGCATTGTGGGCAACAGCGGCGAGCTAACTACAGGACCTCACCTTCATTTTGAGCTGTGGCATAATGCCGTTCCTGTGAATCCGGAAGATTATATTGTCTTTTGATGGAGAACAGGATACATCAGCAGGAGCAGCAGGGAAAGCGTCTGGCTATACTGGGATCTACCGGATCGATCGGTCGCCAGGCCCTGGAAGTGCTAAGGCAACACCCCGGCGCCTTTGTCGTGGAAGTGCTCGCTGCCCTGGAAAACTGGTCTCTGCTGATTGAGCAGGCACTCGAGTTTAAACCGCGTGCAGTGGTCATTGCAAGAGAAGGACTGTATGAAAAAGTGGCAGATGCCCTGCGCAATGAACAGATTCAGGTATACGCCGGACTGCAGAGTGTGAAGGAAATAGCGGGTTCCGGCAATATCGACCTAGTTTTGCTTGCTGTGGTGGGTTCAGCCGGTCTGGAGCCGGCCCTGGCGGCCATAGAGGCAGGTACGGATCTGGCTTTAGCCAACAAAGAAAGCCTGGTCAGCGGCGGCAGCTTGTTGATGCGGGCTGCAAAGAAATCCGGCTCGGCTATTCTACCGGTGGATTCAGAGCATTCAGCTGTTTTTCAATGCCTCCGGGGCGAGCGGCACGCAAACATTGAGAAGGTAATCCTGACTGCTTCAGGCGGGCCTTTCCGAACCTTCTCCTCCGGGCAACTGGAAAAAGTAAGCCCGGCCCAGGCATTGCAGCATCCTAACTGGAATATGGGTTGCAAAATCAGCATCGATTCTGCCAGCCTGATGAATAAAGGACTGGAGCTCATCGAGGCCCGCTGGCTCTTCGGACTGGATCCCGCCCAATTGGAGGTGGTGATCCATCCCCAGTCTATCGTACATTCAATGGTACAGTTCACCGATGGCTCCATCAAAGCCCAATTGGGGCTTCCTGATATGAAGACCCCGATAATGTATGCCCTGTCGTGGCCCAAGAGAATGCACAGCCTTTTCCCGCGCTTTTCCTTTTCCGACTACCCCCGCCTGGATTTTGAACCGGCAGATCCGCATCGGTTTCCAAACCTCAGGATCGCTATGCAGGCGATGCAGCGATCGGGAAATGTGCCCTGTGTGATGAATGCAGCCAACGAAGTGGCCGTAGCAGCCTTCCTGCAAAAGAAGCTGCGCTTTATGGAAATGCCCGAACTGATCGAACAAGTAATACAAAAAGTGGTTTACATCCCTGAACCTGCCCTGGAGGATATCCTGCAGTCAGATCGGCAGGCAAGGGTATATGCCAAGGAATTATTAAGCAAGTATAAGATATGACTGGACTGATTATGGCGGCGCAGCTCATCCTGGGCCTTTCCATTTTGGTGGTTTTGCACGAACTGGGCCATTTTCTGGCCGCCCGCGCTTTCGGGATCAAAGTGGAAAAATTCTACCTCTTCTTCGATGCCTTTGGTTTCAAACTATTCAGGTTTAAAGCCGGAGATACTGAATATGGCATCGGATGGCTTCCCCTGGGAGGCTACGTGAAGATTGCCGGAATGATCGATGAGTCGATGGATAAAGAGGCAATGAAACAGCCTCCCAAGCCCTGGGAGTTCCGTTCCAAACCAGCCTGGCAGCGACTGATCGTGATGCTGGGAGGAGTGACTGTGAATGCGATACTGGGCGTGTTTCTCTTTGCTTTTGTGCTGCTACAGTACAACAAAGATTATCTTCCCAATGAGAATGTCAGCGATGGGATTTATGCGTACGAGCTGGGGCGTGAGATCGGTTTTCAGGCCGGGGATCAGATCATAGAAGTGAACGGACGGAAAGTGGAGCGTTTCAAAGACATTCTCTCCACCCGTGTGTTCTTTGGATCGGAGATAAAGGTGAACCGAAACGGACAGGAAGCCCTGGTGATCGTTCCCGACGATTTTTATCGCCTGCTGAAGGACGCCTCCGGAAGCCGGATTATTGCGGCCGACAATTATCCCTTCCGGATAGACAGCGTGCTGTCAGATATGCCGGCAGGCAGAGCCGGTTTACAAACAGGTGACCGGGTACTGGCGCTCGACGGGCTGCCGGTAGACTCCTGGGGTGCCTTTGTGGAAAATGTGGGACTGAAAGAAGGATTAACGGTACAGATGCTGGTGCAACGATCCGGAGACACCCTCCTTCTTCCCGTCGAAGTGGATACCAATGGGCACATCGGAGTGTTGGCTGCCGGCCCGGATTATGCCCTGGCCAGCTACTCCCTGAGCAAAGCCATCAAGTATGGATGGAAAGATGCGATGGATCTGATGTCGGCCAATATTAAGGGCTTTGGGAAAATTCTCTCCGGGAAGGAAAAAGCCACGGAATCCCTTCAGGGTCCCATCGGCATTGCCCAGATCTACGGGGGAGAATGGCTATGGAGCAAGTTCTGGTTTATCACCGGCCTGCTCAGCCTTATCCTGGCATTTATGAACATTCTGCCTATTCCTGCCCTGGATGGTGGACACGTTATCTTCCTTACGCTCGAAGTCATCACCGGCAGGAAATTCCCCGATTCATTTATGGAAAAAGCTCAGCTGGTGGGGATGATCATCTTGCTGGCCCTGATGGCTTTTGTGATCGGAAACGACATATTCAGGCTTTTCCGGTAAAGGGCAAACCTTTGCCGGCCCTTACGGGGCATAGCGCACCTTCAGTATCTGGAATACTAATCAAACTTGGTCCTAACGGAGCTAAAATCATAGCCTGAACAGGACGTATCGAGGGAACGGAACTTCGGCTTTTTTACCTCCCGATCATCTTGCTGGGATCGACCCATACATCAAAGTCGGCCTCCGATACCAGGCCCAGACTTAATGCAGCTTCGCGCAGGGTAGTTCCTTCCGTATGTGCTTTCTTGGCAATCTTTGCCGCATTCTCGTATCCGATATGGGTGTTCAGGGCCGTGACCAGCATCAGGGAGTTCTCCAGGTTCTTTTTGATGAAGGCAGGATTGGGTTCTATCCCTACTGCACAATGATCGTTGAAGGAGACGCAGGCGTCCCCGATCAGGCGTGCCGCCATCAGCAGGTTATAGATCATCACGGGTTTGAAGACATTGAGCTGGAAGTGGCCGTGGGTTCCGCCCATCGTGATGGCGGCATCATTGCCGATCACCTGTGCACAAACCATTGTCAGGGCCTCGTTCTGGGTCGGATTCACCTTTCCGGGCATAATGGAAGAGCCGGGCTCATTGGCCGGGAGCATCAGTTCGCCGATGCCGCAACGGGGTCCGGAAGCCAGCAAACGGATGTCATTTCCGATTTTCATCAGGCTCACCGCCACGGTTTTGAGTGCTCCGGAGGTTTCGACTATTGCGTCGTGCGCGGCCAGGGCTTCAAATTTGTTTTCGGCACTCACAAAGGGGAAGTCTGTGAGGGCTGCAATATACGAGGCCACTTTGTCTGCATAACCCTCGGGGGTATTGATGCCTGTTCCCACTGCTGTACCGCCCAGAGCCAGCTCCGCCAGATGCGGGAGCGTGCTCTCCACAGCCCGGATGCCGTGATCGAGCTGGCTAGCATAGGCAGAAAACTCTTGTCCTAAAGTCAGCGGTGTGGCATCCATCAGGTGGGTGCGCCCCGTTTTTACGATATCATCAAAAGCTTCTGATTTTTCCTGCAGGGTGTTGCGTAACATTCTGATGCCAGGCAGGGTCACTTCCATCAGCATCTTGTAGGCAGCGATATGCATCGCTGTGGGGAAGGTGTCATTGGAAGACTGGGATTTATTCACATCGTCATTGGGGTGGATACGGGTTTTCCCTTCTCCCAGCTTCCCGCCTTCCAAAACGTGCGCCCGGTTGGCGATCACCTCATTGACGTTCATATTGCTCTGGGTCCCCGAACCGGTCTGCCATACGACGAGGGGGAAGTGCTCATCCAGCTTCCCTTCCAGGATTTCATCGCATACCTGTCCGATGAGCCGGCTCTTATCTTCAGGCAGTACCCCCAGGTCATAATTGGTCAGTGCCGCCGCCTTTTTCAGGTAGGCAAAAGCCCGGATAATCTCCGCCGGCATTTTCTGCCCGCCGATGCGGAAATTTTGTTTCGAGCGCTGGGTTTGCGCGCCCCAATACTTTTCTGCCGGCACCTCAATGGTACCCATTGTGTCTTTTTCTATGCGAACATTCATAACGTATGGATTTGGGGTTGGTAATCGATGATTTCAAAAGATTCAGAGAAGCGGATCAAGATTTTCCGGAGGATCGGCAACCACAGCTTTATGCCCTTTCAAAATGATGGGACGCTGGAGTAATTTGGGGCTCTCTACCAGAATATCTATCCATTCTTCTCGACTGAACTGTTTACCCTTCAACTCTTTACGATACATTTCTTCTTGCTTCCTGACCACTTCTCCCGGGGCCAGATTGAGCTGCTGAAGAAGTTTATGGAGGGCTTCTTTGGTGAGCGGATCCTTCAGGTACTCCACCACCTGAAAAGGCAATCCTTTCTCCCTGAGGTATTGCAAACCGGCACGGGATTTCTTACAACGGGGGTTGTGATAGATAGTGAACATTGGAAAGGGTATTACAGGGCTGTCGCTGTAAAGTTAGGAATTATCCTGGTTCCCGAACTCCATCAGATAAGCTTTGATAAATTCATCGATTTCTCCGTTCAGCACCGCCTGGGTATTCCCTGTTTCGTAGCCTGTCCGAACGTCCTTCACCATTTTATATGGGTGCAGAACATAGTTGCGGATCTGGGATCCCCATTCAATCTTTTTCTTGGTACTCTCCAATGCAGCCTGCTTCTCTTTTTTCTTGCGCAGCTCAATTTCATAGAGCTGGGATTTCAGCATTCGAAGCGCCTTCTCCCTGTTTTGCTGCTGCGAACGAGTTTCCTGACACTCAATGACGATGCCTGTGGGCGCGTGCTTGAGCCGGACAGCTGTTTCAACCTTATTCACATTCTGTCCGCCCGGCCCGCTGGAGCGGAAAGTGTCCCAGGAGATATCGGCTGGATTGATATCGATCTGAATATTCTCATCCACAATGGGATAGGCAAAGACCGAAACGAAGCTGGTATGGCGGCGGTTGGCACTATCAAAAGGACTAAGCCTGACCAGGCGGTGCACCCCGTTCTCGCTTTTGAGGTATCCATAGGCGAAATCACCTTCAAATTCAAGTGTTACGGATTTGATTCCGGCCACTTCGCCTTCCTGCAGAGAAATCTCTTTCACCTTATAGTTTCTCAGTTCTCCCCAGCGAAGATACATCCGCATCAGCATCTCGGCCCAGTCCTGGCTTTCCGTACCCCCGGCACCCGGGTTGATGGTCAGAATAGCACCCATTTTGTCTTCCTCCCCACTGAGCATATTCATAAACTCCAAATCCTCCATCAGCTTCAGGCTATGGGCATATTGCTCATCCGCCTCTGCTTCGGTGGCTTCATCCATTTCGTAAAACTCAAAGATGACATCCAGGTCGGCCAGGGATTGCTCCAGGTGGTGGTATCGATCGGTCCAGATTTTCTTATCCTTGATGGCCCGCATCACCTTTTCGGCTTCCTTGGGGTCATCCCAGAAACCTGGTTGCTGACTGATCTTTTCCTCTTCTCTTATTTGTTCAAGCTTCGTATCGAGGTCAAAGGAACCTCCTCAAGGCTTCAAGCCTCTTACGCATATCTCTGACCTGTTCTTTATTGATCATAAGATTCTTCTTTAGGGGTGATTCAATAGCTGTTCGGCTCTTTCCCGCACCAGGGCAGGTTCGAAGCCTTTTTGCACGGCAAAGGTAGTGATTTTGTGGAGGATGGCTATGCGGGATGAAGCTGTGGTGCGTGCCAGCTTGCTTTCCAGCAGTTTATCCAGTGTTTCAAGGTATTCTTCCTCCGATATGCTGGCCAGGGCCTCGTTAATCTGTGCGGCAGGAATCTCCCGTGCTTGCAGCTCTTTAAATATGCGGTAGCGCCCCCATTGATTGAATCGGAATTTATCGCGGGCAAAGGCACAGGCATAACGCCTTACATTCATATACCCTTCTTTCTCAAGAAAGTCCTGAATCTCAAGGATAGCCTTCTCTGCGATTTCTTTTCTGCGCAAAAACACTTTCAGCTCAGCAGGGCATCGTTCCCTTCGGGCGGCCCAGTGCATTGCATCCAGCCTGGCACGATCCGCTTTCTCCTTCATAAGAATAAATTAATCTTGCGAAAATACAGGCTTTCCAATGAAATCGAATCTATTTCAAAACGATGTTTATCAGGCTTTAAGACGATAGTTCCCCATCCCGGAGACGAATAAAAGTTTCCCTGCATCATTTTAGAAGCCCTCTAAATAAAGAGATCGGCTTTGTCGGGAAAGAAGAGGTCTCTAAATTTGGTGCACGTCGATGTAATTCCGGTTTTATGTTCATCCGACCTTGCCTGAACGCAATTCCCTTTCATCACGCAAACCAAAACCCAAATTGCTGTACAATGCGACAGAAAACTATGCTTCTCCGGCTCTCGACAATGCTGGCATTTCTATGTATCAGCCTGATGCTGAATGCTCAGGGAATTTCCAATGCCGTCACCATCGATCCGCCCAATGCGGCGGGAACGGATTCAATCACCCTCACTTTCGATGCCCGGCTCTCCTGCGAGGCCGGAACCTGGGCAACGCTGGAAGGAGCCACAGAAGTGAGAATGCACTCAGGCGTTCAGATCAATGGCTCAGTCTGGTCAAATGTCGTTTCCTACGAAAACACTGCCTATAATGGTCAGTCCACGGCCCTCACCGACAATGGGGACAGCACCTGGTCGATCACCTTTGTGCCGGATGCATTCTATGGTGTGAACGGCAGCAGCCAGATAGAACAACTTTGTATGGTCTTCAATAATAACTCCTGGAACAAGACAGGCAAGGACTATGATCAGCCGGGCCATTGCATTGATTTCTATATTCCCTTGGCGGTTGTTCCAAGCTGGAATGCAAGTTTTTATTCCCTGAGTTTTCCTGTTTCAAGTCCGGAAAGGACCATTTACAGCCTGAATTCCTGGGGCGGGGATGGCGTATGGGCTGCCACGGCCGTTTCGGCGAGTGGGAACACCCACTATCCCGGCTTCGTCCGCACCACAAAAGGAGGCTTTGACAAATACGAAAGGGTTTTGTATGACTATCCCAATTACTATTCTCCAATGATCGCCGCTGCAGGCCCGGATTCGGCCTGGATGATCGCATACAGTCATAACGGGACCCAGGATGGCCTGGTTCTCTTTACCTCCGATGGAGGTTACAATTGGACCCATCAATCCACAGCCCTGTTTCAGGTCTCACAAGGTGGCTTCCCGAATATTATCCATTTCTGGAATCATACCGATGGCATTGTAATGGGCGATCCTTCAGGAGGATATTGGGAGATTTATACCACTTCGAATGCCGGTACGAACTGGATCCGGGTGGATTCTTCGAATATCCCGCCGCCCCTGGCCGGAGAGTATGGCTACACGCGCCACAGCGCGGTGGAAGGAAATACGATATGGTTTACCACCAACCGTGCCCAACTCTATATTTCCAATGACCGGGGACAAAACTGGACGCGCCACGCCATTCCTTTTGCCAACAACCAAATGATTCTTCCCGCAATGAAGAGCCCTCAGGAAGGATGGTTGTACTCCAATGATCAGCTCTACTCCACCAATGATGGAGGGATTAGCTGGACTCAGGTCATTTGGAGCGGAGACTTCAGAAGGGGAAGAGACCTGAAATATGTGAAAGGAACCGCCAATGCTTTGGTCAGTGCCGGTGGAATGAGCGGGGCCTCCTACAGCCTTGACGGAGGGGTAAGCTGGCTCCCAATGGTCCAGAATGGCGGAAACGGGGTCTATTCCCTGGCCTTTACAGCGATGGATTACGGCTGGGCAGGCGGAAGAACAGACAGCAATCTGCAGAATTACATTTACAAATTTCTGACACCAATGACTGAGCCCGTGGCGCAAACCTGGGCCCATACTGCACAGGTGTGTGCAGGAGAATACGTTAATTTCAACACCTGGGTCATTGGGAATGTGTGGACTATACATTATAGTTTTTATGACGGGCAATTCCCTTTTATCCGTCACGGATGGACTCCGCTCGTCTTCTTCAATGTACCTGAATCCAAGGATGTGCAGGTGGAAATCACCGGCGCTTACGGGATGAGGCAGTTTCTGGCAAAGGACGTCGTCCTCGTTCGCGACAATCCCCCTGTGGACCTGGGTCCGGATACTTTACTCTGTGCCGGGCAATGTATTGAGCTGGAGGCCACAAGCGAAAGCCGCAGCCTCTTCTTCTCCGCCTACCTGGAAGGCGGGTATAGTAATAACAATGCACTCGAGATATTCAATCCTTTAGACGTAGCCGTGGACCTTTCTGCTTACGGCATCCGGAAGAATTTTAATGGCAGCAGCTGGGATGGCTTCTACCCATTCCCCTCCGCTACCTTCCTTGATCCGGGCGAAACATTCCTTATTGCACACGCCCTGGCCGATTCAGCCATTACCGCTAAAGCAGATGTCTTGCTCAGTGGCACAGACTATAACTTTATGATGAGCTTTTCGGGCAATGATGTGAGGGCGCTGGTAAAAATCGAACAAAACGATACCATTGTGGTAGATATCATTGGTGCGGAAGACCTCAGCGATCCGGGTTGGGCGTGGAATGTGGCCGGCGTCTGGGGAGGAACAACAAATCATACCCTGGTGAGGAAAGGCTGGGTGCAGAAAGGGCAAACCGACTGGGGTCTTTCTGCCGGTCTGGACAGCCTGAGCTCGGAATGGATCGTATATCCTCCGAATCAGTTTGCAGCCCTCGGGCAACATACCTCCTCCCCTTTCCTCACTTATTTGTGGCCAGATGGAGATACGGCAGCGGTAAAAGAAGTGTGCTTACAAGCCAATGATTACAACCAATGGATCAGTCTGGAAGTGACCAACGCTCACGGGTGCAATGCCACAGACTGGATTAAAATAACCAAAGTGATTATTCCTGTGGAGATTACCGGGCCGGACAGCATCTGTCTTGGTCAATGTGCAATCCTGACCGCCAATGAAGCCTCAGACTATGTCTGGAATACCGGGGATAGCACCCGGAGCATCACCGTTTGCCCGAATTACAGCCAATGGTACAGCGTGACCATCACCGACAGCAACGGCTGTATGGGTGTTGACGGATTCTATCTGAATACCTGGTCGATACAACCGGTGATCCAAAGCAGTACCGACTCCATCTGCGGAGATGAAACCGCTACGCTTTCTGCACCAGGTTATGCCACTTATCAATGGTCCACCGGAGATACCACCCCGACTACCGAAGCCTGGCACTGGGGAAGCTATAATTGGTGGTATCATCTGACCGTCACCGACTCAAACGGATGCACGGGATCTTCGAATATCAATATCTGGCATTTCGAAAAACCGAGTAGCTGGATTATCGGGGATACGAGTATTATGGAAGGGGAATGCACGCAACTCACCTCCCTGGGCGGAAATCAATATTTATGGAGCACAGGGGAGAACACCCAGGCGATCTCCGTTTGTCCATCAAACACAACTACATATACTGTAGAAACCTGGTTCAATCAGCAATCCTTTTGTTCCGATACTGCATCCGTCACGGTCTATGTACAGCCGGCCCCTCAGTTGACGATATCCAACGATACCAGTATCTGCCCGGGAGAGTGCGTGACCCTCACGGCCACTGGCCAGGGAAGCCTGCTGTGGAGCGACGGGAGCACAACTTCTTCCATCACGGTGTGTCCTGAAGTTTCCACCTGGTACAACGTGACCCTCTACCATCCTGCCGGGGATACCCTGCAGGCCTCTGTGTATGTGGGGCTGTATCCTGTGAATATAGGAACCATTCCGGATCGGGATATCTGCGAAGGAGAATGTGTATCATTAGGTGCCTTTGGAGGAATACAATATACCTGGAGCAACGGAAGCAACCTGGCTTCTCCCCAGGTTTGTCCGCTCTCCAGCACGATGTATTATGTTACTGCCACCAATAGTTACCAATGCACTGGGGTAGATTCTGTGTTCGTAACAGTACATCCTATTCCTGTGGCAGAAGCCGGTGCCAATGATACCATCTTCGGTTCAGGCTGTGTCACCCTCACTGCCAGTGGCGGTGACACCTATGTTTGGAGCAATGGAATGATGGGCCCTTCCATCTCTGTCTGCAATACACAAACTACCGTCTATTATGTAAGTGCCTATTCTTATGAAGGATGCCTGGATGTGGATTCCGTGACCGTAACCTACATCCCCGGCCCTGTCCTGACGGTAAGCAACGACACCACCCTCTGTCCGGGGGAATGCGCGACACTGTATGCCAATGGAAGCGGAAACTTCCTATGGAGCGATGGCAGCAGCGGAAACCAGATTCAGGTGTGCCCACAAAGTCCGGTAACCTATGGGGTTACCCTTACCGATCAATATGGCCTGCAAAGCATAGACAGCATCCATATTGATATTTACGCTGCCCCATCCGTCAATATTAGCGGGGATGACACCCTTTGTGAAGGGGATTGTGCCACCCTGGTAGCCCACGGAGCCGGGGAATATCTATGGGATTTAGGCGGCAGCTCGATGAACATTATGGTTTGCCCTGCTACATCAACTACCTATTCGGTAACCCTCACCGATTCGAATGGTTGCCAGGCGGTGGACAGTTTCCCCATCATCGTCTTCCCCTTCCCGCTTGCCGATGCGGGCCAGGACACCAATATCTGTGAGGGCGACTGCATCACCCTGACCGCCAGTGGTGGTGGAACCTACCAGTGGTCGGACGGTACCCCCCAGGGTGCCAGTACCCTGGTATGCCCGGCACAGGCATCCACTTATGTGGTGACGGTCACCAATGAAGGAGGCTGTGCTTCCATTGCCTCTGTCAATGTGGGGATACTGCCACGCCCCCAACTCAGCATCACCGCAGATACTTCCATTCAGCCGGGAGAATGTGTGGACCTGCAAGTGTTGGGAGGAGACAGCTGGTTGTGGAGCAACGGATTGACTACTTCCACGATCAATGTATGTCCTTCCCAAACCACACTGTACGGCGTTACCGCCACTTCAACAGAAGGATGCTCCGAGGTGGCCTCTGTAAGGATTACTGTTGTGCAGCCGGTACAAGGCTTTGGCTTGAAAGCCTTTCTCCAGGGAGCCTGGCTGGGCAATGGCCTTATGCGTACCAACCTGGCGGCCCGGCCTGAATTCCCCCTGAACCAGCCCTATAACCGCTCCCCCTGGAATTACAATGGCAGCGAAAGCCTGGACAGCGTGCATCTGGATATGGTGGACTGGATGCTGATGGAAGTACGGTATGGTTCGGATGGGAGCCAGTTGCTGGAGCGCCGTGCCCTGATGCTTTGGAAGGATGGTGTACTGCGCAGCCCTGCCGGGGATACCAGTATTCTCATTGGTGCCAAAGGCGAAGGACGCTATCGCATCCTGCTCGACCACCACAGCCATATCCCCGTGATGACTGCAGAGGCCCTGAACCTGGATAGTGTTGCCGCTATTGATTTCACGGATACCCTTCTCACCAGGCCATTTGGTGGAATGAATGCCCTGATCCCTTTGGGTGGAAATGCTTTTGGGATGATCTCCGGTGACCTGAATGTGGATAAGAAGATCAAGTACAGCGGGGCCGGGAACGACCGCAGCCTCATTTTACAAAGGCTGATGCAGGAAACCGGAAGTACCGTCATCACGTCCACGGTAAGTGGCTACTTCCCGGAGGACCTCAATATGGACGGTACCGTGAAGTACAGTGGAGCCGGCAACGATCCTTCCCGCATCATCACCAACCTGATCACCCTGACGGGTTCCACAGCGATCAATACGGTGTATACTTCCCCAATCCCGGATGCAGTGGATACTTTCCGCTGTGGCCTTGTCTTTATTGATACAAGGGATGGGAAAATGTATACCACAGTGGAGATAGGAGACCAATGCTGGATGGCGGAGAACCTGAATGTGGGAACGATGATCCAGGCCAACAGCAATCCCTCGAATGACGGTGTCATTGAAAAGCACTGCTACAACGATGACCCGGCAATGTGTGATCTCTATGGGGGGCTGTATCAATGGGAGGAGATGATGGAGTATATGAATACAGAAGGCAGCCAGGGCATTTGCCCTCTGGGTTGGCACCTGCCCACGGATGCGGAATGGTGTACATTAACAGCCTACCTTGACCCTACGGTGAATTGCAATACTTGGGGGTGGAGTGGGACCGATGCAGGAGGTATGATGAAGGAAACAGACACAACGCACTGGCTTTTACCCAATACCGGGGCAAACAACAGCAGCGGCTTCACGGCGCTCGGTGCCGGCTACCGCATCAGTGGCAATTTCATCGATCTCAGGAGCAACGCCTACTTTTGGTCGTCCTCCGAGTCTTCCTCTATATACGGGGCCAGCCGGGCCCTGTATTACTACAACGCGGCTGTAAGCCGGGACAACAACGACAAGACCTACGGCTTTTCGGTGCGCTGCCTCCGCGACAGCATCCAGCCCTGCCTGCCCCAACCTGAGCAGGCCAATGCCGGGCCGGATAGCCTGAACATTGAGGGTGATAGTGTTCAGCTTTGGGCAAATACGCCTTCAGTGGGCCCCTCGACTCCGCTCGGGGCAAGCACTGGGCAGTGGGCAGTTGCCTCGACTTCGCTCGGCAACCCGGGGATTTTCAGTGATTCGAGTGCGGCGGATGCGTGGTTCTATGGGGTGATTGGTGAGACCTATATCTTGGTTTGGACGATATCCAATCAGTGCGGAAGCTCCTCGGATACTGTAATGATCAGCTTTGCTCCAGCAACAACCACTTTCACTTGCGGTGACAGCCTCCTTGACACCCGCGATGGACAAAAATACGCCACAGTTCAGATTGGGACCCAGTGCTGGATGGCGGAGAATTTGAATGTTGGAGTGATGGTGAACAGCGTGAATACCGGTAGTAGTCATTCTGATGTGAGCAACAATGGGGCTATAGAGAAGTATTGCTACGATAATACAGCCAGCAATTGCAATGAGTACGGAGGTTTATACGACTGGAATGAAGCTATGGGCTATAGCGATACTGAGGGTGTACAAGGAATCTGTCCGCCAGCCGTAGGATGGCATATTCCGACAGATGCTGAATGGACCCAACTGGAAAACTATCTTGGAGGTTCATCCATTGCCGGCGGAAAGCTAAAAGAAAGCGGTACTACGCATTGGCGTGCGACCAATGTCGGTGCCACTAATAGCAGCGGGTTCACGGCTCTTCCCGGTGGCTACCGCTACAACAAAGGGGATTTCAACACACCGAGCACAAACGGCCACTTCTGGAGTTCCTCGGCCTCCTCATCTGCGGGCGCGTGGTACCGTTATCTGTTCTATAGTAGCCAGAATATCTACCGTCTCAACGGAGACCGTACCTACGGCTTCTCTGTACGTTGCGTCAGGGATAGTGTCGTATGCACCCCCCAACCCGAGCAGGCCAATGCCGGGCCGGATAGCCTGAACATTGAGGGTGATAGTGTTCAGCTTTGGGCAAATACGCCTTCCGCAAGCAGTGGGCCCTTCGGCTCCGCTCAGGGCCAACAGTGGGCCGTGGTTGCCTCGACTCCGCTCGGCAACCCGGGGATTTTCAGTGATTCGAGTGCAGCAGATGCGTGGTTCTATGGAACCCCCGGCACTACCTACACTTTGGTGTGGACGATTTTTAACCAGTGTGGCGCAACCTCCGATACGGTACTGATCGGTTTTGCCACCCCGGAATGGACCTGCGGAATGCCCTTCACCGATCCGCGGGACGGACAGACCTATGCCACAACTCATATCGGAAGCCAGTGCTGGATGGCGGAGAACCTGAATGTGGGAACGATGATCCAGGTCAACAGCAATCCCTCGAATGACGGCATCATTGAAAAGTATTGCTACAACGATGACCCGGCAATGTGTGATATCTATGGGGGGCTGTATCAATGGGAGGAGATGATGGAGTATATGAATACAGAAGGCAGCCAGGGCATCTGCCCCAGCGGCTGGCACATACCTGCTGATGCGGAATGGTGTACCCTGACCACCCATCTCGATCCCACGGTGAACTGCAGTACGATTGGATCCAGTGGCACAGATGCGGGAGGAAAAATGAAGGAAACAGGCACAACGCACTGGCTTTCACCCAATACCGGGGCCACCAACAGCAGTGGCTTCACAGCGCTCCCTGCTGGTTACCATTACAATGGAACCATCTATTTTCTGAATGCTACCGCTGCTTTTTGGTCGTCCACCGAGCCCTTCTCATCCAATGGGATCTACTGGTACCTGCAGAACAATAGTGCCACAGTTTACCGCGACAACCTCAGCAAAACCCTCGGCTTATCGGTGCGTTGCCTCCGCGACAGCATCCAGCCCTGCCTGCCTCAACCCGAGCAGGCCAATGCCGGACCGGATAGTTTGGGAATCTCAGGGGATAGTGTTCAACTTTGGGCAAATACGCCTTCCGCAAGCAGTGGGCCCTTCGGCTCCGCTCAGGGCCAACAGTGGGCAGTGGTTGCCTCGACTTCGCTCGGCAACCCGGGGATTTTCAGTGATTCGAGTGCAGCAGATACGTGGTTCTATGGAACACCCGGCACTACCTACACTTTGGTGTGGACAATCTCAAACCACTGTGGCGCTACCTCTGATACGGTGCTGATCGGTTTTGCCCCTGCGATCGTTATCAGTTGCGGGGATACCATCACCGATCCTCGTGATGGCAAAAAATACCCTACGGTTGAAATTGGCACCCAATGCTGGATGGCAAAAAACCTGAATGTGGGAACAATGATAATGAGTAACCCGACTTATACACCACATTCATTGATGTCAGACAATGGAATCATAGAGAAATATTGTTATCAGAATGATACGACGAATTGCGACCTGTTCGGAGGCCTTTATGAGTGGAATGAGGCAATGTCTTATTCAACACAAACCGGGGCCCAGGGCATTTGCCCGGCTGGATGGCATATCCCGTCCTTCGCAGAATTTGCGCTCCTCGAAGGCTTTGTGGATAGCCAGATCCCGGTTGGGGATCCTGTGTGGTTGAGCCTTGGGATGCGGGGTTATGATGCAGGAGGAATGCTGAAAGATTCCTCACAATTATACTGGCAATCACCCAATGTGGCTGCATCAGATGCATTTGGTTTTACAGCATTGCCTGCCGGATACCGCAGAAATACAGGGGAATATGATAATCTTGGCGCACGAGGCCGTTTCTGGACTTCGGATCACGACCCATATCAGTCTGAGTTCTTTTTGCGGGAGATACGTTACAATTCTGCTCAGATCAGGAGTAGATTGCACGAACCGGAGTATGGAATGTCCATTCGTTGCCTCCGCAACAGCCAAGGCGGGAATCCCTGAGAGGACTGTTGAAAATTGTCGAATAAGGGCAATTGCTTCTTTTCAATGCTAATAGAAGAGCCAGCTGAGGCTGCCGGCTTTCAGCAGCATCTGAGTATGTTCTCCTGATCATAGGCGGGTAGGAACCTTCCTCCCATTGATGCATTTACAAAATCCTTACTTTTATAGCGTATTGGAAATGTGGGATGCGGGGGTGGAGTTTAGACGAAATGAGGAATACTCAATGAATAGTTGGCCAAAATACTTGTACAGAATAACTCATATCGACAATATCCCCCATATTGTTTCAAACGGCATCACGCTACCAGATTCTCCCAATTCAAATGCAAACTACAAAACAATTGGAGACAGAAGCCTGATCAACACGCGTAAAAATTGAGAAGTGACGACAGAAGATACGAATGAAACCTGCAGATTGGGTGATTATATTCCATTCTATTTTGGGCCAAGAATGCCTATGCTTTATGTAATTCAGAAAGGATTCAACTTCGTACCAGATAAAGCATCCCCTCAAGAAATCGTTTACTGTATCGTTCTTTTAGAAAGCATAATCTCCTCTTCCTTAGACTTCATTTTTTGTGATGGGCACCCAACTGACAGATTCACCCACTTTTATTCAAAGAAATATCTTGGGAGTATCGAGCAGTTGGTGGATAAGAAAGCTGTATATGCAAAATACTGGCGCGCAGAGGAAGATCTAGACCTGAAACGAAGGAAACAGGCAGAGTTTCTCATTAAAGGAGATGTGGAAAAATCATTTATTGGTGGTTATGTTGTGTATAATGAATCTGCTAAAAGGCTCCTAAACGGATTAGGAATTCCGGAAAGAAGCATTGCAATAAAACCTTTCTATTATTTTGATGAACTATGATACGGTTTGTAACTGGAAATATCCTTGAAAGCAAGGCAGAAGCACTCGTCAATACCGTGAACACGCTCGGCATAATGGGCAAGGGCATAGCACTTCAGTTCAAAGAGGCATTCCCCTACAATTTTAAAGTGTATAGGGAAGCTTGTAAGAATAGTGAACTGACGATTGGCAAGTTGCTAATCGTGAAAGATCGGGGATTGATTTCAGGAGAAAAATGGATCATTAATTTCCCGACAAAAACGACCTGGAGGAAGCCATCCGAATATGAGTACATTGATAAGGGGCTTGATGAATTGATAAAAGCTATTCATTCGTATTCTATTTCTTCCATAGCAATTCCACCTTTAGGGAGCGGGCAAGGTGGCTTGGAATGGAAGAAAGTGAAGCAAATGATGATAGATAAACTGAGAGATTTAGATGCTGAGATACTCATTTTTGAACCATCTGAAAATATTGTCGAGGCGATGAAGAAAGAAAGGGTGAAACTCACAGAAGCGCGTGCCTTGCTCTTATTTGTCCTTTATGATCTGGTTCGTAATGGAGAGTTTGTAACCGAGTTTTCAAGCGAAAAGGCCTGCTATTTTTTACAACGATTTGGAGCAGAAAAGTTTTTCCAACTCAATTTTGAACCGAATTTTTACGGGCCCTACTCCGGGAAAGTGAGATACATTCTCAATTATCTTAATGGGAGCTATATTATGGGCTTCTCAGGAATGGACAAGAAGCCTTTTAAACCCCTTTCATTGATCAGAGATGCAGAAACTTCTGTACTTGCTTATCTTTCTGATAAACCTGATCTGAAGCATATTGCGGAAAAGACAGTTGCCTTTTTAAGTGGATTCTACTCTGATTTCAGCCTGGAACTATTATCCACTATTGACTATCTCTCCGGGAAATTTAATATCACTGATACTATCGAGCTCAAAGATCGACTGAATACGTGGAGCGATCGCAAAAGAACGCTGTTCTCAGATGAACGATACCTTAAAATCTCTATAACACATCTCAGACAGGCAGGACTCATATCAGGTTGAAACGCTGACAGAAGCTCAATCAAGAAGACCAAACAGATGCTACTGAGAAATAAAGAAAGGGAAAGGCTTGTGGCCATCTTTTCTTCGGCATCCGTGCCGGTAGAGGTACTGGCTTATGGAAGCCGGGTAGGTGGAGGCGCTATGAAGAGGAGAAACCATACAGGCCGGGTACAGAAAGTCAGAATGTGTAATTTTACACAATGAAAAAAACGCTTTCCTTCTTCCTGCTGCTGATCCCGCTGATGCTGGGCGCCCAGGACTTCAACGTTACCGTGAGCATCAAAGGCGCTGAAAATCGCCCCGTCCGTTTTGCCCAGTTCAAAGACCTGGACTTTCAGGTGGTGGATACCACCCGCGCCGATGAAAACGGCAGGGTGAACTTCCTGCTTGCCCCGAATACCCCCAAAGGCCTGTTTCGGATATATACCGGAAAGGACGAATATTTTGATGTGATTTTCGGACGGGAAGACATCGAAATGGAGATCGATTATAATGATGCCGAAAACGGGATGAACGTCATTCAATCCTTCGAAAACAAAGCCTGGTATGCCTACCTGGATATGGAATTCGATGTGATGAACCGGATGGAAATGCTCACCCCCCTCGTCAGCCATTACCCTGAGGGCGCGCTGAAAGACTCGGCCATTGCAGAATACAATCGGATGCAACAAGAACTTCTCCGGAAAGTGCGGGAGATCTGCGATGAAGCTCCGCAAAGCCTCGCCTGCCATATGGCCGCGGTGCGCAAACCCCCGCTGATGCCGGCCGCCATCCCTTCCACGCAACGCCTGGCCTGGCTGCAGGAGAACTACTTTGCGGGCCTGGATATGAACGATACAATGCTGCTGAATACCACTGTCTATGCCGATAAAGTAATCGACTATATCGGCACCTATGGCGACCGCAACCTCACCCAGTCAGAACTGGAAGACCGCTTCATTGTGGCCATCGACAAGCTGATGACCTATGTCCAACCTGAGCTGGGCGTGTATTCCTACATCGTGCAGTACCTGGTGAATGGCTTTGAAAGATATAAGTTTGAGAAGGTGCTGAACCACATCGCAGAAAACTATATCACCGAGTTTTCCTGCGGGGATGAAGACCAGAAGAAAGCCGTGGAGAAAAGGCTGGAGAGTTACCGCAGAATGGCTGTTGGAAAACAAATCCCCGAATTCTCTGTGCCGGATGCCGACGGAAACCTGATCACCCTGGCTTCTCTGCAGGCCCCGCATCACCTCCTCCTTTTCTGGTCGTCCACCTGCCCCCATTGTACCCAGATGCTGCCCGAACTGGAGAAGATGTACCAGGGGAAACTCAGCCAGCAAATGGATATCCTGGCGGTGAGCCTCGATAAAGACAAGGCCGCCTGGCAAGAAGTGCTGAAAACAGGGAATTATCCCTGGGTACACGTATCGGAGTTGCAGGGTTGGAATGCGAAGATCGCCAATGATTTTCACATTTATGCCACCCCCACGATGATCCTCACCGATGCCCAGGGAAAGATCATCGCCAAGCCGATTACATTGCCTGAGCTTCGGACCGAACTGCGCAACAGGGAAATAATGGATTAATAAATCCGGGTGACAGGCAAGAAAAACATATTTCCGGTTGCCCTGCTCATCTTTGCCGGGTCACATATAAATAAAGATATCCTGGATAGCCTGATCAATATTGGAACCCACTCAATTCCTGCCTTATGATAATGCGCAGAAAAAGTCTGTTGGCCGACCTGTTCTTTCTTCTCCTCATACTGGGCTTTTCCACCGCTTATTATGATGGCTGGCTGCACCGTGAACCCCTGAATGAACATCTCTGGCGACAGACCGACTGCCTGTCTCTGACCAGGCACTATATGGAAGGGAATGGCCTCTTTGAACCGGAGATGCACATACAGCTTGCCGATGATTTGCAGAGTGGTCGCTCTGCAGGAGAATTACCCTTGCTGTACTATCTCAACGGGCAGATATGGAAAATGACAGGTGAATCATTCCTGAGCTATCGCCTCCTTTCCCTGGCCCTCTTGTTAGGCGGACTCTTTGCTTTTTACCGCATTGTTGGTCAGATTCTTGGCAGCAACTTCTGGGGGATCGGTCTGACGCTGCTGTTCTTTACCTTTCCGCTATTGGTAATATATGGCGCTGGCTTTTTGACTGATGGCCCGGCTTTCGCCCTGGTTTTAATGGCCCTGTACTTCATCCTGAAATACCATCAGCAAAAGAAGTGGCGGCATTTCATTTTCGCAATGCTCCTGTTTGCCCTGGCCGGAGGGATTAAAGTTTCCAGTCTGATTGCTTTTGTATTTGTGGGGATGGTGCTGGTAATGGATACGTTATGGCAACACCGTCCCTGGCGACCGGGCCTTTTCCGGGCCAAAGCTTTAGAATGGATCGGGTTTGCCTCAGTCGTCCTATTCATTTTCTTCTGGTATGCTTATGCAGCTCACTATAATCAAGTTCACGGATTCAAATACACCTTCAATCACATCTGGCCCTTTTGGTCGCTGCCACCAGGGCAATATGAATCCTGGCTGGAGGGTCTGCGCTATTATACTTCCGCCGTCTATGCTCCGCCCTGGATGATCCTGCTGCTGGCCGGCCTTTGGGTCTTCAATCTCTTCCTTCTCCAGCGCATCCCCCTCTTTGCCTGGCTTGCCAGCCTGATCACAGGATTGGGTGCCGGTGGATATTTTCTGCTTTGGGGCGCTGCATTCGGCAACCACGACTACTACCTGATTCCCCTGCTCATTCTCTTTCCTGCCATTGTCCTGCCCTTCTTCCTGTATTTGCAGGCATATTTTCCCTTACTCCTCAGAAAAAATCTTGTGCGTGCGGCTTTCCTGATATTCCTGGGACTGCAATTCACTTACGCCCTTTCGGTGGTAAAACTGAAAACCCTGGCCACCGAAGGGGAATTCCGGATGACCTTCAATCCTGCATTTGTTTCCCTGATGCGCTGGGTGAACTGGGACCATCAGCAATGGAGGCATTATTACGAGATGCGCCCCTGGCTGATGGAGAAAGGCATCCCCGAAGATGCCCTGGTTGTTTCACTCCCCGATCCATCCTTCAATACTTCCCTCTTCCTTTCCGGCCGAAAAGGCTGGACGGATTTCAAACAATACCGCAGTACTGCCAATATAGATACCTTGCGCAGCCACGGAGCCGACTATCTGTTCATCGGAAAGGATGAATTATTGACTGATGCCTACCTTGCCCCCTTCCTGCAGCATCCTGTGGGTCAGTTCTGGCAGATACACGTTTTTGATATCAGGAAAGAAAAACGCTGATATTCAGATGCAAACCTAAGGTGTGGGATTGGGCCTCATTGTCAATGATAGGACAGAACAATTCAGTCCTGCAATGGTCTGCATCTATTAAGTTACAAGGATTCTAAATTCCGAAAAGGCTTTTCTTTTCTTCGGAAATGCTATATCTTCACATTTTATAAATCGGCATATAAGATATACATAAGTGCATAATATGTAAAAAAATAGTTATTTATGAAAACCTTGAAAAACATTGCATTACAAGGCTTGCTGACCTTAGGCATCCTTTTTTCATCCTGCATTAATCAGGATAAAAAGGAAGAACAAGCAGCTGAAAGTGCTCCTTTGAGCACGATCGTGGTGGATACCATTACCCTGAGCGGGGCCTATGCCCTGAATTCCCTGATGAAAAACTGGGTAACGGCCTTCAATGATGTGTATCCCAATGTCTTCATTCAAATCAGCAATGAAGATGCGGTTGAGGCTATGGACAAAGCTTCACGGAATGAGCTTGATCTGGTAATGATATCTTCCGAAGAGCAGATTGACCCTCAAATGTGGAAAATGCCCCTGGCCAGGACGGGAGTCGTACTGATGTATAATGTACAGAATCCCTATGCAGCGCAGATACAGCAGATTGGATTGACAAAAGAAAAGCTGAAAGCGATTTTCACTGCAGAGGAGCCCCCGGCCTGGGGCGATTATTTTGGAGAAGCGGGGGAAACAGAAATGTCCGTATTCAGAAGGGAGGACAATGCAGGCGCCCACCGGACACTGGTAAAATTCCTTGGAATTGAGGAAGGAACAATGCAGGGGCAAATGAAGGAAGGAGAGCAAGAGATGTGTATGGGGATCAGGGATAATATTCTGGCTATAGGCTATTGCAATCTGAGTACGGTGTATGACCTGGGAAAACTTGAGCTGCGTTCCCACGTGGGTATTATGCCCTGCGACCTGAATGCAAACGGTCGCATTGATGCCAAAGAAGAAATCCCTACTGATTACGAAGAGATCATCCGCACCTTCTGCCTGGGGAAGTATCCCACTGATCTCTGCCGTGTTTTATTTGTGGTGGCTCCTGTAGCTCCCGTGGATCCGGTGGTTAATGCCTTCCTTGATTTTTGCCTGGGAGAGGGCCAGAATGCCATCGATTCATTGGCCTATGCCCGACTGAGACCCAGTTAGCCGCCTTCATCCGAAGCGTGTCTGGCATACATCCAGGCCCTTACCATCGCCGACTTTATTAGCTTTGAGGGCATTATTTTATTTCTGCCTATGAGAAGAATAGCCATACTCACCGGTGCCGGGATCAGCAAGGAAAGCGGGATTGCCACTTTCCGCGACGACGATGGCCTTTGGCGCAATTATCGTTTCCAGGATATGGCCACCCCGGAGGCCTGGCATAGAGATCCGGCCCTGGTGACGGAGTTTTACAATATGCGGCGGAAAAATGTCATCGAATCGGAACCCAACCCCGGCCACCTGAGCCTGGTGGATCTGGAACAAAAGTATCAGGTGGATATCATTACCCAGAATGTGGACGACCTGCACGAAAGGGCAGGTTCTTCCCATATCCTGCACCTTCACGGAGAGATCAGAAAAGTGCGTTCCTCCCTGGATGAGAACCTGATTTATGAGGTGGACGGCTGGGAGGTGAACATAGGTGACTGCTGCGAACTGGGTTCCCAACTGCGCCCGCATATCGTATGGTTTGGCGAACCCGTGCCGATGATCATCGAAGCCGGCCGTATCGCACGCCAGGCGGATATCTTCATCGTGATTGGCACCAGCCTGATGGTCTATCCCGCTGCAGGCCTGCTCTACGAAGTGAATCCCGCCATCCCGAAATACCTCATCGATCCGGAAGCTATCCCTGCCTATGGAGTGGAGAACCTGGAGATTATCCGGGCTACGGCCTCTGTTGGCGTGCCCCAGCTGGTGAAGCGATTGCTGGATACTTAAGCCCTGAAACCGTCGAAACGCGCAGGCATTGATTTGCTTGATCAGGTGGTATAGACCGAATTGAAAAGCACATAATCCGTCGTCAGGTCAGTACCCCAGCCAATGGCGGAAGCATCTCCTTCGTTGAGCACCATACGAATATGGATATGGGACTCGCGGAGCAGGCGCTTCATAAAGTTGCGGTCGAAGGCATAAGGAACTCCCTGTTTCAGTACCTGAACCTGGGTTTTCTCATCTCCGAGGAATAAATCCACCCGGGTATAGTCGAAATCCACCCCGGCATTGCCTGCCGCCGCTACGATGCGCCCCCAATTGGGATCACGGCCGAACATCGCGGTTTTCACCAGGGTAGAGTCCGAAATCTCACGCACAATCCTTCTGGCCTTTTCCACGTCATTGGCCTTTTCTACCTCATACTGGACAAATTTCGAGGAGCCTTCTCCATCCGACACGATGAGCTTGGCCAGGTGGGACATCAGTTCAAGCAATTGCTGACGGAAAACACCATAAGATGCCTGGGAGGCTTCGCTGATCAGATCGTTGCCCGCCATTCCATTGGCCAGCACCACCACCATATCATTGGTAGAAGTATCCCCATCCACCGTGATCATATTAAAGCTTTCATCCGCACATTCCTGCACGGTTTTTTGCAGCAGAGATGGTTCGATGGCCGCATCGGTGACGATGAAGGCCAGCATTGTCCCCATATTCGGATGAATCATTCCGGAGCCTTTGGCCACCCCGCCCATATTCACTTCATATTCATCGAGAAAGAATTCCACGAAACCTTCCTTGGCAAAGGTATCTGTGGTCAGGATGGCATTGGCTACCAGGGTGCCTGCACTTGATTTTTTGGAAATTTTATTGGCGTTGTCCTTGATCCCTTCCACGATATCTTCGGTAGGAAAGGGTTCTCCGATAATCCCGGTGGAAGCCACGATCACGGATTCAGGGGCAATCCCGTACTCCTTCGCCAGGGTTTCTGCCATTGCCACAGCACCCAGGTAGCCTTGTTCTCCCGTGCAGGCGTTGGCATTGCCGGCATTGATAATGATGGCCTGCGCTGTGCCGTCGGCAGCGTGCTTCTTCGATAGCTTAATGGGCTCTGCCACTACCTGGTTCCGGGTGAAAACGGCGCCTACGCTTCCAGGCTGTTCCGAATAGATGATGGCCAGGTCGCGGCGCATTGATTTAACCCCGGTATGGGCACCCCAGCATTTGATTCCTCTGACATTCGTAATGTTCTTGATCATTTTTTTTATTTTTTTTGACGATGAAATTCATCCTCAGGGTTTTAAGGGAATGTGAGTCAGCCCCATTGTTTCCTGGAGACCTAAAATCAGATTCATATTCTGCACTGCGGCCCCCGCCGCTCCCTTGACAAGATTGTCGATGGCGCTGACCAACAGCAGGTTACCGGTACGTGCATCAATGGTGTAGTAAAGATCACAATAATTCGATCCTCTCACCTCCTTGATGGAAGGCGGTATGGAGGTGAGTCGAACAAATGGCTTGTCCCGGTACGTCTCTGTATAAAGCTCATCCAAATCCTTTTGCACAATATCCCTGAGCGGCCGGGCATAAATGGTGCTCAGAATACCCCGGTCCACCGGGAGCAGGTGGGGTTGAAACTGTACCCGTGTTTTGTGTCCACTGATGCGATGCAGGATGTCCTCTATCTCAATCGTATGCCGGTGTGTTTTCAGGCCATAAGCTTTAAAATTATCATAGACATTCGGGAAGTGGGTGATGGCAGAAGCTTTGACCCCTGCCCCGGTAATACCGGTTTTGGCATCAACGATGATCCGGTCTGAGGCAATCCATCCTGTCTTCAACAAAGGTGCGAGGGCCAGGATGGCACCCGTGGGAAAACAACCCGGATTGGCCACCAGTCGGCTGCCGGAAATCTCATCACTGAAAAATTCGGGTAGTCCGTATGCCGCATCTGAAATTCCCTGCGGATAGTTGTGCGTCATTTTATACCACTCTTCATAATCCGCCGCATTACTTAGCCGGAAATCCCCGCTCAGGTCCACTACCGGAAAGGGAGCGTTGGTGAAGGCTTTCACCATATCCATAGAAACCCCGTGGGGTAGTGCCAGAAAGACCAGGTCCGGCTTGAGAGCCGGCACATCTGCGGCTTTGCTGAGCCTGAGGTGGCAGATGTTCCTGAACTGGGGATGAATTTCAGAGAAATCTTTTCCTGTTTGACTTTCCGAGGTGATGGCAATGATTTCGGCCTGGGGATGGCCCAGGAGCAGGCGCACCAGTTCCGAACCGGTGTATCCGCTTGCCCCGATAATGGCAATTTTTATCTTATGCATTTTGAATATTGTTTAAGGCGGTGTGTGTAACATTAACAAGCTGGTCGATCTCTTCGTAGCTTATGACCAATGGAGGCACAAGTCGCAGGATATTGCCTGCAGTGGCATTGGCCAAGACCCCCAGCCGGAGCATTTCCTGCACCACCGGTGCAGCTTTGGTATGGAGGACGACACCCAGCATCAGGCCGAGGCCCCGCACCTTCTCGATGAGCGGATGCTTTAAGTCGTAGAGGGCTTTCTTCAAATATTTGCCTTTGCGAATGGCTTCCAGTACAAGGTCTTCCTCTTCGATCACATCCAGGTTTGCCAGTGCGGCGGCACATACCAGCGGATTTCCTCCGAAGGTGGAGCCGTGGTCTCCGTAAGTGATCGCATCTGCGGCTTTTTGCATTGCCAGCACGGCTCCGATGGGAACCCCACCCCCCAGGCCTTTGGCCAGGCATAGCAGATCGGGCTGGATGCCGAAATGGTCTTTAGCAAACATTTCTCCGGTGCGGGCGATCCCGCATTGTACCTCATCCAGGATGAATAGGATATCCCTTGACTGGCAAAGTGCGCTAACTTCCTGAAGGAAATGGCGGTCGGCCACATTGATGCCGCCCTCCCCCTGCACCGGTTCCAAAATGACAGCGGCAATTTCCTTATTGAGCATCTTTTCGAGTGCGGCAACATCATTGAAGGGAACCTTATGAAATCCGGATGGAATGGGTTCAAAACCCTGCTGGTAGGCTTCCTTTCCGGCGGCCAGGGTAGCCAGGGTGCGGCCGTGAAAGGCATTATCCATATACACGATGCCCCCACCCTTCCCTTGCTTGTGGGCATATTTTCGGGCAATCTTAAAGGCGCCTTCCACGGCTTCTGCACCGCTGTTTGAGAGAAATACACGATCCATCCCGCTGAGTTTGGCCAGGCGTTCGCAGAGCCGGGCCAGGGGCTCACTGAGATAAAAGTTGGAAATATGCATCAGCTTTCCGGCCTGCTGGCGGAGGGCTTCCACCACCTTGGGGTGACAATGTCCCACATTATTCACGGCAATACCGGCCAGGGCATCCAGGTATTCATTCCCCTCTGTATCCCATACCCTGCAGCCTTTGGCAGTGGCCAGCACAAGCGGATAGCGACGGTAAGTTTGCAGGTGGTATTCCTGATCAATATTGTGTAAAGATTTGGCATCAGTTTTCATTTGGATGTAATTAGAGTTTAATCCTTGTTCCGGTTGGAATATGTTTCATTGAATCAACGATTTGCTGCGGTTGTGTGCCATTGATGATACGCACATTCCCCACCCCTTTGCTGAGAGCCGAAAAACAGGCTTCAATCTTTGGGATCATCCCGCCTTTTATGATATTGTCAGTCATCATTTTTTTCCCCTGAGAAATAGATACTTCTCTTAAAAGAGAGTTCGTATCGCCGGGATTCATCATTATGCCGTCGATATCGCTCAGAATTAAAAAGAGATCTGCCTGAAGGGCTGCGGCAACAGCACCGGCAAACATATCTGCATTCACATTGTACTCTTCTCCGTCTTCTCCCTGCGCCAGGCAGGTAAGTACAGGCAGGTAGTGTGCTTCGAGGAGCAAATGGAGGAGCACAGGATCAATTGTACTGATATCGCCCACCGATCCAAGGTCAATCTGTTTTCCTTCCGGACTTTGGTGCAAGCGTTTTACGGCCGTGGCCATTCTTCCATCCTTGCCGGAAAGTCCAACAGCCCTGCATCCCGCCTTGTTAAGCAGGCTAACCAGGTTGCCGTTGACCCAACCTTTCAGAGCCATTTCGGTATAGCGGAGCGCCTCAGGACTGGTTTGCCGGTGGCCACCGATGAAGGTGCTTTCCATCCCGGCCATTGCCAGGGTTTCAGCGATAAAGGGCCCTCCTCCGTGCACCAGAACAATACGGTATTCACTGCTGTGTATTTCAGCAATAATGCGTATCACTTCATCACGGATAGCTTCGTCGGTCATCGCATTGCCGCCATATTTCACAACACATAGCTTGTAATTCCTTGCTTCTGTCATAGTTTGATTTCAAATATTGATGATCCCCACATCATACGGATTATTTCTGTAAAATGCAAATATTGCAATGAATCTATGCAAAGCGATGCCAGTGTCCAATGTATCCCTGGCGTTTCATTTTGTGACACCCGGAAACATTCTGCACATAAAGTGTTTCCCCGTAGCAGATGTTATTACCTTTGCCGCCAATGTTTCATTAAGTCAATCCAATGGACCAAGAAGTCATCCATATTATGCAAAGAACCCGGGAGCTTTCGGCCGCCCTCAGCATCCGGGATATTACAATGCGCCAGCTTGCCGAGCGCATCGATGTGGAGTACGAGGTACTCAAGCAGCATTTCCGGAATAAGGCCGAACTGGTCAGGGCTGCCCTGGCTTATGAGCGTGAAGGGTTTAAAAGCATATTCGACACCTATGATTTTGAAGGCACCAATGCCATTGATATACTGATGATCGTCAGCAAAGAGGTTAGTCAACGATACAGGCAGGTGAATCCGGCCCTGACTACCCAGCTCAAGAAGTACTATCCCGACTTGTACGAAGAGCATCTACAGGCCAGGATTGATTTCATCTTCAGTAAAATCACCATCAACCTCACCAAAGGGATCAATCAGGGAATGTATCGGCGAGACCTTAGTATCGAGCTTGTGGCCAGGTTATACATCAGTCGCCTGTTGGATATCCACGATCCCAGTTTCTTTCCGCCTGAACGCTTTTCTTTTGGCACCCTCTTTCGGGTAATGTTTGAAGACTTTGTGCGCAGCATAGCCAGTCCGGAAGGACTCCAATACTGGGAGGAGCGCCGCAGTAAAGTAGATTTTCAGATTGAATAGCGGCGCGATGGAGAACAAGTTCAATGCATTGCTGCATCGTACAAGCGAGATATTCCACCGCTACGGTATTCGTGCTGTTTCGATGGATGATCTCAGCCGAAGGCTGGGGATTTCGAAAAAGACGCTTTATGCTTACGTTAGAAACAAGGAAGAGCTGGTTGAGAAGGCAATGATGTCGCGGCATCAGGAAGATGTGGAAAGGATTGCCCGCATTCAGGAGGAGGGGGGAAATGCCATTGATTTCTTGCTGGCCCTGAGCAAGCAGGTTTGCAGCAACCTCACCGATCTGAATCCGGCTGTGGTGCACGATCTGAAAAAATATCACCCTCTCGTGCTGGAGAAGCTCACTCATTTCCACAGGGATTATTACGCGCGGCTTTTTACCGCCAATCTGGTAGAGGGCATACGGCAAGGACTTTACCGTCCGGATATAGACAAGGAATTAACCATAACATCATATCTCCTTAATATGGAAAAGTTTTTTGGAGAAGAAATTGCATCAGGAAAACACCAGGACCTCACCCAGGTTCTGCGTGTCATTTTCGGGAATCATATCCGTGCCATCGCCAGTGTTCAGGGACTGGCCTATTTTGAGAAGAGGGAACAGCTTATGGACTATCATTTTGAAGCAGAATAGATGAATACAAGAAAAACCACCCTGTTATTGCTCAGCCTCTGTTGCCTGGGTGTTTCTTTTATCCGGGCACAGGAGTCAATGCCGCTGACTTTGGAGTCAGCCCTGGCCTATGCTTATGAACACCATCCCGGGCTGAAGAATGCCCGGACAGACATTGAGATTGCACGGAAGAAGGTAAAGGAAACCACCGCCATCGGTTTACCCCAGGTCAATGCCAGCCTTGGGTACAATCATTTCCCCAATGTGCCTACCCAACTGCTGCCCGACTTTCTGAGTCCTGTGGTATATGGAGTACTCTACGA
Organism: uncultured Lentimicrobiaceae bacterium; assembly: GCA_964590645.1. Taxonomy (GTDB): domain Bacteria; phylum Bacteroidota; class Bacteroidia; order Bacteroidales; family JAGNHN01; genus JAGNHN01. Next base: position 190,207 of record CAZPYJ010000002.1, read on the forward strand.
AGAAGGCCTGGTGAATGAAATTCCGGGTGGGGTAAGCGACCGCCTTTTTGAGGCTCAGTTCGGAACGCCCCACACAATGACCGCCCAGGCCACAGTGAGCCAGCTGGTATTCAATGGCCCCTACATCGTCGGGTTGCAGGCGGCCCGGGCTTTTGTTGATTTCTCGGTAGTACAGGAAAAAAGAAACAAGAAGGAAGTTGAAGAAGCCGTCAAGAATGCCTATTACCAGTTGCTGATTGCAGCGCACAGCCTGAGCTTGCTCGATTCTACCCGTCAGAGCCTGGAATCAATGCTGCAGGAAACCAAAGAGATCTACCGCCAGGGCTTCCTGGATGAGACGGACGTGGATCAGCTTGAACTCCTGCTCTCCGACCTGGACGCTACACAAGCCAATGCCCGCAATCAGTATGATCTGGCAGAACGCCTCCTCCGGTTTCAGATGGGAATGCCGGCGGGCACGGCGATCACCCTGACTACCCGTATTGAAGACATCCTGCAAACCATTGACCAAATGATGTTCAGCGGAAAAGCTTTCAAGGTGGAAGAGCATATTGATATGGCCGTGATCCGGAACCAACGCCTGCTCAATGAGCTGGATATGAAGCGTTACAAATCGCTATACCTTCCTTCTCTGAGTGCCTTCTACAACTATCAGCAGGTGGCCCAGCGTACCGAGTTTGACTTCACCGATGCCAAAGGAGACTGGTTTCCCACAGAGGTCATCGGGATACAAGTGGATATCCCGCTCTGGAGCAGCGGTAGCCGCTCGGCCCAGGTACAGCAAGCCCGTCTGCAGCTGGATAAAACAGAAGTGCTTACCACTCAAGTGAAAGATGGCCTTGAACTGGAAGCTGCCAACGCCCGCAGCAATCTGGAGAACGCCTGGAAGGTCTTCGGCAATAAACAGAAGAGTATGGGAATAGCAGAAAAGATCTATACGCGAACCGGCATACGCTACCGCGAAGGAATGGCTTCTTCGCTGGAACTGCAGCAAACCTATACCCAGTACCTTCAGGCGGAAGGGGATTACATCCTCGCTGCACTGCAGCTCTTTACAGCCAAATCAGCATTTGAAAAAGCATTCCAGAACAACGAATAATCCCAATCCACAATGAAAACAGCATTGAAAAATTTGCCGATAGGCTTTCTGTTCCTTCTGCTGGTTGCCTGCCAGCCCCAGGATAGTGCAGAAGCCAAGAAACAACAACTGGAGAAATACCGTGAAGAAATGGCCGGTCTGAAGCTCAAGATCCGTGAGCTGGAACATAGCCTGAAAAACGATTCCCTGAATGAAAATGTGAACGGGAGCAAAACCCTGGTAAAAATCCAGGAAATGCAAGCCGGGCGATTTGAGCATTTCATCGAGGTGGTGGGCGCTGTAGAAGCGGTCAGAGAGGCCTGGATCAGCCCGGAAACGGGAGGGCAGATCCGGCAGATCCTGGTAAAAGAAGGCGACAGGGTCAGAGTGGATCAGGCTTTGGCCAGACTTAATTCGGATGTAACAGAAAACAGCATCGCCGAAATCAAAACACAACTGGAACTCGCAAGCGTGGTCTTCAAAAAACAATCGAGCTTGTGGGAACAAAATATCGGCTCGGAGATAGAATACCTCCAGGCCAAAAGCACCAAAGAGAGTTTGGAAAGCCGACTTAAAACAATGGAAGCCCAGCAGAAAATGTCGCTCATTACAGCCCCGGTGAATGGCATCGTTGAGGAGGTAATGCAGAAAGAAGGGGAACTGGCTGCCCCGGGAATGATGCTGATGCGTATCATCAATCTGGATGAAATGTATGTAAAGACGGATATCGCCGAATCGCACCTTCCCTCGCTCAGGATGAATGAAGAGGTCAGCGTTCGCTTCCCCACCTGGCCTGAGCTCGAATTTCAACCACCAATCCACCGCATTGGCAGTGCCATCGACGGCTTGAATCGTACAGTGCAGGTATCCGTCAAGGTTAAGAATACCCCCGACCATAAACTTCGTCCCAACCTCCTGGCTCAGCTGCGTTTTCTGGACTTTGAATCAGACAGCGCCCTGGTCGTCCCCTCAATTTGCATCAAGCAGGACATCCACGGCCCTTATCTCTACTGCCTGCAGCAAGACCCGGATGGTCTGAGGGCAAAGAAGGTGTATATCTCCACCGGAATGGTCTATCAAAACCAGACAATGATCACTTCCGGCCTGAAGCCCGGCGATAAGGTGATCGTGGAAGGATATAATCTGGTGACGGATCAGAGCGAAGTGCGACTGTAGTACCCTGCCAAAACCCAAGCACAATGGAGGAGATGAAAGAAGTGCGCGATCAGGTGACAAGAGATTTTTTCCTGACCCGGATCGCCCTTAAGAATAAAACAACGGTCTTTTTGCTGACGGCCGTCCTGCTGCTGTTCGGCCTGTATTCTTACCGGAATCTGCCCAAAGAACTATTCCCGGAAGCAGTCTTTCCCTACATAATGGTGACCACAATCTATCCCGGAAACCCTCCCGTGGATATTGAGAACCTGATCACCCGACCCATCGAAAGAGAAATCGAAGGCATCCGGGGGGTGAAAAAAATTACCTCCAATTCTGCCCAGGATGCCTCCCTGGTATTCGTGGAATTCAACTTCGGCATCGATGTGAAGGCCGCACTTCAGGATGTGAAGGATGCCGTGGATAAGGCGCGCGGAAACCTGCCGAATGATTTGCTGGAAGAACCCACAGTGGCCGATATCGACTTCTCGGAGTTCCCGATCATCAATGTGAACCTGTCGGGTGACTACAGCCTGAATGAGCTGAAAAGCTTCGCAGAATACCTGGAGGATGAGTTCGAGAGCCTCCAGGAAGTATCAAAGGTGGAGATCATCGGGATCAACGACAGGGAGATACAGATCAATGTGGATCCGGATCAGCTGCAGATGAGGGAAGTGTCGCTGACAGATATTGAGAATGCCATCAATGCGGAGAACCTCAGCATTTCCGGGGGGGAGATCCTGATGAATGACATCCGTATGTCGATACGAACGGTGGGTGAGTTCAGCAGTGTAAAGCAAATCGGGGATATTATCATCAAAAACGAGCATCAGCGCATCATCTATCTGCGGGATGTGGCGGATGTGGAAGATGCCTTCGCGGAGCCCAACAGCTTTGCCCGGCTCGATAACAAGCCGGTGGTATCGCTGCAGGTGGTGAAGAAAAGCGGTGCCAATCTGCTGGATGCCATCGACAAGGTGTATGATATTATTGATGAATCGAAGAAAGACAACATCCTTCCGGCCCAGTTGCAGGTAAGCACCACCAACGACCAGTCGGAGATGATCCGAATGCAGCTCAGCAATCTGGAGAACAGTATGATTATGGGGATGATCCTGGTCATACTGGTCCTGTTCTACTTTCTGGGAACCCGCAACGCCCTCTTTGTGGGCCTGGCCATTCCCACCTCTATGTTCTTGAGTTTTGTGGTCATCAGCCTGATGGGGATGAATGTGAATATGATGGTGCTCTTCTCCCTCATCCTGGCTTTGGGGATGCTGGTGGACAATGCCATTGTGGTGGTGGAAAACATCCACCGTTTCATCAGCCGGGGCTATACTCCCGGACAGGCAGCCCGGCAGGCGGTGGGAGAGATCGCGATGCCCATCATCTCCTCCACGGCTACTACCCTGGCCGCCTTCCTCCCTTTGGCATTCTGGCAAAGTATGGTTGGGGAGTTTATGAAAGACCTCCCGGTAACGCTCATCATCGTGCTGAGCTCATCCCTCTTCGTGGCCCTGGTCATCATCCCGGTCTTTGCTTCCCAGTTCATCCGCCCGGATGACCTGGAGCGCCGCCCCAATAAGCGCCGCATCCTTCGCTTGCAGGCAATCCTGGCCTTGCTGGCTGCCCTGGGTTATGTGCTGGGATGGAATGCCTTCGCCAATGTGCTGGTGCTGGTCATTTTTATCACCCTGGCCAATATCTTTATCTTCGCCCCAATGGGGCGCTGGTTCCAGGTGAAAGGACTGGAGTGGCTGGAGCAGCAATACTTCCGCATCCTGACCTTTGCCCTGAAAGGACGAAGGCCCTACATCTTCATTGGCGGAACAGTCTTCCTCCTGCTGGCCACCATCGTCTTCTTTGGATTGCGACAGCCAAAGATTCTGTTCTTCCCCGACAATGAGCCCCAGTTTATCAATATCCTGGCTACCTGGCCTATTGGCACTGATATCGAAACCACCAACCAGAATGTGATGGCAATGGAAGCGCGGATCGACAGTGTGCTTCAGCCATACGCCAGGGTGGTGGAATCCAAGCTGACCACCGTAGGGGAAGGCGCGATCGGGGAGAATGAAATGGGCGCGGTAGGTGCTATGCCTAACCGCAGCCTGGTGACGGTGACTTTTATTGATTTTGAAGACCGGGAAGGGGTCAATACTTCTGAAATCCACGAGTTGCTTTCTGAAACACTGATTGGCCACTATCCCGGTGTACAGGTTTCGGTGGAGAAAAACAGTATGGGACCTCCCGCCGGAAAACCGGTGAATATTGAACTGAGCGGCCCTGATTATGAACGCCTGATCACCCTGACGGAAGAAGTGAGGCGCTATATCAACGATGCCGGGATTCCGGGGATTGAAGGCTTGAAACTCGATCTGGATATTGGCAAACCGGAGCTGATCGTGAACATCGACCGCGACAAAGCACGCCGCTTCGGACTGTCCACCTACTCCGTCGCTTCTACTTTGCGCACCTCTTTGTATGGAAAAGAGATTTCAGATTTCAAAGTGGGAGAAGATGAGTATCCCATTCAATTGCGCCTGAAACGCGACAGCCGCTACGACCTGCCCACCCTGCTCAACCAGCCTGTGACCTTTATGGATCCTACCACCGGACAGATCCGGCAGGTACCCATCTCCTCCGTAGCCGATATCACTTTCAGTACCACCTATGATGCGGTGAAAAGAAAGAACCTGAACCGGGTCATTACCCTGTATTCCAATGTATTGGAAGGCTATAATGCCACAGAGATCAACAATCAGCTCAAACTCATTCTTCCTGCTTTTGATTTCCCGGAAGGATACCGTTATGAGTTTACCGGTGAACAGGAAGAGCAGGAAGAATCAATGGCCTTCCTGATACGGGCGATGATGATCGCCCTGTCCATTATCCTGCTGATTTTGGTGAGTCAGTTCAATTCCGGCATAAAACCACTCATCATTCTGGCCAGTGTATTATTCAGTACGATAGGTGTATTCGGCGGGCTGGCCACTTTCCGGATGGATTTTGTGGTGATTATGACCGGGATCGGGATCGTTTCCCTGGGTGGGATTGTAGTGAACAATGCCATCGTGCTCATCGACTACATTGATTTGCTGAAAGCCCGCAAGCGCAAGGAGCTGGGTCTGGAAGAGGATGCTCTTCTGCCGAGGGACGAAGCCAAAGAATGTGTGATCCGCGGCGGTCAAACCCGTTTGCGTCCGGTGCTGCTGACGGCTATCACCACCATCCTGGGCCTGATCACCCTGGCCGTAGGATTGAACATCAATTTTGCTACCCTGCTGAAGGACTTTGATCCGCAGTTCTATTTTGGCGGTGATATGGTGGCATTTTGGGGGCCAATGTCCTGGACCGTCATCTTCGGATTGACCTTTGCCACTTTTATGACCCTGATCATCGTACCTTGTATGTACCACATCACCTATCTGATGCGCATCCGGATCCAAGCCTGGAGAGGGAACGGGAAGTAGTTCACGGTCAACAGATTCACACTCTTGCTGTATGCTCTTGCATCAAAAAAAGGGCTGCCTCAACAAATGAGACAGCCCCTTTAAAGTATGGTGGATGTGAATTTTACATCATTCCGCCCATTCCACCCATTCCGCCCATTGCGCCCGGATTGGGCATCTCAGGCTTGTCTTCTTTGATTTCGCTCAGGACGCACTCGGTAGTGAGCATCATTCCGGCGATGGAAGCGGCATTCTCGATGGCAATGCGGGCTACCTTGGTAGGATCGATCACGCCGGCCTCATAGAGGTTCTCGTACTTATCGGTGCGGGCATTGTATCCATAATCGTCTTTGCCTTCTTTCACCTTCTGTACCACGACGCTGCCTTCCAGTCCGGCATTCTCCACAATCTGGCGCAAAGGCTCTTCCAGGGCACGCAATACGATTGCAATACCGGTATCCTCATCCTCATTGTCCCCTTTCACCTTGCTCACTGCGGGGACGGCACGGAGATAGGCCACACCACCACCCGGGATAATTCCTTCTTCAATGGCGGCACGGGTAGCGTGCAGGGCATCATCGAAGCGGTCTTTCTTCTCTTTCATCTCAACCTCACTGGCAGCACCGACATAGATCACGGCCACGCCACCGGCCAGCTTGGCCAGGCGTTCCTGCAGCTTCTCTTTATCGTAATCTGAAGTGGATTTCTCGATCTGGGCTTTGATCTGTGCAATGCGGCCGTCAATGGCTTTTTTGTCGCCCTTGCCCGAAACGATGGTGGTATTCTCTTTATCGATGGTCACCTTCTCGGCCAGTCCGAGGTAATCCAGGCTGGCGTCTTCCAGTTTATAGCCTTTTTCTTCGCTGATGACCGTTCCGCCGGTGAGGATGGCGATGTCTTCCAGCATTTCCTTGCGACGGTCACCAAAGCCGGGAGCCTTCACGGCAGCTACCTTGAGGGCACCGCGGATCTTGTTTACTACCAATGTAGCCAGGGCTTCTCCGTCCACATCTTCACTGATGATAATGAGGGCGCGACCACTCTGGGCCACTTTTTCCAGCACGGGGAGAAGATCCTTCATCACGCTGATCTTCTTGTCGTAGATCAGGATGTAGGGATTCTCATATACGGCTTCCATCTTCTCCGTATCGGTGACGAAGTAAGGGGAGATATAGCCACGGTCGAACTGCATTCCTTCTACCACTTTCACCGTCGTCTCGATGCCTTTGGCTTCTTCGATGGTGATGACGCCTTCTTTCTTCACCTTGCCCATTGCTTCTGCAATAAGTTTTCCGATGAAAGCATCATTGTTGGCCGAAATGGCAGCCACCTGCTCTATTTTCTCAGAGCTGTCGCCAATTTCTTTGGTTTGTTTTTTCAGGTCTTCGATCACAGCCTCCACTGCCTTATCGATCCCGCGCTTCAGGTCCATCGGATTAGCTCCGGCGGTTACGTTCTTCAGGCCGGTAGTCATAATGGCCTGGGCCAGCACGGTAGCGGTAGTGGTTCCGTCCCCTGCCAGGTCGGCGGTTTTGGAAGCCACTTCCTTGAGCATCTGGGCGCCCATATTTTCCACGGGGTCTTTCAGCTCGACTTCCTTGGCCACGGTCACCCCATCTTTGGTAACCACGGGAGCGCCATAGGATTTTTCAATGATCACATTGCGGCCTTTCGGGCCGAGGGTAACCTTTACTGCGTCAGCAAGCGCATCGGCGCCTTTTTTCAGTGCTTCGCGTGCTTTGATGTCATAAATGATTTGCTTAGCCATTGTCTTGGTATTTTTCTGTTGGTGAATGTCTTTGATTAAATAATCGCCAGGATATCCGATTCGCGGAGGATGAGGTAATCTTCCCCTTCGATATTGATTTCGGTTCCGGCATATTTTCCATAAAGGACGGCATCGCCTTCTTTCACGCTCAGGGGCTCATCCTTCTTTCCGGGGCCTACAGCCACCACCTTGCCACGTTGGGGTTTTTCCTTGGCCGTATCGGGGATGATAATTCCACCAGCGGTCTTCTCTTCGGCTGCGGAAGGCTGAACAACGACTCTGTCAGCCAGCGGTTTGATATTCATTTTTCCCATAATCCTTAATATTTAGGTTTTGTTTTGCAATTTGAGTTTGACTGTCCGCCCCTGTCACAATTTGTGCCAAAGGGGGATGTCCAATCTCCCTGGGACATTTTTGCAGTACTCTTGCAGCAGCTTGCCTGCCTGGGCGAGGAGAGGCTGACAAGATGACACGGCAGGGATTGGAAAGAAAAAGGCCTGTCAGTTGACAGGCCCGGATGAGTTGTAAAACACACCTTATCTTATTCTTCAGGAGGTGCCTGAAAATCTTGTACCGGAACTCTTTCACTGCCCTGAATCTGTTCGCGAAGCTCGGTGTCTGTCATTTCAATGGCATTCTGGCGGGGGATGACAAAAATGGAGAAAAGACTGAGCACCAGCAGAGCGATGGCCAGGCTCCAGGTGGCTTTTTCAAGAAAGTCGGCGGTTTTGCGCACGCCCATAATCTGGTTCGATCCGGCAAAGGTGGAGGACAGACCGCCCCCTTTTGAGTTCTGAACCAATACCACCAGTACCAGAAGGATACATACGATCAGGATCAGGACAGAGATTAAAATATAGGTTCCCATAGGATGATGGATTTAAGAATCGTGTAGTTTTTCCTGTAAATCTTTAATTCGGGCTGCAAAGTAACTGCTTTTACCCGGAAATTTCAAACTCAGCTTGTTATAAATTTCGATGGCTTTTTTGTAGTGCCCCTGTCCGGCGTGGATACGCGCCAGGGTTTCACTCACCAGGCCTCCTTCATCCACCAGGCTCTTATCCGGATTGACATCCTCAGGGGCGCTGTAGTCCTTTTTCACGGATATCCTGGGTTCCGTCTTCAGGAAGCGTTCGATCAGTTCATCCGGATCAGGAGTTTGCGGCCGGAGCGATTGATCGATTATTGCCGGCTTGTGTGCATCTGCTTCTGCAATCATCGATTTTGTGAACGCGCTGCGCTCCTTCGAAAGCTTCTTTTCCGGTCTGTCCTTTGTTTCATCTCTTTGCTCCTGCGGTGCGCGTTCCCGGATCAGGTCACGGAAACGAAGCGGGTGCCCTGTATACAGGGCGGCTTCAGGGAGTGATTTAATAAACTCTTCCGGTGCAAAATGAGATTGCCAGGCGGCGTACAGCAGGCGGGCTTCGTTCAGGAAAGGCCACTGAAGAAGGATCTCACGCAGGTGCTCTCCATCTCCGGCATTCAGGCTTTTTCCTTCCCCGAGCAGTTTTTCAAAACGGTGTAAACTTCTTGCCGATATGTCTGTCTTTTCAGGCATTTACCAATTGACTACTGCTTTGTTAAAGATATCGTCCACCAGGGCTTCATTGATCTCCCTGATGAGGGCTTCCTCCACGGCAGAGAGGTTCTGGGAGCTGGGGTAATCGGAAAAGCGGGAAAAGGTACTTTCGTAGTTCTTGCTTTCATCCAGACGGTTCTCAAAGATCACCTTTATGGTGATGGTCAGGCGGTTCAAGGCGGCAGTTTCATCTCCCTGGATCGCCTGGGGTTGGGTGGAATAGCCTGTAATCTCTCCTTCAATATGCAGATCCCCATCATTGTTGACCAGCATCAGGTTGGTCTGGCTGTTGAATTTATCGCGGATGGCATTGGTCAGCTCCTGGCTGAGGCTGGGCTGCACCAGGGGGGCGTTGTTGGGGAAGGTCAGGATGGAGATGGTTTTGGCATCGGGAGGGATGGAAGCTCCGGTAAAGGAATAGACGCCACATCCCTGCCCTGCAAGAAGCAGGCTGCACGCCAATACTCCCCATAAAAGTGTTCTAACGGATATCATACTCTCTGATCTTCCGGTACAGTGTTCTCTCAGATATGCCCAATTCGCGCGCAGCCGGTTTGCGTTTTCCCTGATGCTTTTCAAGTGCAAGCCGGATCATATCCTCTTCTTTTTTCTGCAGAGAGAGGTTTTCTTCAATCACTTCGGATTCCTGGAAAGGTTCAGGATCATCAGCCTCATATTCGAAGATATCCGGCTCATTCACCTCTGTTGTTTCCCGGGCGGGGCTGACATCCCGGATAATCCGTTTTACCAGTTGCGGATTGGCCGATTTAAGGTTGCTGGCAAATTCAGGATTCTCCATCAGTTCCAGTACCAGCTGCTTCATATCCGTGATGTCCTGCTTCATATCAAAGAGGACTTTGTATAAGATCTCCCTTTCGGAGAATTGCTCCTGCTGCTCTTGTTGCTTTTTGTAAAGCACCGGCAGTTCCCGCTGGTTCACCTGGGGAAGATATTTCAACAGGCTCTCTCCACTGATGTCACGATTCTTTTCAATGATAGAGATCTGTTCCGTGATGTTTTTCAGCTGGCGTACATTGCCGGGCCAGCGGAAATTCATCAGCATCTCGCGCGCATCCTCACTCAGTTGAATGGCGGGCATCCGGTATTTTTCTGCAAAATCACTGGCGAATTTCCGAAAGAGCAGGACAATGTCTTCTTTGCGGTCGCGCAGTGGAGGAACATAAATGGGAACGGTATTGAGGCGGTAATACAGATCTTCCCTGAACTTCCCCTTTTCAATGGCCTCCGGCACATTCACATTGGTAGCCCCCACCAGGCGCACATCGGTTTTGATAACTTTGGAGGAACCTACTTTCATAAACTCCCCTGTTTCCAGTACACGCAGCAATCTTACCTGGGTGGATAGGGGCAGTTCGGCCACCTCATCCAAAAAGATGGTTCCTCCGTTCACCACCTCGAAATACCCCTTGCGGGATTCGTGGGCACCGGTAAAAGAACCTTTCTCGTGGCCAAACAACTCCGAATCGATGGTACCTTCAGGAATGGCTCCGCAATTGACTGCGATATACGGGCCGTGTTTGCGGGCACTCAGATGGTGAATGATCTGGGGAAAGACTTCCTTTCCGCTTCCGCTTTCCCCGTTGATCAGTACTGTAATATCCGTAGGAGCAACCTGACGCGCTATGTCGATGGCACGATCGAGCAGGGGAGAATTCCCTATGATTCCGAATCTAAGCTTGATTGACTGTACATCCATTTTGCCTTCTCCTTGCTTGCTTTAGTGCAGTCGTTCCGACAATACCTGCATCACCTGACTGGGTGAATGCCCCTCATAAAGAATGTTGTACACTGATTCTGCTACGGGCATATGCACCTCCAGGCGCCGGTTCAGTTCGTGAATACCTTTGGAGGCAAAATAGCCTTCCGCGATCATTTTCATTTCCATCTTGGTAAAAGCCACGGAATATCCCTTGCCGATCATCGTGCCAAAGATGCGATTGCGTGAAAAGCGCGAGTAGGCAGTCACGATCAGGTCTCCGGTATATACGGAATCATTGATATTTCTTTCGATGCGGTTCAATCGGTCGAGAAAACGTTTTACCTCCTGAATACAATTGACGGTGAGCACAGAAAGGAAATTGTCTCCGTAACCCAGGCCGATAGAGATGCCGTGCGCAATGGCAAAGATATTTTTCAGTATGGCGGCATACTCAATACCGTTCACATCCCGGGTGGCATTGATTCGCATATAACGACTTGAAAGGCTGTGGATAAAGCGTTCCGCTTTCTTTTGTTCTTCGAAAGCTACCGTGAGGAAGGAAAGCTTTTCCATTGCCACTTCTTCACTGTGACAGGGCCCGGCAATCACGCCTACCTGAGCGGATGGAATCTGGTATTCTTCACGAAGGAATGATCCGACACTCAGGTTCATCTCCGGGATCATTCCCTTGATGGCCGAAACCACGGTTTTCCCGATGAAGAGTGAAGGATCTATCTCCCTGAGGCTCTCTCTGAGGAAAGCGGCCGGAATAGCAAAGATGAGGGTGTCGGCCTCTTGGATGACTGCTGTCAGGTCGGTGGAAAGGCGGATACGGTCCACATCCAGCTCCAGATAGCTGAGGTAGTTTGGATTCTTTTTGAATTGTCGGATATGCTCCAGGGTGCTGTCCTGACGCACCCACCAGAAAACCATCGATTGATTTTCCAACAGGAGTTTTACCAGGGCAGTACCCCAGGAGCCACTGCCGATTACCGCTATTCTATCTTCAGCTTGCATCATTTACGCATTCCGTTTCCAAGCGCACTGATTCCTTCATCACACAAGAATATACTACAGTGTCAGCAGTCCCGGGCCTTGCTTAAATACGATGTCTACCGGAATATTTGCTTCCATCAGGCGGTCGAGGTCTGATTGCAGGGCTTCCTTTACCATTCCGTCTTTTTCAATCCAGGCTTTGGCCGCTTCATAATCGCCATCTCCCTGGATTTGCAGGACCAGGGTGGTCAGTTCGCTCATTGCTGCCTGCATCTTATCATAATCAATGCGGTAGGTGCCGGTGGCTTCATCCCTCATAAATGCGCCCTTTTCCTGGAAGAAGTAGAAACGCATCATATTGGCTTTCCCGTGGGCACTGGCAACGCCAAAGCGGCTGGAGCGGAAAATGCTGGCCATAAAGGTGGTATAATAATCCCGCAGGTCCACTTCGCCCAGCTCACCCATATCATAGAGTTGGGTGATCACATACAGACCCAGGATATCCGCTTTACTCTCTTCGATGGATGTATAGGTTTCTTTCAGGGCTTCGCGAACGGTGATGTTCTTGTTATCACTCAGGAATCCCAGGCCCAATCCGTGGGCAACTTCGTGATACATCGTATTGGCAAAGAAAGCATCGAAGGTAATATGCTTACGCTGGTCTTCGGCAATCAATACATCGGCGATGGGGAGGAGTATCTTGTCGAACTTAGCCTGCATTGCATTTTTCAGCTGCAGTTTACGGCTGCCTTTGGTATTTCTGACCACTTCGTCGTTGGGCAGGTTGATGGCAATGGTTTTGCTGCCGGCATTGCAGTCGCCCCCGTAATACACTACATCGTAAGCATTAAGCTGTACGCCTTCGGTTCCGGGGGTTTCATTTTTGTACTTCTCTTCTACGGGTAAATTCTTTTGGAAGTCAGGAAGAAAGGCGGCAAAACGGGCCAGGCGTTCGCTCCATTCCACGTCCTTAATCAGGATGAAGGCTTCGTGGGCGGCTTTTATGTTAAAAAGGGCATCTTCATAATTCTCGATTGGTCCAACGATGAAATCGATCAGGTTGTCTTTCATATCCAGCCAGGCCATATCAGAATCCCGGTAGTCGTCTTTTTCCAGGGCTTCAGCTCTTTTCAGGAGGTAGTTTTTAAATCCGGCATCTTCGGCCAGTTCGGCTGCCTGCCGCAGCAAATCCACCACGGACTGTGTTTCACCCGGGAAAGCCTGGTGGTACCATTCTGCACGCAGACTGCCATCGGCATTACGGCGGATCATAGTGTACTGCGAACTTTTATCCGGGTTATCCCAGGCTTCAAATTCCTCCTTCGTCATATCAGCCGGATAAAACCCCGCTCCTTTGGGTTTGGGACCGTATCCTTCCACAAAGGCTTGATTTCCATTAAGGCGGTCCCAGGGACCATAATTGATCTCCGCAAACTTCCAGGCATCCGGGTCCTGGATTTCTTCCATCAGCATCATTTTATTGCCATAAGCCTGTTGCCAGAAAACATTATTCATAATCTCCGCAGCTTCAAAAAGAAGGGGGAGCATCATTTTCTGGTTCTCAGAAAGATGGCTGATGTCTGCAGTCAACTCAAATTCGGCGTATTTGGCCAGATTTTGTTGCATTGTGGTGGGGGGTGCTTCCTGCTCTTCTGTTTCTTTGGGTGTACTGCCACCGCAGGCTGCCAACAGCAAGGTCAGTCCGGCGATCATACAGAGAGAATGTAATTTCTTCATAATGCTCAGGTCTTGATGGTTTGGTTCTTTTTCAGCGCACGAATTTACGGATAATATAGGAAAGATGCTCATCTTACGACTTAAACAGGCCGCCTCAACGGGGGCCTTCGGCATATCCGTTCTTGATCCCGACAGCCGTTTGCAAGCCGCTGTGCTGCGGGAAAAACTACTCCGTTTCCGGCACCAGCCACACGGGCTGCGCACCCAAGGCCTGCCAGGTGGTGATCAGGGTTCTGAAATCCCGGTAATGATTTTCCGGAACACGGCTCGGGCTTTCCAGGCTGCGCCGGATGATCCACTTTCCACCCTTTTCACGCACCGAAAAAGTTAGCGTTCCAGCATCATTCTGCACATCCTGCGCTCTGCCTTGCACCAGCAATCGATACCCCTTGGGAACGCTGATCTCCCACTCCATCTCCACCTTGAGCGGATAAGGCAGTTGTATATCCGATTTCATATTCTCCGGCCAGTTGCGCTGCAGAAGCGCGTCCGGAGCATTTGGCGGATAAGGCAATAAGAGACGGCGATGATCCCCGAAAAGGGGAAGGCTGTCGGCAGACTGCAAGCTGAAGGCCAACCTGGCTTCATTCATCCCGATCCGGCTTTCGTCGGGCAGGTATTGCCCATTTAGTTCTTTGGATACGATCTGAAATCTTTTGGGAAAATCGCCTGAGTGCAGATCCCGTATGGGGAGGGCCCCATTCCTGAGATCAGCCTCCACCTTGCCGTTCATCAAACCACGGGCATTGAGCTGAACAGCAAAGCGATACTTCGCCTCCGCCGTCTTTCCTTCCACCTGCAGGGCCTGCCATTCGCCCCCGGGTAGAACCGGCAACAGAAAATGGTCTGCTATGGCAGCTTCGGCACTGTAAGCCGGATTTTTGTGCGGATCCAGGAAAAGCTCTCCCTCTGAAAGCCTTACACGAAGCATTGGGTGTGTCCACAAATCCTGTATGGCCAGATCCGGAAGCATCTGCCGGGCCGGTATAGTAAGGATGACGGTGGCATCCAGGCCCACAGCCCGCATCATTGTGCCGGCCAGCACTGCTACTTCAAGAGGTGTTCCACCGCTGCTATTCCAGCACTCCGTAGCGGATCGCGGTCCGTTTGGCAAGATGGGTAAGGAAGGGCTCCATACCTGGGTGGATGTCAGAACGTGATTCCAGACAGTCAGGGTTTTTTCCATCGCATCTGAGCCCGGTGTCAACAGGGTATCCAGGATGATCTGCAAATCCGGGGCTGCTTTCTGGTGAAAGACAGGCAGGGAAGCGAAGGACTTCCAGCCTTCCTCCAGGGAAGCAGCATTGCTCCAGCAAATTACTGGCAAAGACGACATTTCAGCTGAGGTGTATGGGCCGGGCAGGTAGGCCGGGACCTTACTCAGTTCCCAGCGGTAGCTAATCATCCCGTTTTCCCGGACAATTTCCGGACTAAGATCAGTATGGAAGAGTCGATGAAATAATCTCATTGCTTCCGGATGCCTGATCACCAACGTCATTTTCTCCACCGGGGCATCTGTAGCCAATACCTCCCAGCCGGAGAGGAATGGACGGGAAGGACTCAGCTGCTGCCTGACATAGTCGAGCACAATGGTGGCACCCCGCTCAAGGCCGGTATGCGAAATCACCATTTCCCGGAGCCTGTGGTAAGGTGGAGCATTGTCGGCCATCCTGGGCAAGACCTCGTTGATGGCATTGGCAGGCAGGGGAACCTTCGTCCCGTATTTCATCAGGGTATAGGCTTCCCTGACCGAAATGCGCTCCAGATCAGGATTATACAAAAGAAAGGTTTCTCCGAATGCGCGATGAAAGGCATAGTGGGTGTGCAGCTTCAGCTGACTGAAATGATGGTAATCCACGCTGCCATCCGCCTGAAAAGTATATTCGTGTACGACCTGCTCATAGGTGGCATCGCTTTCCTGTGCTGCAAGTATCCCGGGGAAAAGCCCCAGGAACAGGAAGCAGTAAAGGCTGTTTCTGGTCATATTGGGTATCGCTTTCATTTATCGCTTCAGAATAATAGGTTCTTCTCCGTATTTTTTATGCCATCTGGCCACCTCCCTGAAAGAAGGCCATTCATAAGGTTCATACACCCTTTTGTTGAAGCGGGCCAGAACATCCACCACGATGCTGTTGCCTTCCTCTGCCCTCAGCTGTCCTTCAAAATCTCCGGCAGGGCCGTTGAAAAAATGCCAGGGGGGATGATAGGCCATTTGAGCGAAGGGGGGCACAGCAATCGTTTCGCTAATGGATACTTCCCTCGAACAGCGGTCGCGGAAAGGATGTTGCCTGTCTTCCATTCCGGTTTCCATCAGGAGGTGATTCATTGCGCTTTTAAAGGGGGCTTTAAGGAGAAAGGGAGTAAAAATGATTCGTTCGTCATCTACCAGGGCATAATCCGGGATACTGTATTCCACCCGGATGAGGATGGGATCGCTATAGTCATAGGGATCATCAAAATCGACATATCGCAATGCTACCGCCGGATGAGCCTGCTGCAAGGCATCTACAATACGCTCCCTCCACATATCCTTGCGTGAAGAGGTAAAAAGCCTTCGCACGGCGGCATCCGATTGGCCCTCCGCACTCAGCGTAAATCCCCCCATCAGGTTGCCCTTATCATCAATGCGGCTGAAGCCTTCCATCCTGAGATAATGCGCCTGGGGCGGAGAGACGGGCGTGGTCATCAGACCGGCACCTTCAGGAAGACCCATCAGGTATTCCTGCTGTTGCTCGGCAGAAGACCAGAGTTCCCTGACAAATGGGACCCAGGTAGGATCCAGCAAACGGTATTCCCCGCTCTTCAATTTAACCACTGTAACACTATGGTTAAACTGGTCGGCAGGAATATCATCAATCCGCGATCCGGCCATCGTCATCGCTGCCCAGGATTCAAAACCGGCAGCGCGAAGCATTGCCACCAACAGCCCTGCCTTGTCCTTGCAAACCCCGCTCCGGTCGGTAAAAGTCATTGTGGCCTTGTGCAGGGTATAACCTTCGCCCTCTCCCATTGAAAGCCCACTGTAGCGGATTTCATCGGCAACCCAATGCGTCAGCAGGGCGATGGAATCGTATTCATTTTGAGCCGGGAGCAGGATGTGATCTACTTTGGCTTTGATCTCCTCATCCCATTCAAAACTGCCATAATCTTCATTTACCCCATAGAACCATCGTGATTTGGATTCCCAGTCGGGACTGGTTGAAAGCAAAAGCTTGGGCGCAACATCTGAGAGCGCCACCATATTGGCCTCTCTTTGAAAGGGCTGGATATCTTCCAGGGTAAAGGTGTATTCCTTTCTCCCATCGTTCAGGCGTTGCGAAACCTCAACCTTTCCGTGATAAAACTTATACTGCAGGGTTTTGGAATCCGGGAGGTCGAGGTGATAAACCTTTCTATCGACAGGGACTTTGCTCCAGAATTCCACGATATCATAAAAATGGCCCCGCATTGGAGGGATGTATCGCTCGTCTTCTTCATCATACAAAAGGGCATACGTAAACCCTTTTCTAAACCATTTCACCTCCAGTTCGTCCCCGGGAAACAGGCGTCCCACGGGAAGCATCTGCCGACGCGCACCCCAATAAATGGCACGGGCAGGAGCAGGATAATCCATCCTCTTCTTCAGGTCGATGACTTCCATTTCACCGTTTCGTCGATGGATAATGGCTTCCCTGAACTCCACATAGGCTGAAAGGGGGTCATAATCGAGGTGTAAAATATTCAGCGCTTTGCTGCCTTCTTCGGTCAGGATGCGATAGCGTTGATGGAAATCGACATAACTCAGGCCGGATTCCGCGACTTTCACTTTCGTGCTGTCATACAATACTTTGTACGAAGGCCCGGCGTAGAGCGCAGGAAGAGAGGGACCAAAGCATAACAGCAGGAAAAAGAAAAACAGGCGTCGTTTTAAAACGAAGTACATATTTGGCGATTTGGATGACTAATTTTGATCAAATATCTGATTAAATTGTTTACCTGCTGTCCTAACCCAAAAAACCAATCCTCTTATGAAAAAAAATGTAGGCCGAGCTGACACCCTGATCCGTGGTCTGATTGCCGTCTTGATTGCGATTCTGATCATCAATGGATCCATTACGGGTACCCTTGCCATTATATTGGGCATTATCGCCGGGGTGCTCCTGATTACCGGACTGGTAGGTTTCTGCGGACTCTATGCGATCTTCGGCATCCGCACCTGTCCGATAAAGAAGAAGGATTAATCTCTCTTTTTCCGGAAGAAGTCTTTCAACAATTCACTGCTTTCTTCTGCCAGAATGCCTTCTGATACTTTAATGTTGCCAGGAATGGCTTTCCTGCTGAATGTGCTGTATCCTTTTTTGGGATCCTTTGCACCAATGACAATGCGATCCAGCTGTGCCCAGGCCAAAGCACCTGCGCACATCAGGCAGGGCTCCAGGCTCACATAAAGCGTACATCCGCTCAGGTATTTAGCCCCAAGGTATTGCGCTGCTGCGGTAATCGCCTGGATTTCAGCGTGGGCAGTGACATCCTGCAGTTGTTCGGTGAGATTGTGCCCCCGTGCGATAATGGTGTCGTCCAATACGATCACCGCACCTACCGGTACCTCATCCGCGTCAAAGGCCTTTCTGGCTTCTTTCAGCGCCTCGCGCATAAAGAAAGTATCGTTGAGTATCTTTTCCATCTTCCTATACTTTCAGCTTTTCACCCTCCGATCGGGCGATGATGACGGCGCCGCAGGAATCGCTCCATACATTGGTGGCGGTGCGGAACATATCCAGGATACGATCTACGGCTAAGACCAGTCCAACCCCTTCCAGGGGTAAACCCACAGCAGTCAGTACCACACTGATCATCACCAGTCCGGCCATCGGGATACCGGCCGCACCGATGGAAGCAAGCAAAGCGGTAAGCACCACCACCGCCTGCTGGGTAATACTCAGATCAACGCCATAAGCCTGGGCAATGAACATCGCCACCACACATTCGTACAAAGCCGTGCCGTCCATATTAATCGTGGCTCCCAGCGGCAGGGTGAAGCTGGTGATCTTGGGCGACACCCCGCTCTTATGCTCTACAGCATCCATTGTCAGCGGGAGGGTAGCCCCGGAGGAAGAGGTGGAA
Source organism: uncultured Lentimicrobiaceae bacterium (assembly GCA_964590645.1). Lineage (GTDB taxonomy): Bacteria > Bacteroidota > Bacteroidia > Bacteroidales > JAGNHN01 > JAGNHN01. The sequence goes on from CAZPYJ010000002.1 coordinate 208,795, forward strand.
AAGGCGGTCAACAGCGGAGTGGTAAGCGCTCTGAAGTGCTTCAGGGGGTTCACCTTGCCAATCAGTCGCAGCAGCAATGGAAGGGTAATGAAAGCGTGCAGGCTCAGTCCCAGCAGCACTACCCCCATATATTTGCCCATACTTTGCACCAGGGCAAGCAAGTCCTTTTGCTCTGAAACGACTTCAGCCACTATCCCAAAAATCCCCAAGGGTGTAAAAAGAATGACGAAATGGGTCACCTGCATCATCACTTCAAAAACCGCATTGAAGAAATCACTGATGGTATTCTTGAAGCGGGTTTTTACACGGGTTGAAAAGAAGCCAAAGAGCATAGCGAAAAAGATGATGCTCAGCATATCGCTGCGGGTGAAGGCGGCAAATATGTTTTCCGGGATCAATTCAATCAGGGTGCGGGAGAGGGGTTGGTGCCCGGCTATCCCTTCCACCTCGCGGGCCAGGTTCAGGTCGGCACCGATGCCGGGCTGAATCAGGTTCACAAAAAACAATCCCGTCAAAATGGCGAAAGTGCTGGTGGTGACGTAGTAGATTATGGTCTTGAATCCAAGACGGCCCAGGTTGGAGGCCGAGCCGATATTGACTACTCCTGCCACAAGCGAGCTGAAAATCAGCGGGATGATGATCATTTTGAGTGCCCGGAGAAAGACTTCTCCCATCCAGCTGACCCAGGGGACATAATCTTTGGCATACATTCCAAACAGGACAGCAAGCACCAGGGCGATGAGGATCTGCCAGTGCAGCGCGGGTTTTTTCATTGGATAAAAGTATGAATTTCACCAAACAGGCTGGAGATTCAGACGCAGAAAGCAATTACGACATTAAAACAGTTCCGGCGCATATCGCCGCAGGCGTTTTTCTGCCTGGCGGTGGCCGGGATACAGTTGTTCCAGAAAGGCGTGAAAGTGATCGCTGTGGTTGGGGTGTTTCAGATGGGCCAGTTCGTGCAGGATAACATAATCGATGAGTTCTTCCGGCAGGCGCAAGAGGTGCGCATTCAGGTTGATGATCCCCTGGGTGGAGCAGGAACCCCAGCGACGCTTATTTACCCTGATATTGACATCTTTAAAGGGTAGCCCGTGTTTACGGGACAGTTCGAATGTGCGGGGGATCAGGTACACAAAGGCTTCTCTGCGTAAGACCTCTTCCACCAGTTTTCTGCAGATATTTTGTATCTGCTCATTCTCCGCCGGAAGATGTTCTGGGTAATGCACCTCCATCTTTCCATCGCCCCGTTTTACCAGTATATCGTATCGCTTTTCAGCATACATATAGAACTGATGATTGCGGGTAGAGAAATGGATGCCCGGCACAAAGACCGTCTTCCTGAGGCCCGTCTGTTCCCTGGCCGCCTTTTTCTCGCGAATCCAATCCTGACGGCTCAACAGAAAATCTTCCGCAGCTTTTACGGAGGTGCCTGGCGGCAGGATCACGGCAAGACTGCCACTGGCGTCCACCTGCAAGCGCATCCGGCGGGCGCGCGTACTCTGGCGAAACTCAACCTCGCCAATGCCCCCATAGCTTACCCGCTTCTTTTTAATGTAATGTCCCATCGGCGGCAAAACTAAATAAAAGTCGTAGAGGAAAGCAGTGCTAACTGACAAATAAGGAAACAGGGAAAACGTATCTTTGGTTAATAAAATCAGCTGGTATGCGCTTTTTTTTCCTCCTTCTCTCCTTCCTCTTATCCCTCTCTCTTCAAGCCCAGTGGCCGCATCCGAATATTCTGATGAGTGCGCCGGGTTATACCAATGAGCCTTGCATTGCCCTCAACCCCGACAACCCGATGGAGATGGTGGCCGGAGCCAACATTAACAATGTTTATACGTCCACCGACGGCGGATGGAACTGGAGCCAGTCTTCATTGAGCAGCAGCTACGGAGTATGGGGTGATCCTGTCGTCATCCCCGGACTGAATGGTCGTTTCTACTATTTCCATCTTTCCAATCCTCCGCAGGGCCAGTGGATCGACCGCATCGTTTGCCAATGGATCGACAGCATTGGAGGGAGCTGGGCCGACGGAACCTATATGGGACTGAATCCTCCCAAGGTTCAGGATAAAGAATGGGGTATTTTGGACCGCAGCAACGGGAATATTTATGTGAGCTGGACCCAATTTGACAACTATGGAAGTGCATCGCCTGCGGACAGTACAGTCATTCTCTTTTCCCGTTCCCTCGATGAGGCGCAAAGCTGGAGTACACCGGTAAGGCTGAGCCAGGTGGCCGGGGATTGTATTGACAGCGACAACACCACCGAAGGCGCTGTCCCTGCCGTAGGGCCGAATGGGGAGGTTTATGTGTCCTGGTCGGGTCCGGCCGGGATCCGTTTCGACCGTTCCCTGGATCAGGGACAAACCTGGCTGACGAATGACATTCTGATCGCGAACCACGTCGGCGGATGGGATCAGGATGTAAGCGGGATTTCCCGTTGCAACGGAATGCCTGTCACGATTTGTGACACCGGAAACTCGCCCTGGCAGGGCAATATATATGTTTGCTGGAGCGACGAAAGATCGGGGAGCGGGGATATTGATGTTTGGGTGAGCCGCTCTTCCAATCAGGGCAACAGCTGGAGCAGTCCGGTGAGAGTTAACCAGGATGGGCCCGGGAACGATCAGTTCTTCCCCTGGATCTCGGTGGATCCGGCTACGGGCTGGCTGTGGGTAGTGTTTTACGACCGAAGGAACCACATCGACGATTATACCGATGTCTTTCTTGCGGTTTCCCAGGACGGAGGGCAGAGCTGGCAGGACTTCAAAATAAGCGAAACCCCTTTCCTGCCTTATTCCAGTGTTTTCTTTGGGGACTATACACATATCGTTGCATATAACAATGTGGTCAGGCCGGTATGGAACAGGATGGACAATGGGGTGAACAGCATCTGGACCGCCATCGTGAACACGACCCTGGTAGGGATGCCGGAAGAGGTTCGCCCCGAAGCCGAGGCCAATATCTACCCGAATCCCGCCACCGAAGAAGTCTTTTTTTCCTTCAGATTGCGCCACCCGGGCAAGGTCAACTTAAAACTTGTGGATGCTTCGGGCAAGACTGTAGACGTGATCCTGCTGAATGCGGATCGTTCGTCCGGACGTCACATCATCCGTTATCCGGTGCAAACACTGGCAGAAGGCCTGTACACCTTCGTCCTCGAAGGTCCGGAAGGAGTGATTACCAGGAAGGTGGTTAAGTGACAGGAGGAGGAGGATTATACCTTTCCCTTCTTAGCGCCCGGGCAGGAATGATTCAGCCAGAGGAATGCGCTGCATCCGGTTCGAAATGCTTCAATTCGAAGTTCTTTCCATCAAAAACCCCATAGGTATAATGCATCAGCCAGTCGCCCAGCAGGATAAGCCGGGTTTGGGCATTGAGGGAATGCACCAGCGGGCGGTGTCGGTGGCCAAAGACAAAATATTTTACTTCCGGATGTGAGCTTATTTTTTCTCTGGCAAAGCGGACGATCATTTCCGATTCCGGATCAGGATACTTCAATTGGTTTTTCTCCCGGGCTAGATTGGCCAGGCGACTTTTTCCGGAGAAATACAATCCCATCCGGGTGCCCAGGTCAGGATGGAGCCAGCGGAAGAGAAACTGACACAGCCTGCACTCAAACACCTTTTTCAGGACTTTATATCCCTGGTCACCGGGCCCCAGTCCATCTCCGTGGGCCAGGTAGAATGCCGTATCGTCAAAGTAAATGACTTCAGGATTGCGGTGCAGCTGTATTCCTATTTCTTCCTCCAGGTAGTCAAAAGCCCAGATGTCGTGATTGCCGCGAAAGAGGTGAATGGAAATTCCGGCATCGCTCAATGCGGCAAGCTTTCCAAAGAGTCGGGCATAACCCTTTGGAACCACGGTCTTGTATTCAAACCAGAAATCGAAGAGGTCGCCCATCAGGAAAATGGCCTCCGCTTCTTTTTCAATGCTCTCCAGCCAGCCAATGAATCGGGCCTCACGCTGCCGGCTGGATTCCTTGTCGGGGATACCAAAATGAAAGTCGGATACGAAATAGACCTTGCCTTTCATTGCATTGCTTGCTTGGATTCCAGAAACTCCTCCACCCTTTGTAAGCTGAATGCACGCAGCTGGATCATCCCCGATTCGTCAAGGAGATAATATACCGGCAATTGCATTTCAGGGAGATACCTTCTGGTCAGGGGCGAATCGCTGCCGAGGAGTTCCGAAACATTGATTCCGTCGAGCCCATCGAGCCGGACGGCAGCCTGCCAGGCTTCGCGATTGTTGTCCATCGAAACAGAAACCAGGGCAATCCGGGGATATTTTTTTCGAAAGCTTTTCATTTTCAGGTTCTCCCGGCGGCTCTCCGCATCGGTGGCAGCCCAGAAATGAACCAGGACGTTTTGTCCCTGCAAACGGCTGAGAGAAAAGGTCTGTCCGTTTATATCAGGCAAGCTGATTTCTCCGAATGCCTTGCCGGGAGTAAGCCCTTGCAGAGCCTGCTCTCTTTCATAGATGCTGCGTTCAACGAAGGCAAGCCTTTCACGGAGGTCGAGGGTATGGATGTTATCGGGGAAGCGATGGGCCAGTTTTCCAGCCATTCGGGCCATCAGCGTCAGATCCTTTTCCTCATCAAAAAGGCGCTGCTGTCCAAAGCGCTGGTTAAACAGGAAGACGCTGAAAAGGGAGGTGTCATTCTCCCGGATCAGGCTTTCCACCCAGCTGCGGTGATGGTGTACGAGGGCATAATACGCTGAGTCCAGTCTTTCTCTGATCTGCGGAAAATCCTCCAATCCCCGTGATTCCCTGAACACCCTTCCCAGGGAATCCAGGACCTTCTCGTCGGCGGCTTTCCGATGGAAGTAGCGATCCAATGCCCGGCTGGCCTCAGGGCCTTCCACAAGGGGAATGCCTTCTTCGCCCCCGGGGAACCGGATTTGCAAGGGCTGGCCGGGTATGGCGTACACCAGGACAGACTTTCCACGGATATCTCGGAGAAGATAGAGCCCGGGATTGTCAGCATCAATGTGAAAGCCTTCTTTTAACCTGTCCAGACTTAGCATAGAATCCAGTCTCTGTGTTTCTCTCACCTTGAGCTCATCCAGGTAGATAGGACCTTCGAAGAAGGTATTTTCTTCCAGGCGGATGATGATCTCCCCTTCATTTTTCTCCTGTTGGCAGGAAGTCAGGAGCATTAAGCCTGCAATGAATAAGACCAGGGTCTTATTCAATATTTGTACACCTGAGTAATTCTTCATTGCAATCAAATTCGGGAATATCATTTCAGGTTTGCTGAACATCCATCCTATGGATTAGCCCGAGCACCAGGCTGGCCAGACGGGGTTCTGCGGCCCGTGCGGCGCGCACCACTTCTTCGTGGCTGATCTCCCGAATGCGCCCTTCCACGCCCAGGTCGGTGATTACGCTCAGGGCAAATACCCTCATCCCGAGATGACGTGCGGCGATATTTTCCGGCACGGTGGACATTCCCACGGCATCGGCACCAAGGATGCGAATCATCCGGTATTCCGCCGGAGTCTCATAAACAGGCCCTGTCACTGCGGCATAGACACCCCGGTGTATCTTAAGTTCCTGCTTTTCAGCTTCCTCGGCGGCCATCCTGACCAGGCCCGGGTCGTAAGCATTGCTCATATCCGGAAAACGGGGGCCGAGGTTTTCGTCGTTGGGCCCGATCAGCGGATTGGTTCCCATTAGATTTATGTGGTCGGTGATGATCATCAGGTCGCCCACTTCAAAGCTGGGGTTAACCCCGCCGGAGGCATTGGAAAGGAAGAGGGTTTCTACTCCAAGCGCTTTTAGCACACGGATTGGATAAATCACCTGGGAGATGGGGTAGCCCTCATAATAATGAAAGCGCCCTTGCATTGCCACCACTGCCTTTCCGGAAATATGCCCGAAGATCAGCTTGCCTTCGTGCCCTGATACTGTGGACACGGGAAAATGCGGAAGGTCTCCGTATGGGATTTCCGCTTCAATCGATATTTCTTTAACAAAATCTCCTAATCCACTGCCTAAAATGACTCCCAGCTGGGGCTCAAGTCGGGTCAGGTTTCGGATGTAAAGAAGGCTCTCTTCTATTTTGCTCAACATAATCCAGGATCATTTGGTCAAAGTCCTTACCGTCTTCATTGTGAAAGCGCACCCTGATTGGGATATAGCATAACGGAACATCGCCGAGCAAAGATAAGAGATTTGTACTGAGCAGGCGCACCGCATCCTTCTCGGTAGTCACAAGCACCTTTTTGCGTACAAGGTGATCGTCAAAGACTTTCCGGATGCGGGCGATATCCGCCGGAGTATAAGGATGGTGATCGCGGTACTTCAGGGTGATGACTTCGGTGAATTGTCTGCGCAGGTGGTCTTCCAAAGGATAAGGATTGGCAATGCCGGCAAACAGAAAAGCAGCGTTTATCCCCGACCAGTTGATGTTATGGGCTGATGGCGTGAGGGGAACAGCCTGGTCATAAGCAATACTGGAGAAGAAGAGTTTCTGCCAGGGTTCCGGAGATAGTTCTTCCATCAGCCTGCGGCGGGTAATCGGCGAGAATACCTCAGGGGTCTTGGTCACGACAATAATGTCTGCCCTTTTGGCTCCGGAGACAGCTTCGCGCAGGTGACCTGCCGGAAGCAGCAGGTCGTTGACGTAGAGGGAATGAAAATCGGTCAGCAATATCTGTAAACCGGGCCTGATCCTTCGATGCTGCATTGCATCGTCCAGCAATATGACCTCCGGAGGATCCTCCAGGTTCAATAATGCGCTTACCCCCAGATTTCTGTCTTCGGATACCGCTACCAGTAAGTTGGAAAATTTACGCTGATATTGCATCGGCTCGTCTCCGATATCCTGATAAGCGTCTTCGTTCACAGCAAGGCGATAGCCTTTCGATTTTCTTCCATACCCGCGGCTCAGGGTGGCAATCCGGTACTTATCCTGCAACAATCGGATCAGATACTCTACGTGGGGGGTTTTTCCTGTTCCTCCGGCCACCAGATTACCTACGCTGATGATAGGAAGAGGATGGGATTGCTGGCGAATGATTCCCCAGTCGAACATACGATTCCTGATACGGACGATCAGGCCGTAGAGCAATGCAAAAGGAAGCAATAGTATCTGCCGCAGAACCACGGCGACGAAGTTACAAAGGAATCTGCTTCTTTTCAAAAAGGCTATTATTATGATATGATTAATTTTGTGGGAGATAGAAATCTGCAGCGTGTACCTTAAATTCAAGCCAGCCTTATGTTTATCCGTGATATTGTTGCCTTTTTGAACAGAGAAATTCCCGTTTCCTTACAGGAGTCCTATGATAATTCCGGCCTGCTGGTTGGAGAGGCAGAGACAGAGGTGCAGGGTATCCTGATCTGTATGGATGTTACAGAAGCAGTGGTAGAAGAAGCGATTGCAAAGAATGCCAATCTGATTGTCGCTCACCATCCCCTGATTTTCAAACCCTTGAGCAGTATCACAGGCAAAACCCCGGAAGAACGGGCTGTCATTCAGGCCTTGAGGCATCATATCGCAATCTATGCAGCACACACCAATCTGGATCATTTATGGGGCGGGGTTAGTTTTGCTTTGGCCGAGCAATTAGGTCTGATGGATGTGGCTGTGCTTAGGCCCTTGTCATCCCGCCTCAGAAAACTGGTCACCTTCTGTCCTCCTGCCCATCTGGATGAGTTGAGGGAGGCCCTTTTTGCGGCAGGAGCGGGTAAGATTGGAGACTACGATGCCTGCAGCTTTAACAGCGAAGGCTATGGGACCTTCCGTGCCGGAGAAGGCAGCAGGCCTTTCGTGGGAAAGTTGGGGGAATTACATCGTGAACCTGAAATGCGGCTCGAGAGCGTCTTTCCCGACTGGGCAGAATCGACCGTTCTGGAAGCACTGCAAAAAACACATCCTTATGAGGAAGTGGCCTACGATTTGTATTCCCTGGAAAATCCTCATCCACGCATAGGGCCTGGAGTTTTGGGCCGTTTCCCTGAACCGATGCCGGTTCCGGCTTTTCTCGATCTGATCAGGAGAATTACGGGGATACCCGTCCTGCGCTACAGCAAGGGCAAGGCCGCACTGATTGAAAAAACAGCCCTTTGTGGCGGAGCCGGCAGTTTCCTGATTGGGGATGCACTGAGAATGGGAGCACAGGCTTTTATTACCGGCGACCTGAAGTACCACGACTTCTTCATTCCGGGAGGAGAAATGATGCTCGTGGATGCCGGGCATTTTGAAACAGAGCAATTTGCGCGAAATGCGTTGAAAGAAATGCTGTCAGAAAAATTTCCTACATTTGCAGTCCTTATTTCAGATGTCATCACAAATCCCATTAACTACCTATAAAATAGTTCATTATGGCTAAATCGACCGCCCGCAAAACCAAGGAAGTTGCAGAAGAAAAAGTGCAGCAACCGATTGCACCAGAAGTCAGAACGACGGGCACCCGTAAAAGTGGAAAAAAGGGAGACTCAGGCGCCGAGGAGGAGAAGATACAGCTTAGCATAGAAAAAAAGCTTGTTTCCCTCTACAGCCTGCAACAGGTCGATAGCCAGATTGACAAGATCCGCATTGTGCGCGGTGAATTGCCTTTGGAAGTAGAAGACCTGGAGGACGAGATTGCAGGATTGGAGACCAGGCTGGACAAATTCAAAAGCGATATTGATCTCCTCGAGAGCAATGTTTCTGAGAAGAAGAATGCCATCACCGATAGCCTCGCAATGATCAAGAAATACGAGGAGCAGCAGATGAACGTCCGCAACAACCGCGAGTATGACTCCATTACCAAGGAGCTGGAATACCAGGGCCTGGAGATCCAGCTGGCGGAAAAGCGCATCAAGGAGGCACAGCTCGCCCTGGAAGGAAAGAAGGAAGGCTTTGATCTGCTGAAGAAAGAGCTGGATGAGCGCAAAGGTGACCTGAAAGTAAAGAAGGCAGAGCTGGATGACATTGTGAAGGAAACCGAAAAGGAAGAAAAGACGCTGCTGAAGAAATCAGAGGTTCTGGCCGATATCATTGAGGAGCGACTGCTCACTGCTTACCGCCGTATCCGAAAGAATGCCCGAAACGGCCTGGCCGTGGTAATGGTGGAAAGAGATGCCTGCGGTGGATGCTTCAATAAAATCCCTCCCCAGCATCAGATGGAGATTAAGATGCATAAAAAAATTATTGTGTGCGAATACTGCGGCCGCATCCTGGTGGACGAGAGCATCAATGATATGATCGACATACACTAAAATGTTCACGGGCTGCTCGGCACCCTGAAATCGTCTGCAAGATTTTGATCATTATAGACAAGAGAACAAGAGGAAGAGGTAAAACAATAAGGCTTCGCAATGCGAAGCCTTATTGTTTCGTAGCCCGTAGGGGAATCGAACCCCTGTTACCAGGATGAAAACCTGGCGTCCTAACCCCTAGACGAACGGGCCATCAGATTTGGATCGGCAAAATTAGAACTTTTTCTGAATCAAAAAAAATTTTTGGCATTCTTCCCGCCAAATTCGCTCAGGCTGATCTTCACCCCTCAGATTTTTATACCACCCCTTGGAGGTTAGAAATTTATCCATATCTTTGCAGACCATTTTTGATCAGGAAATATAACAGAATGATAGCTATTGTTAACATCGCAGGCCAGCAATTCAGGGTAGAGAAAGACCAGGTAGTCTTTGTCAACCGACTGGACGCTGAAGAAGGAAGCAAGGTGGACTTTAACGACGTACTCCTGCTTGACAATAAAGGCAAATTCAATGTCGGAACTCCCTTTGTGGAAGGCGCTCAGGTGAAGGCCAAGGTGCTGGAACACCTTAAAGCGGATAAGATCCGGGTCTTTAAAAAGAAACGCAGAAAAGGCTACCAGGTCGAAAATGGTCATCGCCAGCCGCTCACCCGGATCCAGATCGAAGGCATCTCTGCCAAAGCCCCCCGCGCTAAGAAAGCGGAGGAAGCACCCGCAGAAGGTCCTGCAGAAACAACAGAAGCTTAACCCTCTTAAAATCAGGTATTATGGCACATAAAAAAGGGGCAGGTAGTTCGAATAACGGTCGCGAATCAGAAAGCAAACGACTGGGTGTGAAAATTTTCGGCGGACAAATCGCCCGCGCCGGAAATATCATCGTACGCCAACGCGGCACCAAACATAATCCCGGGATTAATGTCGGAATCGGAAAAGACCATACCCTCTTTGCCCTCAGTGATGGCGTCGTAGAGTTCCGTCGCCGCCGCGACAACAAATCCTATGTTTCGGTCGTACCCTCAGAAAACCAAGAGTAAAGCCGCGGGAAAAGCCCGTTAAAATAGGGGTCTCCCCACCTGGCGGTGCGGGAGACTTTTTATTGTTATCCATTGCCTGTAAATTTGCCCACCTTAATCATAAACCAATGCTCGAGATTCAGTATATCCGCGAAAATCCGGAAAGCGTAAAAGCCGGCCTGGAAAGGAAATTCTTCAAAAATACAGGCCTGGTGGATGACATCATCCACCTGGATGCCCTAAGGAGACAGACACAACAGGAACTCGACGAAACGCTGGCCGAAAGCAACCGCCTGGCGAAAGAGATCGGAAACCTTTTCAAACAAGGGAAAGCAGCAGAAGCCAATTCCGCGAAAGCCCGCAGCGGGGAGCTGAAGCAGGAGAGTAAAAAATGGCAGGACAAGCTGCACCAGGTGGAGGAGCAATTGCACCTGGCACTGGTGGAACTGCCCAACCTGCCCCACCATAGCGTTCCCCCCGGCCGCAATGCTGAAGACAATGAAGTTGTGCACGCCGAAGGCGAAGTGTATACCTCCGAGACCCTCATCCCGCACTGGGAACTGGCCGACCGCTTTAAGCTCATCGATTTTGACCTCGGAAGCAAAATCACCGGTGCCGGATTCCCCGTCTATCGCGGAAAAGGCGCGCGCCTGCAAAGGGCGCTCATCAATTTCTTCCTCGAAGAAGGCATCAAAGCAGGCTATGAAGAATATCAACCCCCCTTGCTGGTGAATGAAGACAGCGGATTTGGTACCGGTCAACTGCCCGATAAGGAAGGACAGATGTACCATATCGGCCTCGATAACCTCTACCTCATCCCCACCGCAGAAGTCCCCGTTACCAACTTCTACCGCGATGTCATCCTGAAGGAATCCGATTTCCCAGTCAAAAATGTGGCTTATTCAAGCTGTTTCCGCCGCGAAGCGGGCTCATACGGAAAGGACGTCAGAGGCCTGAATCGACTGCATCTTTTTGATAAAGTGGAAATTGTGCAAATCAGCCACCCGGATCATTCCTACCCTGTCCTGGAAGAAATGCGCGCCCACGTGGAAAGCCTGCTGCGAAAACTGAACCTGCCTTACCGTGTGCTCAACCTCTGCGGAGGAGACATCTCCTTTACTTCAGCCAAAACATACGATATGGAAGTCTGGTCGGCAGGACAGCAGCGCTGGCTGGAGGTGAGCTCGGTTTCAAACTTTGAAAGCTTTCAATCCAACCGTATGAAACTGCGCTTCAAGACAACAGAAGGGAAAACACGCCTGGCTCACACCCTAAACGGCAGCGCCCTGGCCCTGCCCCGCATTATGGCAGCCCTGCTCGAGAACAATTTCGACGGAACGCAGATCCATATCCCTGTTGTGCTGCAAGCTTATACCGGTTTCAAGGCCATCGGCCCGGAATAAACCTCCGGACGATTCGTTTGTTGATGCTTTCACAATCCTTTTAGCCAATGAAAACCATACCACGCATTTTGTCCTTCTTCCTGCTCATCACCCTGCTGCTGATGGATGCATCCTTTCTCAACGCCCAGGACAAGAAAGACCAGGAGCTGGCAATGATGTTTTTCAGGGAAAGGAATTATGAAAAAGCCGCAGCGCTGTATCAGAAACTATACGACCAGAATCCTACCCAGTATTTCTATACCTACCTGCTGTTTTCTCAACTCGAGATCGCGGAGTATCGTGAAGCAGAGAAACTGGTACGCAAGCATCTGAAAAAAAACAACAATCAGGCCCGGTATAAGGTTGATCTGGGTTTTGTCTTTATCCGACAGGGCGATGCAAACAAGGCAGAGAAATATTTCCGGGAAGCGCTGGAGGAAACGGATCCTTCCCGCCCCTCCATCAGCGCTCTGGCCAATGCTTTTCTATCCCGGCAGCAAAATGAATATGCCCTGGAAGCCTACAAGAAAGGCAGGCAAATGAATAAGGGCTATGCTTTCCGCACGGAGATGGCTCAAATTTATGAACGAATGGGCAAATTCCCCGAACTGCTGGAGGAATACCTCTTGATGCTGGAAGAGGATGCAAACAACCTGAACACGGTTCAAAACAAAATGCAATCGGTGCTGGCCACCGACCCGGAAGGAGAGCGCAATGAGACTTTCCGGCAGGAACTCTTGCGTAAGGTGCAGCGAGAACCGGGAAAACTGCAGTTTGCCGAACTGTTGCTATGGCATTCCGTCCAGCAAAAAGAATTCAGCCTTGCACTGGTGCAGGCACGTAGTCTGGATAAACGCCTGGGCGAAGACGGGGAAAGGGTGTATGAGCTGGCCGGACTGGCGGCGGCTAATCAGGACTACAATGCGGCCATCGCTGCCCTCGATTATGTGATCGCCAAAGGCGATGCTTCACCTTATTATATGCTGGCCACCATCCTTCACCTGAATGTACGATTCGATCAGGTTATGCAGCATTATAACTTCGATCAAAAAGCCTTGCTGGCCCTTGAACAGGAACACATCGACCTGATCCGGGAGTTTGGATACAATACCCCTTCCCTGCCGCTGATTACCGACCTCGCCCGCCTCCAAGCCTTCTATCTGGATAAACCGGAACAGGCCATTGAAGAGCTTGAAAAAGCCCGGGCCATATACGGCCTGAACCCCGCCACCGAAGCAGAAATCAAAATCGAACTGGGCGACATCTATCTCTTTACCGGAGAAGTATGGGAAGCCACGCTCCTCTATAGCCAGGTGGACAAAGCATTTAAAAACGATGCGGTGGGACATCTGGCCCGCTACAAAAATGCCCGTCTCTCCTTCTACATCGGAGAGTTTGACTGGGCCAAGGCCCAGCTGAATGTGCTTAAGGCGGCAACCTCTAAACTCATTGCCAACGATGCAATGCACCTTTCTCTTCTGATCAATGATAATCAGGAAGATGACTCCACACAGCTCGCCCTGAGTGCATTTGCCAGCGCCGACCTTCTGCTGTACAGAAACAAAGTGGATTCTGCATTGAGGGTACTGAATCGCATCGAAGAATCGCATTCCTACCATCCCATTTTTGACGATGTTTTGATGAAAAAGGCAGAGGTTTTTACTCGCCTCCGCAATTATGAAACCGTGGACAGCCTGTATGCCAGGGTGAATGAATTGTATGCTGATGGCATCTATGGAGACGATGCCCTCTATCAGCGTGCCCTGCTCGCTGAAGAGGTTTTTTCGGATCAAGACAAGGCAATGAAGTTGTATGAGCAATTGCTGTTTGAATATCCCGGTAGCCTTTTCACTGTGGATGCCAGAAAACGTTTCCGCCGGCTGCGGGGAGACTTCATTAATTAGCTGCACATCCTTGGTCAGACCAAAAAAACACCTGGGGCAACATTTTCTTACCGATCCCGGCATTGCCCGAAAGATAGCCGGATCCATCCCGCCTGAAGCCGGACGCATTCTTGAAATCGGACCGGGCAAAGGTGCACTGACCTTCCCCCTGCTGGATCTTCCCGAAAAGAAACTGATCCTCTCCGAAGTAGATGAAGAATCCATCGCATACCTCCGTGCCCATCCTGATATCCCTGCCCATATTCCCATCACCGGGGATTTTCTTCAATCTGATCTGAACACGCTGTTTGATGAGCCTTTCTGGCTTGCCGGAAATTTTCCGTATAACATTTCAAGCCAAATTCTTTTTCGGGTATATGAAAGCGCGGAAAAAGTGGATGGTCTGGTGGGAATGTTTCAGAAAGAAGTGGCGCAACGGATAGCAGCAGAGCCCGGCAGCAAAACCTATGGCATCCTGAGCGTACTGATCCAGGCGTATTATGCAGTGGAATATCTTTTCACGGTCAACGAAGGTTCCTTCTTCCCTCCTCCTAAAGTAAAAAGTGCCGTCATTCGACTGAGCAGGCATCAGGACGGCAGAGGGCCAATGGATCCGGCCTTTTTTAAACAAGTGGTTAAAACTGCATTTAATCAGCGGCGGAAAACCTTACGCAATGCTCTGCGAAGCCTCTACCCTCCCGGATATGAGCCAGACCTGAGCTGGGGAACCCGCAGGGCGGAACAACTGAGCGTAGAAGATTTTCACCATCTGACCGCTCAGTTGAAGCAAGCCAGCCCGGAAAGATAATTTGCAAATCCTACATTTGCAATGCGAGGAATACCACACAATGAAAACGAGCACACTAAAGATTCTTCCTCAGATTGAGCAACCCGGAGACCTGAGGAAATTGCCGCTTGATGCACTGCCGCAGCTTTGCCGGGAATTGCGGGAATACATTATTGATGTCGTCTCAAAGAATGGAGGACACCTGGGAGCCAGCCTGGGCGTCATCGAATTAACTGTAGCCTTACACTACGTTTTCGATACCCCTAATGACAAGCTGATCTGGGATGTAGGCCATCAGGCTTATGCCCATAAGGTATTGACAGGCAGAAGAGAAGCCTTCCTGACCAACCGCACCTTTGGGGGGATAAGCGGTTTCCCGAAAAGGAAAGAAAGTCCTTTTGATGCCTTTGGGACAGGCCATTCCTCCACCTCCATCTCTGCCGCACTCGGGATGGCTGTCGCTGCCCGCCTGGAGGGAAAGCACGAGCGTCAGCATATCGCGGTCATCGGGGATGGATCGATGACGGCAGGCCAGGCAATGGAAGGCCTGAACAATGCCGGCTTCTCTAAAGCCAATATGCTGGTCATCCTTAACGACAATGGCATCGCCATCGACAAGAGCGTGGGAGCCTTCAGCAAATATCTTACAGATATCACGGCATCCCGGTTTTACAACCGGATCAAGGACAGGATATGGTACCTCCTCGGCGGGGGCACTCGGTATGGTGCCTATCCACGCTATCTGGTCAAGCAACTCGGTGGAGCCGTCAAGAGCACCCTGCTTGAAAAGTCAAATCTCTTCGAGGCCTTTGGCCTGCGTTATTTCGGACCCGTAGACGGGCACGATGTGATCCGTTTGGTGAGCCTGCTTCAAGACCTGAAGACCATTCCCGGGCCGCGTTTGCTGCACCTGCTTACCCTTAAGGGCAAGGGATTTGATGCAGCCGAAAAAGACCAGACCACCTATCATTCACCAGGCAGCTTTGACAGGCGTACCGGGATCATCGTCAAAGACGATTGCGCCACCCAGGCGCCAAAGTTTCAGCACGTTTTTGGACGCACCCTGCTTGAACTGGCTGAACAGAATGAGAAGATCGTCGGGATCACCCCGGCTATGCCCACAGGCTGTTCGATGAACCTGATGATGGACGCAATTCCCAGCCGGACTTTCGATGTGGGCATTGCGGAACAGCACGCCGTGACCTTCGCAGCCGGACTGGCCAGCCAGGGCTTCGTGCCGTTTTGCAATATCTACTCTTCTTTCCTGCAACGTGCCTACGACCAGGTGATCCACGATGTGGCCCTGCAGGAGCTGCCGGTCATTTTCTGCCTCGACCGGGGTGGCCTGGTTGGGGAAGACGGCCCCACCCATCACGGGGTTTTCGACCTGGCTTATCTGCGGGCCATTCCCAATATCACCATCGCCGCACCAATGGATGAGTGTGCCTTGCGCAATATGATGTACACTGCACAACTGGAAGCGCGTGGCACGATTGCCATCCGCTATCCGCGGGGCAGAGGCAACTGTCCGGAATGGAAAAAGGAAATGCAAGAAATAGCGCTTGGAAAAGGCCGCTGCCTGAAAGAAGGCGATGCTTTGGCCATCCTCAGCCTGGGTACGCCGGGCGTAGCCGCTTTGAAAGTCGCTCAGGACTTAGAAAAGGAAGGAATTCAGGTGGCCCATTATGATCTTCAGTTCCTCAAGCCCCTCGATGATGAACTGTTAAGCATAGTCCTCTTAAAGTTTGATAAGATCATCACGGTGGAAGACGGGGTGCTGGCTGGCGGCTTCGGCAGTGCCATCCTGGAGTGGATGAATGCGCAGGGGCATAAGGCCAGGGTGCTTCGTCTTGGCATTCCTGATCGCTTCATTGAGCAGGGCAGCCTTGCCCAATTGCATCAGATTTGCGGCATTGATGCCAGTGGGATTCGCAGAGCGGTGGAGGAGTTGCGGAAGCAGTGTTTCAGTGATCAGTGATCAGTGATCAGTGTATCAGTGATCAGTGATCAGTGATCAGTGATCAGTGATCAGTGATCAGTGTGAGCAATTTAACTGAGGCTGTGGTTTGATAGCCGTTACTAACGGTTAATCCTGCCCTCTCCGCTTTTTTATTCTCCCGCAGATTTCGCAGATCAGCGCAGAAAGACGCAGCATTGTTTGCAGAAACCTTTTTCAGCGCTTGATTCATTTTCACCACAGATACCACAGATTAACACAGATTAATTTACCGCAAAGCACGCCAGGAATCCGCAATGGACGCAAAGGGGCATTCTCTTTCTCTCTACTTATGTCCTATGCCTTCTGAAGTCTGACTTTATACTTAAAAGGGCCGCCCCTTCGGGGCCTGCTTTATTCGTACTCGCGCTCGCTCTCGCGCTCGTACTT
>CAZPYJ010000003.1:0-159660 GCA_964590645.1 uncultured Lentimicrobiaceae bacterium
CAAAGATCAGGCTGTCATTTTAGCTCCGCAAGATGCACTTGGCCGGAGGCTTACACACTGACACTGAACACTGATCACTGATCAGTGATCACTGATCACTGATCACTGACGAGCGCAAACCAGGTGTCGCTGTCCCGGGGATCGTAAAACTCATTGCTCCAGAACAAGGTCAGTAATTCGCTACTTCCGGTATTGCTGATGCTGTGGGTGAACCAAACGGGCATATCCACCACCGCAGGCTTTTCGCCGCTCACGGGGATCTCGATCACTTCTTCGCTGCCGATCCTGCGTAAACGGATTACCGCTTCCCCGCGCAAGACACAAAAGCGCTCAATCTTACGCAAATGGAAATGATTTCCACGGGTAATCCCCGGCAGGGTGGCGGAGAAAAACACCTGGCCCGCCGTGGAAGTACGGAGAATCTCCGCCAGGGAACCTCTTTCATCCCTGTGCGCGCTGAGAAAAACAGGCAGACGCTCCATCGGCAGGAAAGAGCGGTAGGTATTAAAAAGGTCCACCTCAAAAGCATCCTGCAATGCAGGGATCTCATTATGCATCCGGTAGCGTGCATCGAAATGCCGCAACAAAGACAGCAAAGTACTGACCTTTATCCATTTATCCTCCGGGATGAGGTCTGCTAATACATCAAGCCGCTGCCGGATGGCCTCAGCAATGATGCGGCATAAACTGAGAATGGAAATGAAGTTAATCTCCTTGTCTTCAATGACCACCGGACTTTCTTCCCTCCAGAGCTGGTAGCAGAAAGTAGCCACCACACTGTGGTAAAAAGGCTTTCCAAAAGGTCCGAACACATTGGGGATGATCATTCCCCGGAAAGGGGCGCCGGTTTCCGCGGCCCAGGCGGCCAGGTGCCTGCGCGTCTTCTCTTTCATCCGCCCGTATGCAGTGCCATTCCCTTCCTGGGAGGAGGAAGCGTAGATAATGTATGGCTTTGAAGATGTTTCGTTCAGGGCCTCCGTCAGGCTGCGGGTCATCTCCCCGTTTACCCGGATCAGCCTGTCCGGATCGGGATCACGGTTTAGTGCCGCCAGGTGCACCACGCTATCCGCCCCCCGGAGCTTTTCCTGAAGATCCGCCCTGCTTTCCCAATCCTTTCTGAAAACCGGAATTACCTCAAACTCCTGCGGCCACAAGCGAAGGTAGTGGCAAAGATGATGGCCGATGAAGCCCCCGGCACCCGTGATGGCGATACGAATCATACATCCAGTGCTTTTTGGATTTCCGGGATTTCCCGCAACAGGCGGATACAACCATCCACATCCAATTGTTCCGTATTGCTGCTGGTATATCCTTCCACCGGCAGTCCGGCCGCACTGCCCTCAGAGAAGAAGCGATTATAATCTATCTTTTCCAGGTTGCGGATACGGTAATAGGCTTCCTTTTCATCGGCTTTCACCCATTCCTCGGGCGACACCAGGGTTTCGTGCATCTTTTCTCCTTCCCTCACCCCGATAATCTCAATCTCTTTCCGGTATTGAAACAGGCGCCGCATTGCCTCCGCCAGGTCTCCCACCCGGGCGGCCGGACTCTTTCTGACCCAAACATCTCCATTGCCGCCTTCTTCCAGGGCGTGCATCACCAGGTCGATGGCACGGGGCAGGGGCAGCAGAAAGCGCGTCATATCCGGATGGGTAACACTCAAGGGAATATTTTTGCGGATCTGTTCCAGAAAAAGGGGGATTACAGAGCCGCGGGAGAACATCACATTGCCATAGCGCACGGCGCAAAAGACACCCCCATTGCGGGTAGTCCGGGCCCTTGCCATCACCATCTTCTCCGCCAGGGCCTTGGTCATTCCCATTGCATTCACCGGATATACTGCTTTGTCGGTACTCAGCAGCACCACTTTTTTCACGCCCCGTTCCAGGGCCGCATCCAGCACATTGGAGGTTCCCAGAATATTGGTCTGGACGGCTTCCCCCGGGAAAAACTCGCAGGAGGGAACCTGTTTCAGGGCGGCGGCGTGAAAAACAAAATCAACCCCCCGCATTACGGCCGCCACACGCTCTTTTTGCCGCACATCCCCGATGATAAAGCTCAAACGCGGGTCGTTGCCAAAGGCATTCCGCATATCAAACTGTTTCTTCTCATCCCGGGAAAAGATGATCAGCTCTCCGGGCTGGTGCTCCCTAAGCAGCATTTCCACTACGTGCCAGCCAAAGGATCCGGTGCCCCCTGTGATCAGGATGCGTTGATTGTCAAGGATATGATTCATCATTATACGCTGCTTCTATTGATTTTCTTAAGCCTTCCTCTATCGATACGCGGGGTGTCCAATGCAGCAGGCTTTGGGCCTTACCGATATCGGCGCAGGTCTCAGGGATTTCATTTTTTCTAAGGACGCCGCTAAAACTGATCTCTACTTTTCCCGGAAGCATCTCAGCCAGCTTATCTGTAATTTCCTTTACAGAATAGCTTGTTCCCGAACCAATATTGACAATGTCTATCCCTTCAAAATCCAGTTGAACGGACTTCAGATAGGCTTCCACCATATCGTCCACAAAAAGGTAATCCCTTCTGGGGGCCGGATCCTGCAGGCTCACCCTGCCCGTTTTCCATTGCCCGATGATGGATGCGATCAGAAAGCGGGAATCCTGTCCGGGGCCATAAACATTAAAGGGCCTGAGGATCAGCAGAGGAATACCGGAGGCCTGGGCATATCCCCTGCACAGAAACTCCGCTGATAGTTTGGAGTAGGCATAGGGGTTCAGGGCGGCAGTAGGATGGTCTTCAGCAATGGGAAGCTCCCGGGGGATGCCATAGACATAGCTGCTGGCCAGCACCATCTTCGCTTTGTGCAGGCGACAGGCCTCGAGCAGGTTCAGGGTGGTGTTAACATTGGTGTGAAAGAAAGCATAAGGATCTTTCCAACTGTCGGGCACGAAGGTCCGGGCAGCAAGGTGGATAGCGACTTTGAATGGAGGAAGGGCGGCAATGGCCCCGGGAGAGGCAAGGTCAAATCCCTGCCGGATATCCACCCCATAGCAGGGAATGCCCTGCGCCTGAAGCCTGCGCATCAAGGCTTTGCCAATGAATCCTTCGCTTCCGGTGACGAGAACCGCTTCCATTTCAGCCTGTGGTTTTTCCTTCATTGAAATGGCGAATATAATCTTCCTGGGCCTTTTCAAAATCATCCACCTTCCCGATATCGAGCCAGTAATCCCTGAGTTCAAATTTGCTTACCGGCAGATGGTCGGCCAGCATTCCTTTGATCAGGGCATCCATTCCAAAGACCTCCCCGTCGGGGATGCGTTCCAGCAAGGCGGGTTTCATAATGTATATCCCGGCCAGGATCCAGGTGACAAAGTCCGGTTTTTCTTCAATATGGGTGACCCGGTCCTTTTCGAAGGTGATATTTCCGAAACGGAAGGGGAAGATTTCTTTTTTTATGGCAATGGTGAGCAGGCTTTCCTGTTGTGCGGCAAAGGCGTGCAGATGTCCGAGGTTTGCCAGGGTGAGGATGTCGCCGTTCATTACCAGAAAGGGTGCATCCAGCTTATCCCTGAGCAGTGAAAGGGGGCCGGCCGTACCCAGGGGGGTCTCTTCCTTGCTTATCTCCAGATGGACACCCAGCCTCGAACCATCTCCGAAGAATTGAGAAATGTATTCTGACTTATAATTAGTAGCCAGATAGATATGCCTAAATCCGTGTTCCCTGAGATGCTCAATCTGAATTTGCAAGATGGCTTTTTCGCCTATCGGGAGCAGGGGTTTTGGGATGACTTCTGTGAAAGGCTTCAGCCTGGTTCCCAATCCTCCTGCCAGTATCACTGCTTTCATTGCGGGAGATAATGTTTGTAAAAAACCCAAAGGTAGGACATTTGACGCTCATTTTTTCCTGCCTTCCTCTGCGATGATTTCCCGGCAGACATCGAGGAAAGCTCCGGCGACCTTTTCGGGGGAAAAATGGGCCAGGGCAAAGGCTTTTGCCGCATTGCCGATTGCTTCGCACTTTTCAGGATGCTGAATCAGGGTGCTGATGGCGGTGGCCAGGGCTTCGGCATCCCGCACTTCCACCAGCATCCCGCTATGCCCGTCCTCTACCATTGCAGGAATCCCGTCCACCCGGGTGGCGATAACCGGCATTCCGGCGGCCATTGCTTCAGCCAGGGATAATGGAGCGGTATCGGCCCAGCTGGGGTACACAAAAAGGCGGGCCTGCTTCATTTTCCTGAGCATTTCCTCAGCATTCTTTACATATCCTTCAATATGCACCTGCTCCTGCAAGTCATTCTCTCTGATGAAACGCTTAACCTCTTCAAAATAAGCCTTATCCGGGGCCGGACCGATCAGGCTGGCAGATAAGGTTTTTCCTTTGGTTCTCAGAAGGTGGATGGCTTGAAGAAGTTCAGAGATGCCTTTACGGGCGATCAGGCTGCCGGTGAATACGATGTCGGGATGTCGTCCTTCGACCTTAGCGCTGTCAGAAAATGCTTCAGGGTTTACCGGGTAGAAGAGCGGGAAGAAACGAGCTTTGGGATTCCGCTCACGGATTATTTGCTGAATATGGGGCTGGGCAGTGATAAAATAGTCCAGGTTTGAAAACAGCTTTCTTTCTCTTGCTTTCATTAAGCTTGCTGCACGGTGATGTTCAGTACGGAAGATGACCTGCATCACGCCCTGCATCCACAGTGCCACAGGAAAGGGAAGGGAGGCGAAATATCCCCCAAAAGGATGCTCTGTCCCGTGCAAACAAAGTAGGTCGGGATGGATCTCGTGAATAATGCGCTTTATCTTCAGTCGGATGGTCTTGCGGTTTGTCCACCGCATAAGCTTTCCAATCATCCCTTTTACCCCTTTGCCCCGGCGGGAAGAGAAGATATGTATGCAGCTGTTGCCCTGCCGGGTGTGGAGGTCCTTTTCAAGGAAATCAGCTGTGGAAAGGATATGCAGCTCAAGCCCTGGATATGCCTGCAGGGCAGCTGCCAGCTGGGGGATCCAGGGCGCAGGATGCGATTGGTATCCACTCAGATCCAACCCGGGCAATTCTTCCAGGTGCTCCAGGGAGTAGTGGCAAAGCCAAACCATCCGGAAGTCTTTGTCATCTTTTTTCATAGACCAGGAAATGCAGGGTGTATAAGAACAGGAGGAACTGGACACTCAGGGCGGGCAAGAGCAGCCTGTCCCCCTCCCCGAAGCTGATCCCGGCCGTCAGCCAGATAGAAGCTGCCACAAACAGCAGGATCAGCAGGCGCAGATCAGGCCATTTCCGCCGGCGCAAATGAATCCAGCCCAAAACCAGCAGGCTCAGGCCAAAAAGCAGGGCGGAAAGACGGTTCCAGTAAAGGCTGTATTTGGTGAGCAGATTATGATACTCAGGATAGTTCACAAACCAGGAAGGGGTGTTGAAGGAGGCAAGAAGGTTTGAAAACCAGATATGAATGCTGATGGGCGCTTCACGGAGCAGGTAGAGGTATAATTCCGGCTGCGTCATTGCCCAGACCGCTTCCCTGGCTTCTTCCAGTGGCAGGCTCCTGTCCTGCATTAGTACCTGAGCGGCAAGATGGTTCCGAAAAGTATGGGCGCCAATTTCTGAAATAAAGAACTCCCCGTAATGCACATACATCAGGGCCATTTGTATCCAGACGGGCAGTAGGGCTGCGAGGAAAAGCCCCGCTTTCCGGTAAAGGGTTTTCCTACCCTCTTTCAGGGTTTTGATGAGAAAGAGGATGATGAAAAAGAGGGCCAGCAGGAGAAAGACAGGGCGAATGACTGTTAACAGGGCGGAAAGTAAAACCAACCATCCTGCCTGCTCCTGAATCGGATGTTTCTTTCGTGCCACGATGAGGATGAGGATACCCAGCAATGCCATTGAGAAGACTTCGGAGAGGGCGTGGAGGCTGATGCCCACCAGGCCTGCATTGGTTAGGGCAAAAAGGCTGATGAAGAGCGGGATGAGCCTGCGGCCTCCCATCAGATGGGTACCTGCCAGAAAGAGGGTGTTGAGCCAGAGAAACCAACAGCAGCATTGAAACAACCACACCCAAAACGGCCCTGCTGAATAAAGAAGCGCCAAAATAAATGAAAACAGGAAGGGCCTGAAGCGCAGGGCATCGTACATCAGAAAATCCGTTTCGCGGCCAAAAATCTGTTGTCCGGCTGCAAGATAACTCCGGGCATCCAGGCCTCCCAGCAGGATGGCATCCAGGGAGCCGGGAAAGCCAAATACCTTCAGCAATCCAGCATAGCAAACCAAAGCAAGCACATTGAGCAGGATGAGCCAATGTGTTGTTCTGCCACGGGATACTTTATCCATCATTCGTTTCATACTGCGCTTTCAATACTTGCAATGTCCTTTCTGCGATCACTGGCCAGCCAAAGGTTTCTCTCACGGCTTTCACGGTTTTCCTGGGGTTAAAATCTCCGGCAAGCAGATCCAGCAAGCCCTTTGCACAGGCATCGGCATCCTGTGGGAGCAGATGAAGGTGTTCCTCCAGATAATCCGGGGTGGTACCCACGGGCAGGCTGAGGGCAATCCGGCAGCCACAGGCTGCGGCCTCCAGCAGGGCATTGTTGGCGGTAAGTCCTTTCAAAGGCAGGAATAAGACCTTGGTGCGCTGAAGCATATCCCTCAAGCGATCATCCGAGATGGAATGATGGCATTGTACGCCGGGAACCTCCCTTAAAGGTGCCAGGTTTTCCTCTTTGGCAATGGCTGCCACGCGCAGCCCGGGGCGGCTTTGCCCGAGCCTGGTGATAACCCTTGCAGCAAGGGGGTAATCGCGCAACCAATTGCCCAGCAGCAGGATGTCAATGTTTCTGATTTTTCCCTCATCCGGGTGGAAATAGTTTGTATCCGTGCCGTGCGGGATAAAGATCGACGGCACTTCGGGATAGGCTGATGCCAGATCTTTGGACATCAGAATATGATGGTCCATCCTGCGAATCCGCTCCCTGATGTGTGGATGCAGCCTCTCCTGGCTCTCGGGCGGAAGGTGGAGGGTGGCCACATAGCGGTTCCCTTTTCCATTGTTTTTTCTGCGGAAACACAATCCGGTTTCAGGATAGGCAAAATGAAAGCAAGTTTTGCGGTACCCGCTTGTTCTTATGCTGCAGAAAACATTAAAAAGGGTGTAAAACCATTTCAGGGGATCCAGCAGGGTGTATTTCCCGAGCTTCAGGGGTGCACAGCGGGTAGCCAGGCGATAGGCGCCTTTCCAACACAGAAAGCGGTCGGGATGCAGCACCAGGTCATAGGGCAGCCAGGCAGCCAGGCGATCGTAGCCGGAATACCTGCCGTGGTGTGGGTATCGAAACCCTATGAATACAAGGCGCCTGATCATCTTTTTAGTCTCTCCCGGCTATGGGCTGGCCAGTTCAGGTATGCTTGTTTAGTTTACGGATAGAAAAAACGAAATCCGATTATTTTACAGCTTTATACACCGAGTGTGTTTATATTGTTTTCGGGGAGTGAAGGTAAGAAAAATGCCCTTTTGCCGGAGTGGCTTGCCGGAAGGAGGGAATACCCAATGCCAGCGGCCCCTTTTCAGGCTTTCACCCATCGGGCAGCCAGGGCATA
Source organism: uncultured Lentimicrobiaceae bacterium (assembly GCA_964590645.1). GTDB lineage: Bacteria > Bacteroidota > Bacteroidia > Bacteroidales > JAGNHN01 > JAGNHN01. Next base: position 7,541 of record CAZPYJ010000003.1, read on the forward strand.
GATCAGCGGCCGTCTGATAAGGATGTACCTTCCGGGAAGGCTGACATCCGGGGAAAAACTCATTTTAAAGACATTCCTGCCTGAAGGCTTACCCTGCAAGCCCCCTCCCATCAGATCCAGGAAAGGAGCGCCGGCAGCCTGGCTCTCCCGGATGGCTTCGGTATATAAGAGGGCCATCGGACTGGAGGCTTTTCCTGCCTTGCGTTCACCACCCACATACCACAGATAAAAGCCATTTTGCGGATCTCCGGCCAGCATCAGCCCTGCGACAATTTTGCTATGGTGAGTGGCAAGCAGAATATTCTTTGGGTGCTTTTCCAATTGATCGCGGTAGCAGTAAAGAAAGAAATCCGCCGGGGGAATGGGTTTCCGAATCTTTCCGTACATCCTTCGCAAAATGCGGTACCAGGCCAATACCTCCGCTTCATTCTCGGCCGGACGTACCTCCACCCCTGCCAGAGAGGCTTGCTTTACCTGCCGCAAGCGTGAAGAATGAATCCTGGACAAGGGATCCCCCTTCTTCAAATCAATGCGCAATCCGGTGTAGGGAAGAAAGGAAAAGCCTTCCTGAGCGTAACCTGGGGAAAGCAAGGGGGTGGGGATGAGCTTTCTGATCTCAGCATACACCAGGCCTTTCGGAAGCAAAGAATTCAGGTGGTTTAAAATGGATGAGGTGATGGAAAGCGGATCTTCTCCTTTCAGGACGATGGGGTCGCCCCAGGCGATAAAGCGGGAAGCAAAACGCAGCGGATGGAGGGGATTCCGCATCAGCACGCCACAAAAGGAGCCAAGGATTCTGTCCGCTTCCCGGCGGAGAATCAGGCAGGGCTCAAAAGCGGGCATATCTCTCCACAGCCTAAGAAAAGCGAGCGATTGAAAGTAGGGTATCGCCTCTTTGCCAGCCCATTCTGATGCTGCGGCGGCTTCCAGGGCTTGATTTCCGGTATAGAGCACGGTCTCCTTCATTGCCGCATCCGTGTTTTGATGGCCGCTTTGATCAGGTTCTTTCCGGCCTGCCCGAATTTTTCCCACAACCACCATAGCCCTGGCGGGTTCCACCTTCCCGGGTGGGTATTCAGCATCAATTGCGCCGGAAGTTTCCCTGCCCGGATATCCTTTATTAAATCGGGGGTATTCTTCCAGGATCCGCTGTGTGGTGCCGGAGGATAGTCGCGGATATTGTATTTTCTGTCATTCCACAATCTGCCCGTATCGGTGAGATAATAGAGCTTTTGATAGTCGATGTGGAGATAGGCATCCCCCAGGAGCGAAAGGGCCTGAAAATCCAAATGCACAGGCAGGAGACGGTTATCCCATTTTGAGCGGGGACTGCCGTGCATCGCCACAGTTTGGATCGGCACAAGCTTCCTTATCTGTGCCAGGTTCTTGATGAACAAATCCTTGGCAATGTGCGTATTGCCTTCGCATTTTGCCACTTCTTCATAATGATATCCAATGCGGTGCCCAAGGGCTGCAATGTCCCGGATCAGGGAGGGATGGCGCAAAAAGCTATGGTAGCGGAAGAGATAGGTGGTACGGAAGCCTTCTTTGTGCTCCAGTTCTGCCATCCGCAGGGCTGCATTTGGCCGGCGATCCACATCGTGGCGCAATACGCAGAACTTTCCACGCGGCGGGGCCGAAAAGAGCATTTCCAGGGGGATGCACTGATAGCCTTCCGAACGGAGCGTGTGCAGCAAATCCAGGTATATCTTCCGTGTGAAATCCATTATTGCTTCTCTTCCGGTGCCTCGATAAAACGATCCCAGGAAAAGCTTTTACTCAGGATCTCCCTGTAGCTGTGCGGATAATTGGGAATGAACCAGCCCAGGAAGGCTGCGGTATTGACTTTCCCTTTCAGCATTGCATCCCGGCGCTTTTTCCAGTCTGTTTTCTCCATCCGTGGATAGAGGATTTCCTGAATGCATTGCAGCATCCGTGCTTCTTCTCCCGGTCTGAATCCATAGCCCAGTTGGTAGTCATCTTCAAGTTGTGCAAGATAAGTGAGTTTACCTACGAAACTGTTATACCGCACAAAGGGTACGCCCAGCATTGCCGATTCCGCAGCCATTGTCTGGCTGTCGCCAATGTATAAAACGGCTTTGGCCATCAGGCGGTGTATTTTATGCGGATCGGCAACCAGCTGAAAGGCCTGAAGGCTGGGAGGCAAGTCCTTTTCAGAACTGATCAATACCTGATAATCCCTGCCCGCTATGTTGATTATCTCGAGCGCCAGGCTTTCCGACAGGCCTTTCCTTCCTTTGTCGTGATGGGCGGTGAGGGCAGAAAACCGGATCAGGATATAAGGCTTCTCAGGGAGATCCATTTTTGCATTATCTGCGGATTTTGCTTCGAGCAGTGAGGGATGGAGGTAGGCCAGTTCGTGGAAGCCGGGATAGAAAAGGGTTTTCTTCTTCCACCTTCCTGCGCGGCAATTCTCCGGCATCAGGATAAGGTCGGAGAAAGGATAAGAAAGCCAGGCATAGAGGGGGACAATGTCGGCATCATCCTCATTCAGATTGATAAAGGGGATGCCGTTCAAGCGGGCCATCAGCGGAGCTTCTGCAGCGGTCCCAGCCATCACATCAGGCTGGAAGCGCCGTATCTCAAGAAAAATACGCCATCCCCGTTTCATCACCATCCAGGCCAGGTGAAAGCGGTTTTTATGCTTTTTCCCTTCGCTCACCAGGACATAATCGAAACCGCCGGCTTTGAGCAGGTCTTCCAGGACATCCTTTCTGCTTACCAGGATCTGCAATGGATAGCCCTTTTCTTTCCACTCCAATAAGCAGTGATAGAAAAGATGATAATGGGCAGGATGCCCCAGGTATATCATTATGCGCATAGAAAGCTCCTTAAGGCAAAAGTAAGGCTTACGGGGAAAAATCAGGCAGAAGGATTGGCCGCTACGAAGTAATACTCACAGATATTTTCGTAGCAATGAATGAAGTCGGCACGGGAGAATGCCGGCTTATTATGAAGATAATTTGCCAGGCTGAAAATCTGCAAGCCAGCCTCCAGGGTAAGCAGATCGTAGAGTTCGTCGGGTTGAGTACCGTAATAATCACTGGCTCCCTTACCAAATTCGAACAGTACCAGGGGTTTCCACTTTGTGATGGTATGGATGCCTCCTTGTATGACTCCCATTTCAGCCCCTTCCACATCGATCTTGATAAAGTCGATTTTCAGGTCAGGGGGCAGTAGCGCATCCAATCTTTGCAGCTCAACCTTAATCTCTTTGATTTCCGGGGATTTGATATCGTAGCGTCTTTGCTTCAAACCGCTGTATGCCGGGGCATTGACCACATACTGAAAGCTGCTTTCGCCTTGCGAGGCTGCCAGGGCACAGGGGAAAATTCTGACCTTGTTTCCGAAATGCTGTTCAAGCTGTTGGAAAAGGTCAGGAATGGGTTCAAAGGCAAAATGGGTTCCCTGTGGGGCATACTTGAGGAAGTGTGATAGAAATTCCCCTTCGTGACTGCCAACGTCAACGCAATTGGATCCAGGCTGGAGGTGCGCTTTGAGGATGCGCTCCGACAGGCGGTCGTAGCGCATATTGCGGGTAAGGTCTATCCCGAGATATTTAAAAACAGGCTTGATCAGTGCTTTCAGCCTCATTGTTTCCCCCTGCTGTCAATGGTGGATAAAAAATCGCGGCTAAGGTAGGAAAAATCAAGTGGCAGGGGATACAGGCAGTCTTTTCCCCTTCTTCCTGCGGATGACCAGGAATACCCCGCTGAAGATCAGCAGGGCCGCAATGGTGTGGATATAATTCAAAGAAGCATCCAGCAGAAAGAAGGCCAATACCGTGGCAATCAGGGGCTGGGTATATATGTAATATGCGGCTGTGCTGGAAGATAGCTTCCTAAGCCCCGTGACCACCAGCAGGAAGGCCAGAAAGGTGGTTCCCAGGATCACATAGCTGATGGCGAACCATCCGTAGGCGTCCATCACCGCCCTATCCCAGCCTTCGAAAGCATTCCAGGTGAAGGGCAGGGCGCCCATCCATCCAAAAACAAAAACCCAGAGCATCACCACAAAGGGATGATATTTCCGGGTAAGGGGTTTTACTATGACCAGATATATACTGTAGGCGAGGATATTCAGGAGCAGAATCAGGTTCCCGTTCAGATAGTCTTTGGACAATCCAGTCCTCCCTCCTCCCGTAACAAGCCACAAAGCACCCAATAGGCCCAGCATAATGCCGATACTCCGGGTGGTGCCATATTTCTCTTTTCTGCTGATCAGGGCGATGACATACACCCATACAGGGCTGGTGGTATGGATGATGGCGGCCTCTACGGATCGGCTCAGGTTGAGGCCCACAAAAAACAGGGTTTGGTTGGCGGTGACCCCCAGCAGTCCGCAGAAGGCAAAAAGCAGCATATCCTTTTTTTCCGGAAGCTGCTTTCCCGTGATAAGTACCAGGAAGGCAAACAAGACAACACTGATGCTCACCCTGGCCAGGATAATCTGCATAGGGCTGAAATAATCCGGCATCAATCCTTTGGCAATGACGTAGTTGGCGCCAAAGATAAGGCTGGCGGTGAGCAGAAAGAGGTGGGCCTGCAGTTTTGTCTTTTTCATAAAAGAAAGCCCTGTCCGGAGAAACCGTGCAGGGCGAAGGTAAGGAAAGGGAGAAGAGATTATTCCATATCCGAAGCCATATTTTCGGCTTCGCGGGGCGCCTTGGCTACCGGCCATTGATTGCGGGGTTTGGCAGGCACGCTGATGTGGCTTTGCACGATATGCCACTTCCCCTCCTCATCTTTGGTGAGGACCCCGGTGAAGCGCAGGTCTTCGTAACTCACCGCCTGATCACGAAAGGTAAAATTATAATTGATCATTGAGGAGAACCAGGCTGCATCGCATTGTTTACCCAGGTTGATCTCCGTTTCGGTCATTGCAATATACACATCCTCGAAGCTGGCAAATTGTTTCCGTATCGCCTCTTCGATGGCATCCCAACCCACCAGGCGCTCGTTGCTTTCGGTTCCGAAAACTACGATATCCGGCTTATCGGCCCATACCTGCTTTATCAGATCAAGGTTTTTCGTTTCATTGGCGATCACGTAGCGTTCAAGCACCTCCATTATGGCCATTTTCTCCGCTTCGGGATCTACATTCATTTCTTCCGCCGGGGGAGTTTGTTTGCAGGCAGTAATCCAAAGTAAAAGGATAGGAATCATCCACAGCACTCGTCTTTTCATAGTAAATGGCAGGTTTTGGTTATCGGAACCAAATGTAGTAAAATCCTAATTAGTGGGCAAGCTAGGATTAGTCAGGTTCTGCTCAAGCCTGGCTAGAGCAAATCGTTGGCCAGGTTAGCCAATTCGCTTCTTTCCCCTTTTTCAAGCCTTACGTGTGCATAAATGGGATGATGCTTGATCTTGTCGATCAGGTAACTCAGTCCGTTACTCTGAGAATCAAGGTAGGGGGTGTCAATCTGATAGATATCTCCTGTAAAGATGATCTTTGTGTTCTCCCCGGCCCGGGTGATGATGGTTTTGACTTCGTGGGGGGTCAGGTTCTGGGCCTCATCCACGATAAAGATCACATTGGAGATAGACCTTCCCCGGATATAGGCCAGGGGCGTGATCATCAGCTTTTCCGATTCCAGGGCGTGGGTGATGGCTTTGTGTTCCTTCTCGGCTTCCCCAAATTGATTTTGAATGAATTTCAGGTTATCCCACAAAGGCTCCATATATGGATTGAGTTTCGACTTGATATCGCCGGGCAGATAACCAATGTCTTTATTGCTCAGCGGCACAATGGGGCGGGCGAGGTAAATCTGTTTAAAATCTCTTTTTTGTTCCAGGGCACCAGCCAGGGCAAGCAGGGTCTTCCCGGTACCTGCCACTCCCTGGAGAGTCACCAATTTCACCTCAGGATTCAGTATAGCGTGGAGAGCAAAAACCTGCTCGGCATTGCGGGGCATAATGCGGTAGGCTGAGCGTTTCTCCAGTTTTTCGATCTGCCGGCTGGCAGGATTAAAATATCCCAGTGCGGAGGCCCGTCCATTTTTCAGAATGTAATACTGATTGGGAATGACCTGATCTTCCCCTATCTCCTCCGGATCACAACTGCCCTGATCGTATAGCTTGTCGATAACCATTTTATCCAGCCCTTCTCTCACCGTCATCCCGGTATACAACTCTTCGATATTGGCAATCTTTCCGGTTTCAAAATCCTCTGCCAGTAGATCCAATGATTTTGCCTTCAATCTTAGATTGATATCCTTGGTGACCAAAATCACCTTGCGCCCTTTGAATTCTTCCGAAAGCCAGAGCGCTGCATTCAGAATGCGATGGTCGGGCTTGTTCTCCGTAAACACACGACTGGCTGCTTGCTCGTGGTGCTCATCCATAATTACCCGGAAACTCCCTCCATCCGGATGATCCAGAGGAACCCAGTCGGTCAGGGTTGATTTCCTCGACAGCTTATCCATAATCCGGATAAACTCACGGGCCTCAAAGTTTTTGATTTCATTCCCCTTTTTAAAATTATCCAGCTCCTCCAAAACCGTGATCGGGATGACCACATCATTGTCGTCGAAACTATGAATGGCATTGTGGTTATACAGAATCACAGAGGTGTCGAGGACAAATATCTTTTTCGGGCCTTTGGGCTTTATCGCCTTGGGCCTGACCGTTTTGGTCACGGATTTTGTGCTCTTACTTAGCGGGGATTTTCTGGTTGGGGTGGTCTTGCTTTTCTGGCTGGAAGCCGTTCCTTTTTTCAGTGCCATCAAGGTTGTTTTGGAATGCCTTAAAGATAAGAATAAGAAGGGGGAAGGAATGGAGGAGCAGCGGGTCATTCCTTTGAAAACCTGCTTTATGCTTATGTTAGGAAGCATTAAACATCCTGAGTGTGTATGGATTATACCGTGTATAATTTAGCGGGTAAAGGAAAACAGCCTGACCTGATTTGCTGATCCAAAGGAGGATAGAACACCGGAAATGAAATCTGTATCTTTGGCGAAAGTCTTTCTGTATGCCTGATTCCGAAAAAAAACTCTTTCTACTGGATGCAATGGCCCTGATCTACCGGGCCTACTTCGCATTGAATAAGAACCCGAGAATTAACAGCAAAGGGTTGAATACTTCTGCCGTATTGGGCTTTGCCAACACTTTGCTCGAACTCCTTAAAAATGAGCGGCCTACCCATATCGGAGTCGTCTTCGACAGCCACGGCCCCACCCTAAGGCACGATGCATTTACAGCCTACAAAGCCAAGCGGGAGGATATGCCGGAAGACATAGCCACTTCCCTGCCCTATATCCGTCAACTTATTGAAGGCTTTGATATTCCGGCACTTGCCCTGCCCGGATATGAAGCCGATGATATTATCGGAACCCTGGCCAGGGAGGCAGAGATGCAGGGATTCAACACCTATATGGTGACCCCGGACAAAGATTTCGGGCAACTGGTTACCGACAAAACCTTCATCTACAAGCCTGCCCGTGCCGGAGAGGGTGCCCGGATTCTAGGGGTGAAGGAGGTTTGTCAGAGATACGGCATCGAACATCCTAGGCAACTTATTGATATTCTGGGGCTCTGGGGAGATGCATCCGATAATATCCCGGGAATCCCCGGCATCGGGGAGAAACGGAGCCAGGAATTGATCGCGCGCTACGGCAGTGTGGAGGGACTGCTTGAAAATGCGGAAAAACTGAGCGGGAAACTCAGGGAGAATGTGCTGACCTATGCAGATCAGGGCAGGCAATCAAAATCCCTTGCTACCATTATCACCGATGTACCGCTTCCCTTCGATCCTTCCTCCCTGAAAATGTCGGCTCCGGATGAAGACAAGCTCCGTCTGCTCTTCGATGAACTGGAGTTCCGGACTTTTTCAAAAAGAGTCGCTGAGTATCTTCGTCCGGGCAATAATGCCCCGCAGCCACCGTCAGGCCCCCAGGATCTTTTCAGCAGTGCCGGGGTAGCCAACCCTTCTTCGCTGCGCAATCTGCAAAATACCCCCCACCGTTACCACCTGACGGAAACGGCTGATCAACAGGAGAAACTGGCATCTCTGCTTGCCAAACAAGCTTCTTTCTGTTTTGATACTGAAACAAGCAGCCTGGATACACTGGCTGCAGAGCTCGTGGGAATCTCTTTTGCCGTAAAAAAAGGAGAAGCCTGGTTTCTTCCCTTGCCGGGAGACAGAAGAGAATGTCTGCGCATCTTATCCCAATTCAAGCCAGTATTTGAAAATCAGGACATTGCAAAAATCGGCCATAACCTGAAGTACGATATTGGTATCCTCAGGAACTATGATATTGAGGTGGCCGGAAAGTTGCAGGACACAATGATCGCACACTATCTGCTGGAGCCGGATCTGCGGCACAATATGGATTACCTGGCAGAACATTATCTGCAGTACAGTCCGGTTTCTATTGAGAGCCTGATTGGAAAGAAAGGGCCGAAGCAAGGGAATATGCGTGATCTTGAAGCACGGCAAATCAGCGATTATGCCTGTGAAGATGCCGATATTACCCTCCAGCTGTGGGAAAGCTTTGAGCCCGAACTCCGGACAACAGGAACACGCAAAGTGTTTGATGAGATTGAAATGCCCCTGGTAAAGGTGCTTTCCTCAATGGAAAGAACAGGAGTTCAGCTGGATACAGATGCTTTGAAAGAGATTTCATCCGGATTGGAGAAAGAAATCCTGAAGATTGAGGCAGAGATATATACCTTAAGTGGTCTGCGGTTCAATATTGCTTCTCCCAAGCAATTGGGAGAAGTTTTATTCGATCATTTGAAAATCACTGAAAAGGCAAAGAAGACTAAGAGCGGGCAATATTCCACGGGGGAAGATGTACTAAGCAAGCTGGCCCATTTGCATCCTGTAATCGACAAGGTGCTGGAATTTCGTCAGTTGTCAAAACTAAAATCCACTTATGTGGATGCTTTGCCAAGCCTGATCTCTCCCATTAGCGGCCGCATTCATACCAGTTACAACCAGGCCGTGGCGGCTACTGGTCGCCTGAGCTCCACCCAGCCTAATCTGCAAAACATCCCGGTACGTACGGAGAAGGGAAGAGAAATCAGGAAGGCTTTTGTTCCGCGCGACCGGCATCACATCCTCCTGGCTGCCGACTACTCTCAAATTGAGCTTCGGCTGATTGCACATTTGAGCAAGGATGAAGCGATGACCCAGGCCTTTAAGCAGGGGGAGGATATTCACACCGCCACAGCTTCGCGTGTATTCGGGATTGCCCCCGAGCAGGTAAACCGCGAAATGCGCAGCAAAGCCAAGGAGGTGAACTTCGGGCTCATTTATGGAATGTCGGCTTTTGGTCTGGCAGAACGACTGCGTATTCCACGCAAGGAGGCGGCTGAGATAATGGAAGCCTATTTCCGGCAGTATCCGGGGGTAAAGGAGTATATGACAGCGCAGATGCGCTTTGCCAGGGAGAAAGGCTATGTGGAGACCATTTATGGCCGCCGCCGCTATCTGCGTGATATCCGTTCCTCCAATGCAATGGTGCGGGCAATGGCCGAGCGCAATGCCATCAATGCCCCGATTCAGGGCTCATCCGCAGATATGATCAAGCTGGCTATGATCCGTATCCAGCAGGAAATAGACCAAAGGAAACTCAAATCCAGGATGATAATGCAGGTACACGATGAATTGGTTTTTGATGTGCTGAAAGAAGAACTGGAAGTATTAAAACCCCTGGTGGAGCACAATATGCGGGAAGCCCTTCCCCTGGATGTTCCGCTGGTGGTGGATATGAATACTGGTGAAAACTGGCTGGAAGCCCATTAATTCAGAAGGAAAAAACAGAAGATGAATGGTATGAAGAGGATTGCTGTTTTCTGCGGATCGAGTACAGGAAGCAGGCCGGAATATATCCGTTTGGCTGAGGATCTGGGGAGTGCAATGGCCACGCGCAAGATCGAACTGATTTACGGGGGCGGGGGCATCGGCCTGATGGGAATCCTGGCGGATGCGGTGCTTTCCGGAAAAGGAAGTGTTACCGGGTATATCCCTGATTTTTTCAATCGCAAAGATGTGGCGCACAATGGACTGAAAGAGCTGATCTATGTGCCTTCAATGCACGAGCGCAAACTCAGGATGGCCAATGCAGCCGATGGATTTATTGCGCTGCCCGGCGGCTTCGGAACAATGGATGAACTCTTTGAGATCATTACCTGGGGACAACTCGATCTGCACCGCAAACCAGTGGGCCTGCTGAATGTGGCAGGGTATTACGATGATTTACTGAGATTTATCGATAAAATGTATGCAGAAGGCTTTCTGCGTGAAGCCCACCACGGAATGTTGATCAGAGAGACATCTCCGAAAGCCCTGCTCGATAAGATGCAGGCCTACCAGGCCCCCGACCAGTCGAAATGGATAGACCAGATCAAAGCCTGATCACTCTTCCAGTATCTTGAATTCTGTGCGGCGGTTCTGTTGGCGGCCTGAAGCGGTAGCATTGTCTGCTATGGGTTTCTCGAGACCATAACCCACATATTCCAGCCGGTATTCCGGTATGCCTCTGTCGATCAGGTATTGGGCCACCGATTTGGCTCTCTCCATCGATAGCCATTTGTTGTATGATGCCGAACCAATATTATCGGTATGTCCCCCAATTTCAATATACATTGTGGGATATTCCAGCATCATATTGTATAAACGATCAAGTTCTACCCTCGATTCAGGCCGGAGGGTGGCTTTGTCGAAGTCGAAGAAAATATTCCGCAAGACCACCCTTTGTCCAGCCGCAGGCCGGAAAAGGAAAATATCATTCTCGATTTCCTGGAAACCGCTTGCCAGGGGCACGTTGATGTTCACGGAATAGAACAGGTATCCATCAGCCGTAATCGCAATCCCGTAGTCCTTGCCCGAGGGAAGAGCGATCAGGTAACGTCCGCTGAGGGCATTAGAAGAAAATTCGGCAATGACTTCCCCCAGCACATTGTCGGTCACCTCAAGGCGGGCTTCTATGGCTTCCTGGGTAAAGGCATCCAGTATATGCCCTTTGAGCAGGGTAAGTTCACGCACCACCACTTCCGGAGGGGTTTCGATTTCGGTGCGCCGCAGAGAGATGTCAATGCCTGCCAGCGGAATATCCTCGGCATCATCCATTACAGGTTTGAAGGTACCCAGGAATACAATCTGATAAATATCATTATCGCCCATACCTCCGGGGCGGCTGGAGGCAAAGTATCCAAAACGGCCATCGGCAGATACAACCATAAAGATTTCATCATCAGGCGTATTAATCGGGTAGCCCATATTTACGGGCTGCGACCAGCTCAGGCCGTCCCAGGTAGTGTAAAACACATCAAACCCTCCCATAGTGGTATGGCGGTTTGAACTGAAATACAAGGTTTTACCATCCGGGTGCATATATACCCCAAACTCATCTCCTTCGGTATTGATCACCGGACCCAGGTTTTCAATATTGCTCCAGCGCCCGCGGGCATCCCGTGTGGCCTTATAGATGTCGCTGCCCCCATAGCCTCCCTTCCGGTCGCTGGTAAAATAAATGGTTCGCTCATCCGGAGAGAAAGAAGCGGAAGATTCCTGTGATGGAGTATTGATATTACCAGGGATGGGGACGGGTTCCGACCATTCAAAACCATCCAGCTCGCTGTAAAAGATATCCCCTCCGTTTACTCCTCGATAGATAAACAGCCGGGTTCCATCGTTCGACAAACCCACGATGCCATCGTGAAATTCGGTATTGATGGGATCTTCCACTTTGCGTGCCATCGACCAACCTGCCTCCCCCCTGACGCTGAAATAAATATCCTCATAGAATTGCAAATCTTCCCTTGAACGCATTCCCCCTTTGGTATCAGGCCGGCTCGAAGTAAAGTACATCGTGGTAGCATCAGCAGTAATCACTGGAGAATACTCTGGCCAGGGCGTATTTACACCCTGCCCCAGATTATCAATAAAAACATTTTCAGGGTTCTGGATAAAACCCTCAGCGCGCCGGCAGGCTGCCATCTGCAATTGAACATAGGATGGATCCCGGGCTGTGGCTTCAGAACGCCGGTAATACTCCATTGCGGTATCCAGTATCATATTATGATGATAGGCCTCACCCAGCCAGAGCAGAATTTGAGGGGAAACCTGCTTATCCAGATAATAAGCCCGTTTCAGGTGTTGCAACGACCTTTTATGAATATGGGTATTCAGGTATGCCACTCCCAACTTATAATTCAGGCTGGCATTGTTTGGATTGAACTCCTGTGCCGGGAGGTAGAGGTCGATGGCCTCGCGATGGGCCGCAGGAAATCCCAGTTCAAAATAGGTATCCCCTTCCTTTATCCGGTCTGTATATTCTTTAAGCTGTTTTCGGTCTACATCCGGAAATGCCTTACGGTCAAAAGGAACACTCCCTTCATTTTGTGCCTGAACAGCGATGATTTTCCAGCATAAGGCACTAACAAACAAGAGCAAAGGAAGCCGTCTCATCGTATACCTCCTTTCCTGTCCCGTCCGCAGTATAGCTTCAGATATTGCTCTGCCTGGGCCGAACCCAATGCGGCCGCTTCGGCCCAGTCTTCACAAGCACCAAGCTCATTGCGCATTTGCTGCCTGACGATTCCCCTGTTCAGCAGGGCATTGGCATAATCACTTTGGATGAGCAAGGCCAGGTCATAATCTCTGATCGCATCTTCAAACTGCCGCAGATGGTAATAAGCATTCCCCCGGTTATTCCAGGCAAGGGCATAATCTGTTTTTATTTTGATTGCAGCAGAGTAGTCTGCGATGGCCTCACGGTAATCCTCCAATTTTGCTTTGATTGTTCCTCTTGAATTCAGGAAGATATGGTTCTCCGGGGCCAATTCTACGGCTTTGTTATACGCAAGCAGGGCACTGTCGTATTGCTGAAGGTCTTTAAACGCAGATCCCAGGTTGGCATAAAAGAGGGCCAGGTTTGTATCCAGTGCAATGGCTTTTTTGATGGCCAGGATGCCACTTTTCGGTCGTCCCATCAGTCTTTGCAAGCTTCCCAGATCGTGCCAGGCAAGGGCATTGAGACTATCAAATTGAATTACCTTCCGGAATGCCACCAGGGCACCTTCAAAATCATCCAGGGCAAAGCGCTGCAGGCCCACGTCATACCAGGTTTCCCCGTAGGTGGAGTCCATTGAGATGGCGGTCTCCATATCCCTGACTGCCTCCTCCTGCCGGCCTAATGCGCGGTAAGCGCGTGCACGGTGCACGAAAATGCGGTGGTCGGTACTGTCTTTCAGTAGCAGGTTGAATTCTTCGATGGCAAGCTCGTGATAGCCTGCTCCGAAGGTGGCAACCGCAAACTGGAAGCGGGCCTCATAGAATCCGAAATCAAGCTGAAGGGCATCCATAAAACGGCGTCGGGCGGGATGCCACTCACGGCGCCGCAGATGCTCCAGCCCCTGATTGTAATACAATAGCTTCTGCTGCTCCTGCATCATTGCCAGAGCCCTGATGCTATCTTCCTCCGCGGATTCCTGTGGAGGTAGCGGGGAATTCACCTGTGCCCGGACAAGCCCGGCAAACAGCAGGAATACCCAGAAAAGATAACGAACAGCCATTTTTACTTTCCCATCGCAAATTTGCTAAACTTTTTGATAATACCCCCTATTCCGGAATCACGTCCAAATACAGTCGGAAGCGTTGAAGTATCTCTGCTACAAAAGCCACCGGTTCTTCACCCCGGCAATAACCATAATAGACCACCGGGTCATTGTAATACTCAGGAAATGATTTTTGCAAAAGGAAGGTATCCACATTCCGGAACCACACATTGGTGTCCCTTCCGTTTTTTTCAGCCAAACGGCGGGCATCCAGGACGTGGCCAATGCCGACATTATAGGCGGCCAGCACAAACTTTTTCCTTTCTTCCGGGTCAGGGATCTGCTCCTCCAGTTGGCGATCCAGAATTTTCAGGTAGCGTACCCCTGCCTCAATCTGTTCTTCAGGAGAGGACGCGGTATCCACTCCTAATTCGGCAGCCGTTTCCGGCATTAGCTGCATCAGGCCGAAAGCCCCGGTCCAGGATCTGACCTCCGGATGGAAACGCGATTCCTGAAAGATCAGGGAAGCGATCAGACGCCAGTCCCAGCCGATGATTTTGCTGGTCTCTTTAATTACCTCATCATATACTGAGATCACCCCGGACTCATCGGAGAGGAATTCGGCTTCAGCCAGGTCCAGCATCTTTTTGCTCCGGAAGTACTTGTCATAAAGCTGGCGAAAAGCAGTAGTAGTGGTGAATTCCTTCATCCAGGCGTTCATCAGGCCTTGCAGGCTGTCGGCACCGGGGTGAACTGCCCAGGCTAGATTCTGCTTGAAGCTGATGGCCGTTCTTACATCCAGGTTGGGATACCAGGTGCGATTCATCAAAGCCACGTTCTCATCGGCTACGGTATAATCGATCTCTCCCCGGGCAAGCATACGGATCAGGCGCTCCACACTGTAGTCCGGGTGCTCCACCACCCGGATGGAATCCCCGATCTCCTCCTGCAAATGCCTGAGCCTGTTCAGGTATGAACTTCCTTTCTGAATGATGATGGTTTTTCCTCCCAGATCCAATGGGTTCCGGATGAAAGGAGTTTGAATATCATCCCTTCCGGCGGGAACAAGGCCTTGCTTCCGCTGAACCAGCACTTGCCGTGTCTGATTATGGGGATGAATAAATCTCATCCATTGGCTTCTTTCCCTGGTCACGGTCAGGTCCATCGCTACCACATCCACTTCCTGCTCCAGCAAAAGGGAAAAAGTTTCACCCAGATCCGTCGCTGTGACCAACTCCAGTTCCAGGCCGTGTTCACTGGTAAACCGGTGAAGCAATTCATAATGGAATCCCATAGGTTCTCCCCTGTAAATGAAGTAGGTAGTAGGGCTGTACTGGGTAATGGCCCTCAGTTTTCCTTCCTCAGTTACTTTTCTCAGGACAGATCCGGGAAGAATATGCTCGGCGGAATAGCGGTATTGATTGGCAGGGCAGGCTGAAAGAATTATGGCCAACAGGATGAGCAGAGAATGCTTCCATAACAAAGCAAAAAGGACGGATTGAGGCTTCTGCTTCATAAAAGGGGAATCAAGATACAAAGGGGTCCGGGGAAGAAAGCCCTGAATGTTAAAAAAATGCCGGGATTGGTGAAAACTCAGCAGGAAAGCCTATCATCGAGGGCTTAATCACCTATATCTTTTAACACAGAGGCATCCATAATTCTCCCGACCGGATAAAGATCTTTATGCTCATCCCAATAGGGGGTCTGCGAATAAAACCAGTTCAACTGAAGCCATTGGCTGCCGGCAAAATTTGGGTCTGCCGCTTTCTTTGATTCAAATTCAGTTTTCAGTTCCGGATTCTCCCGGATCATATCCCTGGCGATCTTTTCCATAATCCAGGTTTCGCCGTATTCTTTTTGTTCAAATATGGCATTGAAAAATCCCCATTGCAGCAGAGATCCGTTGGCCATCGGTTCCAGCGCGTACGCAATCAATCGGGAAGAAGCCTGATTCATCGGAACCAAAACAGAGCCGGCCGCAAAACGAAGCTCCTGCCTGACAAGCCGGGCTTTGGTGTTCACGCGAAACCGACCCTCATAGGGTGTACGCTCCCAGTGATAATCATAAAAGCGATAGGTTTCCACGGGAAGTATAACCTCCTGGGGGATCGCCATCATTATCATTCCGTGGTATTCCAGCACCTTGATCACCTCTTTCCACTCTGCCGGAACAATATAGGCTTCAGGAAGCATTACTTCTTCCCGAGAAAGGTATTTGTCGAAGGTTTTCATCAGGAAAGTGGCGGTATCTCCATTATACTGATACCAATCCCCTCCTGTCAGGTCACTTTTTTGCTTCTCCCACATAATTCCTTTAAAGGGCTTCCAGGTGCTGTCGGAAAAGTCAGATTCCCAGCGGATAGTGTAAGCCTCCTCCCGAAAGAGCGAAGATGCGGCGTGGGCATCGGCCGCAGCAATCCTATTTTTAAACCCTATGGGGTCCTGGTTCAGGAAGGCCAGACAATGGTGTATCATTTGATAGGTGCTCTCCACCCTTTCTTCATAAGGCTTAAGCATATGGGTCTCCAACAACAAACCCGGCCGGTTGCGCAGGGCGGTATATCCGGTGGAAAAGGCGGGTTGGGCAGGGTAGTGACGGATGCCACTTTCGGGGTCAAACCAATTTCGAAAGGAAACATAAGGATGAATGGGGAAGCCGCTTTCCTCCATACTCTTTTCCAGGTAGGGAATGATTTCCTCAGCCTGCCAGCGCGTGAGCTCGGCATCCATTGTCCCGTTAATCTCCATCAGATATGTCATCACGTACTGATAATCCGACCCATCTGAGCTGTGGCAATCTATAAAAAAGTCAGGATTCCAGGCATTGAAAAGGGTATGCCAGGCTTTCATTTCCACGGCATCCACTTTCAGGTAGTCACGGTTCAGGTTCAGGTTCACTGCATTGGAACGCCAGCCCATTTCTTTGGGCCCGTTCTGATTGATGCGGTTGTAGGGTCCGAAGCGCTCGTGTCCGTCAGCATTGAAAATCGGGATAAAGAGCAGGGTGATATGATCCAGCAATGGAGCGAGTTTTTGATGAATGGCGATATCGCGCAGCAGCATCAATCCCGCGTCTTTCCCTTCCGATTCTCCGGGATGAATACACGCCTGAATCAGCACAACCACTTTATTATTCCTGGTGTGGGGTTCAAAGTGCCCATCCTTATCGGCGATCAGCAGGGGCAGGCTTCGGCCCTGGTGACTTTCTCCGAAATAGGTAAGATAAACCCAGTCACTGCTATCGGCAAGCTGCTGGCAGTAGTTCAGTGTGGCCTCGTAGCGTGGGGTTTCCGTTCCATCCGATCGCTCAAACCAGGTTTCCCAGGGGTCAGGCGATTGGCCGGAAAGGAAAAGGAAGGAACAAGCCAGAAAGAATAGCAGAACCGTTTTGATTTTCATATCAATGGCTGAACGTAAGTGATGAGTGGTCACCGGATAAGCACGATATGCCCGCGGTAGCTGCCCTCTTTCTCCAACATCACATTGCCGGCTGCCTCGAAAGTCAGTACATAATGGTAGACCCCCTGCGGAGCCAGCTTGTTATTGAATGTGCCATCCCATCCCTGGTTGATGTTTTCGGAGTAAAAGACGAGTTCACCCCAACGGTTGTATATGGAGAGTGCATAGCGAGTCACATCTTCATTGGCACTGGTGAGAATGCGGAACTCATCATTCCTGCCATCCCCATTGGGGGTAAAAGCATTGGGTATCCAGAAGTCGGTGCAGGTTTCCACTACAATGGTATCCGAGTCGAAGCAATCGCCCCGGCCGGCCCAAACATAATAGGTTCCGGGCAGACTGACCTCAAAGTAGCGGGTCTGGCTGCCATCCTGCCATTCATATTGCATTGTCGTGTCTATGGCTCCTGCATCCAGACGGATGGAAGAAACATTGCAAAGGTAGAGGGTATCCGGCCCCAGGTTGATGGTAGGAGCCTGATTAACATACAACTCCACGGAATCTCTCCCAATACATCCTTTGTCGTCTTCGACGATCACCCAATACAAACCGGTTTTGAACACAGAGATGGAGGGCTGAATACTTCCGTCCTGCCAGGTATAGCGAGCAAAACCCGGCCCGGGTGTAAATGTGATGATTTCGTTGGAGCAGATAATGGTATCCTCTCCCAGGTTGATATCAGGCAGGGGCTGGAGTTGTAAGGTCACCGTATCGTATTGTACACAGGAGCTGATGGTATCAGTGACGGCAATCCAGTATGCACCGGCATTGCTGGTGGTAAAGCTGGGGCTGGTGGAGTTGTCGAACCAGCGATAGGAGTATTGACCGCTGTCGGCGGTGAAAGTGATGCTATGCCCGTCGCAGATGATGGTATCGTTGCCCAGGTCCACATCCGGACTGGTATCAAAAAAGATGTATAGGGAATCCTTCAGGGTGCAATTCCCCAGGGTTGCTTCTACCCAGTACATCCCCGAGTCGCGTACAGTAATACTGGTAGTGGTTTCTCCGGTGCTCCAGATTACATTGGTTTTTTCTGCCCCGGCATCCAGCACGATAGAGTCGCCCGGGCAGATCAGTTTATCATCTCCCAGGTTAAGGTTGGAGTAGTTGGAATAGTATCCGTAGCGTACTCCGTTCCCATCGCTGCCATTGATAATACCGATATGAAAATAACTGGAAGAGTTGGTGATCAGCGAGGCGGAGCTTAACGGGACAAAGGTGCTCCAATTCACCGAGGCGGCCACAAACGCACCCCCGCTGCCCGGCACGGGGAAAAACATATTGGGGTTAACCAGGGTGGGGTTGCCATTGAGTGTGAAGTCGGTTTCACTGCCGGCATTCACGATGAGGATAGCCCCGAAATACTCATTGGTGGTTCGGGTGAAACTGACCGCCACCGATCCGGTGCAGTCGATGGGAGGCAGCAGGGCTGCACCCATTTCACAACCGGTGCCCGAGACGTGCAAGACATAAATGTTTTCGGTTGCCAGAATATAGACCGTACTGTCTGTGAGTTCAATCATATAAATCTCACCCTGATCGATATTGCTTACCGGGCTTGCGCCACCATTGATGAAGATGTCTGTATTGTTTGTGGTTCCGGTAATATAGATCCGGTCGTTAATGGTTTCGTTCAAAAAGCCTCTCACCGCAATGTATTCCGTCCCCAGCACACTCACCGGCACAATCTGGTCGCCCATCAGATCCTGACAAGTTTGTCCGGAAGCCTGCACCTGGTCATCCTTGATGGTGATGGCGATGGGTTTATTGGAAGTTACGATGGATCCCCCCAGGTGGGCCGCTGCACTTTGCCCTGCGGCTGTCGCAGAATAGGTTTGTCCGCGCTGCAGGGTGATGTTGAAGGGAATATTGGCCGGATGACCTATGATGGCTGCTGCGGGAGTAATGGTCACCTGGGTATAGGGTTCGGTGGCGACAATATCGAAGGAGCTTTTGGCGGCCGGACTGGCAGCCAGGCTGTTGCCAAAACTGTTCTGCATCGGGATCACAAAACTGTTTCCCAGGGCATTGCTGCCTTTAAGGGTAAAGATCTCGGGGTTGCAATTGCAAATAGTGGAGGCCACTTCATAGTATGCCGTTACGGGCTTGGTGGCCTTGATCGACAATCCGAAGTTCAGAATAGTATTCGCGGGTTTATTCTCAATATCATCGATAAAACTGGTAAGGTCGATATTTACGGTATTGAATGCCGGCACCCAGGCTGTGATGGGTGTGAAGCCGGGATTGGCCGGCTGGGAGATGATCACATCCGAGGATTCGGAAAAGGCGGACAGGCGAAGGAAGATGGGGCGGTCGTTGGAAGCCAGGTTCTCGCTGACCTCCGGTGCAGCAAACCAGAAAAGGGTGTCGGTTTGTCCCCGTATGCCTTGATAAGTGAGTGAAAACACAAAAAGGAACAGCCAAATGCCGGTTTGCTTAAAGCAGGCCAAAGCCATTCTTCTTGATCTGATAGTGTTTGTGGTCATTGATCCCATATTCTTAGCAATCAGCAATATTAGCATTTATCGGCCAAACTGCAAAGCAGGAGGCCTCTGAGTATAACAGACCCATTCCTCAGGCCAGAGGTTGCCGTATCGGTGTGTCCTTATGCTTCTTTATTTGAGTCGGAAGGATCTTCCTTACCACTGGGAGCCCGTATTCCCAGGGACTTTGCAATGGAATGGGCAGCAAGTGGTGCCGTCAGGAAAATGAAAAGCACAATGAGCAAGGCTTTTAGAATGATAAGCCAGGTGCTGAAATGAAGACTTATCCCGATCAAAATCAGAAGAATTCCAAAGGACGTGGCCTTGGTGGTGGCGTGCAAACGGCTGAAGATATCCCCGAATCGAAGTATCCCGAGGGCGGCGATAAGTATGAAGCAGGCGCCAAGAAAGATGATGATATCAGGGATCATTTTTGAAGGTTCTTTTGTCTGAGGTAGGTAGAGATGGCTACCGTACCGATGAAAGAGATCAGGGCAATAACCAGGGGTATATCCATATAAAACGGATCCCCAGTCATAACACTGTAAACCAGGATAAAGCCCATTACCACCGAAGCGATCAGGTCGAGGGCCACCACCCGGTCGTTCACCTCCGGCCCCTTCACCAGGCGAATGAAAGTGAGCAAGAGGGCAATCAGCAAAAGCCCCATCGACAAGTAAAGCCAAAGGCTGATGTGGTCGTGTTCGCCCATTATTCCAGCATCTTTTTTATGTAATTCTGAATCTGTACGATCTCCTTGCGCAAGGCCGCTTCCTGATGAATATAGAGAGCGTGTATCCGCATCCGCTTCAGGTCTTCGCTGACATCCACGATGAGGGTTCCCGGGGTCATTGAAATGGTGTGTACGCAAAGGGCAATGCCCCGGCGGCTCTCAAGAATGATGTCGGTTTCAAAAAAGCCAGGCCGGATGCGCATTTTCGGTCGAAATACATCGACCGCAATGATCAGGTTCGATTTCACCAGGTTTTGCAGGTAGTGTAGCAGAAAGAGGAAACTGTATAGTAGTCGTTTCATCATCATTGCAATTTTATATTCCCAAAACGGCCTCAATATATCGCGCAGGCTCGTAGAGCATTTCTGCCGCTTTCATTGCCCAAAGGTATACAGGGCGGGCAAAAATCCCCATCAGGAGGCTGGCCAGTCCCAGTATGGCAGAAGGCAGCAGCGCCCTCCATCCAAGGCGTATTGTATGCTCATTTTCTTGTTCTTCATCCTTTGTTTTCAGAAAAGCTTCGTTCCAGATTTTGATCATCGAAAACAAGGTCAGCATAGCTGTGAGGACCGCCACAGCCGTAATCACGAAAGCCCCGGCTTCTATTCCTGATTTGATCAGAATGAACTTTGCGAAGAAACCGGATATGGGCGGTATTCCAGCGAGGGCAAAGGCAGGCAGGAGGAAAAGGACGGCCAGCTGGGGATGGCTTTTGTACAAGCCTCCGAGCTCTTTCAGTTGGAAAGAGCCACTCACTTTCTCTATCATCCCTGCTACCAGGAAGGCATTGGTTTTGGCGATCATATTATGGATCACAAAGAAGATGGCTCCGGCCAGGGCCAGGGGGGTGAAAACAGCCAGGCCCATCACCATATAACCGATCTGACTGATAATATGATAGGAAAGAATCCTCCGGCTTTCGTTCTGCGCCATCGCAGCCATTCCCCCACTCAACATCGTGGCCCCGGCTGCAACGCCAAACAGGCTGTGCCAAAATACTGGATCCTGAATGAATATGAGGGTAAAAAGTCGGAGCAGAACATATACGCCTGCCTTAGTGAGCAGTCCGGCAAACAGAGCGGTGATCGTGATATTAGGGGTTGGATAGGAGGCCGGCAACCAGAAAAAGAGTGGAAAAAGGGCTGATTTGATTCCGAAAGCCAGAAATACCATCATTGCCGGAGTGTTCAGCCAGGAAAGATCATCGGCCTGCCTTATGAGCCAGGCCAGGTGCGCCATATTCAGGCTTCCTGTTTTACCGTAGAGCAAACCTATTCCGGCCAGAAAAAAGAAGGATGCCAATAGGTTTAGCGCCAGATATTTGATGCCGCCTTTAAGCTGGGCTTTGAGGCTCCCGTAGGTGATGAGCACGAAGGAGGAAATCAGGATAAGTTCAAACCAGACAAAGAGGTTGAAGACATCCCCGCTGATGAAGGCCCCGTTCAGGCCCATAGTGAGGGAAAAGAAGAAGATATAAAAGCGGCTCATCCCGGGCTTCCAATCCATAAAGCTTATGGAATAAATGGAGATACAAAGCAGAATTAGCGAAGTGACCAGGAGCATCCCGGCGCTGAGTGGATCGATGACGAGGCTGATTCCATATGGTGCAATCCAACCGCCCATCTGCAAAACCTGAATGCCTTCGCTCATCACCTTCCGGAATATCATTCCATTCACCAGAAAAAGGACAATACTACCCGCCACGCCGATGATCCGGGAAACAGGTCTTGATCTATTGAAGATCAAAATGATCATCCACAATAAGGGAATAAGTATGGGCAAAGCTGTTTGCATCAGGATTCGGTGGGTTTTACTTCGTCCAGATCGTCGGAACCGGTGATCTCAAAGTATTTATACTTCAGTGCCAGGGTAAAAGCCACCACGCCCAACCCAATGACAATCGCCGTGAGGACGAGGGCCTGAGGCAGGGGATCGGCCATCCCCTGCCCATTCCCTTCACCATCCGTGAAGGGAGGGGCATTGCTGATCAGCCCGGCAGAAAGAAAAATGAGCAGATTGGTGGCGTTGCTCAGGAAAATGATGCCAATAATGAACTTCAGGATACTCCGCCTCAGGATCATATAAACCCCCGCGGTATACAAAATGCCGGTCAGTATGGCCATCACGCTTTCCATCACACAAACTTTTTCAGTGAAAACAAAAAACTCAGGCTCACCCCTATCACGGTCAGGAAGATTCCGAGATCAAAGAGAAGGGGGGTGCCAACTTTGAGGGCTTCTCGTGGAAGCAGAGCAATCCAGACTCCTTGCATCAGGACCTCTCCGGTCAGCAGGGCCGGGAACATACTCAATAGTACCAGACTGAGCCCCGAAGCCAGAAAAATGCGCGGGGGGAAAAGCAGGCGCCCCAAAGCATAATCCGGAGTATAGGCGAAGCCCTGAAAAACCACAGATAAGCCCGCCAGTAATCCGCCTATAAAGCCTCCGCCCGGGAGGTTGTGGCCGCGCAGCAATGCAATGAAAGCGAACAGCAATAAGAGCCATCGCACATACTTCTCTGCCAGTTGCAATACATTGGAATTCATTCTCTCCTCCTGTTTTTGCTCAACAACACAAACACACCCAGGGCGGCCACAACAAGTACAGCTGCTTCTCCAAGGGTATCCAGCGCTCGAAAATCAACCAGAATAACATTAACCGCATTGCGTCCGTAAGCCTGAGCATAACTGTTTTCAAGATAAAAATCCGAGACCCCTTTCAAGGTTTCGGTATTGGATGCCTTCAGAGCCAAAAGGGTCATAATGCTGCCAAACACCAATGCAATACCCAGATCCCGGAATTTAGCTAATCGGGCAGATAAGCGCGCAAAACGGGGAAGGCGTTGCAGTACAAGCACAAACAACACAACAGTGAGGGTTTCAGCCAGAATCTGGGTGATGGCCAGGTCGATAGCACTGTAATACATAAAGATGAGAGCGAGCCCGTAGCCTGTAACCCCCATCCCGATGATGGCACTGATGCGTTTGCTTGAAAGGACAGTCAGCACAGTTCCCAGAATCATCATTGCCACCAGACCCAGGATATAAAAAGGGTACTCCCCTGGAGGGAAAACCAGCAGCCTGTCATTCGAGACAAGGAAGAGATACCACAATAATACGCTGGAAATAAGGATGATGGTAATAATATAATAGCGATGATAACCGTGCTGGATCACTTGATTCTTTTTATCAGAAAAGCGCACAACTGCGTCAATGGACTGAAAGAACACATCAATGAAATAAAAGCGCACCCAGGCTGCATTCAAACGGTGCCAGCGCTGCATCAGGTTTTCGTTGCATAATAAGAACCAGGAAAGGATGCCTCCCAGGGCTACGGTAAGGGCACTGAGCAGCAGCACGGTATTGAAGCCGTGCCAGAGCTTGATCTCCACATTTCCGGGCGAGGGGTGAATGGCTTCCAGGGCAGACTGAAGGAGGGTGTTTCCCAGCAGTCCGGGCAATAAACCGAAAACCAGGCTGCTCAGGGCCAACAGCAGGGGGACGAGGATGAGCAGAGATCCACGCTTTTCCTTTACAGCAGGGAGCGCAGGATTACGTGGGCCCAGAAAAACACGGATGACCAGGCTGGTGGACACAGCCACCATCAGCACATTAGAGAAAACTCCGATCACCATCACGGCCAGGGCGATATCAGGAAGCTGAAGAGTTGCCTCATAAATGAGCTCTTTACCCAGAAAGCCCAGCATTGGCGGGAATCCTGCCATCGACAAGACGGCAAGGAGCGTGATCAGAAAACTGTAAGGCATCTCTTTCCTCAACCCGCCCAGCAGGTGCATTTCACGTGTACCCGCCTTTTTGTCGATGGTGCCGGTAATCATAAATAAGGTGGCTTTATACAAGGCGTGTACAAACAGAAAGAGCATTGCAGCTTTAAGTGAAAGAAGTGTGTTTATGCCCATCAACAGGACCAAAACACCCAGGGCGTAGAGGGTGGTATCGGCCAGCAGGCTTTTCAGTTCACTGCGTGTAATTGCAAACCAGGCTCCCAACAACATTGTGAGCAGGCCTGCTCCTGAAACAATATAACTCCACTGGGGCGTACCACCCAGGATGATGTTCAAGCGGGCCAGGAGGAAAAATCCGGCTTTGACCATCGTGGCTGAATGCAGGTAGGCACTGACCGGCGTAGGGGCTTGCATTGCGCCGGGAAGCCAGAAGTGAAAAGGAAACTGCGCTGATTTGGTAAAAATCCCACACAGAATGAGCAGAAGGCCAGGGACATAATACGCGCTCTGCCTGATGGTCTCTGCCTCTGCCAACCAGCCGGCGAAGGTATATGTTCCTGTCACACTTCCCAGAAGCAGTATGCCGCTCAGAAGACAAAGTCCGCCAAAGGTGGTGATATAGAATGCTGTGAAGGCCGATTTCCGTGCACTTTCCCTTTCGTGATGAAAATGGATCAGAAAGAAGGACAAAACAGAAGTAAGTTCCCAGAAAACAAAGAGTTGCAGCAGGTTGGCCGAGAGCACCAAACCGAGCATTGCGCCGCTGAACATCCAGAGCTGGAAGAAGAAGAGATCGGTGCGGGCATAGGGCTTCATATAGGCGTGGGCAAAGAGAAAAACCAGCCCTCCTATACCTGTGATCAGCAAAGCAAAAGCAAGACTCAGCCCATCGAGAAGAAAATCAAACCCAAGGCCGAGCTCCGGTATCCAGGGGAAGGACTCGGTTCGGTTGATCCCTTCTATGACCCCCTGACTTTGGTAAATGAACCAAAAGAAAAAAGCAAATTGAAGCACAGCCATCCAGATGCCGCGGATGCGTTTCAGGGGTGCCGGAAGCAGGAAAAGGGAAGCTCCTGCCAGAAGATAGATGATCAGAATGCCTGTCATACCATAATTTCTTCAACCGGGCTGAAGACTCCAGCCGGGCAGAATACCAACAAGCAGCCGGAGAAAAAGTTATGCGCCTGTGCCCTTGCATATAAGGGGCACAGGCGCATATCCGGATCAGTAATTAAAGATCTCTTCCAGACTGAGTTCCTTCAGGGTTCCCATCTGGGCCAGGATATTCATATCCAGGTTTTCCTTCTTGCCCATTATCAGGTATATGTAGCTGTTTCCAGCGATGTACTGGTTAAAGAAGGCTTCAAACTCATCCAGGCTCATCTCCTGCATCTGTGCATACACATCGCGCCGGATATCATAATCAATCCCCTGATCCTGCAGCCTTTGCCAGGTCCAGAATATCCGGGTTTTGATGATGCGCTCGGTTTCGATCTTTTTCATAATGCTCTCCCTGGCCAGGTCGTATTGCTGCTGGGCGCGGGGCATCTCATTCATCAGCTCCATCAGGGCATCGGTGGCAATATTGAGCTTGTCGCCCTGGGTTCCTACAAAACCATAGAGATAGAAAGGATCTTCTTTTTTCTGCGGAATAGAGAAGGCGGAGAAGGCGGCATAAGCCAGGGCCTTGGATTCGCGAATTTCCTGAAAGACGATAGAAGACAGTCCACTCCCGAAATACTCGCCGAAAAGTTGGGCTGCCGGAATCAGGGAGGCATCAAACTCAGGGCCTTTGGCCAGCATCAGAATGTTGGCCTGGACCATATCGTATTCCACAAAATAAACCAGGTCCTGATCGGTATTCTGAAAGGGGAAATTTTTTGCCGGGGGATAATCAAGCAAGGTCTCAGGGACATTGTGTTTAGCCAGCAGCAAACTGCTTACCTCATCGGGACTTTTCTTTCCATAGTAAAAAATGCGGTGCTTGTAGGATGTCAGTTGACGGAGCACCTCTGTCAGCTTCGAGGGATCCAGTGCCCGAAGGCTGTCCTCCGGAAGAATGTGCGTGAAGGGGTTCTCAGCCCCGTATTTGCCGTAATTGAAGAGGGCCCGCCATAAAATGGCATCCTTGTCGAGTTTGCTGTCCATCCTTTTCTTAAGTATGCCGTCCACATAATCCCGGAAAGCATCTTCATCGGGCTGAACAGAGGATAAGATGTGCTCCAGCAAGTCGACCCCTTCTTCCAGAGAGGATTCCAGTCCGGTAATATAGACGTAGCACCGATCATTGCCCGTACTTACATCCATCGTCAGCCCCAGGCGGAACATCTCCTGCTGCAGCTCGGCGGCGGTATACTTTTCCGTTCCCAGATAGGGAAGGTAGTTCACGGCCAAGGGAAGCAACAGATCATTATCCGACCCCATATCCAGGATGTACTGGAGATTGAAGAGTTCATTGGTTTTGTTCTCTATATAGTTGAACTCAAGTCCATTGTCGAGAGAACTTGTATAAATGGATGCAGGGTAATCTACAAAAACAGGCTCCAGGTCCTCGGTTTTCATTTCTTCAAAGCGGACAAAGAATTCCGATTTCTCATCCCGGTTGATCTCTATAGGAGTGATAGGCGGCTTTTCTACTTTTACAATGCGCTGGGGTTCACCGGTACGCTTGTACACCACCACATAATTCTCTCCGTAGTTTTCATTGGCGTACTGCATCACCTCCTCTTTGGTGATCTTCTCCATATTATCAATAAAGGAAAGCTGTTCGCTGTATTCCTGATGGGTGGTAAATCCGTTTACATAGCTGAAGACGCGGGAGAAATTGCTTTCCATCCGCCGGATTTCCCTAAGGCGCATATCGTTGATGATGGCCTCCAGCAGCCAGTCGTCGAACTCCCCTTTTTTAACTTTTTCCACTTCAGCCAGCAACAGGTCTTTTACCTCCTCCAGGCTCTGGCCCTGCCGGGGGCGCCCATAGAAGCTGTGCATTCCGTAGTCTTTCAGGAAATAGGCATAGGATCCTGCATTGAGAACCTTTTGTTCCTGGTTCAGGTTCAGATCGATCAGGCCGGCTTTGCTGTTGCTCAGGATTTTATCGATCAGGCTGACCATCAGATGGTCGTGGCTGCCTACACCGGCATAGCGGAAACTCATCTGCACCGATTCGGCATCGCGGCCATAGACATCCACGGCCTTTGCTTCTGTCAGGGCTTCTTCATTTATGGTTTGTGTTTCAGGGAGTTCGCCTGCTGCCATTGGTCCGAAGTAGCGGTCGATCACCTTTATGGTTTCTTCAAAATCAAGGTCTCCGGCAATGGCTACAGTCATATTGTTAGGAACGTAGTAGGTTTGAGCGAATTCATATATTTTGACCATCGACGGATTTTTGAGATGCTCCGGCAGGCCGATGATGGCTCTTCCATAAGGGTGATTGGGAAAGAGGGCAGCCATCATCGCCGCATTGGCCCGGGTACGGTCCATATCCTGGTACATATTGAATTCTTCATACACTGTTTCCAGCTCTGTATGGAAGAGGCGCAGCACAATATCATTGAAGCGCTCACTTTCCAGCATCGCCCATTTCTCCAGGGCATTGGCAGGGATATCATTGATATACACGGTATAATCCAGGGAGGTTCCCGCATTGGTATTCTTGGCACCCAGGGTGCTTACCATTTTATCGTATTCATTAGGAATGGCGTATTTGGAGGCTTCCGTGGAAAGGCTGTCTATTTCCAGGTAGATGGCAAATTTTTCTGCGCTGTCGGTGGCGGCTCGGTGGGCTTCAAAGCGCTCAGAAATTTGTTCCAGCAGGGCAGATTCTGCCTCCCAGTCGGAAGTACCGATCTCATCGGTTCCTTTGAACATCATATGCTCAAAATAATGGGCCAGCCCGGTGGTTTCCAGCGGGTCGTGGGCAGCGCCGGCACGCACCCCAATCAGGGTAGCCAGCCGTGGCTCGTCCTGATTGACGCTCAGGAAGACCTTCAGCCCATTATCAAGGGTATAGATGCGGGCGTTCAGCGGGTCGTCGCTGTAAGATTCATAAGTGTAGCCATTGGCATCAGTATGCGTACTGCGCTGATACTTTTCTTTGGGCGTACAGGCTACCAGCAGCAGCAACAAGGCTACATTAAGGAGAGATAAAAACTTTTTCATAAGATGATTTGCTTTGGTTTTTCGTGGTGAAGGCCAAAGGTAAGATTTGCAGCGGAATGGAGGAAAGCTGGATAGAATAAATTTCTTTTAAGCCTCCCTAAAGCTTCCTCCCTATATAGAAGGCGTAACCATAGTGCTGCTTGTATTTCATATACAGCCTGGTCTCGGCACGCTGGTTCTCAATAAAGGCCTCTGCCGTGGAATTCCCGGCGTACTTCTTAAGGAAATCTTCCTGTAGTTTCACCTGGGGTGCATAGAAGTGTTCCGTCCAACATTCTTCAGGCAGAATAAAAGAGGCCACCGGCACATAGCCGGCATCCTGCATCCTGGCAAGGTTTGCCGGTATGGTATCTATCCCCGGATAGGCATCCTCCCAGAATGCTTCAATCTCCTTCGGACGCCGGGAGGTAAACCACGAAGCCTCAGATACCACGATCCAGCCTCCGGGCTTCAGAAAGGGCCTCCATTCCAGCATTCCACGCTCAAAACCTATGTTATAAATGGCGCCTTCCGACCAGATCATATCCAGTTCCTCTTCCCGAAAAGGAAGCTGTTCCATATTCCCAACCATCCCCTGAACGCGGTCCTCTAATTGCAGGCGCGCTGCATTTTTATTGAAGAGATTGATGAATTCGGGAAAAAGGTCCAATCCTCGAATATGCGCGGGGCAGTGTTGTGCCAGCACCATCGTCTGACCACCGGTGCCGCAGCCGATGTCCGCAATGTGTGCCTCCTCTCCAAAGGCTTCCACAAAACTGAGGGCTTTGAGGGTGGCTTCCGGACTGCCCGGGCCTTGCCGTTCGATGCCGGCGTAATATTCGCAGATGAGTTGAAAATCGAAATCGTGTATGGATGTTTGTTCTGTGCTCATTGTAAAGTCTGTTTTGTCCTGCCCCATAACCGAAAGAAGTGGCTCATCGGCAGGCAGTATGGTAAAATAAGTGAATATTGAAATAACCCAGGGCAGGAATCTACCCGGGGAAAAAAAGAACAAAGTCCTGGCATTTCACCACGACTTATGCAGGCACACGCTCCGAAATCACTTTAAACATCCAAAATTATTGATGCTGCGAAGATAGTGTACTTTGTACTATCCTCCAATATTGACGAAATCTTCTTACACTCCTCACTTCGCATTCACTCGTCCTGGTTGAAGAATGTTGCCGGAATCAGCGTCTTTGCCTCTTTCAGATGGTAGTAATAAAAATATCCTGCCACTTTTTCCTGGCGCAGGATGGGAATACTATCCAGGCCTGATGCTTCATTGAAGTATGGTATGAAAAGGGTGGTGTCCATTCGTTTATGTCTTGTGTGCGACAAGAGGACAAGATCACTTCCTGCAGGGATATCCCCATTATGAAGATTAACCTCAAAATACTTATGCGTTCGATGCAGGCTGCCCGAAACATAGAGTTTTTTTCCAAGCGGACCTGCCAGGTAGTGATCAAAATGGGCAGCCGGAAACCAGTTACTGCAGGCAAAGCAGGTCTGTCGCTCCTTCAACATAGGCAGGCGGGTAAGCAAAGCGGGCTTTGCCTGATCCCAACCATACATATCAAGACTGACATCCTTTTCAGGGGAAAGTTTGCCTGAAAGAATGCCTGTTTGGATAATGATGGTGCCAAGGATGATAAGGAGGATATTCAGAATATAGCCTGCAATACTGAGGCGGAGGACGCGCATTTTGATTTTTTCAGAAAGCCAGACTGAAGCCATCAGCGTAGCCGAAAGGTAGGCTGGACCACTCCAGTGCAAAAGGCTTGGCCGTGTGAGTGTGATTCCCAGGAATGTGATGGATATTGGGAAAAAAGAAAGAAAAAGCAATGAAGCCTGCTTTTTTCCAATGATTGTTTTGAGTGCACGATAATGCATCAGGCGATACATCAGCAAAAGGAATAGAATGGGAGAAGCCATCAGAACCTGTCCCATCATCTCCCTGAAGAAATAATCCCAACGAAGTTCCCCTTGCCACACAGCCCTTTCGCTGTGAAAGGAAAAACTCTGAAAGTCGTGTAGCCAATTCCACCATACCACAGGCAGGAGGCAAATCATAGTTATGACAAGCGAAGCATACAAGCGGGGCTTCAGCAGCTGGTCGCGGTGATATAGGGCAAGAAAGCCCAGCATTGCAGGCCAGTAAAAGAGAGCGGAGTATTTGGAAAGGGAAGCAAGGCCAACGAATAATCCAAAGTACATCAGGTTTTGACCTTTGAGCGATCTCTCTGAAATGCTGAAAAGCGTCGCCTGTTCCAGCGCCAGTGCCAGGAACAGTACCAATGCTGCATCGGGCATCGCAAAAAAACCGGAAACCACGGAAAAGTAGGGCGAAGAATGAAAAAGGAGCAGGGCGATCAGGCCGGAAGTATCTCCGGCCAGGCGCCTGGCGATGCGAAAAACAATCCAGGAAGTGAGTGCTGAAAGCAGGATCGGGCCCAGTCGAACCAATACATCGCTGCTAAAGAGCAGGTTAAGTGTTGTGAGCTGAATCATCCAACCGACCATTGGTGGATGGTCAAAATGACTCAGATCCGGGAAACGGGCATATTGCAGATAGTAAACCTCATCATTCCCCAGCTGCAGGAAGAATGCTGCAATGATTTTTATTCCGCTGATTAAGCCAATGAAAATGAGGGCTT
This sequence comes from uncultured Lentimicrobiaceae bacterium, assembly GCA_964590645.1. Taxonomy (GTDB): domain Bacteria; phylum Bacteroidota; class Bacteroidia; order Bacteroidales; family JAGNHN01; genus JAGNHN01. The sequence continues at coordinate 38,280 of CAZPYJ010000003.1, forward strand.
TCAGCCGTGTTGTGGTTTTGGGAATATCTGTGTCCATAAAGGAAAGGATGGTCTTCTGAAGTGAGCCCTGCGTTTGATCAGGATAAGCAAAGGAAAGCTTAAGACAATCAGGATAATCATTCGGATAGCGGCCGTTTTCCACGGATCGACGATCGCCTGGCGAGCAGTAAAAGGCTCAATATCATATCTATACAAGGGATTGAACAGTATCTCTGTCCCGTTTTCAAATTGAGCACTGATCCTGATGTACTGGTCTGTGCACTGCATTGGGTAAACAGCTATTGCAGTGTCTTTCCCCATTGAGGCAATTTCTCCGCCCTGGCGTATAAAGCGGACACGCTTCATTTTTCGGTCAAAAGCAATCCGAATTACATTACTGTCGAGGGTAAAGCTATGTAAAACCGGTATATCAGAGAAGAGTTTTTGTTTGGTCCGTAAGCACATCGTGTCTTTGTGAGGCATTTTCACCACCAGGTTCCTCCCACTCCTTAATGCCTCCACAATGTCTGTCTGTTGAAGGCTGTCAGCATAAATCAGGTTTAATGCACGGCCATAATCGCGGGATTGCATCAGGTGAAAATCATCGTTTCCTACCGCGAAAGCCGGATAGCCCGAGCTCAATACTGCATCCCATTGTTCATCATATCGTTTGCCCTGGTTCAGTATCTCCACCAAATCGAACCCGGCAAGAGATTTGAGCTCCCGGGCTTTGTAGCCTCCTGACCACCCAGGGTGTGCCAGCGCGATGAGCGCACTGTTTTTTCGTAAGGTTTGAAGATTATGCTGCTTCTGATGAAAACCCTGGTAGAATGGCTGATCGGACCAGACAGGAGCGGATGCCCCAATCAGTATCTGATGTGTTTTGGAGAAATTGGTGCCGTGCTCATACACAGGAATGAATCCCATACTGTCGCGAAGGCTATTGTTGATGTGCATATAATCCGATATACCGATGATGTCATACCCCAGCGAACGATATAGCGAAAGGAGTTCCTTTTCCGTGACATCCCCGAAAGTCATTCCACCCCACTTCCTCGTATGGGCGTGGAAGTTGGCTCTAAAGATTCTTTTTTTGGAAAGATCCTGATATGGATTGTAGATACTGTCTCCCTTGAAGGCAGAAGCCTCGGGACGGTGGAAGTAGCGAACCGGCAAATAGCTTGCCAGTCCGAACCATAGTATCCCAAGGATTAGAAAAGCAATGATTTGCAACACTTTCTTCATCGCACAGATTTGTGCGAAAAGTGAGCAATCTATGTAAAAAGAGTATTAAGCAGGGATTGAACAATCGTTAAGATTTCGCCTCAAACTAAAGAAGAAATGCTTCGAAATGATTTTTTACAGATTTCGCCCGATCACCACAGCCAGCTCATCCCGATGCACTCTTTCCTGCTTCATCGAATCCCTTTCACGAATAGTGACCGTCTCATCTTCCAGGGTTTGGTGGTCGATGGTTACACAATAGGGTGTGCCGATGGCATCCTGGCGGCGGTATCGCTTCCCGATGGTGTCCTTGTCTTCATAATAGCACATAAACTGCCTTTTCAGGCCGTCCATTATTTCCCTGCCTTTTTCCGGAAGTCCGTCTTTCTTCGTCAGGGGCAGTACGGCCACTTTATAAGGTGCCAGGAAAGCCGGGATACGCATCACCACACGGGTGGAGCCGTCCTCCAGGGCCTCTTCACAATATGCGTAGCTCAGGATGGCAAGGAAGGTGCGATCCAGGCCAATGGAAGTTTCAACCACATAAGGTACATAAGAGCTGTTGGTGTCCGGATCGAAGTATTGCAGCTTTTTGCCGGAATGCTCCTGATGGGCGCCCAGGTCAAAATCGGTGCGGCTGTGAATGCCTTCCAGCTCTTTGAAGCCCATCGGGAACAGGAACTCTATATCGGTGGCGGCATTGGCGTAATGCGCCAGTTTCTCGTGATCGTGAAAGCGGTAATACTCGGCCGGAATGCCCAGGCCCTGATGCCATTTTATGCGTTCGGTTTTCCAGTATTCAAACCATTCTTTCTCCGTACCGGGCTGGATGAAGAACTGCATCTCCATCTGCTCAAATTCACGCATCCGAAAAATGAACTGCCGGGCCACGATTTCGTTGCGGAAAGCCTTTCCCACCTGGGCAATTCCAAAAGGCAGCTTCATCCTGCCTGTTTTCTGTACGTTCAGGTAATTCACAAAAATACCCTGGGCAGTCTCCGGGCGCAGGTATATCGTATTGGCAGCATCGGCTGTACTGCCCATTTTGGTGGAGAACATCAGGTTGAATTGCCGCACTTCCGTCCAGCTTTTTGATCCGCTCAGCGGACAGGAAATCTCCAGATCTTCTATCAGTGTCTTGATGCCATCCAGGTCGTTGTCTTCCATCGACTTGTAGAGCCGTCCCTTGATTTCCTCCATCTGCTGCAGGTATCCCATCACCCGCGGATTGGTCTGGCGGTACACCGCTTCGTCAAAGCTGTCCCCGAAACGTTTGGCTGCCTTGGTGATCTCCTTTTGGATTTTTTCTTCAATCTTCCCCAGATGGTCTTCTACCAGCACATCGGCACGGTATCGCTTCTTGGAATCCTTGTTGTCGATCATCGGATCATTGAAAGCATCCACGTGGCCCGAAGCTTTCCAGGTGGTGGGGTGCATAAAGATGGCAGAATCCAGCCCCACGATATTCTCGTGGTACTGTACCATCGAGCGCCACCAGTACTGGATGATATTGCGCTTTAGTTCTACCCCGTTCTGTCCGTAGTCATATACGGCAGCCAATCCATCATAAATCTCGCTGGACTGAAACACAAACCCATACTCTTTGGCGTGGGCTATGATCTTTTTGAGAAGGTCTTCATTTGCCATCCGGCAAAAATACCAAAAGATTCACGACAGCATTGCAGCAATGCAGATGGAGAAATTCTTCTAACTTAGTCGGCCTTAAAATGAACCCTCTCTGTCGGTCGCTGTTCAGGGAGCTAAATGATGATCAGATGAGAAAATGGCGCATTGAAGACTCGAAGGAGTTATATAATATCCACGGATGGGGGGTGAATTATTTCTCTATCAATGAGAAGGGCAATGTAGTCGTTTCCCCTGCCCGGGATTCCAATGAAGTGGATCTGTATGAATTGATTGAGGAGTTGCAGCTGAGAGATGTTTCCACGCCAGTTCTTCTGCGCTTTCCGGATATTCTGGACAACCGGATTGAGCAGATGGCCAAGTGTTTTGCGCAGGCCAAGACGGAATACGAGTACAAGGGGGACAATTTTCTGGTGTATCCTATCAAGGTCAATCAAATGCGTCCGGTGGTGGAAGAGATCGTTAATCACGGGAAGAAGTTTAATATCGGGCTGGAAGCCGGGAGCAAGCCGGAATTGCACGCCGTCATTGCCATCAATACCGACAGCGACAGCCTGATCATTTGCAATGGGTATAAAGACGAGGATTATATTGAATTGGCCTTGCTGGCGCAGAAAATGGGTCGCCGCATCTATATCGTGGTGGAAAAGCTCAATGAGCTGAGGCTGATCACCCGCATAGCCAAGCGCTTGAAAGTCATCCCGAATATTGGTATACGCATCAAACTGGCCAGCTCGGGCAGTGGCAAATGGGAAGATTCGGGCGGGGATGTCAGTAAGTTCGGCCTGACTTCCAGCGAACTCCTGGAGGCGATGGAGTACCTCGAAGAGCAGGGAATGAAAGAATGCCTCAAGCTGGTGCATTTTCATATTGGCAGTCAGGTGAATAAGATCCGCCGCATCAAGATTGCCCTGCGCGAAGCAGCCCAGTTTTTTGTCCAGCTGCACGCCCACGGCTTCCGGGTGGAGTTTGTGGATGTGGGCGGCGGACTGGGTGTGGACTATGACGGCACCCGTTCGGCCAACAGCGAGAGCAGCATCAATTACAGCATTCAGGAATATGTGAATGATGCGGTGAGCGCCCTGGTGGATGCGGCCGATAAAAACGATATCCCTCATCCCAACATCATCACCGAAAGCGGACGTTCACTCACAGCCCATCACAGTATTTTGGTTTTTGAGGTATTGGAATCGGCGGTGGTGCCAAGCTGGGACGAGGAGGAAGAGGTGAGCGAAGATGACCACGAACTGGTAAGGGAACTCTATGAACAATGGGACAACCTCAACCAGCCCCGGATGCTGGAAACCTGGCACGATGCACAGCAGATCAGAGAAGAGGCGCTTGATCGTTTCAGCCTCGGTTTGCTTGATCTGAAAACCCGGGCACAGGTGGAAAGGCTGTTCTGGTCGGTGGCAAGGGAAATCCATCATATGACACGCAGCATCAAGCACGTACCGGAGGAATTGAATCTGCTTCCCAAATTGCTTGCCGATAAGTACTTCTGCAATTTCAGCCTCTTCCAGTCGCTGCCCGACAGCTGGGCCATCGACCAGATCTTCCCCATTATTCCCCTGCACCGGCACCAGGAACGCCCCGATCGCAATGCTACCTTGCAGGATATTACCTGCGATTCGGACGGGAACATCAGCAATTTCATTTCCACCCGGAATTTCTCCTACTACCTTCCGGTACATTCCCTGAAAAGCCGCGAATCTTACTATATCGGCGTTTTCCTCGTCGGAGCCTACCAGGAAATCCTGGGCGACCTGCACAATCTCTTCGGGGATACCAATGCGGTGCACGTTTCCGTCACCAGCGAGGGTTACCATATCGATCAGATTATCGATGGGGAAACGGTGGCTGAAGTGCTCGACTATGTGCAATACAACGCAAAAAAGCTGGTGCGTACCGTAGAAACCTGGGTAACAGCCTCCGTAAAGCAGGGGCGCATCAGCGCCGAGGAAGGAAAAGAATTCCTCTCCAATTACCGATCAGGGCTTTACGGTTATACCTACCTTGAATAGCTCAAGCCGGCCAGGGGTAATACAATTGCAAAAGCCTGTTGCGGCCTCTTGCTTGTATAAGACAGGCAGGATGGTCATTTATCAATTAATCTTAAAGTTTTCACCATATCTATTTTTATAGATATATTTGCCCTTTGTATTCAAAATGAAAAAGCAAGCCCCTGCTAAGCAGAGAAAAAAAACAAGCATTATGGACAGAATTACTGTAATCGGAGCCGGAAATGTCGGCGCAACCTGTGCAAATGTCATTGCACACAAAGACCTGGCCCGTGAGGTCGTAATGGTAGATATTAAGGAAGGGATGGCAGAAGGTAAAGCCCTGGATATCTGGCAGACTTCTTCGATTAATAATTTCAGCACCCGGGTGGTGGGCGTAACCAACAACTACCTGCGCACCAAAGGCTCAGGAGTAGTGGTGATCACTTCAGGGATGCCGCGTAAACCCGGAATGAGCCGCGACGATCTGATCAAGACCAATGCGGAGATTGTGAAAGATGTGACGGAAAAAGTCATCAAATACTCTCCTGAAGCCATTGTAGTGGTGGTTTCCAATCCTCTCGATGTAATGACCTACGTGGCCTACCGTACCGCAAACAAATCATCCAACAAAGTTTTCGGAATGGCCGGGATTCTTGATACGGGACGTTACAAGGCTTTCATCGCCGAGGCTTTGAATGTGAGCCCGAAAGATGTACACGCGATGCTGTTGGGCGGGCACGGCGACACTATGGTGCCCCTGCCGCGCTATACCTCTGTAAACGGCATTCCCGTGACCGAACTCCTGGCCACCGATGAGATTGAGAAGATCGTGGAGCGCACCCGCAAGGGAGGAGGCGAGCTGGTGAGCCTGATGGGCACCTCTGCCTGGTATGCCCCCGGCGCGGCTGCCGCCCAGATGGTGGAAGCCATCGTGGACGATCAGAAACGCGTATTCCCGGTAAGTGCCTTCCTGAATGGAGAATACGGTCATAAAGACCTTTACCTGGGTGTTCCGGCCAAACTTGGACGCAATGGCATCGATGAAATTATCCAGATCCATCTCGACGCCAGGGAAAAGAAGATGCTGGACGAAAGCGCCGAATCGGTAAAGCAAGTGATCGATGTGCTGAACAAGATGAAGATCCTGGATTAAGCCGTTTCCATCATAAAAGATAAAAAGCCCTGCCTTGTGCGGGGCTTTTTTTTTGCCTGATTGCAGATTACGCAATGGCAGATTATTTGATTTCTGATATGCCCACGTGCACGATTTCGTGATCGATACCCCGACCTGACTCAATGCAAGGACAAGGTGAAAAATGAAAGTGCGCTTGACCGTAAGCTGTGCCTGCGCATCCAGACTGGGTTTTACATCGTTGCTGTTGCCGATTCCCCTATCCAACTCATTTCCGGATCAGAAAGCAGTGCCAAACCCCGGAAGTTCCTGATTTCTCTTATTTTTGCCTTTCTGTAAATCGCAAACCTTAAACAGAAACCTATGAGAAAAACACTTGCTATCCTTGCTTTATGGTCAGTGCTGATACTGGCCGCACCAGGCCTTTCTTATGCCTGCAGCAATTTCCTGATCACCAAGGGAGCTTCCAAAGACGGCTCCACAATGATCAGCTATTCAGCTGATTCCCACGTGCTGTATGGTGAACTGTATCACTGGCCGGCCAAGAAATGGCCGGAAGGCAGTATGCTGGACATCTACGAATGGGATACCGGCAAATACCTCGGGAAGATTCCCCAGGCGAAGGAAACGTACACTGTGAACGGGAATATGAACGAGCATCAACTTGCCATTGGAGAAACCACCTTCGGTGGCCGCAGCGAGCTGGGCAGCCAGGAAGGGGCCATTATGGATTATGGCAGCCTGATGTATATCGCCCTGCAGCGTGCCAAAACCGCCCGTGAGGCGATCAAAGTCATCACCGATCTAATGGCGGAGTTTGGTTATTACAGTTCGGGAGAATCTTTCTCTATCGCCGACCCCAACGAGGTCTGGGTTCTGGAAATGATTGGCAAGGGTGAAGGGGAAAAGGGTGCAGTTTGGGTTGCAGTAAAAATTCCCGATGGATACGTTAGCGGTCACGCCAACCAGGCCCGCATTCGGACCTTCCCGCTGAAAGATCCCGATAACTGTATCTACTCCCCCGATGTCATCGATTTTGCAAGAGAAAAAGGCTGGTTTGACGGGAAAGACAAGGATTTTAGTTTCTCAGACACCTATGCCCCTGTCGATTTTGGCGGTGCACGCTTCTGCGAATCCCGGGTATGGTCTATGTTCCGCCAGGTGAATAGCAATATGGAGCAGTATGAAGACTATGCCCTGGGCCATAATCTGGATAACCGGATGCCCCTCTACATCAAACCTGACCGTAAGATTGGGCTGGAGGATATGTTCAGCTTTATGCGCGACCATTTCCAGGGTACGGCATTGGATATGACCAAAGATATTGGCGCCGGCCCTTATGGCGTACCTTACCGCTGGCGTCCGCTGACCTGGAAGGTGGACGGAGTGAGCTATTGCAATGAAAGAGCCGTAGCCACCCAGCAAACCGGTTTCCACTTCGTAAGCCAATCCCGTTCCTGGCTGCCCGATCCTGTGGGCGGGCTGATCTGGTGGGGCGTGGACGATGCAGCCAACAGCCTCTATATGCCTATCTATGCTTCCAGCACACGTGTGCCTTCTACGGTAGCCGTAGGCAACGGGGATATGATGACCTACAGCCCTACTTCCGCCTTCTGGATTTTTAATGAAGTAGCCAACCTGGCCTACACCCGCTGGAACCATATCTATCCGGAAGTCAAAGCCGAACAGAAAAAACTGGAGAACAAGTTTATGACCTACACCAAGGCCATCGACCAGGCCGCAGCTACCCTCTATGCCCAGGATCCCGCCCTGGCGGTGGAATACCTGACAGATTATACCGTCAGCAATACCGACAAGGCCGTGATGGACTGGCGCAAATTCTATGAGTATCTCTTCGCCCGCTTTATGGACGGCAATACCAAAGAAATTGATCCCGAAAACCGCAACCCCAAAGTGGAGTTCCCGGGATATGGAGAAGAGTGGTACCGTCGCATTGTGGAAGAAACCGGAGATCATTTCAAAGTGCGTGGCAACGATGGACACTAAAATGTTGAGAGGATAGTTTATACGCTGTTTCCCCGAAGCAGTATTCAATCCATCATAAACACTAAGCAGAGGGAAAGCAACCTTAAAAAGGGCGCTCTCCCTCTTTGCTTTTATTGTTCAAGCGAATACCTGGAAAGGGAATTAGCGTACCTTTGTTAGATAATTAACTGATCTTTAAACTTAAGCTCATCGCAATGGATACACAGACCCCCACTCCTGCTGCTCCGAAAGAAAAGAAATCGCGCACCCTGATTCTGATCCTGCTCCTGATCATTGTTGGTCTGGCCGGAGGATTGATCTTTCAGCTCTGCAATACCCGTACAATAATTGAAGAGAAGGTAATAGAAAACCTCACCCTGCAATCGGAGCTGGACTCACTGATGAATGAGCACAGCATCATCAAATACGAATACGGCGCGCTGACGGATTCTCTCGTGGGCAAAGACAGCCTGATACAAGCCAATGCCCAAGAGATCAAAAAACTGATTGCCTCACAGGCCGATTACTACCGTATCCGTAAAAAGCTCGACCTCCTGCGGGGCATCACCCAGGGCTATGTCAATACCATCGACTCCCTTTATACTGAAAACAAAAAACTTCAGGATGAGAACCTGGTGCTCACCGAGAAGTATGAAGCGCAGGTGAGCATTTCACGTCAACTTGAGCAGGATAAAACCGAGCTTACCGACAAGGTGACCCGGGCTTCGGCGCTCAAAGCCTATAATATCAGCGCTGAAGGAATCCGTTACAAATCGTGGGGGGAAGGTGAAAAGGTGACCTACAAGGCCCGCCGGGTGGATGCCGTGAAAATCTGTTTCACCCTGAGTGAAAATCCGGTGGCTGAACCCGGAAAACGCAACATTTATGTTCGACTCGCCCGCCCGGACAATGTCATCGTGACCCAGGGCAACGACGAAACATACACCTTTGATTATCAGGGTGAAAAAATCAATTTCTCTATGAAACAGGAGGTCGACTACCAGAACAAAGCGATGGATGTTTGCCTCGACTGGGAAAAGGTAGCCGAAGGGCCGGCAATGAAGGGTGTATATCACATCTACATCTTTGTGGATGGGGAAGAAATCGGATACAGCCAGTTCGAACTGGAATAGGCTTTTGCCCTGCGTTTCAAACTGAAGATTTCCGGGGGCGGAGGCGCTCTGTCCAGATCAGCCATAATCCGAAGATTACCACATAGAAGAGGGGGCGGAAGAGGTAATCGTGAAAGAGGCTGAAATATGGGGGATCGACCCACATCACCATACACAGGCCAAATACCCTGAACACATTTGTGATATGAATAAGCAGTATTCCCAGGGGAATAAACCAGGCTTTGTGTTTCCAGGCACCGGGCAAAAGGAGGATAAGCAAGGCAAATTGCAGCATTTGCTTCAGGCCTGAGCAGGAACCGTCCACGGCCACCCCCCCGCCATCCGGCATATAAATGATCTGCCCGACAACAGCTACGTCTATCCCCAGCAGGTCGCGCACAATCCAAAGGGTTTGAAGAAAAACGATGCGGCCCATCCCTTCCAGGGTTTCCAGGCTCACCACAGTATGGCCCAGCACCTGATAATGTTGTTCATAAGCCCACCAGCGAAAGGCGTAGTGGATGCCCAGGGTGAGAATGACAAAGATGCCCAGATTAAACAGGCGGGCATTGTCATCTCCGGATCGGAGCCGGTGGAAAAAAGATCGCATTGCGGACTTCACGGTAGCTTATCAGTATTATGCAACCTCTGGCGTTGCAGTCAGTCGTGTCGAATTGAGTATGATTCTGAAGTGGTCTTTTTCCTTTTCCATCGATGATAAAGCACCCACAAGCCGTAGAGGCCGGCAAGCAGCATCATTACGCCCAGGCCGCCATCGATGGGACTTCCGCCAACGGGAGGGTCGCCTCCACCCGGGCCACCCGGAGGAGGGTCAGGCTGGGCATACAGGCCGGTATGCAGGATTACCCATCCCAGCATCATCCCTGACACACGCATTAGCATTCTAAGGAAAAATCCCATTGGATTAAAATAAAACAGCCTTCCAATCCGCGATTGTAAGGTAGCGAAGATATAAAATCGGGCTTTCTTTAGCAATATATTATGCACTTCTGGCCCTTCGGAACAAAATATTGTACAAGGCTTTTCCAAAATACTTCAGATCGGTGCGCCAGGGATGCCTTTCATAGGCCTCCAGGTAGCGCATCTCAGATTCCATTATCTCCTCAAGACTTGAAGGAAGATCAGCATAATAGGGCGGAATCAGTCCCGGTTTGTTTTTTATCCGCTTTTGCTTCAAGTCTTTGTGATACAATTCAAAAAAATGCTGGCTTAAAGGCCTGACGCCGATCAACTTCATTTCTCCCCTCAACAGGTTGATCAGCATCGGAATCTCGTCAATCCAGAAACGCCGCATAATTCGGCCCAGGGTGGAGATGCGAAAATCCCGGTCGAGCTTGCCCCCTTCTTTCAAAGCGTAAAGATTATACACATAGTCCTGAAGATATTCAGAATAAGCGTGCATAGTCCGCAGCTTGTATACTTCTATGACCTTTCCGTCCTTGCCAATGCGGGGAAGCCGGATCAGAATTCCGGTATTCTTCTCTTTCAGCATTCCCGGCTCCCTTTCCTTACGGCAGAGAAAAAAGAGGAACTTTCCCACCTGCCGGGCATCTTCAATAAGAAAGCCGGCCAATGTCAGTCTTCCGAAGGTTTCAGCACGCGACAGCACCCGGTTATTGCCGCGCGTGAGATAAAAGTATATCCTGCGCGTCATCCGCAACTTCGGGAATACCCGCTTTACAATGAAATCGAGAGAATAGTATAGATAATTCAGTCCTGGCGGGTATTTTTTCAGTATCCTTTTTTTGCGTAGAACATACGTCTCTACAAAACCAATGAAAAGTCCCTCGGGCTTTAACTTGTGGTTAACTGAGGCGAAAAATTCATTCAAATTCTGAATATCGTTGATCCTCCTCAAATTGACGACACTTTGAAAAGCTTCATCATCCTCCTTTTCAATATTGAATACGCTGGTGGTGGAAAGGGTAAGGTTATCGGGTGCGCCCAGGTCGCAATGGCAGCTGACGTAGGCAAAAGCCTCGTTCCCTATGGTATCCAGAATCAGTTCTTTCATCGCTTTCTCCGCAGCAAAATTAGCGAATGCCGGGGATATTGATGTTTTATACCGGAAGGAAACCCAGGTAAGATTCTTGGCTGGTTTTCTTATCTTTGCGGCCATTCAAAAGAATGCTGAACCCAGGAAAAAAACAAGGAATGAAAGATAGCTCTCCACGAGATCTTTTCCCTCCCGACCAGGAACGAATCAAACAAAGGGCTGAGAAGGAAAATCTCCTCAGGCAGCGTTCCCGTGTTATCTGGCTCTCCGGACTGTCGGGGGCGGGCAAAACCACCATAGGCAGTGCCCTGGAGGATGCCCTTTTCAAAAAAGGCTTTCTCACCCAGATCCTTGATGGGGACATCGTGCGCAGCGGCATCAACAACAACCTGCACTTCACCCTGGAAGACCGTTTGGAAAACATCCGCCGCATCGCGGAAGTTTCCAAGCTGTTCCTGAACTGCGGCATCATTATTATCAACTGCTTTATCACCCCTACCAACGAGATGCGAAAAATGGTCAGGGACATCATAGGCAAAGAGAATCTGGTGGAAGTGTACATCAATGCCCCCCTGGCTGTATGCGAAGAAAGGGATACCAAAGGATTGAATGGCAAAGCCCGCCGGGGAGAGATTAAGAACTTCACCGGCATCAATTCTCCCTTCGATGAACCGGATCAGGCAGATATTGAGATCCGGACAGATTTGATGAACATCGATGCCTCGGCCGGCAAGCTCCTGGATTTTATCCTTCCAATGATCTCTTATGAGGGCTGATCATCCTTTTTTCAAAAAGAAAAACAATGAAGAAATACAATCTGAATCATCTGCAGGAACTGGAATCGGAGGCCATCTTCATAATGCGCGAACTGGCGGCCCAGTTTGAAAACCCCTGCCTCTTGTTTTCAGGAGGGAAAGACTCTATCGTGCTGGTACACCTGGCCCGCAAAGCTTTCTGGCCTGCCCTGATTCCCTTTCCCCTCGTCCATATCGACACCGGGCACAATTTTGAAGAGACCCTCACTTTCCGCGATACGCTGGTGGAAAAAATCAAGGCACGACTGATCGTTGGCTCAGTACAGGAGTCGATTGACCAGGGACGGGTACAGGAGGAAAAGGGCTTCAATGCCAGCCGCAATGTGCTGCAAACCGTAACCCTGCTGGATACCATCGGGAAATACAAATTTGATGCTGCGATAGGGGGAGGAAGAAGAGATGAAGAAAAGGCACGGGCCAAGGAACGCTTCTTCTCCCATCGGGACGAATTTGGCCAGTGGGATCCCAAAAACCAGCGTCCGGAACTTTGGAATCTCTTCAATGGACGCAAGAACCTGGGCGAACATTTCAGGGTTTTTCCGATCAGCAACTGGACCGAAATGGATGTGTGGCAATACATCTATATGGAGAATATTGAAATCCCCGATCTCTACTTCACCCACGAAAGGGAGGTTTTCTACCGCGACGGCGTCTGGCTGGCCGCCTACGACTTTATGACCCGCCGTCCTGAGGAAACTGTGGAAATGAAGAGGGTCCGGTGCCGCACCATCGGCGATATTTCCTGTACCGGACTAAGCCTTTCGACTGCAGAAAACCTGGAAGACATCATTGGGGAAATTGCGGCCACCCGTGTGACGGAAAGAGGGGGAAGAGCAGATGATCAGCGATCGGAAGCCGCAATGGAGGACCGCAAAAAAGAAGGCTATTTCTAAATCAAGACCCAAAAGCACTTATACAATTATGGATCAGCATACTGAACCGGCTTTTTCAAACAAAGCATATTTGGATATGGAGCTGCTGCGCTTTACAACCGCCGGCAGTGTGGACGATGGCAAAAGCACCCTGATCGGGCGATTGCTTTATGATTCCAAATCCATCTTTGAAGATCAGCTTGAAGCCGTTAAAAGAGCCAGCATAAAAAAGGGCGGAGAGCATATCAACCTGGCTCTCCTGACCGATGGCCTCCGCGCAGAAAGAGAACAAGGCATCACCATCGACGTGGCCTACCGCTATTTTGCCACCCCGAAACGGAAGTTCATCATCGCCGATACACCCGGGCACATCCAATACACCCGGAATATGGTGACCGGTGCCTCCACAGCCAATGCGGCCATCATTCTTATCGATGCACGCAATGGAGTGATAGAGCAAAGCTACCGCCATTCCTACATATCCAGTCTGCTGCAAATCCCCCATATCATCGTCTGCGTGAATAAAATGGATCTGGTGAACTGGGATGAAGAAGTGTATGAGAAGATCAAAGACGACTTCAAGGCCTTTGCCGCCAAGTTGGCCATCCGTGATGTGCGCTTTGTACCCATCAGTGCCCTGCTGGGAGACAATGTGGTGGAAGCTTCTAAAAATATGCCCTGGTACGGAGGCGGTACCCTGCGCTACATCCTGGAGAATATCCATATTGGCAGCGACCACAACCGCATCGACCCGCGCTTCCCGGTGCAGTATGTAATCCGGCCGGAAAGCAATGAATACCACGATTTCCGGGGTTATGCCGGTCGGGTGGCAGGCGGGGTCTTTCGCAAAGGCGATAAGGTAATGGTCTTGCCTTCGGGCTTTACCTCCCACATCAAAGGCATCCATACGATGACCGGAGAACTGGAGGAAGCTTTTCCCCCGCAGAGTGTGGTAATCACCCTGGAAGATGAGCTGGATATCAGCCGGGGTGATATGATTGTCAGGGAGAACAATGTTCCGGAAGTATCCCAGGATATCGACATTATGATCTGCTGGATGCACGAAAGGCCTATGCAGCTCAATGGGAAATACATCCTGATGCATACCACACGCCAGTTGAAGTGTCTGGTGAAGGAAATAAAGTACAAAGTGGATGTGAACAACCTGCATAGAATTGAAGATGGGAATGGCCTGAATATGAATGATATTGCCAGGGTTAGTCTTCGCTCCACCAAACCCATCTTTGCTGACCCTTATCGTACGAACCGCATCACCGGCAGCCTCATCCTGGTGGATGAAGCCACCAACGAAACCGTTGGTGCCGGTATGATCGTCTGAGCCTGCTGCTGGATTGCTGCGCCATTTGTTTTACCTTTGGGGCAAGCTCTGCCATCTATGCGTTTTCAATCCCGTAAGATTTTAGTCACCGGCGCCGATGGATTCATCGGCAGCCATCTCTGCGAACAATTGGTTCGCGAAGGGGCCCGGGTGAGGGCAATGGTGTATTACAATGCCTTTGGCCATTGGGGTTGGCTCGACGATCTTCCTCAGGAGGTGCTATCAGAGATAGAAGTGGTAATGGGGGATGTGCGTGATCCCGAAAGTACCGCCCGGCTTACTGAAGGCTGTGACCTGATTTTCCACCTGGCTGCCCTGATCGGCATCCCTTACAGTTATCAGGCCCCGGCAAGTTATCTGGACACCAATGCCGCCGGAACCCTTCATATTCTACAGGCGGCAAAGCGCCACGCCTGCGAACGCATCCTCATTACTTCCACCTCGGAGGTTTACGGAAGTGCACAGTATATCCCCATCGACGAAAGCCACCCCCGCCAGCCACAGTCGCCCTACAGCGCCAGTAAAATCGCGGCAGATGCCCTGGCCTTGTCCTTCTACCACAGCTTTCAACTCCCTGTTGTCATCGCCCGCCCCTTCAACACTTTCGGCCCCCGACAATCGGCCCGTGCCGTGATCCCCACCATTATCACCCAACTGCTGGCAGAGAAACCCGAGATTGTTCTCGGCGCGCTGCATCCCTTGCGCGACCTTGTTTTTGTGGAGGATACGGTGGAAGGACTGATACGCCTGGCGCTGAGTGAAAAAGCCCTTGGCCGTGAAGTGAATATTGCCACCGGCGAGAATATTGCTGTTATCGCCCTGGCGCAATTGCTAATTTCTATGATTCGCCCCGGCACACCCATACGCCAGGATAGCCAACGCCTCAGACCGCAGGGCAGTGAGGTGGACCAACTGCTGGGAGACCCCAGACTGCTGAAGAAAGTGTGTAAGTGGAAACCTGCCATTCCGCTGAGAGAGGGCCTTGAAAAAACCATCGCCTGGTTTCAGGAGCACAATGATCCCAAAAGGTATAAGACGGATGCATACACCCTTTGAGCCCATCTTTACTTTTATCCGCCGGATTTATGGGGAGGAGGGTGAAATTCATCTGCACCAGCCCCTCTTCGGGCCGGAGGAAGAAGAAGCCGTGCTCCATTGCCTCCGTACTACTGATGTGGCCGCCACCGGGGAATATGTTGCCACTTTTGAAAAACTGCTGACAGACTACAGCGGTGCCCGTCACGCGGTGGCCTGTGTGAATGGCACGGCAGCACTGCATCTGGCCCTCATCGCCCTGGGCATAGGCGCCGGAGATGTTATCCTGACGCAAGCCCTGACTTTTGTCGCTACCCGAAATGCCATTCTTTACAGCGGGGCAGAACCCCTCTTTCTGGATATAGAAGCGGATCAGCTCAGCCTGGATCCTGTCCTCCTCCGCAACTGGTTGGAAAGAAATTCGGTACAAAAAGCCGGACAAACTTTCCTACGGTCAGATGGACGGCGGGTAGCCGCCTGCCTGCCGGTACATACCTTCGGCATTCCGGCCAGGATCAAAAACATTGCATTGGTTTGTCAGGACTTTGGGATTCCCCTGATCGAAGATGCCGCAGAAGCACTGGGTTCCTTTTATGAGAAACAGCATTGTGGAACTTTCGGCAAAGCCGGCATCCTCAGCTTTAATGGCAATAAGCTTATTACCACCGGAGGCGGGGGAGCGCTCATCACCGATGATGAGGCCCTGGCAAATAAAGTGCGCCACCTGAGTACCCAGGCAAAACAAGCCCATCCCTTTGAATATGTGCACGATGCCATTGGCTATAACTACCGGATGCCCAACATTAATGCCGCCATCGGCTGTGCCCAAATGAGGAAGCTGAAAGCCAAACTGGCTTCAAAAAAAGCGCTGGGAGAGGCCTATGAAGATTTCTTCTCCTCCCGGCCGGAGGAGGTGATAAAAACAACGTCTCCGCTCGAATGGAACTACTGGCTGAACAGCATCCTGCTGAAAGATGCCCTTGAGAAAGACCTGTTCATCAAAGAAGCCCACCGGAATGGCATCCGTGTAAGGCCTGCCTGGAAACCCGTACACCACGATGCGGAAGGAAAACGTATCGGAATGGCGCCTCTACCGCTGGACCGGACGGAAGACATTTACCTCCGACTGGTCAACCTGCCCAGCAGCCCGCCCGATGAAAAAAACTTCTACGAATAGGCCTATGGATTACTGTATCCTTGAAGCAGGGGAAGCGTGGAAGCTGCTGGAAGACCAGGTAGAGGATATCTATTTCACACAACAGTACTACCATCTCAACCGCCTGATTCAGGAAGGAGAAGCCCGATGCTTCGTTTTCCGCGACAAAGAAAAATCCTGTCACTATCCCTTCTTGCTGCGCAGCATAGGCGATACCGGGTATTTCGACATTGAAGGGGCCTACGGCTACAACGGGCATAGTCCTGCGTATATGGAACCTGCATTCCGGCAGGCTTTTTTTACTGCCTTCAGCGACTATTGTCAATCTCAGCATATCATCGCCGAGTTTACCCGCTTTCATCCCTTGCTTGCCAACCATCATTTTGCAGAGGGATATATGGATATTACTGTCCGGCAGGAAACCGTGACCGTAGCCTTGCAAAATGGATACGAGGATGTTTGGAACAATGCATATTCCTCCCGCAATCGAAATATGATCCGCAAGGCGGAGAAATCCGGCTTCACCCTCAGGCTTGCCGAAAAGAAGGAAGAATATCTTGCTTTCGGGGAGATGCTGCGGCATCATCTTCGGAAGAAAGGCAGTGATCCCTTTTACCTGTGGCCGGAAGCTTACTATGCGGAACTTTTTCTTTTGAAAGAAAAGTATCGGCACCTCTGGCTGGCTTATCACGAAGGGCAGCTTTCGGGAGGAGCGATGTTTTTATCCTTCGGAAAAACCGGGCACTACCATTTGGCGGCCAGGAGCGGCCCCGGTTTAAAGGCCCCGGTTTCAAACTTTTTGCTCGATGCCGGCATTCGTCAGGCCGTGGAGAGAGGACTGCATCAAATGCACCTGGGCGGAGGGATGAGCCAGGCAGCGGATGACCCGCTGTTATTATTTAAGAAAGGCTTTTCTTCACAAAGCCGGCCATTCCGCATCGGAAGCCGGGTACATAATTCAAAGGTTTACCATCAATTAGTAAGGGAGTGGGAGAAGGATCATCCCGGGATGGCGGAAAGATATGCACACTATTTCCTACGCTACCGCCTCCGCTGAAAAGCTTTCAGCGATAATTGTATATTTACGCTATGAGAACGGTAAAGGTAGAAGCGGGTAAATGGTCCTTTTTTCAAGGCATCCGGGAATTAAGGGAGTACCGCGATCTTTTGTTTGTGCTGGCCTACCGCGATTTCAGGGTGCGGTATGCACAGACCTACCTGGGCTTTGCCTGGGCAGTGGTGCAGCCCGTGGCAATGCTGATCGTCTTTATCCTGGTCTTCAGCAAGGCTGCAAAAGTGGACACCTCCCCCATTCCCTACCCTCTTTTTGCAATGGCGGGGATGAGCGCCTGGACGTACTTCTCCTTTGTGCTCAGTCAATCCGGGAATTCCATCATCGCTGCCCAGGGGATGATACAGAAGATCTATTTCCCACGCTTGATTATCCCCTTATCGAAAGGATTGGTAGGCCTGGTGGATTTTGCCATTTCCTTTGTATTGATTCTTGTGCTGATGCTTTGGTTTCACTACCCGCCTTCCACGCAGATCTGGGCCTTTCCCATTTTTCTTTTCATCACCCTGATCGCTGCCCTGGGCACAGGGATATGGGTTAGTGCCCTTACCATCCGTTTCCGCGATTTGCAGCACGTGATCCCTTTTCTGGTGCAGTTCGGGCTCTTTCTCACGCCCACTGCATATCCCCCTTCCCTGGCGATCAACAACCTGCCGCAATGGCTGGGGGTGGTCTATTACCTGAACCCGATGGCCGGGGTGGTAGAGGGTTTTCGCTGGTCCCTGCTGGGAGGCGTCGCACCCCATCCTTACGCCTGGATCTCCTTCGGGGCCGTCTTTTTGATTTTGATCAGCGGCTTATGGTGGTTCCGGAAGATGGAGCGTGTGATGGCGGATATCGTGTAGTGGGTTGCTATTTCTTTACTAACTTGGTACAATGAAATTGATTGAGTGGAGATCCAAACAATTAAGAACCCTATTCTTAAAAAGTCGATTGACAGAGACAAAATTTTGCTCTATGGACGAGAGGATATGGGCGATTCTGCTAAAGCCCATTCCGATCTAAAACAAGAAGTGCTAAACCCGATTCAGGAGCAGCACAACATACAATAAGCAAGGCCTACCAGCCTTCTCGAATTTGAAT
Source organism: uncultured Lentimicrobiaceae bacterium (assembly GCA_964590645.1). Classification (GTDB taxonomy): domain Bacteria; phylum Bacteroidota; class Bacteroidia; order Bacteroidales; family JAGNHN01; genus JAGNHN01. The sequence continues at coordinate 56,749 of CAZPYJ010000003.1, forward strand.
AAATGCAACAACAGTTTTCTGAAAGAATGATCCCTCCATCAACCCAACATTCTTTGCGCCCTTTTCCCAGGTTACGCAGAGCCACCATTGGGGTTCTCAATGCAGCGAAGCGAAAGAATATGATACATTGCCTGGTAGAATTCGATGTTACCGAAGCAAGAAGGCAGTTGCGTCAGTTGAGGAAAGATCAAAAGGACTATATTTCCTTTACCGGGTATCTCATTCATTGCGTGGCAAAAAGCGTGGAAAGCAACAAGATTATGCACGCTTACCGGAACAGAAGGAATCAATTGGTCTTGTTCGATGATGTAGATGTAAGCACAACCATCGAAAGAAAGATAGAAGGGAATAGCGAAGTAGTTCCCAGAATCATCCGAAACGCGAACAGAAAAAGCATTGGTGAAATTTCCCGGGAATTGAAGAAAGAAAAAGAAGAAAATGTAAAAGAAGCTGAGGTATTTCGCTCAATGAACCTCTTTTTGGCTTTACCTCCATTCATACGGCAAATGGTGTTCAGGACGCTGGATAAGGCTCCCAAGCTAATGAAGAAAAAAGCAGGAACCATTATGCTCACCTCCATCAATATGGTTGGGACAGGCGCCGGTTGGGGAATCCCTATTGCAACGCATACTCTGAATGTTGCGATCGGGAGTATTGTGGACAGAGTTGTGGAAAAAGAAAACAAATTTGAGACAAGACAGCATCTATGTATTACTTTTAGTTTTGATCACGATATTATTGATGGCGCACCGGCAGCCAGGTTCATTAAGAATCTGAAAAGAAAAGTAGAAGAGGGATCCATTAATGATTAATTGTTGTGATATGGATAAAAACTTTCAGTTGAAAATGATTGGGATTGTCAGAAAGAACGAGAATGGTTTTATCATTGAATTAGCCAAATCGTATCATTCAGCACTTGCAAAGCTGGAAGGTTTCAGTCACCTGCAGATAGTGATGTGGGGGCATCTTACGGACAACCCAATGAGCAGAGCAAATCTTATCACTAAACAGTTGTTTAAGAAAGGGCCGGATGAGGTCGGAGTATTTGCCACAAGGCATCCTTCCAGACCAAATCCTATTCTTATTTCTACTATCTACGTGGAACGAATAGATTTTGAACAAGGGATGATATACACTCCTTTCCTTGACGTAGTGCCTGAGACCCCAGTTCTCGATATAAAACCCTATTTACCAATGGAAAGGGTTAAAAATTGCAGTGTACCATCGTGGCTCTCTCATTGGCCAAAATGGCTCGAAGAGGCAAGCAGTTTTGATTGGCATAATGAAATAAATTTCATCGATATTTAAACTCCGTTTTTAAGCTTTATGCCCGCAACCGCCATCTCCATATCCTCCCTCTCCAAATCCTACCGGATTGGACACCGCACTGAAAAAAGCCTGGGGGCAAACCTCAGGAGCCGCCTCCGCTCTTCCTTTCAGGGCAGCACCCAATACGAAACTTTCTGGGCGCTGAAAGATATTTCAATGGACATCCGGCAAGGGGAGGTTCTGGGGATTATCGGAAGAAATGGCGCAGGCAAGACGACATTGTTAAAGCTGCTCTCACGCATCACTTATCCAACGGAAGGAGGTTTTGAGATTCAGGGGAGGGTGGCCAGCTTGCTGGAAGTAGGAACAGGTTTTCACCCGGAACTTTCCGGCAGGGAGAATATCTTTCTGAACGGAACCATCCTGGGGATGTCGCGGGCCGAAGTGCGCTCCCGATTCGATGAAATTGTGGAATTCTCCGGGGTGGCGCATTTTCTGGATACGCCTGTGAAACGCTACAGCAGCGGAATGTTTGTACGGCTGGCCTTTGCCGTGGCTGCGCACCTGGAACCGGAGGTACTGATTGTGGATGAGGTGCTGGCAGTGGGCGATGCCGCTTTCCAGCGCAAATGCCTGGGCAAAATGGGCGAAGTGGCCCGGCAGGGTCGTACGGTCCTTTTCGTTAGTCATAATATGGGTGCCGTGGGACAACTCTGTTCACGAGCCGTATGGCTCGACCAGGGCAACATCCGCGAAGAAGGCGATACCTCAGAGGTCATTCAGCAATATCTGACCGACACCTCTGAACAGGCCTTCGGAATGGCCCGGCGCAGCGGAACCCAGCAGGTGAGTACCAGCTCGCTCAGCCTGATGAATGCCAAAGAAGAAGCCACCCGCCACTTTCAAATGGGAGACACCCTGGAGATCGACTGGCATTTCCGATTTCAGGAAGACTTTGAAGAGGTCACCCTCAGCCTGAGCCTGCGTAATCTGGCAGGGATAAAGATTACCCATTTACTGAACCACGATACAGGATTCCGCATTGGCGGAAAGGCCGGGGAAGAGAAAAATATCCGCATCCGCTTTCCCGACCTTTGCCTGGCACCGGGAACCTACCGCTTCTCCCTGGGTATTGAGCAGTTCCCCGCCTACCTCGATTCCCTGGAGGATGCCCTGGAGTTTACCATCAGCCAGGGGACAAAAGTGGGCAGGACCAGTGCCTACCCATCCAATGTGATTGCCTATATGCCCACTGAATGGAGGTTTCTGTAAAATGGAGAGCACACAACATACCCGTCCGAGTCTGGGTGCCAACCTGAGCGTGAAGAATGAAGAGCACCGCATTCTGCGCCAGCATCTCGAAAACCTAAAGCAGTTTTGCGATGAGATTGTGGTTACAGTAGATGAGGAAAGCACCGACAATACTTTTGCCATCTGTAAGGAATACACCGACAAGGTATTCTACATCAAAAGCGGCGATTATTCTGATTATATCCGCCGGGCCGGCTCAGAAAAGCTCAGTACTGACTGGGAGCTTTGGGTGGATGCCGACTTTCTTTTCCCGGAGGCTACGAGGAATGAAATAAGACAAGTAATCCAACAAGCTGAAGCCAGCTGCTGCGAACTTCCGCTTGTGAATTACTACTTTGGGAAATGGTTTACCTATCCCCGGCATTGGGAGCATCATATCCGTTTGTTTGACCGGTCGAAAGTTACTTATTCCCGCAACGACCTGCACGAGTGGGAATTCAGCTATCCCTCCTCTCCACAAAGGCTCAAGAACCCATTTCTTCATTATGGTCACCCTTCCATCGAAGGTTTCATTCAGCAGCTTAACAGATACTCCAGTATAGATATTCCTGCCATTGAAGCGGCGGGAAAAGGGGGTCTTTTTCAACGTTCTTTCGGGGAGATCAAGGAAAAAGACTTGGTAAGGGATCCGCTGCAATATTTCGATTTCTATTACAACAATCTTGATTTTCGAAAAGAAGGAATGTTTGGGGCCATTTACGCCTGGGTTTTTTCATTCTATGCCTTCGCAGAAAAGGCAAAGATTGTGGAACATCGATATAAGCAAGAAAGCAGATGGCAGGAAGGAGTTATTGATATCGAACAGGCATACCGCTTGATCCGTGAAGAGGGGTTTGAACATCACAGCGCTCCGGTATTAAGCAACAGCCGCTTCTATAAGGTTAAGAAGATTGTCCGGGGACTGACGCCCCCTTATCTGGCGGTTTTATTGAAGCGTACATTCCTCAAAGCCTTCTATCCTTAAAGGGGGCGCAATGCTGGCAAAAGTCATTGAGCATTGATCAGGTAAACACTGCTCTGGCGACTTTGGTACGAATCCAGGAGTTGTCCATCATTTTCATAAGGTTTAACTATCGTTTTATCTATCGACTGCCCATCTTTTACAAATGGGTTAGAAAAAACAAGCCAAACCTCACCCCTCAAGGCCGTAAGGTCAGAATAGATTTCTTTTTCATTACTCCAGTCTTCCTCCCCTTCAATTATCTTTCCCGGTACTTTTATCCCATTTGTTTTATGGTAATACTGATATGTAGGTATAGCCATAAAATGCACGTAAACAAGTTGATCGTCATCAAAATGATCTACCATATACTCCCAGGCGTTCTTAAACTTAACGATGTGAATCGGGTAATGAAGATATCCGGGCGCAATGAGGATGACACACAAAACAATGGAAACCAAGGCCCCTGATTTGTTTAATTGCAATACCAGAAAATGCAGGCTATATGCCACAGGAAAAAGGAAGGAAACAGAGAGATAAAGCAGAAGTCGGGGTGCAAAAGGATACAGGGTCAATGCTGAAATAATCCATTGAAGAATAATGGGGAAGAAGACAAAATACAGAATCTGATATTTCTTATCTTTTACCATTTGGATTGTGCCCATTAAAAACAGCAAGGCAAGCAGCGCTAATAATAAGTAGCTCGGCATATTATCATTGAAAGAAAAGACTATCATCTTATTTGCAACTACAGCAGGATACTTGATAATCCAATGATAGAACTCTAAACGAAATGGGTTGGCAGGAGGAAAGTGTGCTGCCCAGAACCCTTTTAAATAAACCATTCCATCTAATTGGAGGAGGTAGGTTGAAATAAAGAAACTGAAAACAATAAACCAGAGCGTATATAGAATCAGTTCTTTTTTTATCGACTTATCTCCTGCCGACATCATCACCTTTAATCGATATAAGCCAAGGACAAATAACACCAGGGGTGCAGTAAAACTGCTTAAAATGGAAATGATGCCGCTGAATAATAAGATCACATATTTTCGCTTGGATTCAGTTTTCTCGGAATTGGGAATGAGAAGATTACCTAAGAACAGCGCAAAGAAGAGATCCACAGCGTAGGGTTTCAATTCGCTTGCATACCTTATCTGAAAGAGGGTTATAGCAAAGAGTGCCAGAAGGAATAATGCTACGCCACGGCTTGCCCTGAGCTTCAAAGAAAAGGAGTAAACCAGAAAGAGGGAGGCTATTGAAGCCAGGAGTGGTATGATGCGAAGTGCAAAATCATTGACGCCAAAAAGCACAGTCATACATTTCACACTCAACAGGAAAAGGGGAGCGGAGTACTGCCCCCTTTCAGAAAGGAATAGAAGTTCCGGGAAAGTATGGTCCAAAATATTCAGGGCCAAACTGGCCTCCTCGAGAATAAAGTCCCTATTGATTAAGAACTGAAGCAGCCGGAGTATGACCCCGATCAGAATCAACCATCCCCAGAGATTCTTTTCATTAATAAGGGAATTTTGAGTAGAAGGCTTGAATGGAACAAAAGCATTACGATAAAAGACGCCACCTCTCATAGTTTACCGCTCTTGGAAATACTCACCACCACTGCCACCACTTCCGGCCGCGCTTGTCCTCATCCTCACTGTAATAACCGTAGCCATAACCATATCCGTAGCCGTAGCCGTAGCCGGATCCCCAGGCAGAGTGACGGCTGAGCTTAACATCATTCACCAGTAAGCAAAGATCCCGCAGGCCACGGTCTTCCACATCCTTAATGATATTGGCGAAAACCTTCCGGTTTGTGAAATGCTGCCGCACCACAAAAATATTGGCATCCGAATGCTTCATCAGCAGGAAAGGATCTGTGACCAGGCCTACCGGAGGGGTGTCAATCAGGATGTAATCATACATTCCGCGCAAAACCCGAAACAGCTCACTTGTTTTCTCCCTGGCAATCAGTTCGGCGGGATTGGGGGGCACCGGACCTCCCATTATCACATCCAGATTCTCCAGCGGTGCGGGCTGAATCACTTCCTCCAGGCTGTGTTTGCCCGTCAGGTAGCTGCTCAGCCCTTTAGCATTGCTTAGGCCAAACTCCTTATATATCTTAGGCTTACGCAAATCAAAGCCCAGCAAAAGGGTTTTCTTTCCGAACAAAGCAAAAATGGAGGCCAGGTTGATACTCACAAAAGTCTTTCCTTCCCCTACCATCGTTGAGGTGATCAGGATTACCTGCTTTTCTCCCCCTTCACCAAGATAGTTGAGGTTGGTCCTGACCAGGCGGAAAGACTCCGATACGGCCGATTTCGGATTGTCGCTCACCACAATCTTGGATTCCCTGGGACTGTGAATAATATGCCCGACTATGGGCAGCTTGCTGGCTTTCTCCACATCCTTCCGTTCCACGATCTTATCATTCATATAATCGCGCAGAAAGATGAAGGCCAAGGGCAGGGCCAATCCCAGAATGATCGCGATCAGGTAGTTATTGGATGTCTTGGGATATACTTTCGCCGCATAGCGTGCCGGATCAATGACTTTGCTGTCGGGGGTATTGGAAGCCCTGGCAATGGCCGCTTCTGCACGGCGCTCAAGCAGGTAGGTATAGATTTGGTCTTTGACATTCAGATTGCGTTGAATATTCTGGAGGCGACGTTCGGTCAGGGGAAGGGTTTGCAGTTCATTACGCAGCTTGCGTACATTCTGCTGTATGCTCTCTTCCCTGATCCTGGCCAACGCCCTGACATTGTTAATGTTTTCCTGCAACACCTGGCGCGCCGACTCCAACTTCACATCCAATTCTTTCAGGTACGGATTTTGCGAGGTGGAAGTGCGCATCAGTAATTTCTTCTCCGAAACCAATTGATTGAATTCCGCCACCACCTCCCCCAGGCTTCCTTCATCCAAGCCCACTGAAGCCGGTGCAATGAGTTTCTCTTCCCCGTATGTTTTCTGGTTCACGTACTCCTCCAGATAATCCAGATAACGGCCGCGTAAATCCTCCGAAACAAGCTGGGCATCCAGGATACTTAGGCGGTTCAGATACTGTCCCGGCTCTGTCCCGCTCTCCATAACAGAGGCAGAAGAACGAAAGTTTTCCAACTCCTCTTCCACCACCCCCATTGAGTCGCTCAGAACTGCCAGCTGCTCATCAATAAAATCAATGGTGCGCTTGGCATTCAGGTTTTTCTCATCCAACTCGGTATCAATGTATACCTTCGTCAGCTCATTGAGGAAATCGATGGCTTTCTGGGCGTTCGGACTCCGGATAGAGAGGCGGAGAATGGAAGCTTCCTCATTCACGGGCTCTATCCTCACATTGCTGAACTGGCTGGTGAGCTGATCCAGCGTATTGAAAAAGAAGTGAAAATCACGGCCGATCCAGCCATCCTGAAAATCTTCGGTCAGGTAGATCTTGAAAGCGAAATAATGTGTGGATACCGGCTCTCCGAAATGGTATTCTCCCAGGACATCCGTTGGCGGACTGATTTCTTCCACGATCTCATTGCGGGCGTAATTATACACTACCATCCGCTCCTGTTTGGGCAATTCAATCACATAACGGTCACGCGATAATACCCGGAGGTTGAAGGCGGCATTAACCAGTTGATTGTGGCTGGTATCGATGATCACTTCAAAAGGATGTTTGGGATACAACTCCCTTACCCTGTACTTCCCTTCAATAAAGTAAGTCGTGATCAGGTTGAGCGATCGCACTGCCGTATTTACGGTCTGATACGACTGAAGCGCGATGCGTGTGTTCTGCATCGTGGCCTGATTGCTGAACATATCAATATTCCGGATGATCTTCATCGGACGCTCATTCCGGTCTTTGAGCATCAGGGTGGTGCTCACCTCATAAACGGGCTCAGTATAATGGTTGAAAAAGTAAGCGATTCCCAGGCTCAGAAAGAGGGAAAGAATGATCAGATACCAGTACGACAGTATTTTAAGCGCCAGGGCCTTGATATCCGGGCCTTCATCCTGCAAGGGCTCCCCTCCGTAATATGTTTCTTTTCCACTCACAGGCTCAATACACGAATCAGGGTTATGACAGAGACTATCAGGCCTACCGTGCCACTTATCTGGGCAAGATTGGAGCCCAGAATACGGGCTTTCATTGGTGCTACATACAGCATATCTCCCGGAAGGACATAAATGTGCTCGTTCAGGAAAACAGCCGGGTCGGTAAGATCAAGGGTATAGGTATAAACGCTATCATTCACAGTACGGATCAGCTTGACTTCCTGCCGGTTGCCCCAGGCGGTGATGTCTCCGCTCTGGGCGAGCACCTCGAAAATATTGGTTTTGTCACTCAGGAGGTTCACTGGTCCGGGCGACCCTACTTCTCCCATAACCATAACCCTGGCATTGGCCAGCCTGAGCGAGACATAACTGTCTTTCAGGAACAGGTTCACTTCTGTTTGCACCCTCTGGCGTGCTTCGGAGATGCTCAGTCCTGCCAAAGCCAGTTTCCCCAGCACCGGCATCGTGACCTCACCTTTCTCATCCACCTGGTATCCATTGTAATAGAAATACTCCGGGGAATACACAGCCGACTCTTCCAGAAGATTGAAAAAATCGTAGGTTTTTTCTTCCCATCCTGTCACACGGATATGAAGATAATCTCCGGCTTTGATGGTATGCGACCCTGAAGCCGGCAAAGGATAGGATGCGGAGATCCGGTTGGCATCTTCCTGGATGTAGGCTAATTGTTTGTAGGTTACGCAGGAGGAAAGAAGAAGAAGCAGGGGCAACAGCAGCTGCAGGCCCATCCGGACCCGGGAGGTGCTTCTTTGGTTTGAAAAGTCCTTGAACACAATAAAATCCCCAGTCTAAATTATCTCCACGAAATTAAGTAATGTTTAACTTATTTGAGGTTGAAAAGGTTACACCCGCGGCTTTTGTGTATTTTTACGCCACCAATATCTGAACCGCTATGGCCAATAAACTGATGGATCCCATCGGCCGTTTGATGGGACTGCGTTACAAATCTCATCCCTGGCACGGGGTGGATATCGGAAAAGAGGCACCCGAAATCGTCACCTGTTTTGTGGAAATGGTACCCACGGATACCGTGAAGTATGAGGTGGACAAAGAAACCGGTTATCTCCGGATCGATCGGCCGCAGAAGTATTCCAATACCGTTCCTGCCCTCTATGGCTTCATTCCGCAAACATACAGTGCCAAAAGGGTAGCCGAATACGCCTCGTCTAAGATCGGGAATCAGGAGATCAAGGGCGATGGAGACCCGATCGATATTTGCATTCTGACAGAGAAAGTGATCTCACACGGCGATATCCTCGTCCGTGCCCGCCCTATAGGTGGGTTCAGGATGATTGATGGCAATGAGGCTGACGATAAAATTGTGGCCGTGCTGAATAACGATGCGGTTTACGGGTCATACAAAGACATTTCCGACTGCCCCATCCTGGTAGTGGACCGGCTCAAGCATTACTTCCTCACCTACAAAGACCTTCCCGGCCAGAGCAGTGGTGTGGAGATCACCCACACTTATGGTATCAAGGAAGCCCACGAAGTGATTGAGCGCTCAATGGAGGATTATCTTCACAAATTTGAAAACCTCGACAGCCTGCTTTCCAATGTCTGATGGAAGGCCTGTCTGAATGGAATGGGTATTGAAATCATCGTTCGTCTGCTTGCTCTCCTGATCGCAGGACTGGCCCTGGCTCTGCTGGCGCGCTACATCTGGTCTGCCTTTTCGGGCAGGGATTATCTCCCCCTTGCCTGGAAGCAGCAATGCAAAGCCGGCCTTGTTCCTGAAGGTGTGAAGCTGCTGGAAGCGGCTTTCCCCGACAAAGTCCGTTTCTTCAACCTCTGGTTTCAGATCCATCGCCTTGAACAGGAAAACATTCCCGGCTGTTTCGCCGAATTGGGCGTGTATAAAGGCGAAACGGCGCAGTTGCTGCACCTCGCAGCTCCCCAGAGGCAGCTCTATCTCTTCGATACCTTTGAAGGTTTCCCGGCTGCAGACCTGGAAGGGGAAAGGGGTGAAGCGGCGGAGTACACGACTAAGCACTTTGAGGATACATCCGTGGAGCAGGTACTGAAACGAACCGGGAAAAGCCCACACATCCACATCCGAAAGGGATACTTCCCCGATACCACAATTGGGCTGGAAAACCTTCGCTTTGCCCTGGTCAACCTGGATGCCGACCTGTATAAGCCTACCCTGGCCGGACTGCACTTCTTCTATCCCAGGCTTTCACCAGGGGGGGTCATCCTGGTTCACGACCACGACGAACGCTGGCCCGGTCTGATGCAGGCCGTCAGGGAGTTTGGACAGCAGGTTCCGGAAGTATTCATCCCCCTGCCGGATATGAGCAGCACGGTAATGCTCGTCCGAAACCGTCACATATCATAATTCTTTCTGATTTCTTCCGTTTTCCCGCCCTTTTTCGTCTGATTATATGAACAATTCGAATGAATATTTGTATCTCATTGCACTATATATGCCTGATCATCAGCATAAAAAGTCAATAGGTGGCATTATTCTTTGATAATGCGTTAATTTGTGCCCGCCAAAACAAGTAGCACTTAAAGGCAAGGATTTTAAATGATGGGAAAGAATTTGGTCATTGTGGAGTCGCCGGCAAAAGCCAAGACGATAGAAGGGTTTTTAGGGAAGGATTATGTTGTGAAGTCCAGCTTCGGACACGTGAGGGATCTCTCCAAGAAAGAGATGGGGGTGGATGTTGTGAACGGTTTTGCTCCCCAATACGAAGTGGACCCGGATAAGAAGAAAGTGATTTCAGACCTGAAGAAGCTGGCCAAAGAGGCAGAGCTGGTCTGGCTGGCTTCTGATGAAGACCGGGAAGGAGAAGCCATATCCTGGCATTTGATGGAGGTTTTAGGCCTTCCTCCGGAAAAGGTGCGCCGCATCGTTTTCCACGAGATCACCAAAGAAGCCATCAGCCGTGCCGTTGACAATCCCAGGCACATCAATATGGATCTGGTGGATGCACAGCAAGCCAGGAGGGTGCTCGACCGGCTCGTCGGGTTTGAGTTGTCTCCCCTACTGTGGAAAAAGGTGAAGCCATCCTTATCGGCCGGAAGGGTGCAAAGCGTAGCCGTCCGCCTGATCGTGGAAAGGGAACAGGAGATCAATGATTTTCAGGCCGAAGCCGCATTCCGCATCACTGCCCGCTTTATGGCGCGTCCCGGGGAGGAAGACGAGGCCATTGTGGATGCCGAATTACCCCATCGTTTCAAGGAAAAAGCAGAGGCAGAGGCCTTCCTCTCCAGCTGCATCGGAGCAGCCTTCCGCATTGGCGATATCGAACAGAAACCGGCTAAACGCAGCCCCGCACCCCCTTTCACTACCTCCACCCTGCAGCAGGAAGCCAGCCGCAAACTGGGTTTCTCTGTGGCACGGACGATGACCGTGGCACAGCAGCTCTATGAGTCGGGGAAGATCACCTATATGCGTACCGACAGCGTGCATCTTTCAGATATGGCATTGGGCCTGGCTAAGAAAGTGATCGAAGCACAGTATGGCCAGGAGTATGTCAAGACCCGGCAATACACCACTGCTTCCAAAGGAGCACAGGAAGCGCACGAAGCCATCCGTCCTACCTACCTGCAGAATCAGAAGGTTGAAGGCTCAGCGGATCAGCGGCGCTTATACGACCTGATCTGGAAACGCACCATCGCCTCTCAGATGAGTGAAGCCCGCATTGAAAGAACCACCGTTAGCATCCTTAATGATAAAAATGAAGCCCAGTTTCAGGCTAAAGGAGAAGTAATCCTTTTTGAAGGTTTTCTTAAAGTATACTTTGAAGGAAGAGATGAGGAGGAGGATGACAACATCCGTGGGGTTTTACCCCGCCTTGTTGCCGGAGAGATATTGAATGTGCTCGAAATACTTGCCACAGAACGATTCTCCAAAGCGCCCCCACGCTATACCGAAGCTGCACTGGTGAAAAAGATGGAAGAACTGGGTATCGGACGCCCCTCCACCTATGCCCCCACCATCTCCACCATCCTCAAAAGAGAGTATGTGGTCAAAGAAGACCGCCCGGGAGACAAAAGAAATTTTGCCGTCTTAATCCTGAAGAAGGATAAAGTGCAGGAGAAGATGGCAGAAGAAAACGTGGGATTTGAAAAAGCCAAGCTCTTCCCAACCGATGTAGGCATCCTCGTCAATCAATTCCTGGAAAAGCACTTTGATTATATTATGGATTATCATTTCACTGCAAAAGTGGAGAAGCAGTTCGACGAGATTGCACTGGGACAGCAGCAGTGGAATGCGATGATAGCGGAGTTCTACAGCCCTTTTCATCAGCGCATTGAGAAAACCGCCACGGAATCTTCCCGCTTCAGCGGAGAAAAGCTGCTGGGGAAGCACCCTGAGACAGGAAAGAATGTTTTTGTTAAGGTAGGCCGCTATGGCCCGATGGTGCAGATAGGGGATAATGATGACGAAGACAAGCCCCGCTTTGCCGCCCTGCGCAAGGGCCAGAGTATGCAGACCATTTCCCTGGAAGATGCCCTGGAATTATTCCGTTTCCCAAGAAATCTGGGCACTTATGAAGAGAAGGATGTCGTGGTCGGCATCGGCCGCTTCGGCCCCTTTGTGCGCCACAATAATAAATTCTTTTCCATTCCCAAAGGCACCGACCCGGGCGAGATCAGCATAGAAGAAGCCCTCGCCCTGATTGAGGAAAAAAGAAAGCAGGAAAGAGAAAAAACCATCAAGACCTTCGCAGAGAAGGAGGATGTCATTATCCTGAATGGGAGATTCGGCCCTTACATCTCTTTTGAAGGCAAGAATATCCGCATTCCAAAAGGGACCGATCCTGCCTCGCTGTCTTTGGAAGATTGTCATCGAATGGCTGAAGAGGCAGCCAAAAAGCCAGCCCGTCGTCCGGGACGCAAGAAAAGCTGAGCCCATTTGAAACCTCTTCAGGCCGATCCTCGTATCCGTAGCCTTAAAGAAAAAAATGCGCACGATGGAAATGGCGATGTACTTCCAGCCGGTGTCCGGGCTTCCTGAAAACAACGACCCGCACCATAAGCGCTTCAGCGATGTGCTCCATATCCATACGGAAGAAGACGGCTTTCCCGCGCTAAAAGGCCTGGACATTGCACTGATTGGAGTGAAGGAAGACCGAAGAAGCCCTGAAAACGAGGGCTGTGCCGAAGGCCCTGCTGTCATCAGGGATGAACTCTACAAACTCTTCCCCCCCCACGAGCAACTCCGCATCGCCGACCTGGGAAACATCCGGAAAGGCTATGCAGTGGAAGACACCTATTTTGCGCTCTCCAATGTCGTCAGCCAACTCCTGGAACTGGGCATTCTGCCGGTGATCATCGGTGGAAGCCAGGACCTGACCTATGCCAATTACCTGGCTTACGAGCAGCTCGGACAAATCATCAATATTGTAGCCGTGGATCCGCGTTTTGACCTGGGAAGGACGGAAAACGAATTGGATGCCGGATCCTACCTGAGTCGAATCATTCTTCATCAACCGAATTATCTGTTCAATTACACCAACATCGGCTATCAGTCATACTATGTGGATCACAAAGCCGTCAGCCTGATGAAGAACCTCCTCTTTGACGCCTACCGCCTGGGCAGGGTCAGGGCCAACCTTGAAGAAGTGGAACCGATGGTCCGCAACGCCGATATGCTGAGTGTGGATATTTCTTCTGTCCGCCAAAGCGATGCCCCCGGACATAAAAATGCCTCCCCGAACGGTTTTTATGGCGAAGAACTTTGCCGCATCGTCCGCTATGCCGGACTCAGCGATAAACTTACCAGTATCGGCTTCTACGAGTACAACCCACTCAGGGACGCCCACGGACAGACAGCCCAGCTCATCGCGCAAATGATATGGTACTTCGTGGAAGGCTTTTACGCCAGGGCGAAAGATTTCCCCATCCGGAAAAAAGAAGACTACCTTAAATATACTGTAAGCCTCAAAAACCATTCAGAGGAAATCGTATTTTATAAAAGCAAGCGCAGCGACCGCTGGTGGATGGAAGTAGCCTGCCCTGCTGCCGTCCGGACAAAATATTCCCGCCACTATCTTGTACCTTGTTCCTACGCTGATTATCAGACTGCCTGCAGCGATGATGTGCCCGACCGCTGGTGGCAGGTCTATCAGAAATTTATGTAAAGTATCCTCTTTCAGTTTTTTTTGTCCTGATTTCCGGGCTTTTTCTGTAATATTATCCCTCTTTCCGGAGATGCAGCCGGAAAGTCGCAAAAACACGAACATTTCTCGCTAATGGACTACCCTATCTTCACCGGATTGCTGCAGAATATTGCGATACTCCTGTCCATCGTCATTATTTATGACTACCTCTGGGCTCCCCACCACATCAAACAAAAAGCGGGAAATCACCTGCTAACCGGAGCTTTGATCGGGCTTGCAGCCATCATCCTGATGCTCACCCCCTGGACGCTGGTTCCAGGCATTGTGTTTGACACACGCTCCATCCTGCTTTCCATTTCCGGCCTGTTCCTGGGAATCATTCCCACACTGATTGCGATGGGAATTGCTGCCCTCTACCGCATCATCCTGGGAGGGGAAGGCCTCTGGATGGGCCTGGCAGTGATCCTTTCCTCCGGCAGCATTGGTATCTTATGGCGCCATTTCCGTCCTGCCTGGCAACAAAAGCGATACATCGGAGAATTGCTGGCAATGGGCTTCATCGTACATATTGTTATGCTCTTATGTGTACTTCTGATCCCCGCAGGGCAGAAGGTTATGGTATTCAGAATTATCTTTCTACCGGTTCTCATCCTCTATCCTGTCGGAACATTGCTGCTGGGAATGATGCTGATCAAAAGACAGGAAATGCTCAAAACAAGAAGAGCACTGCAGGAGCAGGAACAGCGCTACCGGCATCTGTATGAAAGTATGGAAGATGCCTATGTGATGGCAGACCTGAAAGGGAATTACCTCGAATTCAACAGTGCATTTCAAAAACTGACAGGCTACAGTGCACAGGAACTTAAAAATATGAACTACAGGGAGATTACTCCTGAACAATATGTCGAGAAGGAGGAAGCACTGGTAAGACAAAAACTGAAGGATGGAGACAGTTCTATCCTCTATCAGAAAGAATACCGGCGTAAGGACGGAAGCCTTGTCCCTACGGAAGTTCGATTGCAGATTGAAAGAGACGAGGAAGGCAAGCCAGGCGGTTTGTGGGGCATCGTCCGCGATATCAGTGAAAGAAAGAAAGCCGAAGAAGAGCTGATCCTGGCCCGGGAAAAAGCGGAAGAAAGCAACAGATTGAAATCGGTCTTCCTGGCCAATATGAGCCACGAGATACGCACCCCAATGAATGCGGTAATGGGGTTTGCCTCCCTGCTCACCTCGGAGAATGTCACAGATGCACAGCGCATTGCATACAGTAAAACCATTCAAAACTCGGGCAATCACCTGCTCAATCTGATTGACGATATCGTGGACATTTCAAAGATTGAAGCAAAGCAGCTCCAGTTGCACCTCCGCCCGCATCCTTTGCATTCCTTGTTTACGGAAACCCTGGAATCCTTCCAGCAACATCCTTCCCTTGCCGAAAAACCTGCCCTCTCTCTCAAACTTCATTTCCCGGAGCAGTTTAAGGATACGGTCATCCTTACCGACCGCTTCCGCTTCCAGCAGGTGTTGAACAACCTGATCGACAATGCGCTGAAATTCTCGGAGCAGGGAAGTGTGGAAATCGGGTTTGAAATCCCTGAGGCACTTTCAGGTTCACAGATCCGTGTGTATGTGAAAGACAAGGGACCGGGCATTCCGCCGGAAATGCAATCGCGCATTTTTGAACGCTTCCATCAGCTCAGTCCACAAGGCACCCACCAGGGTACTGGCTTGGGTCTCAGTATTTGCAAAGGAATTGTGGAGGCAATGGGGGGAGAGATCTTCCTCGAATCCTCCCCCGGAAAAGGAACGAGCTTTTATTTCACCCTGCCCTTCAAAGAAGAAGAGGGGAATGAAGACAAGGCAGGGGAGAAGAACATCAGTACAGATTTCCTGAAAGGGCTTGATCTGCTCATCGCGGAAGACGATGAATACTCTTTCCTTTATCTTCAGGAGCTTTTTCGTCCATACGCCCTGAAAATCAGGCACGCTCGCGACGGGGAAGAGCTGATGAAAATGTTGGAAAACGGGCAGCCGGACCTATTGCTGTTGGATATCAATATGCCCAGGAAGAACGGGATGGAATGCCTGCAGGAAATCCGGGAGACAGGCTACACATTTCCTGTAATCGCCCAGACGGCCTATGCGATGGCCGATGAACGGCAGGCTTGTATGGATGCCGGATGCCGGGGATATATTACCAAACCCCTGAGAAAGGAAAACCTGCTGCGGTTGATTCGTGATGTGTTGGCCGGGAAGCAAGCGT
Organism: uncultured Lentimicrobiaceae bacterium; assembly: GCA_964590645.1. Classification (GTDB taxonomy): domain Bacteria; phylum Bacteroidota; class Bacteroidia; order Bacteroidales; family JAGNHN01; genus JAGNHN01. The sequence continues at coordinate 72,665 of CAZPYJ010000003.1, forward strand.
TTTGATGTTGGCCCTGATAGTCGGTACATAGATTAGAGCGAGAAGGTTAGTGAGACTGGGTATCCGGGAGCCCGAAGGGCGAAGCGGATGAGCTCGGTCGAAATTTTGCAGTGAGCGCCTGGCCTGAGCGAAAGATTTCGACTAATGATTTGTTTTCGCTATGCGCACCAAACTAAAGTCTGGCTTCTATTGCCTGCTGAAAGCCCTCCCGCTCACCCTCCTTTTCCGGGAGAGAAAACGGTGCTTGGGGCAAGTCAATCCGTTGGAGCAGCTCCGGAACCAGGGCCTCTACCGGAGCAAACAAGCGGGAATCCTGCCTCTTTTCTTCCGGGTAAATACGCTTGTCGTGATCAATCAGATTAAATAAAAAAATCAGCACACTCAGCACCATCGCCGTCTTCAGCACACTGAAAACCAATCCCAGCAGCTTATTGATCAGACCCAGCATAACCAGCTTAACCACCTTCTCCAGCATCTTTCCCAGGAAAATCACGGCCACCATCACCAGGAGGAAGGTCAGTGAAAAGCTCAGGATATTCAACCAGTATGGATCCATTTCCACATACTTTTCTAATACTCCGGCGGCATAGGTGGAAAAATTCAGGGCGGCATAAATCCCCAGTACCAGAGCGGCCAGGCTGGCCAGCTCTATCACCAGCCCCCGTTTAAACCCTTTCCAGGCAGCCCAGAGGAAGAGGATCAGAAAAACGATATCGATGGCGTTCATTTATCTTTTCAGTCGGCGTGTTAATTCGGAAGAAAAAACAAAGGCATTGATCTCCGGACTCTGGGTATGCAGTATGCTCTCCCTGTCGCCGGTCCATTTGAGTTCACCCTTATACAAGAAAGCAATATGGTCTCCGATTTCCAGCACTGAATTCATATCGTGGGTATTCACCACGGTGGTAATACTCAGCTCGTGGGTCAGCTCATAAATAAGGTTATCGATCACATTGGCCGTTTGCGGATCGAGGCCGGAGTTAGGCTCATCACAGAAAAGGTATTTAGGGTTCATTGCTATGGCTCTGGCGATGGCCACCCTTTTCTTCATCCCCCCGCTGATCTCGGCGGGGTACAAGTGCTGGGTATTGTCGAGGTTCACCCTTTTGAGACAAAAGTGCGCCCGTTCCCGTTTTTCTTCGCGGCTCTGGCTGGTGAACATCGTCAGCGGAAAGATCACATTTTCTTCCACCGTCATCGAATCAAACAAGGCACCGCCCTGGAACAGCATCCCGATCTCCTGCCTGATCTCCTTTCTCTCTTTAAAACCCATCCCGGAAAAATTCCTTCCATCAAACAGTATGCTTCCCTCATCCACCTCGTGCAGGCCCACCAGGCATTTCATCAACACCGTTTTTCCTGATCCGCTTTGGCCGATAATCAGGTTGGTTTTTCCCGGCTCGAAGCTGAATGACACATCCTTCAGTACCGCTGTTCCGGCAAAAGCTTTCGATATGTGCTGTACTTCGATCACGACAGCAGGATTTGAGTGAGGATCAAGTTAAAAACGATGATGGCAATAGAGCTGAAAACAACAGCCCGTGTACTGGCCCTGCCTACTTCCAGGGCTCCCCCCTTCATCACATAAGCGTGAAATGATGAAATAGAAGCGATCAGGAATGCAAAAACCACGGTTTTCACCAGGGCGTAAAAAACATCAAACAGGCGGAAGTCGAGCTGTAAGCCTTCAATAAAGCTGACCGAAGTACCCAATCCGGTGAAAATAGTTGCCAGGAAACCTCCGAAGATAGAGAGGAACATACTGATGATGACCAGCAGGGGATTGACCACAATGGATGCAACAATTTTTGGAAAGATCAGGTAGGCTGCTGAATTCACGCCCATTATTTCCAATGCATCAATTTGTTCGGTTACCCGCATTGTCCCTATTTCGGATGCGATACGTGAGCCGACCTTGCCGGCAAGGAAGAGACTGATGATGGTAGGGGAGAATTCCAGGATCACCGACTGTCGGGTAGTGAAACCCACCGTCCAGTCGGGGATGAGGGGACTATCAATGTTGAAAGCAGTCTGAATGGCCACTACTGCGCCCATAAATACCGAAATAATGGCAACGATGCCCAGGGAGTCAATGCCCAGATTATGGCCTTCTACAATGAACTGATGCCGGAATACACTGGCTTTCTCCGGTTTGGAGAATACCCTGCGCATCAGGATAAGGTAAGCTCCTATGTCTTTGATCAGGCCCATCGCTTGCCCGGCTAAATTACAGATAATCTTGCAACACCGGCGGCGACTTTCATATCCCGGTTTGCTCAGGCTTTTTACCTTTGCAGCAAAGTTTATCACATTGAGAGCAAAACCGGCACAGCGGCTTTTCTATCTCACCGGAGTCCTTATTCTTCTGGTGTTCCTGCTCTCCTGCAATGCTCAGCGATATCCTCATAAGCCGAAAAAGAAGAAGAAATGTGACTGCCCGACCTGGTCGTGTGTACCCTCCGATCGGGGAGCAGCCCGGCAGGATGTTGCAACTGTCTGAAACACTGAAACAGATAGTGGTATCAAAACCGGAAATGTTTTAGGGATTTTATAACTTTGCCAGCCGCCCAAAGGGCGGTTCTTTTTAAGCAGAAGGAGACAAACCAATGCCTTCAAAATGAACAAACATCACTACTGTGTCATAATGGCGGGAGGGGTAGGGACCCGCTTCTGGCCGATGAGCCGGAAAGACCACCCCAAGCAGTTTATCGACATTCTGGGTACGGGGGAGACCTTGATCCAGCAAACCTTCCAACGCTTCAGCGAGATCATCCCGGAAGAAAATATTTACATTGTCACCAATGCTTCCTATCAGGGCCTGGTGCAAAAGCAGCTGCCTTCCCTCCGTCCGCAACAGATCCTTTGCGAACCGGCCAGAAGGAATACGGCTCCCTGCATTGCCTACGCCAGTCACAAAATCGCAGCCAGCGACCCGGATGCCACCATCGTGGTTGCTCCTTCCGATCACATTATTACCCGGGAGAAAATCTTTCAGGAACATATCCTCACCGGTTTACACGCTGCCGAATCCAACCAGTGGCTGATCACCCTCGGCATCAAGCCTACCCGGCCGGATACCGGCTATGGCTATATCCAGTTTGATGAAAAAAATGCCTGGGAAAAGGACAAGCGCCTGTGCAAAGTCAGAACCTTCACTGAGAAACCCGCCCTGGAAATGGCAGAATCCTTTCTCCGAAGCGGTGATTTTCTTTGGAACTCAGGGATCTTCATCTGGTCATTGAAAAGTATACTGACCGCATTCGAGCAGCATCTGCCGGAAGTCCACCAGCTCTTCAGCCTCGGAGGAGAAAACTTCAATACTCCCAATGAGCACGCCTTTATCACCAATGCCTACACCTTATGCAAAAGCATTTCCATCGACTATGGAGTGATGGAAAAAGCAGACAACGTACAGGTACTGGTATCTGATTTCGGCTGGTCGGATCTGGGAACCTGGGGCTCACTCTATGATACCCGTGAGAAAAACGGGGAAGGAAACTCCATCGTGGGAAACAATGTGATGGTGTACGACACCCGCAACTGTATTATCAATATGCCCTCCGGAAAACTGGCTGTTATTCAGGGAATGGAGGATTTTATTATGGTGGAAGAAGACGATATCCTGCTGATCTGCAAGCGCAGCGAAGAACAACAGATCAGGCAGTTTGTGAATGATGTGCGCGTGGGCAAAGGAGAGGAGTTTGTATAACCAATCATTAATAATATACTACCTATGAGAAAATTGTTTTTGTCTTTCAGCCTGGTATTTCTCCTGCTTGGCCAGGGGGTGAAGGCGGATGAAGGGATGTGGCTGCCCTTGTTGATTGAACGCCTCAATTATACCGATATGCAGAAAATGGGGCTGCAACTGACCCCTGAAGAGATTTTCAGCATCAATCAAAGCAGCCTGAAAGATGCCATCATCATCTTCGGCGGTGGTTGTACCGGAGAGATCATTTCGGAAAACGGGCTGGTGCTAACCAACCATCATTGCGGCTACGGAGCTATCCAGGCCAACAGTTCGGTGGAGCACGACTACCTCACCGATGGATTCTGGGCACGGAAGTGGGAAGAAGAGCTGCCCAATGAGGGCCTTAGCGTACGCTTCCTCGTGAGAATGGAAGATGTTACTGAACGCTGCCTGGAAGGTGTGAATGAGGAAATGACGGAAAAGGAAAGAGCAGCCAAAATCCGTGAGAATATCGCCGCCATCGAAAAGGATGCAAAAGGAGATACCCATTACGAACCCAATGTGAAGAGCTTTTTCTTCGGCAATGAGTATTATCTTTTTGTCTATGAAACCTTTAAAGACGTGCGCCTGGTAGGAGCCCCGCCTTCTTCCATCGGAAAATTCGGTTATGATACCGACAACTGGATGTGGCCCCGTCATACCGGCGACTTCGCCCTCTTCCGTATCTATACCGCTCCCGATGGTTCACCCGCTGATTATTCAAAAGACAATGTGCCCCTCAAGCCAAAGTATTCCCTGTCGATCAGCCTGGATGGCTACGAAGAAGGCGATTTCTCTATGATTCTCGGAAACCCGGGTGGCACCGACCGCTATATGACCTCGCACGGCATTGCCCTCAACCTCGAATCTACCTATCCTGTACGCATCAAGATCAGGGAGAAGAAACTGGAGATCCTCAAAGCAGATATGGATGCCGACCCTGCCGTTCGCATTCAATATGCCAGCAAATATGCCGGCATTTCAAACTATTGGAAGAACTTCATCGGGATGAGCCGCGGGCTGAAGCGCTTGAAAGTGTACGACAAAAAGATGGAGCAGGAGAAGGCTTTTATGGCCTGGGTAAATCAGAACGAGCAACGGAAAGCAAAGTACGGAGAAGCCCTTGACCTGATTAAAAAGGGCTATGAAGACAAGGCCAGGTATAACGATGCTTACTTTTATTTCATTGAGGCTGCCTACCTGGGACCGGAAATCCTGCGCTATGCAAAGGGATACGAAAAACTGGGACAATACCTGGCGGCCAAGGATGAGGAAAAAGCAAGAGGCGAGATGGAACGGCTGAGAGAAGGCCTGCAGGGGCATTACAAAGACTACAATACCCCTACGGATCAGAAGCTGCTGGCTGCAATGATGGAATTGTATTACCAGGATGTAAAACCCGAACAACAGCCCCAATATCTGAAAGACATTGCCAGCAAGTATAAGGGAGACTGGAATAAATATGCGGCAAAGGTTTTTGCCAAAAGCCATTTCTCTACCCGTGAAAAAGCCGAAGCATTGCTGGCTAAACCCTCTGCCAAAGCCATTATGAAGGACCCGGCAATGGTAGCCGTCAATGCTTTCTGGGACAGCTTTATGGAACTCAGGGGTAAACTTGCGGAAAGCGACGCTTCCCAGGGCAAAGGGTATCGCCTTTATATGGCTGGATTGCGCGAAAGCCAACCGGATAAAAACTTCTATCCGGATGCCAACTTCACAATGCGCCTGACCTATGGCAGCGTACAGGACTATTATCCCGCCGATGCGGTACATTATGATTACTACACTACCCTGAGCGGGGTGATGGAGAAGGAAGACCCCGACAATTTTGAGTTTATCGTGCCGGAAAGGCTGAAAGAACTGTATGAAGCCAAAGACTACGGTCCTTACGGTGTAGGTGAAGAGATGTATGTCTGCTTCCTGACCACACACGATATTACCGGTGGCAATTCAGGCAGCCCGGTGCTGAATGCCAGAGGCGAACTGATTGGCCTGGCCTTCGACGGAAACTGGGAAGCAATGAGCGGCGATATCGCTTTTGAACCTGATTTGCAGCGCACCATCAATGTGGATATTCGATACGTACTCTTTATCATCGACAAATTTGCCAATGCGCAGAACATTATGGCCGAGCTGAAACTGGTTGGCAAAGGCAGCGATCAGGCCCGCAAGGTAGGAGGCAAAACCCTTCGCCCCCTGCCTGAAGGCGTGAAAGTGAAGACCGCAGAGACCGATCCTTCACCTGTTCGCTGATAGTTTTTCATCATATTCAAGCTGCAGCAGCGATCCGGACCATCCGGTTTGCTGCTGTGCTTTTTTGGAAGGATATGAAAAAAAAAGCGAAACCTTGCAGGGCTTCGCTTTGGCGGTGGTGTCAGCCGGGATCGAACCAGCGACACACGGATTTTCAGTCCGTTGCTCTACCAACTGAGCTATGACACCATCCTCAATCGGACGGCAAAGATAATCTGCTTTTCCTGATTAAAAAAAATTTTTGCCTGAAAATGGCCTATTTTTGGTCCGGTGGAAGAGAGTATATCCAGCATAGCCATTGACATTGGCAATACCCGTGCCCGGGCTGTCCGCTTTGAAGGCCGGGTTATCCGGCAACGCTGGGAACTGGATCAGGCAAACATTCCGGCGGTTTTTCCCTGGGAAGCGCAATGGGGTGAGCTCCCTGGTATTCTGGCCTCGGTCAGACATCCTGAAGACCCCCTGGTTCAGGCCCTGATGCAATCCCCCGGGATGCGTTCGCTGAGCAGCCATACTCCCCTGCCCTTCACCATAGACTACCTTACACGGGAAAGCCTGGGGGCTGATCGGATTGCTCTTGCGGCCGGAGGAATCAGCCTTTTCCCGGATAGCGATCTGCTGATCATAGACGCGGGCAGCTGCATCACAGCTGATCTGGTGCTGGGCGGAAATACGTATTGTGGTGGCAGCATTTCTCCGGGCATTCTGATGCGCCTGAAAGCAATGCACCATTTCACGGGGCGCCTTCCCTTCATCGCCTTTGATCATCAAGCGCCTTACCCCGGGAAAAGCACAGAAGAAAGCTTGTTGTGCGGCGCCGCCGAAGGGGCTTTGCTGGAATTACAGGAACGCATCAACCGGCTGAAACAACAATACCCCGGGCTGAAAGTTATCCTCGCCGGCGGAGACACCCATTATTTTGCTGAGAATCTAAAAAATACCATTTTTGCAAGCCCTGATCTCGTCCTGCTGGGCTTACGGTCTATCCTGTATTATGATATTGAAGAAAAGTAAACGCATTCTAAGCATCCTGCTCATCCTGGCTCTGGCCATCCCGATGCTCCCTGCCCAGGTCAGGCCCGGATCACCTTATTCCCGCTTCGGAATCGGCGACCTTCATCGCCTCAGCAATGCCCGCAACCTTTCAATGGGCGGAGTGAGTATTGCTCTCCGGGACAAGGGCGGGATCAACTACAGCAACCCTGCCTCCTATACTGCCTTCGACTCACTCTCTTTTATTTTTGAAGGGGGGATGATCAACCATTACGCCTCAACCCGAACCAATGAACTGCAAGCTACCAATAACTACATCAGCCTTGGGTACCTCCTCTTTGGGTTTCCCGTGACCGAATGGTGGCGGGCCAGTTTTGGGCTGCTCCCTTTCAGCGATGTGGGATACAACATCATCGACCAGGAAAACCATCCTCAGGCCGGATCGGTAGATTACCTCTTTAAAGGTCAGGGGGGAATCAATCAGATGTATTTTGGAAGCGGATTCCGCCTCCACCCAAAGCTTTCAGCAGGCATTAATGTGGCTTACCTTTTTGGTACCCTTGAAAAAAGCCGCGCTGCCTACTTTGCCGATACCAGCTTCAGTCAAAACCTGCGCATTGCCAACCGCACCCATTACGGAGACCTGCTTCCTTCCTTCGGACTGCAATTCCACGAGGAATGGAAGAATGATCACTATTTTACAGCCGGAATGACATACGGACCACAAACGGCACTGAAGGTCAGTGCCGATCAAATTGCCGAAACCTTTACTACCGGTTCCTCCGGACTGGAGTTTATCAAGGATACCGTCTCCAACCTCAGCGGACAAAAAGGCAAGGTCGTTTTTCCGGCAGGCTTCGGCAGCGGGCTGACTTATGGGAAAAAAGGCCGCTGGGAAGTATCGGCGGAATTCAGGATGCAAAACTGGGAAGCCTACCGTTACTTTGATATCCGCGACTCTCTGAAAAACAGCTTTCAGCTCGCCACCGGATTCTTCATCATCCCCGATCCCGGCAGTATCTCCAGCTACTGGGAAAGGCTGACCTACCGGGCCGGTATACGGTACGGCTCAAGCTATCTGCAGCTTCGGGATAAACAGATATCGGAAATTGGCATAAGTTTTGGGATGGGATTACCCCTCAGGCGTAGCCAATCAATGCTCAATCTGGGTGTGGAATACGGACGCAGGGGTACCCTGGCTTCCGATCTGATCCAGGAGAACTTTTTCAGGGTAGTCATCGGTGTATCGGTCTACGAGCGTTGGTTCCAGCAACGCCGCTATGAATAAATCAAACACTGGAGTAAGATGAAAAAAGCAGCTTTAGTCGTCATTGCCGCCCTCTGGATAGGATTTAGTCTCAGCGCCCTTGATGTGACTTCAGAGCCGGTCAATCCCGACTCTCTCAGACAGGGCCCCAAATATGGGGAAGACAGCGCCACCTGCGTAGTCAACATCTCTCTCTACCGGGAGTTTTTTAAGCAATGGAGGAATTCAGGATATAAAGCCAATCGTGCGGCAGATGATGCCATACGTCCCTGGAGATGGGTATTCCTGCACTGCCCAATGGGCACCCAGAACACCTATATCGATGGCCCGAAACTGGTCGAGTACCTGATCAGAAAAGAAGAGGATGAAGCCAAAAAGGAAAGCTTGATTGACACCCTTTTTATGATTTATGACCAACGCATCCTCTATTTCGATAAAGAAGGCTTTGTGCTGGGCCGCAAAGGTGTGGATATGTATACCTACCGTCCTGCAGCCTATCAGGACATTTACCAGACCCTGAAAAGATCCGTTGAGCTGGAAGGCAATCGCTCGGCATCGGCCGTATTGGTATACTATTTCAGGTCTGCGCTTGAAATGCTCAGCAACGAGCAAATCGAAATGACCGAAGTATTGGAGGCCTACGAAACCATCGAAGCCATCTGTGAACATAATATTCAGGCAGGAGGAAAGGGAGCAGAAAATTACAGCAATGCCTGGGCAAATATTGAACTTACGGCCGAATCGGTCTTCTCTTGCGAGGACCTGATCCAAAGCCTGGGGAAAAAATTCACCCTCAGCCCGAAGGATCCTGTACTGCTCCGAAAGATCACCGGTATATTGGATAAAAAGGCCTGCACCGACAGTGAACTATTCTTCAACGCCAGCGTCAACCTCTACGATGTAGAGCCCAGCCCTGAATCTGCCTTTATGATTGGCAAAATGTATTTCAGACGCACGGATTATGCCAGCGCTGCCCGCTATCTGCAGCAGGCTACATCAATGGAAGACAGCAACAGTGTTGCTGATGCTTACCTGCTGATGGCTACCTCTTTTCTGAGCCTCAAAGATTTCAGCAAAGGCCGGTCTGCAGCCCAAAACGCCAGCCGTTACCGGCCCACAGACGGACGCCCATACCTGCTGATCGGAGATATGTATGCAGCCAGTGCCAGCGATTGTGGCGACAACAAACTCACAAAAAAAGTAGCCTTCTGGGCAGCCGTGGACAAATATTTGCGCGCCAGAGCCATTGACCCATCCGTTGAGTCGGAGGCCACTCAGAAAATCAACACCTATTCTGCCTACTTCCCGGTGATGGAGGATATCTTCTTTTACGGACTCCAGGAAGGCGAATCCTATACCGTTGGCTGCTGGATCAATGAAATCACTACGGTCAGGGCACTGCAGTAAATCCGCTATGGCAATGCAAGGATAAGAAAACCTTAAACTTACCAAGCCACTCCCAATTATTAGCAATGTTTATATTTGTGGGCAATCTCAAATGAACTGTACAATGAAAATGAAGCACATACTGCTCCTGCTCGGCTTTTCCTTATTCTTCACCGCTGCACAGGCACAGCGCTTTGGTAAGGATAGCATCAGTTGCATCACTAACCTTTCTCTCTATATTGAAGATTATAAACTCTACAGAGAAGGAACCGGAAGCGATGCAAGTGTAGATAATATGATCCGGGCCTGGAGGTGGGTATTCAAACATTGCCCTGAAGCTACCGAAAACATCTACATCGATGGGGTGAATATTCTGGAGCTGATGATTGAACGGGCCGGCAACGATGCTGAAAAAGCCAGGTTAATCGATACCCTGTCTATGCTCTATGATCAGCGCATCCGCTATTTCGGGAAGGAAGGCTTTGTGCTGGGCCGCAAGGGTGTGGATCTTTACACCAAAGATCCGGGACGCTACGAAGAAGCATACAAAGCCCTGAAGAAATCGGTGAGCCTGGAAAAAAACAAATCTAACCCGGCCGTATTGGTCTATTACTTCCGTATCGCTGTGAAGATGCTGCGTTCCGACAAAATCACCAAAAGTGAGTTAGTGGATGCCTACGATGTGGTCAGTACAATCATCGACCATAACCTCAGGCAGGGAAGCAAAGCCTCTTTTGAAAATGCACAGCGCAATGTGGAGCTCACCTTCGAGCCTTACGCCAGTTGCGATGACCTGATCAGCATATATCAGGCGAAATTCAAAGCCGCACCCGGGGATGCAGAGAATCTGCGCAAAATCATCAGTATCCTGGAGAAGAAATCCTGCACCGACTCAGACCTCTTCTTTGAAGTGACCATCAAGCTCAACGAGATTGAACCCAGTCCGGAGTCCTCCTACCTGATTGGAAAAATGTTTATCCGGAGGGGCGATCAGGCCAGGGCTTTGCCTTATCTTGAAAAAGGCACGGCTATGACCGATCCGAATGATCTGGCCGACTGCAACCTTTTGCTTGCCAATGCCCGCTTTCATTTTAAAAACTTCCCCCAGGCCCGTGCTGCAGCGCTGGAAGCCGCCCGCCTGCGCTCTAATGATGGAAGACCTTATCTGCTGATCGGAGATATGTACGCCTCCAGTGCTGAATCCTGCGGCGACAACAAACTGACCCGGAAAGTGGCCTACTGGGCGGCAGTGGATAAATACACTAAAGCCAAATCCGTGGACAGCCGACTTGAACAGGAAGCAAACGAAAAGATCGCTACCTATTCCCGCTATTTCCCCCCTCTGGAAGACATTTTCTTCTATGAGTTGACCGAAGGCCAAAGCTATACCGTCGCTTGCTGGATCAATGAGACCACCACTGTCCGCGCAGTGAAGCAATAGTTTTATCCTTTTGAAAACCCGAGATCCCCTTCTGCTGCTCGTCAGTCCGATCATCGGAAGCATCCTTTTCTTCTCTTCCTGTGTGAACGATATGCAGGAAGTCAAGGCCTGGTTGCCCGACGACAGCCTCCCTGCCGAAATCACACACGACATTCAAATCTATTACAGCGACTCCGGCAGAATACAGGCAATGCTTCAAAGCCCGCAAATGATACGATACGAAGACGAAGATCCCCGCACCGTCTTCCCGGATGGGATTTTTGTGGTTTTCTACGACCGGGCAAAACAGATTCGCTCCGACCTGAAGGCCAACCACGCGATTTCCCGATCAGAAACCAATATTATGGAGGCTCGCGGTGATGTAGAGGTGAACAATTATGAAAAGCAGGAAAAGATCAATACAGAATATATGATCTGGGATCAGAAAGCCCATACCATCTCCTCAGATGTTTTCGTAAAGATTACCACTCCGGATAAGATCCTTTATGGCGATGAGGGTTTTGAAGCCGATGAGTGGCTCAACAAATGGGTCATAAAAAAGCCCAGGGGTAGTTTTGAAATTGAAGATCTGGCGGAATAGTGTAAAAATGATTATCTTCCACAACCGATGACTCTGCTTTTGCTCATCTTGCTTACCCTGCTGCTTTCTGCCTATTTCTCAGGCCTTGAGATTGCCTATATCAGTGCCAACAAGCTGAAAATAGAGGTAGACAAGAATCAGGGACGCTATCGCGCCCGCATTCTGGCCCTGCTTATCCGAAAACCTTCCCGTTTCCTGGGCGCCCTGATGCTCGGGAGCCAGCTATCTCTGGTCCTATTTGGCATCGCCCTGGCCCTCTTACTCAAAGACTACCTGCGTGCTGTGCTTCCTGCCCCCCTGCAGTCGGAGCTGATCATCATCAGCCTGCTTATCCTGATTGCAAGCTTGATAATCCTGATCACCAGCGAGATGATCCCGCGCGCCCTCTTCCGGATCAACCCTAACCGCATTCTCTCAATACTCGCTCTGCCAACCATTGTTGTTTACTGGGTTTTTTACCCCATCATCCTTCTTTTTACCGGATTATCCACCTTTTTGCTCAAAACATTATTCCGGGTTCAGATCATTGGCGAGGGATATGGCTTTGGCGTGACCGACCTGGATGAATACATCCGTGAATTTTCCCTGGAAGAAGAAGACGGGCAGGAAGTTTCACAGGAAATGCAAATGTTCCAGAATGCCATCGATTTCCGAACTGTAAAAATCAGGGAATGTATGATCCCGCGCACGGAAATCGCAGCACTGGAGGAAAAGGATTCCCTGGAAAAACTGCGCGAGAAACTGGTCAGTACCGGATTTTCAAGAATTATGGTCTACCGTCAGTCCATCGACAACATTGTGGGTTATGCACACGCTTTTGATCTGTTCAAACAGCCGGAGAATATTGAAGAGATTTTGAAAACACCCCCTTTCTTTCCGGAAACGATGCCGGCAAGAGAGGCCCTGACCCAACTGATCAAGGCACACAGAAGCCTGGCAGTGGTCGTTGATGAATTTGGCGGCACTTCAGGCCTGGTGACAATGGAGGACCTGATGGAGGAAATCCTGGGAGATATTTCGGATGAATATGATGTGGAAGAACTGATTGAAAAAGAGCTGGCTGAAGGCGAGTACATTTTTTCCGGAAGACTTGAGATAGATTATCTCAATGAGACCTATGAGCTGGATATTCCTGAATCAGAGGAATATGAGACCCTGGCAGGCTATATACTGAAACAAAGCAATCATATTCCCGTGGCCGGGGAGGAGATCCTGGCCGACGGGCTTCACATCACCATTACCCAGGCTACAGACACACGCATCGAGCAGGTGCACCTGCGCAGCAATCCAGCTTAAAGCGGGCTGCCCGTCTCCGGCTTGCTCCTGAAAACCAGACGGAATAATCAAAAAGATTTCTCCGGCTGAATATTCTTTATACCTTTGCCAACCTGAAAAAATCCGATAGAAAATGGCGGTAATTGGACAGATACGGAAACGCTCCGGCTTGTTGATCATCATTGTGGGAATAGCATTGGCTGCTTTTGTGTTGGGAGACTTCCTGCAGCCGCGCAGTGGAAGACGTTCTAATGACATTGGCGTCATCGCAGGCGAGAACATCCCCTATCCTCAGTTTGCCAAGGTGGCCGACGAACAAATGGAACTGCTCAGGCAGAATCAGAACAAGGACAGGCTTACACCCGAAGAAATCTTTCAGACCCGCCTGCAAGCCTGGAACCAAATGATTGGTGAGGTTATCCTGGGCAATGAATACGAAGCACTGGGGCTGACAGTAAGCCCTGAAGAGCTCTTCGACCAGGTGCAGGGTACACAGCCTCACGCCTATATACTCCAGTATTTCCGCGACCCGGAAACCAATCAATACAACCCTGAATTGGTGCGGAACTATCTGCGAAACCTCGACAATATGGAACAGGAAGGCCGCGATCAGTGGTTGCTGCTTGAAAAGGCCATCAAAGAGGACCGGCTGACCCAGAAATACCGCAACCTGATGACCAAGGCTTTCTATATGCCGAAAGCGCTCCTGGCAAAGGATTATGAATGGAAAACAACCACCGCCACAGCCCGGGTGCTTGGCTTACGCTTTAACAGCATCCCCGATGAACAACTTAGCCTGACCGACGCTGATTATGAAGCGTATTACAACAAGCACAAGCATAAATATGAGCAGGAAGAATCCCGGGATCTGGACTATGTCGTCTTTGATGTGCAACCTTCGGCAGAAGACATTGCAGCAGCAGAAACAGAGATTAATCAGATTTACCGTGAGTTTGGCGATGTGGAAGAAATCGAAGCCTACGTTAATGCCAATTCTGATGAACGCTACGACAGCACTTTCAAGATGCAGGGCGAGCTGAGCTTTACCCTGGATACCTTAATGTTTCAATCAGAACCCGGTGCCCTGGCCGGCCCCTATTTTGAAAACGGAGAATACAAAGTCGCCCGGCTTATTGCTAAAGAAATGCGTCCCGACTCAATGCGGGCCAGCCATATCCTTATCGCCTATCGCGGTGCTTTCCGTGCAGCAGAAAACGTAACGCGCAGCAAAACAGAGGCCGAAGCCCTGGCCGACAGCCTTAAAGCGGTAGTTCAGACCAATCCCGGAATGTTCGAAGCCCTGGCCCGGCAGTATTCGGAAGACGGGACAGCAATGGAGAATGGCGGTGACCTCGACTGGTTCGCCGACCAAACAATGGTAGGCCCCTTCAACCAGGCAGTACTGGAAGGAAATGTCGGCGACATCACCGAAGCGGAAACCCCATTCGGATACCACATTATCCAGATTACCGGAAAAAAAGCGCCGGTGGAAAAAGTCAGGGTAGCCATAATAACCCGAACCCTGGAACCCAGTGCCAAGACGTATCAGGATGCCTATACCCAGGCAAGCATCTTTGCTGGCGAAAACAATACCCTGGCGGCCTTCAACGCAGCCGTTGCAGAACAGGGGCTGAATAAACGCTCGGCAAACAATCTTAAGAAAATGGACAACCGCATTCCCGGTATCGACAATCCCAGGGCCATTATTCAGTGGGCTTTTATGGATGATACTAAACAAGGAATGGTCTCGCCCATTTTTGATGTGGATGGCAGCTACGTGGTTGCAGCCCTGAGAGAGCTGAAAGAGGATGGCATTCCCAGCCTGGCTCAACTTAAACCCACCATTGAGCCCCTGGTGATGCGCGAAAAGAAAGGACAGATGTTGCTGGAACGTGTTAATGCCGTTCAGGGCGACCTGAATCAGATTGCAGCCGGTCTTGAGTCAAGGGTAGATACCGTACAGAACATCTCATTTATGAGCGCCAACCTGCCGGGATTTGGTCCTGAACCCCGTCTGATTGGAAGCATCTTTGCCTCTGAACCGGGTCAGCAAAGTGAAGCCCACCAGGGCGAAAACGCGGTATACCTGTACGTGGTCGACCGCTTCAATCCTGCGCCGCCAAAAGAGGATTATACGGTTGAAAAACAACAGCTGGTCCGTACCTTTGAAAATAAGGTAAACCAACAGTATTTTGATGTGCTGCAGAAGCTGAACTCCATCAAAGATTACCGCCACCTGTATTTCTAAAGCATCGCGGATGGATGTGGGGCCAAAGGATTAACCCGCTATGGCTATCCTTTGCAGGGTTTCGTAATTCCTGATTTCCACCGAATCTCCCTGCGACTCGATCAGCCCTTCGTCTTTGAATTCCTTGAGGATGCGAATAACACTTTCTTTGGAAAGGCCGGTCATTTCAGCCAGATCCTGACGGGAAAGGTTGAGGTGGAAAGGGTTGGCGTTATAAATTTCCTTCTGCAGATACAACAGCATTTCTGCCACCCTTCCAGGGACCTGCTTCTGGGTAAGGCTGATCAGCTTTTCATAACTGAGTATCTCGTGATGATTAATCTTCCGGATCAGTTCGTTCGCAAAGCCAATGTTGGTCCCTATCAGCTTTTGGAACAACTTCCCGTCCATATAGCAACAAGTACAATCCGATACTGCCGTAACCGTATAATGGTTTCTCCCGTCTGTGTTCAGGCCCGGTCCCCAAAACATCTCAGGCGGTTTGGCAATCCGCAGGATGAGATTACGGTTGAAGAGTCCTTCAATATACAATTTGGCGAAGCCCGAAGTCAGTGTGATGATATGCGTATTGTCCGTCCCTTGTTTGATGATGGTCTCTCCGGAACGGTAACTGACTTCATACCGGCTGCCATTCACCATCTCAAGCTCCTGCTCCGAAAGCTTACGGAACAAAGGGGACTGAATCTCACAGTCCTTGCAATTCTTGCATCTGAATGATTTATGAAACAGGGAACTCAATTTTTCAGCCTCGTTTTTAGTATTGAACAAATATATAAAAACTTAGACGTATTGATACAGGTCAATTATTTTTTGATCTGTTTCGTATTTTTCTCTGCTTTATTCCCTAACAAGCAAACCGCTGTATATGAGGGAAGCGTCTTTCTTTGTACAGGGATTAACAAAAGAGAGAAAGAAATACGATGAAAAGACTGTTTATAATTCTGACGGCGGTAACGATGACCGGACTGGCCCTGCTGATGCCGGGATGCAAGTATGATCACCCGGTTCCTGAGCCCCTTCCTGAGAATGTAAGTTTTTCAGAAGATGTCGTCCCCTACTTCAACAAAAGCTGCAATTACGCCGGATGCCATAATACGGGGGGTGTTGCGCCCGATCTGACCCCTGAATTTGCCTATGATGATCTTTTTGCCAAAAACCAGATCAATCTGGACAATCCGGAAGAAAGCATCCTCTATGTAAAAATCGCTCCGGGTGGTTCTATGGAGCCTTACAGCAAGCCGGCAGAGACGGCGATGGTACTGGCCTGGATCAAAGACGGTGCACCCAACAATTAGTCGCAGCTTGTTTCATAAAAGCCATTAAGCCAATCCAATTGATATGAAAAAGATCAGAACATTCCTACTTAGCACTCTGCTCCTTTGCGGGATCGCATTTATGGTAACAGCTCAGGATGAGGAGAAGGTGGTTGACAAACCCATCCGACCCCCCTTTCAGAGTGGGTATCTTTTAGATAATCAAACGACCTATTTGCCGGTGGAGGGAACCCTGGAAATGATTATTCACCATCGTTTTGGAGTCACCAGCAATGGCAGCAGCGACTTGTGGGGAATATATGCGCCTGCCAATATTCGTATGGGATTTAACTACAACATTAAGGATTACCTCCAGGTAGGCATAGGCACCACCAAATTCAGGAAGTTGCAGGATGTGTCGTATAAAGCCCTGATCCTCCAGCAAACCCGATCGGGCCGCATCCCTGTTTCCATCGCCTTCTATGGCAATATTGCCCTTGACGCAAGAGATGAAGCGGTTTTCGGGGTGGATTATGAATTTGCCCATCGCTTTTCCTATTTCAACCAGCTGATCATTTCCCGCAAGATCAATGATATGTTCAGCGTACAACTGGCACCCTCCTTTGCCCACTACAATATCGTTGAGCAGGGGCTGCAGAACCGCTATGCAGGGATCAGCTTTAACGGCAGGGCCCGGATCAGCCCGCAAACTTCTATTGTCTTTCAGTATGATACCCCCATCGAAATTGATGCTTTGCTGGTGAAAGGCCAGGCCGGACTGGATGGAAGCTTCGAGCACGAGCTGCCCAAAGCCAATATCGGAATTGGCATTGAAATCGCAACCAGTACACACGCCTTCCATATCTTCCTGGCTTCCGGCCAGGGGATCGTCCCCCAGGAGAATATGCTTTTCAACCGCAACGATTTTTTTGACGGTGGTATGCTTCTTGGTTTCAATATGACGCGATTATGGAATTGGTAATTTCTTATCTTTAACAACCAACAAAAGGAGAAACAATGAAATCTAAAACAATGAAAATCTTAAGCAGCACATTGGTTCTTGCCCTTGTAGGCCTCGTTATGATGTCCTTCACCTCGGCTCCTTCGCAGGAGAAGAAACCCTGGGACGTTCCTGCTAAATACAAGGCAATGAAGAACCCTCACTCAGCAGACAAATCACTGATTAACGTCGGAAAAATGCAGTGGAACAAGCATTGCAAATCCTGCCACGGTGGAACAGGTCTGGGAGATGGCCCGAAAGCCAAACAGCTGAAGACTCCTATGATGGACTTCTCAGCGAAAGACTTCCAGGCCTTTTCCGATGGAGAGATGTATTATATGTCCTTCATCGGAAGAGATGAAATGCCCAACTTCGAGAAGAAAATTCCGGATGAAGAAGACCGCTGGGCCATTGTGAACTTTATGCGAACGATGGCGAAGTAGTCCCATCGCATTGAGGTAGGGTGTAGTGGTCATTGCTGACCCTGCACCCTATCTTTCAAAATCCAACGACCAAATCCATCATCGCTATGCTGCCAGAAAACGCAATGCATCGTTACGGCCTGGTGCTCATTTTTATCAGTCTGCTCCTCGCCACAGGGCTGAAAGGCCAGGATTATACCAAGGACCTACCGGCAGAACTCATAGAAGAGAATGCGGTATCCTGTCTGAACTGCCATTCAAAATTGTATTTTTCCTACTACAACGAATGGAAAGAAGACAGCGTGAAGCGCAGAATGTGCGATGATTACCACATCTTACCGGAAGAGTTTTACCGGTCGAACCACAAATCATTTCGTTGCATAGATTGCCATTCTGCTGATTTCGCCCAGTATCCGCACGATCCGGATCTAAGGATGGAACCCAAGTATGAATGTATGGATTGCCACGGCGGTGATGACTTCTGGGCGATGTATAAATTCGAAGAGATTTATGACGAATATGCCGAGAGTGTGCACGCCAAACTCTTCGATCAGGGTTTTTCCTGCTGGAGCTGTCACGACCCGCACGAGTATCACAGCAGTTTCCGGAACACAAAAAACCTCAGAGAAAGCATCGCTTATAATAATGCAATATGCCTGGATTGCCACAGCAATGTGAATAATTACCTGCTGGTGAACGCCAAAGAAAATCCTGATTTGATGGAGACCCACAGCTGGCTGCCGAATCAAAGGCTGCATTTTGCTGCTGTACGCTGTATTGAATGCCATACTGAAGTAAATGACAGCCTTCTGGTGGCACATAAAATCTTACCCGGAAAAGAAGCGGTTCGCAATTGCGTGGAGTGCCACTCCAAAGACAGTCGACTGATGCTGTCGCTGTACCGCTTTGAAAAACAGGAGGAAAGAAGCCGATTCGGTTTTTTCAATGGCGTCATCGTGAGTAACTCCTCCTATGTCATTGGTGCTAACCGGAATATTTTCCTGAATATCGCCTCTGTTGCCATTTTCGGGCTCACATTATTGGGGATCTTCATTCACATTATCCTTCGTATCACCATAAAAAAATAATCTTATGAGTGAGAAATTATACCTCTACCCGGCCAGCATTCGCATCTGGCATCTGGTGAATGCCGTCCTGATCATTCTGCTTATCATCACCGGAGTGAACCTGCAATATGCTTCCAAAGAGTTTATGCTTATCCCTTTTGAAACCGCGGTCAGCATTCATAATATCTGTGGGGTTTTGCTTTCGTTTAACTATCTCCACTATATCATAGCCAGCATTATTACAGGCAACTTTAAGTTTTATAATCTTTTTAAACCCGGCTTTCGGACCAATCTGCTGAAGCAGGCCCGCTTCTATATCTACGGACTCTTTAAAGGTGAACCACATCCCTTTCACGCCAGCAAAGCGGAGAAATTCAATCCGTTGCAGAAAATCGCCTATTGGTTTGTGATGTTTATCTTTCTGCCGCTGGTAGTAATAACAGGATGGTTTTTGCTGTATCCCGACAGCGTTGCCTATGTTCTGGCCGGGATACATCTTCTTCATTTTACCATCGTCATTCATATCATTGCCGGCTTTATGCTCTCCGTTTTCCTCATTGTACACATATACCTGTGCACCGTCGGAATGAAATGGAGTGATGCCATTAAAACCATCTCCACAGGCTACCATCATCCGGTCGAAGAGTAAAAAAAATATGCCCTCCCAACATAAGCCGGTCTTCAATAGCAGATCGGCTTTTTCTATTATTAATGATCCACCTCACTAATTCCTTGATATATATCAATCCATTGTTGATCCTTTGCCGTTTCTTGCCTGAAAAATCTCAGCCATCATTTTAACGCTATTAACAAGAATAGAACGAAATTGCAAGGTGAAAAAGAAAAGCGATTTCCAATAACCAAACCTAACATTGAAGCGATATGAAAAAGTCATTGACCAGATTGCTTAGCCTCTTCGGACTGTTTCTTGCATTCCAGGTGCTTATGCTCACTTCCTGTGAAGGACCGGAAGGACCGGCCGGGCCACAAGGTCCTGTAGGCGCCGATGGTTCCGCCATTTGTGGCGATTGTCACAACCTCACCACCGATCTGTATGCCAAGATCATTCAGTATGAATCTTCCACACACCGTCTGGGAGGAAACTATGAGCGGAGTACGGCATCCTGCGCCAAATGCCACACCCACGAAGGGTTTATGGAGCAATTGGCTACCGGCACTGTGGCAGCTAGCATTAACAACCCCACCCCTGTTAACTGCCGTACCTGCCACCCCATTCACGAGTCTTATACCCAGGCAGATTACGCCTTACGTACGGTAGCTCCTTTCGAGCTGGACATTCTGGATACCAAAGTGACCTTTGATATGGGCAACGGGAATATTTGCGCAGCCTGCCACCAGCCGCGTGTAGCCAATCCCAAGCCCGAAGTAGGAGGAGCAGATGTCACCATTACCTCCTTCCGCTGGGGATACCATTACAGTACCCAGGCTGCAATGATGGTAGGTGAAGGCGGATATCGTATCCCCGGATCCATCGATTATAACACCGTGGCCGCCAAGCATTACAATAATCTGAAAGATGGATGCGTGGACTGCCATATGGCCAAGGCCTTTGGCTCACAGGCAGGAGGACATACATTCAATGTTTCCTATGAGGCTTATGGAAATGCCACCCCCAATATGGCGGCCTGTACCGATTGCCACAGTGGAGCCACCAGCTTTGATATTATGGGCGGGCAAACCGAGATTGCAATGCTGCTCGACTCGCTGAAAAGCCTGATGACCGATGCCGGTATCTATGGGTTCAATGGCAGTTATATTTATCCGGGCACCTATAGCGCCGATGATGCAGGCTGCTACCTGAACTATCAGTTTGTATATGCCGATCAAAGCCTGGGAGTGCACAATACCAGCTATGCCCGCGCTCTGCTTAGCAACTCCATTGAATACCTGAATACCAAGAAATAATCACTGATAAGGATTAGAATGATTTGGGTGAGGGGCTGTCTCGTAAGTCGAGGCAGCCCCTTGATTTTTAGGATTCATTGCTCCCAGTCGATTCTCAGGGGGCAAATGACTGATGAGAAATCCCCTCAACGCCGCTCCCCTCGACTACGCTCGGGGAGCGGCGTTGAGGGGAGCGGGAGGCAAAGAGTTTTATCTACCTTTGCTGTTACATTAAAGATAATGAGCAAAGCGGAGAAGCCATCCAAATCAGCCCTGAATGTCCAGAAAGGCATAGACCCCCCGCCCCTGCTGAATCCGGTGGCGGTGGGAAAAATCCGTGCCCTCAGGAAAAAAGAACTCACAGTGGACGAGATCAGGCTGGGTCTGCTGCAGGGAGATCGCAATATGCTGGGAAGGGCGATCACCCTGACGGAAAGTCGCCGGAAAGATCATCAGGCCCTGGCCCGCGATCTGATCGAGTCTTGTCTCCCGCTAACAGGAAAATCCATCCGCATAGGCATTACCGGGGTTCCGGGAGTGGGAAAAAGTACTTTCATTGAAGCCCTGGGCACCTATCTTACCCGCCTTGGAAAGAAACTGGCTGTTCTGGCCATTGATCCCTCCAGCGCCCGTACCGGAGGTTCCATCCTTGGCGATAAAACCCGGATGGAGAAACTATCCATCGATCCCAATGCCTTTATCCGTCCCTCACCCTCGGCCGGAAGCCTGGGCGGGGTGGCCAGAAAAACCCGGGAAGCCATTGTCCTATGCGAAGCAGCCGGATTCGATGTGATCCTGGTAGAAACGGTGGGGGTAGGACAGTCGGAAACCGCAGTACACGCTATGGTGGATTTCTTCCTCCTGCTGATGCTTGCCGGCGCCGGCGACGAGCTGCAGGGGATAAAAAGAGGCATTATGGAAATGGCGGATGCCATTGTGATCAATAAAGCAGACGGAGAGAACATTACAGCTTCAACACGTGCTCAGGCACAATACAAAAACGCCCTGCATCTCTTCCCGCCGCCCAAATCGGGATGGGAACCCAAGGTCCTTACCTGCTCTGCCCTGCAACAAAAAGGCATCCCGGAAGTATGGGCACTCATCACCGAATATAAAGCCCTCACAACCCACAATGGCTTCTTCGAGGAAAAACGCAGAGAACAAAGCCGGGGACTGCTGAGGGAAGCCATTCAGGAAAGACTGATGGAAGACCTTTTCCGGCATCCGGAGATACAGGAGCGAATCAAAGATCTGGAAGAAGCCGTAGTACAAAACCGCAGCAGCGCATACCACGCCGCCAATAAGCTCACCGAAGCCTATTTCAGAATCATTGAAAAGGAGCAGCAGGCTTAAGCGCCTGTCTTGTTTTCTTCTTTTGCCTTTTTCCCCGGGAATAAAAGAGAGGCCACAATACTGATCAGCAAGATCCCTCCTACAATGATCAGGCTGTGGACGGTTTTAAAGCCAGCCCCGGTCAGAAAATCGTGAAGAATCATCTTTATTCCGATGAATCCCAATAATACAGAAAGACCGGTTTTCAGGTAGCGGAAAGTATTCATCACGTGCATTACCAGAAAGAAAAGAGAGCGCAACCCGATGATGGCGAAAATATTGGAATAGAAGACGATATAGGGATCTTTGGTGATGGCAAAGATGGCCGGGATAGAATCAACGGCAAAAATTACATCGGTAAACTCGATGACAAGCAGGACGATGAAAAGCGGAGTAATGAAAACCTTCCCCTTATGATCGCGAATAAAAAAGCGATGCCCGACATCCCGGGGATAAACTGCGAAGTATTTTCGTGCAAACTTTACCACAGGATGACGCCCGGGCTCGATCTTCGCCTCCTTGTTCCGTTTGCGGTACATCAGCCAGGCTGTGATGATCAGAAAGCCCCCGAAAACGTACAGTATCCACTCGAAGCGATAAATGAGGGCTGCACTCCCGAATATAAAAATGAAGCGCATTACGATAGCACCGAGGATTCCCCAAAAAAGTACCCATTTATAATATTTCTCTCTCACCCCAAAGGAGTAAAAGATCATAATCATTACAAAAACATTATCCACCGAAAGGGCTTTCTCGATGAGATAACCCGTGATGTATTCCAGGGCAAGATTGGCCTTATACAGTTTCTGGGCGGCAAGCAGATTGTCCTCCACCTGGATAGGATGGCGGTGCAGGAGAATCAATTCCCTGATCCGCTCTACACTGTCGGCACCGTGGATCAGGTCTCCTTTGAAGAGCAGGAAAAAATAAAAGCCAACCCCCAGGCTGATCCATACGATGGTCCAGAACAATGCCTCCTTAAAATGGATCACGTGGCTCTTTCGGTTGAAGACGCCCAGATCAAAAAGCAGTATCGCCACAATGACGACCAGAAAGCTGCCAAAAAAGACAAATTCGCTGTGATTCACGCCGCAAAGTTAGTGTAATTGTATCCTGCTGCATTCGCCCTTCTTTGCCGTCGTTCAAAGATTTCATAGTTTTGGAACCCTTTATTGACCACAAATTCTTAAAAAAGATATCTATGAAAGAAAGCATTGAAATGAATCCCAATCCCCTGGTGCAGTACCTGAATAAACCTGCCTCGGCATTTACCAAAGCAGACCTGATGAGCTTCATCGAGGATCATAACATTGAAGCGGTCAACTTTCGCTATGTTGGAGGGGATGGACGCCTGAAGACTTTGAATTTCATCATCCAGAGCCGCGATCACCTGGATCAGATCCTTAGCTCCGGGGAGCGGGTGGATGGCTCCAGCCTGTTCTCCCATATTGAAGCCGGCAGCAGCGATCTCTATGTTGTACCCCGTTACCGCACTGCCTTTGTCAATCCCTTCTCCCATATTCCGGCCGTGGATATCCTTTGTTCCTATTTTGATAAAGATGGAAACCCCCTGGAAAGTGCCCCGGAATACATCCTGGCTAAAGCTGTGCTTGCCTTGAATAAGGAGACCGGCCTGGATATTGAGATGATGGGCGAGTTGGAGTACTATGTGATCAGCGAAGAAGATGAGCTGTATGTGGCGGATGATCAGCGTGGGTATCACGAAGGCACACCCTTTACCAAGTTTGAGGAGTTCCGTGCGGAAGCAATGGCTGCCATTGCCTCGGTGGGAGGCCTGATCAAATACGGCCATTCCGAAGTAGGGAATTTCAATGTAAATGGACTGGAATATGAGCAGAATGAGATAGAGTTTCTTCCCACCAACCCTCAGGATGCCGCCGATCAACTGGTGATTGCCAAATGGATTCTGCGAACCCTGGGCCATCGTTACGGAGTAACGGTCACCTTTGCACCAAAAATCACAGCCGGAAAAGCAGGAAGCGGAATGCACGTGCACCTGAAACTAATGAAAGACGGAAAAAACGTGATGCTGGAAGATGGAAAGCTGTCTGCAACGGCCCGCAAAGGCATTGCCGGAATGCTTGAACTGGCTCCTTCCCTCACCGCTTTTGGCAATACCAATCCAATGTCCTACTTCCGCCTGGTGCCCCATCAGGAAGCCCCCACCAATATCTGCTGGGGGGATAGGAACCGGAGTGTATTGGTAAGGGTACCCCTGGGTTGGTCTGGCGTGAAGGATATGCTTAAACAGGTGAATCCTCTTGAAGCAGACTTTAGCGGAGAACATACTGATAAGCAAACCGTTGAACTGCGTTCACCCGACGGGAGTGCAGACATCTACCTTCTGCTGGCTGGCATTTGCGTAGCCCTGCGGCACGGCCTGACGATGAAAAATGCACTGGAGATTGCGGAAAAGACCTATGTGGACGTCAACATTTTCCACGAGGAGTTCAAAAGCACGATGGAACGCCTTTGTCATCTTCCGGCCTCCTGCGCCGAGTCGGCCAACTGCCTTGAAGAGCAAAGTGAAATCTACCAGGCGCATCAGGTATTTCCCAAGGGTACACTCGAGCAGCTTGCAGCGAAGCTAAGGCGTTATCAGGATGCCAACCTGAGAGAGGAATTGAATGCCAATCCGGAAGAAATCCTGAAATTGGTGCATACTTATTTCCACTGCGGATAAGAACAGGTTTTTCTATTCTTGCGCCATATTGGCAGCTGGTTTTTTATTTAGCTGCCTATATGGCGCTTTTCTTTGCCTGAAAATGTCGTTTTCCGGGAGTGGTACAAGCTTTGACCTGTGCAGGTCGAATGTATCACCGATGTTTAACTAAAATGTATAGGAGGACCTTAAAATGACATTAATGCGTTTAAACAACCCGTACACCGTTTCCCGTCTGTTTAACGACTTTTTCAACGACAGGAATCAGGACCTTGAGCAGGAGCATAACTGGAAGCCCCTGGCCAATGTGGTGGAAATGGATGACCGTTTTGAGCTGGAGCTGGCTGTGCCCGGGATGGAGAAGAAGGACTTTAACATCTCCATTGAAAAAGATATGCTGAGTATTTCGGCAGAGCAGAAAATGGAGAAGAAAGAGGAAGAGCAGAACTACAGCCGCAGGGAGTTTTTCTACGGAAAATTCTGCAGATCCTTCAGCCTTCCGGAAAGCGTGGATCGCGAGAAGATCACTGCCGAATACCAGAATGGCATTCTGAAGTTGCAGCTCCCCAAGATGGAGAAAGAAACGCTCAAGAGACTGGTGAAGGTTTCTTAAGCAGCGTGGAGTGGGATAAAAGCCTGGCCTGAGGGCCGGGCTTTTTTTTATTTCTCAGAAGGTGGACTGGTGGTAAAGCGAAAGCCTGCTGGCGCGCGATTGCATCGCGTGCCAGGGAGCACTGCGTTTGTAACGCTATTCATCAACAGTCATAAATAGTGCAAGTGAACTTTTCCTATAGCATTTAGCTTTTGCTCGTTGAAAACGAGCGGCCTCCCAGCCCTGTTCCATCGTGGGGGGTCAGGTTAGAACTGCGCACGATGCTCCCATCCTTCAAGGGATACTCATTCCCCCCAGCAAAGAGACGTGTTTCATCATACCTTCCTTCCACCATCGGGGTGTGACAATCACCGCAGGAGGACGCCATTGTAAGATACTTACTAAAGGCTACCTGATCAGAAGGGTCTGGGCGGGGACTGAATTCGGGTTTTTGAGGGATCATCCGTGTAATCAGATTCATTGGAAAGTTAAGTTCGCTTATCGGGACCTCATTTTCAATTGGATCGAGGGTGCGTAGGTACGCAATGATATCGTAGAAATCTTCAGGATCCAGTTTTCCGTATGCGTGATGCGGCATCAGGGGGAAGAGGGGGCTGCCATCCCGGCTGACTCCGGCGGTGATGGCGTGGAAGATTTCTCCATCGCTCCAGTCCTCCAGCCAATAGGGAGTCAGGTTGGGGGCATACAGCTTTCCGGGAAGGCCCTTCTTTTCATCCCATAAGGCGCCTCCCTTTCCCAGGGTGCCGGGTGCAACGGGCTGCGCATAATAATCGTGCATCCTCCCGGATTACGGACTGAATCCACTATGGAAAGGGATGGGCATTTTTGAGAGCGGGGAAAGGGATAGGTGAGGTAGAAAAGCGATATGCTCTATGCAAACTGAATGAAACTGTATTGGATAAAAAGCTGCTTTTCATTCGGGTACCACAGAGCTGATCGGGAAAGAAAGCTTCGGTTCTGTCAGTTCCCTATCACTTCCTTGGCCGAAACCTGGTCGCGGGACAGTTGGGCGCGAAGTTCGGAAAGACTACCGAAGCGGCGTTCCTCACGTATGCGGCCCAAAAAGCACACATCGATTTCCATCCCGTATATGTCACGGTCAAAATCAAAAATGTGTACCTCAATGGTGACGCTGTGCAAATCGATAGTGGGACGGAAACCAATATTCAGCATTCCCCCGAATTTTTCCCTGTTTATCTTCACTTCCACCGCATACACGCCCATAGCCGGGATCATTTTCTGCGGATGATCAATCTGAATATTGGCGGTAGGATATCCTATGGTATGCCCTATGCGGTTTCCATACACCACCTGCCCGCGCACCCGGTATGGATAGCCGAGCATCCGGGCGGCTCCACTTACATCCCCTTCCTCCAGGGTGCCACGGATCAGAGAGGAGGACAAAGTTTTCCCTCCCTCAATCAGGGCTTCGGTTTTCAAAACACTGAACCCTAACTCCTCACCCAAAGCCTTCAAAGCTTCAAAACCACCCTTTCGATTGCGGCCAAAGCCGTGGTCGTAACCGGCATAATAGCGCTGCATTTGCAAGGGGCCGAAAAGATAGTCGCGCACAAAGTTGCCGTAATCAAGGCGGGCAAGCTGGTGGGTGAAGGGCATCACCACCAGGTGATCGATCCCGCTGTCTGCAATGCGTTCAATGCGTTCCTCCGGAGTGCAAAGCAGGCGAATCTCTGCTGCCCCGGCCGGATCCACCACCTGGCGGGGATGAGGCTCAAAAACCATCACAATAGAAGGCACCCCGTTTTCGCGGGCATCCTCCCTGAGGCTGTCAAGAATAGCACGGTGACCACGGTGTACGCCATCGAAGGTTCCCATTGTTAAAAAGGGGCGGCAGCGACTGCACACTTCTCTTATATCGTGATGAACCTCCATATTTTTGTGGATTATCGGCTGCTGATTGGCGCAAAAATAACAAAAACGGTCAAGGGCACACCCCACAATGTATTTCAGCCTCAAACCACATATACGCAGCTGAATTCAGCTTTGAACATTATAATAGATGGATAGTTTCTATCTTTGCCGAAATTTGAAGCAAGGAATATGCCTGAGAACAAAAATGGATCTATTGCCCAGATCATTGGTGCTGTGGTCGATGTGACTTTTGAACGGGAAGATGATTTACCCCGGATCTATGATGCCCTGGAAGTTTCCGATGAAAGCGGACGTGTCGTGGTCCTCGAATGCCAGCAGGATATCGGAGAAAATACGATGCGCTGCATTGCGATGGATTCCACCGACGGCCTGAGCCGCGGGATGGAAGTGATCAACACCGGGCAGGTGATCTCAATGCCTGTGGGCGAGGAGATCAAGGGACGTCTCTTCAATGTGATCGGACAGCCCATCGACGGATTGAAGTCCGTGGAGAAAAAAGAAAGCTATCCCATCCACAACGATCCCCCGAAATTCGAAAACCTCTCTACTAAGGAGGAGGTATTGTACACCGGGATCAAGGTGATCGATCTGATTGAACCCTATTCCAAGGGAGGAAAGATCGGCCTCTTCGGGGGTGCAGGGGTAGGCAAGACGGTGATCATTATGGAGCTGATCAACAACATCGCCAAGGCCTATTCCGGAATGTCGGTCTTTGCCGGCGTGGGAGAACGCACCCGTGAAGGGAACGACCTCTTGCGCGAGATGATCGAATCAGGGGTTATCAATTATGGGAAGGAGTTTCTGGAAGATATGGAAAAGGGCGGATGGGACCTGAGCAAGGTGGATTACGAAGCCCTCGGTAAATCACAGGCAGCCCTGGTGTTCGGACAGATGAACGAGCCACCCGGCGCCCGTGCACGCGTGGCCCTATCCGGACTTACCCTGGCAGAATACTTCCGGGACGGGGACAAGAATGAGCCCAGCGGGAAAGATATCCTCTTCTTTATCGATAATATCTTCCGCTTCACCCAGGCCGGTTCTGAAGTATCCGCCCTTCTGGGCCGTATGCCCTCTGCCGTTGGATACCAGCCCACCCTGGCTACTGAAATGGGCCTGATGCAGGAAAGAATTACCTCTACCAAGCGTGGCTCCATTACCTCTGTACAGGCAGTATACGTCCCCGCCGATGACCTTACCGACCCGGCTCCGGCCACCACCTTTGCCCACCTGGACGCCACTACAGTGCTAAGCCGGAAAATCGCAGAGCTCGGGATCTATCCCGCTGTGGATCCCCTGGATTCCACCTCGCGGATTCTCACACCTCAGATTGTCGGAGAAGAGCATTACCGCACCGCACAGCAGGTTAAAGAACTGCTCCAGCGTTACAAGGAACTCCAGGACATCATCGCCATCCTGGGAATGGATGAACTTTCCGATGAAGATAAGCAAGTGGTGCATCGCGCCCGCCGCGTGCAGCGCTTCCTTTCTCAGCCCTTCCACGTAGCTGAACAGTTTACCGGCACCCCAGGCGTTTTTGTGAATATTGAAGATACCATCAAGGGCTTCAAAATGATTATGAACGGAGAGGTAGATGCGTATCCCGAGGCTGCATTTATGCTGGTGGGAACCATTGAAGAGGCCATCGAAAAAGGCAAGAAACTGCTGGCAGATAACTAAGTGAAGGATGAACCTGCAAATCATCACACCCGATGCCACCGTGTTTGAAGGAGAAGCCAATCTGGTGCAGCTCCCTGGGATCGATGGATCCTTTGGAATACTCAATCATCACGCTCCCCTGATTTCTATCCTGAAGGCGGGGAAGGTCAAAATTCAACTACCCGACAAAACGCTGAAATTTATCGAGATCCGTGGCGGAGTAGTGGAAGTATTGAAAGACAAGGTGCTGATCCTGGCTGAATGATGGCTTTCCGGCCCCTGCGCTTTCCTAAGCTTCGTACGCTCCTCCCGGCTGTCCTTATCCTCAGCCTCACCTCCTGTATAGAAATCACCGAGCAATTATCCCTCGCCCCCGATCGCAGCGGCCGGTATATCCTTTCGGCGGATGCCGGCGCCCTGGCATCCCTTTTAATGATGTCGGGCAGCCTGGATGAAGAAAGCCTCCACAGCATTGAAAAACAAATGAGGGCTATGGCTGATCAGCTTCAGGATGTGCAAGGACTGAGCGATATCCTTATGGATACGGATATCAGGGATGGGCGTCTGTCTCTTGGATTCGGTTTTGCAAATCCGGCAGCCCTGAACCGGGCCCTGTTTGCTCTGTCGGGGATGGAGAAAAAATGGTTTCTGCCGGGGATGTACAACATAGGGAAGAAGCGGGTGATACGACGGAATATCACCCCTTTCCTGAGACAGGCGGTGAAAGAGGATTTTCCGGAGTGGGAACAGGCCCGATCCTGGATTGGGCAGATTAGGCTGCAAAGCCGCTGTGAACTGCCCGGCCCTGTAAGCAAAAGCAAGGGGCAGCTCGCAAAGCATAAGGGAAATTCAGCACAATTTCAATGGAATGCACTGGAAGTGATGGAGGAAGGCACCAGCCTCAGATACCGACTGCGCTTTGATCCCATCGATTAAAGTGAATGATTTTCAAAGCTCCCATAGTTCAATCTATTCTGCATTCTCTCTTTGCTGTTCATCCTGACGCTGATCCCACTGCTGTCGGGCCAGCTCCTGCATATTGGGTGCGTGATCTGTCTCGTCCACAATCTCTAAGCCCAGAATGGTTTCGATGATGTCCTCCATTGTAGCTATACCGCTCAGTCCACCGTACTCATCAACCAACACGGCAAAATGCTCTCGCCTTGTCAGCAATTGATTGAATAGCGCAGGAACAGGTAGATTTTCATACACCATCCTCACCGGCCGCTTGATATCTCCCAGGCTTTTGTCAAAATCATCGCGTGCCAGACGATCAAGAACATCATACTTCAGCACAAAACCGGTAATATTGTCCGGCTCATCTTTATATACCGGAATGCGGGAGAAACTATTAAAATCTTCCCGCGCGAAAAAATCGGAGATCATCATTTCCTCCGGGGCGGTCACCAATACCGTACGGGGGGTCATAATCTCTTTAAGTTTAATGGTGTTGAGGCTCAGCAGATTCTGTATGATCTTGTTTTCGCTTTCCTCAATCACCCCCTGGTCGGTGCCAATGTCGGCCATAGCAGAAACCTCCTGACGGTCGATGTAGGGCGTGAGCGTTTTCCCTGTAAGTAAGCGGGTCACGAATTTACTCAGAAACACCAGGGGGTAAGTCAGAATGATCATCCAGCGGATAAGCTGCACGGCAAAAGTAAACAGGGATCGCCAATAGGTTGCCCCGATGGTTTTGGGGATGATTTCGCTGAAGATCAGGATGAGCAGGGTGAGGATGGCAGATACCAGTCCGAAGTAGGCCTCGCCGAAGACCAGCGTGGCCTGCGCTCCCACCCCGGCAGCCCCGACCGTATGAGAGATGGTGTTCATCGTGAGGATGGCAGACAAAGGTTGATCTATATCCTCCTTGAAGCTGCGCATACGCAGTGCAGTAGCTGAACCTTCAGTTACTTTGTTTTTAATGAATGACGGACTGACCGAAAGCAGCACAGCCTCCAATATGGAACAAAGAAAGGAGACAACAAGTGCCAGAAAAAGATAGAGAATCAGCAATGCCATAGGTGTATGATATCAGAAGCAGCTTTACAAAGATACATAAGCCTGATACAAGCAGCACATCTCAAACTGCGCATCCTGGATAATCAGGTCAGCAGATCCGCAAACCTGATAAAAATTCATTCCGGCAAGGTCTGAAGCCATAAGGTCGAAGGGGATTTACGCACTTTGTTCTCCACGGAGGGATTGCTGAAAATGACGGGCAACACGCGCCTGGTCCGGGTATTGACCCAGTAAAAACATCAGCTTGGTGACCGCCGACTCTGTAGTGATATCGCCACCACTCAAAACGCCGATCTCCTCCAAAAGGCGGCTGCTGGCGTATTTGCCCATCTCTACCGCGCCTCCTTTGCATTGGGTCACATTGCAAATGATCAAGCCCCCGGAAATGGCGTCCGAAAGCATCCGGATGAACCACTCATCGCTGGGGGCATTGCCCGATCCAAAGGTCTCCAGAATAAGACCCCGCAAACCAGGAATATCCAGGACACTGCGTACCACCGCAGGACTGATGCCCGGGAAGAGCTTGAGAATAGCCACATTCTCATCCAGCTTCGTATGCAAGCGCAACTTCTTGAAATTGGATTTACGGATGAAGGCGTGATTGTAACGGATATGCACCCCGGCCTCAGCCAGGACAGGGTAGTTTTCGGAAACAAAAGCATTGAAATCTTCTGCATTGAACTTGGTGGTGCGGTTGCCCCTGAATAATTGGTTCTCAAAATACACAACCACTTCCGGTATCACAGGATTGTCTTCCTCGCGAGCGGCGGCAATCTCAATGCTGGTCAGAAAGTTCTCGCGCCCATCCGAACGCACCATCCCCATCGGGAGCTGCGAACCCGTCAGGATCACCGGCTTATTCAGGTTTTCAAGCATAAAACTCAGCATCGAAGCGGTATATGACATCGTATCGGTGCCGTGCAGGACGATGAAGCCGTCGTATTCCTCATAATGCTTCGCTATTACCCCGGCCAGCTCTTTCCAGAAAGCCGGTTTCACATCCGAAGAATCTATCAGTGGATCAAAGCAATGGTTGTCGATGCGATAATGCACCTTCTCCAAAACAGGGATATACTGGTAGATCTGATCGAAGTTAAAGGGCGACAGGGACCCGGTCCGGGGATCCTGAATCATTCCGATGGTACCACCGGTGTAAATCACCAGAAGGCTGATATCGCTTTCCATAATATTCAAAATGGACTATTTACATTAATTGAAGGATACACTTTCAAAGCATTGGCCGTGGTGATCTCCGCGATCTCTTCAGCCTTGTATCCCAGTGTATCGGCCAGGTGTCGCACCACAAGGGGGATATAGGCCGGCTCATTCCGCTTGCCGCGATAGGGTACCGGGGCCAGAAAAGGCGCATCGGTTTCAAGTACCAGGGCCCCGGGACCAAGATCTTTTAAAACCAATCGGAGGCCAGCATTTTTGAAAGTAAAAACGCCTCCTATGCCCAGATGAAAACCCATCTCTATGATACGGGCAGCTTGTTTTGCATTCCCCGTAAAACAATGAAAAACCCCTTGCAGGCCGGGCAAGGCCAGGGATTCAAGCGTATCCAGCAACAGGTCCATTGATTCGCGGCAATGAATGGACACCGGCAGTTGCTTCGCGGCTGCCCATTGTGCCTGCAGGCAAAACACTTCAATCTGAATATCCCGAAAACTTTGGTCCCAGTAAAGGTCTATTCCTATTTCTCCCACAGCCGAATACGCTCCCCTATCCAGCTCCTCTTTGATCACGCTCAGTTCGTCTTCCCAGTTTTCCTTCACCGAAGTGGGATGCAGGCCCATCATTGGAAAACAGTGTTGAGGCCAGGCGCGCACCAGGGCCTTCATCGGGGCAATCGAACTGCGGTCGATATTGGGCAACAGAAAGGCATTCACTCCGGAAGCAATGGCGCGCTGTAGGCATTCTTCCCTGTCTTCATCAAAAGCATTCAGGTATAGGTGTGTATGGGTATCTACCAGTTTCATAAGGCAAATTTAGGCTTTTCCTCGCTGCGGGTGGGAGAAGCATTTCTGCTGCCGCTGATTCCTGTTCAGCTGTGCGCCCGGCTGCCTATACGGCTACAAAGGAGCTTTTTGCTACATTTGGGGCTGATGAAAATCCTCCTGATCCGCTTCAGCTCCATCGGAGATATTGTACTCACCTCTCCCCTGCTCCGCTGCCTTAAACGCAGCCGGCCGGAGATCGAAGTGCACGTGCTCACGAAATCAGCTTATCAGGATCTTTATCATCTGAACCCTCACGTTGACAAGGTTTTTGTTATTCAGAAGAAGATAGGGGAAGTACTGAACGCACTGAAGTTGGAGCACTACGATCAGGTCATCGACCTGCACCGGAACTTCCGCAGCCTGGGAGTGCGGCTGCGTTTGGGCAGGCCTGCCTTCGCTTTCTCCAAGCTCAATCTGCGAAAGTGGCTCCTGGTCCGTTTCAAAATTAATCGTTTGCCTTCTTTGCATATCGTGGACAGGTATTTTGCTGCGGTTTGGCATCTTGGGGTCAAAAATGATGGGCAGGGACTGGATTTTTTTATCGATCCCGGGGACAAAATGGCTATGGAGGACCTTCCGGCTCCCTTTCGAAATGGCTTTCTTGCATTTTCGATTGGGGGACAGCATTACACCAAGATTTTTCCGCTGGAGAAGATCCGTGAGGTGATGGCACAGCTCCGCTATCCAGTTGTGTTGTTGGGGGGTAAAGAGGACCAGGCGAGGGGAGAAGCGGCGGCACAAGGATGGGATTTTCCTGTCTGGAATGCCTGTGGGAAAATGCGTTTGGGTCAATCGGCCGACCTGATCAGGCAGGCGCAGGCAGTAATCAGCAATGATACCGGGCTGATGCATATCGCGGCAGCTTTTCATAAACCCATCCTTTCCATCTGGGGCAGTACGGTTCCGGCATTTGGTATGTATCCCTATATGCCCGGGCAGGAGGATCGCTATGTTATGGCGGAAGTGAATAATCTGTCGTGCCGCCCCTGCAGTAAGATTGGGTTCTCCGCTTGTCCCAAGGGGCATTTCAGGTGTATGCTTGATCAGGACAGTGCTTTTATTGCCGGGACAGTCCGTCGCTTTCTTTGAGGCAGGATCGCTTTTATGATGCTAAAGCAGAGACAGGCAGGCTTCAGTGCAGGCGTGTGACCTTGGTTTTCCGGGTAATGCGTTCCCCCTCCAGTCCGGTCACCTGCAGCAGTCCCGGCCTGGTACCGGCCTTGATGCGGCCCAGCTGGTCTTCGAGTCCAAGTGCCTGAGCCCCATTCCAGGTGGCCCATACTGCCATCTCGCTGAAAGGAACCTCTCGGTAGTGATCCTGGATGATTTTCATTTGCCGCAGGATGGAAAGAGTGCGGCAGGAGGCCAGGCTTTCCGTTCCGAGGGCAATGTGCAGTTTGTGTTTCCTCAATAGGGGCACATCCGGTATGCGTCCTTCCAGAAAAAGATTGGAGCCGGGACAGAGCACCCAGGTGACGGGGAAAGCCTGTTGCTGACTCAGCAATACATCCTCTTGTGAAGCATAGACATTATTCACGAGCAACAGGCGGCGGATTCCGCGGAGCAAAGGCAATATAAAATCCAGAGGCCTTTGCCCGGCCGGTATGCTTGCGGGAAGCTCCTGTCCGACGGCCCGCAGGCTTTCCGCTACCGGACCACTTCCACGGGTAAAGAATTCCAGCTCCCCGGCCGTTTCGAGATGATGAATGGAAAGCGTTTCCTGCGCAGCCACAGCCCTTCCGCCGATAAGGCGTAGCAGGGCGGGAGATACCGAGTAGGGTGAATGGGGAACCAGGGAGGTTTTTCCAAATCCTGAAAAAGCTTCGTACAAGCTCATTCCTTTTCGGATGGTTTCCTGTGCAGCAGCGTCATCTGTTTCAAAGACCTCCACAAAAGTATGCCACTGAATCTGGCCTCCCTTCTTGATCGGAAGACTGGTCAGCCCATTGGATACATCCCCGGCTGCCACCGTACCATCACGCAGCATTGCCCGTATAGCCAGATCCATTGCACGGCGCCGGGTGGGCAGATCGGGAGAATCGGAACGGAGGCGTGCCAGCTCACCGACAAAATGTTCCAGGCCTCTGCCTTCCTTCACTTTGCCTTTCATCCAGCTGTGCTCCAAATGAGTGTGGGTATTGATGAACCCGGGGATGAGCGTACCCTCTTTGTGTTCAGTGCGGCTCACCCATACCGGATTGTTCTCCGGGCGTCCGGCATACTTCACCAGGCCACCCCCGTGCATAACCACCATTCCGGGAGAATAATACGTGCCATCTCCGATGATCAGATGATCTGTTAAATAGGCTACCGACATAGGGCATAAAAATAACCAAGTTTCTGTATTGAAACATTCTAAGAAACACACATCTGTGTCTGACCGCTTCCTTGCATCGGAACAATTTTAATAGGAGGCTGTTATATGCAGCATTAATCCCGGCTTGCCGGCAAAGTGCAAAAGACTATCTTTGCCCGGTTGCCTTCCAAGACATTGCTGCGATGAGCATTATCATACAAGACACCCGCCTGATTGACGGCTTCTCACGCCTCGACAAAGAGGGGAAAATACGCCTGATCACGGCGATGTTAGATCATCCTGAACATAAGCAAGCCCTGCTGGATTCTTTCCTCCACCGGGATGCCGCTTTTCAGCAGCGCCTTGATGAGTTCTCGGAAAACACCATCTCCAATTTTTATTTCCCTTATGGAGTGGCGCCGAACTTCATTATCAACGGAGATGTTTTTATGATCCCGATGGTGATTGAAGAAAGCTCGGTGGTGGCTGCCGCCTCCAAAGCGGCCAAGTTCTGGAGCGAAAGAGGTGGTTTTCACGCTGAGGTTGTGGATGTGATGAAGATAGGGCAGGTACACTTTATATGGAAAGGGTCCAAAGCTACCCTTGAAGCAGCCTTCCCGGAACTGCGCGACAGCCTCTTCCATAGTGTGAAGCAGATCACCGCCAATATGCAGAAAAGAGGGGGGGGGCTGAAAGATATCGTGCTGGTGGACAAAACCGCCGAAATGCCGGACTACTACCAGTTGAAAGCGACTTTCGATACGGTAGACTCAATGGGGGCCAACTTTATCAATTCCTGCCTGGAAGAGTTTGCCCGAGTCCTTCAGGATTTCTTCCAGACGGATCTGCTTCCTGAAGAAGGAAGAAAAGGCTCCCACGTGATTATGTCCATCCTTTCCAACTATTCCCCCGACTGCCGGGTGAAAGCCTGGGTAGAAGCCCCTGTGGATGCTTTCGGAGAGATGGATGAGCATCTTTCTTCGGAAGGTTTTGTGGAGAAGTTTGCCCAGGCTGCCCGCATCGCTGAGATTGATATCCACCGTGCAGCCACCCATAACAAAGGCATATTCAACGGGATAGATGCCGTAGCACTGGCTACCGGCAATGATTTCCGCGCCATAGAAGCCGGAGGCCACGCCTATGCTTCGCGCCACGGGAAGTACCGCAGCCTGACGCATTTTGAATTGAAAGACGGACAGTTCCGCTATACCCTGGAACTGCCCCTGGCCCTGGGTACTGTGGGCGGACTGACTAAGCTGCATCCCCTGGCCGACTTTTCCCTGGAGCTGCTGGGACATCCGGATGCCCGCCAATTGATGATGATCGCTGCCACCGCCGGCCTGGCCAACAATTTCAGCGCCATCAGCTCCCTGGTAACCCGTGGGATCCAGGTGGGACATATGAAAATGCACCTGCTCAATATTCTCAACCACTACCAGGCCTCTCCCGAAGAGAAGGATAAAGCAGTGGAATATTTTAAGACCCGTAAAGTCTCTTTTAACGCAGTAAGTACATTCCTGGCAGAATACAGGGCAGGCCGGACTTGAACTGCTAAAGCTTGAATAATATCCTCTACACCGGACAAGCCAATGGCAAGCTTTTGCTGACCGGAGAGTACCTGGTGCTGCACGCGGCACTCGGACTTGCTTTTCCTGCACGCAGAAGCCAGAGCCTTCAGGTGCTCACGCACAAGGAAGAAGGTTTGTTCTGGCGCAGCAAGGAGTTCGGGAAGACCTGGTTTGAGGCCCGGCTCAGCCTTCCCGACCTGAAACTCACCCATTCCTCTGATCCCTTACTGGGTGAAAAGCTGAAAGACCTGCTGCATTCTATCCGGAAATATCAAGCGGATTTCCTACAGAACCATCGAGGGCTTTGGGTTGAAACCGACCTGGACTTTCCGCGCAACTGGGGCCTGGGGACTTCCTCCACCCTGCTCTGGCTGATGTCGGATTGGGCCGGGATGGATTCGTATACCTTGCTCGTGGATACTTTTGGGGGGTCGGGTTATGATATTGCCTGCGCCAAGCGCAACAAGCCCCTTCTATTTCAAAATGATCAGGGAAGGATCCGGGTGGAGGAAGTATCCTTCTCTCCCCCTTATCTGAAAGATCTTTACCTGGGT
The DNA here is from genome assembly GCA_964590645.1 of uncultured Lentimicrobiaceae bacterium. Classification (GTDB taxonomy): domain Bacteria; phylum Bacteroidota; class Bacteroidia; order Bacteroidales; family JAGNHN01; genus JAGNHN01. Next base: position 110,099 of record CAZPYJ010000003.1, read on the forward strand.
TTCAGCGGGAAGAAACAACATTCCGGCAATGAAGTCCGGCGTTTCCTCGAAATGGATCCTCCATCAACGGATCTGATAGAAAGGATATCAGGGATAGCCAGACAGGTACTGTCGGCCAAGGATTTATCTACCTTTAATTCCCTCTTAACTGAACACGAAAACCTGATGTCAGATTTGCTTGAAATCCCTCAGGCCAGGACAGGCTTCCCGGGCTTTCCCGGACTCGTCAAATCCTTGGGCGCCTGGGGCGGAGATTTTCTGCTGTTCAGCTGGGAGGGAGAAATGGCCGAGCTGGCAGCTGCGCTGAAACCCGGAGGCATTGAGGCTTTGTACCGTTTTGAAGATTTGTTATTTATCTGAAAAAGAAATGGATATGAAGAAAAACGTGAAGGATGCCCTTTTCCTGATGGATCGGAAAAGCCATTTGGGAAACGAGGCGATGGCCAGCACCTGGCGAAGTCCTTCCAACATTGCCCTGGTCAAGTATTGGGGCAAATATGCCGTGCAATTGCCGGCCAACCCCTCCCTCAGCTTTACCCTAAAGGAAAGCTACACCGAAACGCGCATCGAACTGATCCCGGCTGCAGATGGGAAACGCAGCATCCGTTTCTTCTTTGAAGGAAAGGAAAAGCCCGCATTTATTCCGAAAGTGGAAGCGGCTTTCCGGCAATGGGAAGCTTTCCTGCCTTTTCTAAAGAATGCCGGCATACGCATTGATAGCCGCAACAGCTTTCCCCATTCAGCCGGCATCGCTTCTTCCGCCTCAGCCTTCAGCGCGATGGCTTTGGGTGTTTGCGATCTGGCAGCCCGCTTAAGCGGGGAAAGAGACAGGGACGTGTTTTTTCGTAAGGCCTCCTTCCTGGCGCGATTGGGTTCGGGTAGCGCCGCCCGCTCGGTCTATCCTGAAGCAGCTTTGTGGGGATATAGTGCATCCATTCCGGGCTCGTCCGATGAATGGGCCATACCCCTGGAATCCCTGCATCCTGTTTTTCAGGATTTTCAGGATAGCATTCTGATTACCGATGCGGCTGAAAAGGCCATTTCCAGTACAGCCGGACACGGACTGATGGAAGGGCACCCCTATGCCGCAATCCGTTTTCAGAGAGCCGCCCGGCATAGCCTCATAATGTCGGAGATCCTTGCCAGGGGTGATTTGGCCGCTTTCGTTGAACTGGTAGAGGCCGAGGCATTGGAATTGCACGCCCTGATGATGAGCTCCCACCCTTCCTTTATGCTGATGCGGGGATCAACGGTGGAAATCATTCACAAAATCAGACACTTCAGAGAACAAAGCGGGATTCCTTTGTGTTTTACGCTGGATGCCGGGCCTAATGTGCATCTGCTCTATCCCCACGATGTGAAGGAGAAGGTCGGTGACTGGGTTCGGGAAGAACTGACAGACCTATGCCCGCAGGATAAGATCATTTATGATGTATTGGGACAGGGTCCGGAGAAAAGATGAGCCATTATGAAATTGAGCAAAGATGTTTTTTATGCCAAGGTGATGCTGTTCGGAGAGTACAGCGTGATCTGCGATTCGATGGGGTTGACGATGCCGTATACCCATTTCACCGGGGAGCTGAGCTTTATTCAGGATGAAAAATATACCGATTGTGAATATGCCCTGCGCTCCAATCAGATGTTAAAGGAATTCAGGAATTACCTGGAAGACAGTTCGGCCAGGGGGGAGTTGTTGTGTGAGTTTGATCTGGAAGCCTATCGTCAGGACCTGCGCCGGGGCTTGTATTTCGAGTCCAGCATCCCCCAGGGTTATGGAATGGGCAGTTCAGGTGCCCTTGTGGCCGCCCTTTATTCCCGCTATGCCAAGGACCGCATTAATGGCGACCGCCAGGTAAGCCGCGAAGGCATTCTTCAGCTTAAAAAGATTTTCGCCCAGCTTGAATCCCATTTTCACGGTACCTCCTCAGGCATCGATCCCCTGAACTGCTATATCAGTTATCCCCTGCTTATCCGCAATAAGGAAAACATTGAGATTGTGGGTATTCCAAGAAACAAGCACGGCAATGGAGCCATTTTTGCACTCAATACCGGTAGGGCAGGAAAAACTTCTCCACTGGTGAGCTATTTTGTGGATAAGTGCCGCGAAGAGCGCTTTATGCGAAAGGTGAAAGAAGAGCTGATCCCGGTGAACAACGCCTGTATCCAGACCCTGATCGACGGAGATACCCCGGCGTTTTTTGAGAACCTGAAAACCCTTTCCCGCTTCCAGCTTGACCATCTTGATCCGATGATCCCTTCCGATTACCGCAGTTTATGGGAGAATGGCATCCGCACCGGAGATTATTACCTTAAACTATGCGGTTCAGGAGGCGGAGGGTTTATCCTGGGCTTTACCGAGAACTATCATAAGGTGAGGGCAGATTTTGTGCGCCTGGGCCACGAGATGGTGACCGTATATCGGAATACCGCCATAGAAGCATAAGCTTTCCCATTTCCCTCATCCTCAAACTCCTCATCCTCAAACTCACTTTTCCCCCGCTATGCCTGGCGTTGACGCTACGGACAGCAGAGACTGAAGTCGCCCACCACCAAAAGACCCTCAAAACATCATCTTTGGTACACTGCTTATCCAGCAGTGCCTGAAGCAGCCAACATATTGATGTACCTGAAAGAGAACACACTCCGCTTAATGGATGAATACCACCTAACAAATAGATATAGATATTCAGTATGTCTAAAGCCAAGCTAAGGACACAGCTTGTCTGCTAAACATTCTTGAGTTTGTTTGAAAGATTAAAGGATATTCAGCAGAATTCCTTAATGCCGGTACTCTCTATTGGGATGATCGGAAGAAAGCCTGCTCGCGCTGCAAAAGTCACGCTCCTCGCTTGCTTGCCCTGAGCTTGTCGAAGGGTCCGCTTCCCTTGCTTGTAAAGGGTGACGAAGGGAATCAGGTTTCCAGAAAGCGGGGCGTAAAGCCGCTTTGCTTGCACATTAAGTAAATCGTGGCAGCCCTGGCCGCAATATCGAGGCGGTCAAAGGCCTCTTCAATATCCGGGCCGCAGGCCAGGGTGCCGTGCTTTTCCCAGACAATTACGGAGTGGGTCTGAAAAGCCGCCGCACTGTACCTGCCCAGTTCCCGGCTGCCGGGTTGCAGATAGGGCACAAAGCCTGCACCATTTGGCAAAAAGAAAGCGGTTTCAGGATGCACACGAAGCAGGATATCATTCAGCGATTCATCGTCCACAATGGCCGGATGATGCGAAAGCACAATGAGCGGCAGTGCGTGCGCGTGCAGCAGCGCTTTTTCTTCAGGTCTTTGGGTATGCAAGACAGATTGGACTTCCAGGTGCGTAGCCAATTCTGAGGTAGGCAGGGCTGCCTGCCTTTCCGGAGGATAGAAAAGCCTGGCCGTAATCCCCTCAGCGGGTATCTCCAGAAATACGACCGCAGGTATTGTTTGAGCTGCCATCTCCCGCATCCGGACACCGGCGGCACTCAACATCAGCATTTGCCCTTCCAGGGCAGGAAAAGGCCCGGGCAGAAGGTAATCTCTGGCGGGCCAGTTTGCAGCATCATCCGGCAGAACCTTCATCCGAACGGAAAAATTCCCTGCATTGCGCTCTGCCCAATTGCGGGCACAGAGCAAAGAAGCTACGCTGCGAATCGCTTCGGTGTATTCCATACCCAAAGATAGGAACTCAGGGTTTCCTTTTTGCCTCCAGACTGGCAAAATACCAGTTGATGCCTATCCAGAAACGATGGCGGGAGGCATCCTCAAGAAAGGAATCCAGCCGGTAATCCAGTCCCCCCTCCAGCTTGCCGCCGCCCTCAAAAGCATAGCCCAAAAACGGGCTCCAGCGGATTTCAAGTCCATAGTCACCCCCTTGCCATTCATTCAGGTACTCATTGCCTGCCTTCAGGTAGAACTCCCCCGGATCCACCCTGTCGCCATTCAGGGGGATCTCTGCAGCCAGCCGGTAACGCAGCCTGAAGGCAGGTTTCTCAGCCGTGGAAAAAGTTTGATCGGCTGCGAAACGATGGGCCAGTCGGAAACGCGGGTAAGGCCGTGTAAAGGTCATCTGCTGGGCACTTCGGTGGAATACCGCGCCTTCCCTGATCCGCATTACGTAGCCCCCGCCCACGGCACTCCGGATGCCGGTTTTACGGGCTGCGATGAGTGCAAGATCTGTCAATACATAGTCATAGGACGTCTCTCCTTTCTCTCCGAAGATCCCCTGGTAAAAGGCCTGTCGGGATTCCGCCTTGACATTCAGGCTCCAGTCTTTGGGGAATTTTGCATTCAGACTGAGAGAAGGCAACACCCCCGCCTGGTAGCTGCCCTGTGCATTGCCCACCAAGGGAATGAGTATAATGAAGAAGAAAAGCAGTGTGCGCATCTCAGTACTCCAAATGTTGAATGTCCTGCAATACAATCTCTGAAACCTTTAAGATTTCTCCCTCTTTTGAAAACAGCACCTCAAATTGCCTGTAGGTTTTCTGTTGACGGCTGGCGATAACCAATTCATATTGTTTCAGGATGTCCTGCCCCGCAAGACCTTCATTGATGAGTTGCCGCAATGCCTGACGACTTCCCTGGTATTGGCGCTGTACTTTTCGAACCACATATTTTTCATAACGGGCGCTGAGCTGCGCTTCCATTCGGTTCAGGACAGGCTCGGGAATCTCTGCCATTTTGATTTCAACTTCCACATCCTCCAGGCGGCCATCCTTAGAAAACTCAATACTGTAGTGGTGTCCCTTGTGCCGGGTTTTGGCCTCGTAAGTGATGTGGCTTATTCCGCTCTCTTCATACCACCTGACTTTGGCATTGAAATCCAGGGAGTCCACAAAATCCCTTGCCGTGGAGATTACTTCTTTTTCACGGATGCGGACTTCCTTCTCCACTTTCTGTTGTGCGGATACCATCAGGGTAATCAGGAAGAGCGGAAGAATGAGTCTGATTTTCAGGTTCATTGGGTAAAAGATTCGTTTCCGGAACAATTTACAGGCTGTGCCATATGATCTTTTCAGGTTTTCATCTTCACAGAATAAGACAATAACCCCAAAGAAGGCATTACTGTTCAAGGCTTATGAAGGGCAATGCAATAGCTCAGGCTTACTTTGTATTCGAAATCTTAAAATATAAATTGAAATTGAACATTCCCACCCCTGCCAGGCATTCTATTCTACCTTAACGTCTCATCTTTTCGCCAATGCGTGCCTTGCCCCTTTCGGAAAAACTGTTGCTCTATTTTGTCTTCCTCTGCATCCTGATTGCTTTCTTTCCCCGGGAGGACCGCCTGGCGTGTGTGCCTGATGATAAGAGGTGCGACGATTAGGCGGTCCTTTACTGTTGCGATAATGGAGCTCAAGGGATTGGGAAGCAAGCAAGGACAGACAGGCCGACGGAAGCTGTGCGATAAGATTATTGTATTGTAATCCCTATTCCATTATTTGTGCAGTATAAAAAAACTTATAACTTTGCAGCCTCAAAATTCCTCCTTAGCTCAGTTGGTCAGAGTCCCGCACTTGCGGGATTAATCAGAGGGCCAGGATGAATAAACGAAAAGCTGAAATACTCCTCCTTAGCTCAGTTGGTCAGAGCATCTGACTGTTAATCAGAGGGTCGCTGGTTCAAGTCCAGCAGGGGGAGCTTCAAAAGCCCGGCACTTCGACTTCGCTCAGTGACCGGGCTTTTTCTTTACGGGTGTGACGGTGGATTCTTCACTCAGTGACCGGGCTTTTTCTTTTGTGACAGTGCCATTCTTAATGATCAATCCAGCACTTCTTGCATTAAATAATATTTCTTCGCTCGATATGTTAATGCACGCTTCTCAGTCCAAATCCCATATGCTATAAAGGACCAATGCTATGCACGCTTCTTTTATTTGCCCGATCAATATTTCTGGGCAAATCGGCCAAAGTTGTAGGAAATATTTTGAGGTCAAACAATTTTGAGTTTATGCCAAGCCTGCCTACATTTATCCACACGTTTGCAAGCAAACCATACAATACCACATCCCCTCAAGCAGCTTCCTTATGCCTTTACCCACCTCATCACAAACCACTGCGCATTCAATTCCCTTCGCAGGAAAGCGCCACAAGCTTAGCTTCCTTTTGGATATCCTGAGCAAGCAAACGATCCATCCATACTGTGCAGGATTTCTCATACTGTGCCTAAGTACGATTGCGCCTTTAGCGACGGCACAAACCAATTTCATCCTCAACTTCGATGCGAAAGATGCGAACACCTACGCTGTCCTTAGTCTTGACAGTGTCAGCATCCACAACATTACAGCAGGAAAAGATACCCTTGTCTATGGACCGAACCCCAGCCTGAACCTGCTTGTTACGGGCGCACAGGATATCAGCCAGAGTGGGAGGCGAGCTTTTCTCTCAGATCCCTATCCTAACCCGGCCGAAGGAAACAGTAAATTAGCGCTAAGCCTTGAAAAGCCTGAGCTTCTGAGTATTCGTATCAGTAATATGGAAGGACGGGTATTGCTTCAGCATCAAACACACCTTGAAGCAGGTAGGTATGAGCTAAGGGTAAGCACCGGCGAACATCCGGTCACCCTAGTCACCCTGAGTACTTCTGAAATGGCGGTCAGTCGAAAAATCATCGCTAACTCAACAAACAACAACAGAACAATTGATTTGGAAATCCATCCTATCTATTCTTTCTCCTCGAAGCAATCTACATACGCTGTAAATGACTTTACTTTTCATCCCGGTGATTCCTTATTGATGACGGCTTATGCGACAGGCTACCAGCCCGGAAGCATCCAATGGGCTCCGCAAACCAGCACTAACTTTACTTTTTTCCTGTATCCGGATAGTTTTTATTGCGGTAATGACTTTGTCGATCCACGGGACGGACAGGTTTACCAATCGGTACTGATCGGCGCTCAATGCTGGATGGCGGAGAATCTGAATTTTGGAAGTATGATCCTTGGGAATTATGAGCAAACAGATAATGGTATCATCGAGAAATATTGTTACAATGACGATTCGAATAATTGCAGTCAATATGGCGGACTTTATCAATGGAATGAAGCGATGGACTATACTCCCAGCCAGGCAACGCAAGGCATTTGTCCAACGGGTTGGCATATCGGCACAGATGCGGAATGGTGCACCCTGACTACTTTCCTTGACTCCACAGTTAACTGTAGTGCATTAAATTTAAGCGGAATGAATGCCGGTGGAACATTGAAGGCAACAGACACTACACACTGGCATTCCCCCAATACAGGGGCGACCAACAGCAGCGGATTCACAGCCCTTGGTGGCGGCAATCGCAACACCAATACCCTCTACTTCCATCTCAGGAACCGCACCAATTTTTGGTCCTCCACAGAATATACCTCTCTCAACGGGATCCACCGGGCTCTCTACGCCGACTACGCCACTGTCCTCCGTTACTACAATCAAAAGAGCTTTGGTTTTTCAGTTCGTTGCATAAAGGATTAATTGATCTTCGGCAGCTCCGATGTCCGTAGCGTCCACGCTACGGATCTGCATAACATAGGCTCCAGCCTGCCTTAAAGGGTGTGGAAGCAAAATGAGTTGTTCTCAGGAGCATCCATTATTAGAGTAGAGGTGTCTTATATTTTGTAGGGCTACTTCGATAAGAGTTAAGAGCAATATTAACTAATCTATTCCTGTCAAATATGAATATTCCTATTTCACTCTTTCCAATTTTGTTAATCCTCATCACAAATTTAGGCTTATCACAAAACACGCACACGTATTGGGAAAAGACCTATGGAGTTGGATCTGGACATAAAATATTTGAGAATGAAGGGGGGGCGTCTGGCCCAACGTATACAGTGGTAGGAAATAGTAGCGGAATAGTTTTTATGAATATCGATTCGGATGGAAATCAACTTTGGGGGAATCGTTTCAGCGGGGGTTCAGTAGAAGATGTTGTGATGACACCCGACGGTGGTTATGCAACGGTAGGTAGTAGTTCAAGCTATAGCTATTCAATGAGGAATTTATATGTTACTAAGATAAGCCCAAGTGGTTCGTTGAGTTGGTCATTAAGTTTCGGTGGAGGACCTGGCAGTACCCACGATACATATGGGAAGGGGATTATCATAACGACTGATAATTGTATTGTAGTAAGCGGTAGCTCAAACGCCTTCGGAAGCAATCCCACACGAACTATTGTAGCCAAAATAGATCTTTGGGGAAACATCCTTTGGTCGAAGACTTATTATGGCCCTTGGTTGAGTAAGGCTGGCCATGCTGTAGCAGCCGCTGATAGTGGTGCCTGCGTTGTTGCTTGTTATGGTGGCATTGGAGCAGGAAATGTAGATTTTGCCCTACTAAAGATTGATTCAGATGGAAATTTGTTGTGGTCAAAGTCTTATGGTGGTGTGGGACAGGATGTACCATACTCAATGATTAGAACCACTGATGGAGGATACTTACTTGGAGGCTTTAGTAACAGTTTTAACAGCATCTCCGGAAATAACATATACCTCGTCAAAACAAATTCAGAAGGAGACACAATGTGGACACGATTGATAGGAAACGGTATCTCAAATCAGATAGCGTTTTCTTTGGTAGAGCTAACGGATGGGTTTGTAATAGGTAGTCATAATGGTACTCAGGGAGGATTTAGGATCATTAAAACTGATCCATACGGGTTTATACAATGGCATAGATTGATAGCACCTGTGGGTGCTGGTCCACATTACGCTTACAGTATACGTCCAATTAGTGACGGCTTTTTGATTACAGGTACCCGTGGTGGGTATTGTGGACACACATTTGGGATCAGTAAAGTAGATACACAGGGATTAAATGGATGTGAAACCTATGATACCCTTTACTGTACGAATACAAACACATTAGTCAACAACGCCAATCAGGTTGAGGACACCGCAAATCTGATCCTATATCCTCATTCTCCAAATACTAGTGGCTGGACTGGAACAACAATGACTCATTGTATGACTATTATTACCGGCACAGACAAAATAACCCCATTCATTGAGCCTCTCCTGTATCCGAATCCGGTAAAAGGAAAATTTAGTCTTAGACTAGGTGGAGCCTGGGAGGCTGAGTTTATGAAAACGATCGAGATTTTTGATCTTGCAGGAAGAAACTTAACCAATAAGGTAAGTGTCACAGCCAGTGAACCAATTCAAGTAGAATGTGACAAACTTAGTCCAGGGCTATACTTACTGCGGATTTCGATTAGGACAGAGGTTCATACATTAAAGTTTGTCATTGAATGAGCCTTGAGCAAATAACCCAGCTCGCGCGCGTCTTATATTATTCGCCCTAGCTTTAGCGAAGGTGGATTTTCTGATGCGTGCGGCCGAACCCACCTTCGCTAAAGCTATGGTTGACGCGCAGGTCGTTTTCAAACGGCTGGGATATGAGGTATTCTGTAAGGAACGCGCCTGAAGACGCTCGCCAACCGGGAAACTTACGTAGTTTCCCTTCACTCACTCCCGCTCTCACACTCACACTCACACTCACACTCACACTCACTCTCACTCTACCCTCCTCCCTTGAAAACAATGCCCAGCTCGCTTTGCAAGCCCTGCACCTGCTTCAATATCTTCTTTACAATCGACAGCTCAATGGAGGTCAACACATCTTTATGCACTTCATTCTCAGGCGGCTCATTGTTGAGTAAGTGCCGGGTTTGATGCTTAATGCGCAGGTGCATCAGGAACTCCCAGGCTTTTTCTATTTCCTGGCAAGCCTCCGCATCCACCACCCCTTTCTCACGCAACTGATGAAGCCGCTTGATGCTGTTGGTCTCGTTGATGCCCTTATGCAGGCTCTGTATGCGCAGATAGCCGGTGATGGGAAGCATCACCTTTTTCAGGTCAATGATGTTGTCTTCAAAGTCGGGTTTGTACTTGATAATGGCGTTGGCCAAATGGTAAAGGAAAAGGCTGCTTTCTTTTGCCAGTTTAAGAAAATGAGTTCGTAGCTCACTTACTAATTCCTCCTCTCCAAAGATAAATTTCAGGTCAAAGAAGATCTGGCTATTCAGGATATGCTCCAGGTCCTGGTCTTGTATCCACGCGCTGAAGTAAGCCTTCCAAATATGCACAGGCTTGCACCATTTGGGGTTCCTGGCCATCATCAGGCCCTTGCAATTATGATAGCCCACCGTATTGAGGCTGTTGTTCACATATTCAGCCAGGCCCAGGAAGTACTTTTCAGCCCCTTCCTTCCCATCTTCATAAATGATGGCATTGTCCTGGTCTGTTTTCAAAGTCTGCTCCGACCTTCCTTCGCTGCCCATCGCAATAAAGGCAAACTTACAGGGTGGCTGCCCGCATTGGGCGATCCCCATTTGGATAATCCGTTGGGTGATGGCGTCAGAAACGGTCGTGATCAGGCGGGTAATGTGCCCGATATTGTCGCTGGACGATACCAGGGCGCTGATCAGGATGGGGAGCTGGGCATAAAGCTCCTTCAGCTCTTTGATGCTTTCGCAACGACGGATCTGCTGAATAATATAGCTCAGCGAATTATGCTGCACCTCAAGGCATTCCTGGTAACTCAGGACACCGATCTCTCTACCTCCCTCATCCTTCACCAGCAAGTGGGAGACTTCCCCTGACTTGAAGTGGAGGGAGGCTTCATACATTAATGCCCCGGAGGATATGCTGAGCACAGGAGCGGTCATAATGCCGGAAACGGATTCATCGAGGGAAAGTTCCCTGGCTAGCACCCGCGATTTTAAGTCGTTGGTATTGACCACCCCTAGCGTTTGCCCGCCATCGCGGATAAAAATCACCCGCTGATCCTTCTTATGCATCAGGCTTACGGCTTCCCGGATAGGTGTATGCATATCGCAATACAAGGCCTCTCTGATAAATGGCGCAATGGATTGGTGCATCAACTGCAGTGAGAATTCCACTTCATTGGAAAGCTTCGTGCTGCTTAGCTCCAGTTGTCGCCTGGGACTCACATCTTTAACCACCACAATGAATCCAGGGCTGTGGGCATAACTTACCTTTGATACGGAAATCACTACATCGCTATGCTTTCCACAGGAAATCACCTGGGTTTCCAAACTCAGCGACTTGTCTTCCTCCTCCATTTCGGAGATCAGGACGTCGATATCTGCATTGAAAAGTTCATTGAATCCCAAGCCAATGATGCTGTCATCCCCTGGGCAATAGCTGTCCATAAACCTTTGATTGGCAAAGATCACCTTCCCGTCCACAAACATAAGGGTGCCTTCCGTTGCGGCCTCCACCAGGCTTTTATACTTGAGCCGCGACAATTTCAAGTCTTCCTCGGCCCTTCGGCGCTTTTGCTCAATGAGGGCACCTTGCCGGATAATAAAGGCCAGGGCAAGCAGAATCACCCCGACGATCAGGCCGGATATCCTGAACAGCCTTTGCCTGATCCCGGAGATTTCGGCCCTGACATCTTCCAGATAGATCCCTGTACCTATGATCCAGCCCCAGGGCTTGAATGCTTTGACGAAGGATAATTTTGGGACATCCCGGCTCTGGTCGTCTTTCCACTGCCAGTAATACTCAATAAAGCCCTGTCCTGTCGAATCAACGATCCTCACCGCATCTACAAACAAGCGGTTTCCGTGGCTATCCTTATACCCCGACAGATCCGTATTATTCAGCTCCTGGCGATAGGGGTGCATAATCATCACCGGCTGATGGTCGATCAGCCAGAAATAGTCCTTGCGCTCGTTTCCATAGCGCATTTTTTCTATCTGCAGAAGGGCATTCTCTTTGGCAGCTTCCAGCGACAACTGCCCGTTTTCAAAGCTTGTATGGTTCTCTTCGAGGATACTCCAGGCCGTATTGGTAAGCTCAAGGATCATTTCCTTCTTTCGGTCCATCATACTCTTTTCGAACATAGGGATCAGCACGAAATAGAAGGAAATAATAAACAGGGCGATCGCCAGGAAGGAGGGCAGCACGATGCCCAGGAACACATTACGCAATGATTTCGGACTCATCTGTATAGTTTTGCCATTACGGTTTGATCTTCCATATTAAAAATACAAAAACTACCGCCACTTCCGGTATCTACCACAGGAGGGACAGCAATGCAATCGCCTTTTTTTAGCCGATAGCTGCGGTTGAAGCCTTTCCTTTTCATTCGCCACGATGATATGGATAAGCCCGGGTGGTGCAAATGCCCGATAAAGGAAAAGCTACAAGCCTTGTCTTCCATAAAGGCCTTGTGTGCCTGAAAGGCTTTGGTTTTATGGTAGAACTGCGTGAGGGCCCCACTCAGGTTGGGATAGGCATAATGACTGAACAGGATATTCCCTATCCTGGATTCCACTACCTGGATTTCAGGCAGGCCGGCAAGCCATTCCCTGTGTTTATCCGAGACCTGCGAATGTGCTTCGCCATCATTGTATAGCCAAACTTTTCCGGCCCCGATTTTTTCCCTTTCCGCGATGCTGAGCGCATACCAGTTTTCCGGAAACTGAAAATCACCGCCAAGCTGCGGCAGTTTTTCTATGGCATAAAGGTCGTGATTGCCCGGGATCAGGATGCTGCAGTTTTCTTGGATAAGGTCGAGACACCCGGCGGCATCCCTGGTTTTGTGATGCCTGTGGAAGTGGGGGTTAAAGCCCAGCACATCTCCCAGGCAGATGATTTCATCGCAAGCTTCGTGTGCGATCATCCGCAGGGCCTTTTCCAGGCTTGCCCTATCTTCGTGAATATCGGATAGCAAAGCGTATTTCATAAGGATGCGATGTTGTCCGGAGCGATGAGGGTACGGACAGCAGAGGGTAAAGCTAAAGATTACTTGATTGTTGATTACGTGAAGGAGGATGTTTTTGGATCCTTTGTTAGAAAAAAGCCACGAAACGCTGAATCTTCCTTCGCGAGCCTCTGTGCCTTCTCCCTGTACCTATGTGTTAGTTAAGGCCATGAAGGACAAAAGATTACACAGAGCCCTCAATGGATGCACAGAGGTTCACCGAGCGGTTTTTTCTGCCTCCAGCTTATGACTTCCGACTTAGTAGGCATTAAGAGCGCTTATTCCAGCCGGAAATCAGAGAGGAGCAAGGCAAAGTTTTCAGGATTGATCACACGAAAACTATGGTTGTTGTAAAGGTTGCTGAAGCTCTTGGTAAGTTTTGGCACCTTTAATGGATTCCATTTCATTTCAAATGCATACAGGTGATTATTCTTTTCCAGAATCAAGTCAATCTCCTTTTGCTCAGTACTCCGCCAGAAATAGACATTGGCAAATAATTGATCATAGGTATTGAGCTTTCTGATCTCATTGATTGCATAATTTTCGAAAAGGGCTCCGGCATCCGATCTAACCGCCGGCTGCCTGAAATCGTTGATAAGGGCATTTCTGATTCCCAGATCATTGAAATAGATTTTTTTGGATTTTTTTAATTCATTACGTTGATTGGTGTGGTAGGCAGGAAGCTTGTAGATTACAAAAGCTTGCTCCAGCAAGGCGATATAGCTTTCAATCGTTTGGCTGTCGATCTTCAAAACTTGAGATAATTCGTGGTAATTGGTCTCCGAGCCCAGTTGCCAGGCTAGCAGCCTCAGCAACTCAAGCATTTTCTCGGGCTTTTTGATTCCACTGAACAAAAAGATGTCTTTGTAGAGATAACTATCCGAAAGGAAGCGCAGCAATCGCTCCGCATCATCCGTCTGCGTGACAATCTCCGGATAGTATCCATATCTCAGTCTCTGCGGCAACTGTCGTTGTTCTTCTAACAAACCGGTTTGATGTGCCATTTCCCCAAATGATAATGGAAACAGCTGGTACTCATACTTTCTTCCGGTTAAGGGTTCATTCAACATATTTCTCAACTCAAAAGCACTGGAACCGCTTGCCAGCACCTGAATATCCGGATGATAATCGGCATAGATTTTTAATACCGATCCAATCTCCTTAATTTTCTGTGCCTCATCAATGATGACCACCTGATGTGTTCCTGCGATATGCCGGGCTTTTTCACTATTGAACTGCTGGAAAAGGAGTTGGACATCCGCATTTTCCCCATCTAACCATAGTACTTTCTCGGCAATAATCGTTTTGATCTTTCTGAGTAAGGTTGTTTTCCCAACTTGTCGGGCACCCAGAATCACAATCACTTTTCCCTTGAAGAAATCATTCAATATCTGCCCCTCAATGCTCCGTTGAATATACATAAAACTGGTTAAATTGAGAATATAATCGTAAATATACTACTATATTTCGGAATATAATCATAAAATCAAGGAAAATTACTTGTATGTTTCTCCTGGCACATATTTGGCGGGATGCTGATATTGCAATCAAATGTGCTTACTTTGTAATAACATCTGAGTAGTTTGAGCAATGCATACTTTTCGATCCAGAACTAAAATCGTGGTAACCCTCGGACCGGCTTGTTCCAATGAGGAGGTTTTACAAAGTTTGATAAGGGAAGGCGTGGACGTGTTCCGCCTGAATTTCTCCCACGGGGATTATGCGCAACACCTTGAAAACATAGAAAAGATAAAAAGGCTCAGGGCGGCCCAAACCCGAAATATTGCCATTATGGGCGACCTGCAGGGTCCCAAGATCCGGGTGGGGGAGATTCAACACCCACCCCTCTTGCTGGAAGAAGGAAGCCTGATCACCCTCACCACCGAAGCGGTGCCCGGAAGCACTGAGAAGGTGCAGGTAAAGTACCCCGCGCTGGCCCGCGAAGTAAAGCCCGGCGAAAACATCCTGATCGATGATGGAAAAATAAAACTCGAGGTGCTGGAAGCGGATGGCGACAAGCAGCTGCAATGCCGCATTATCTATGGGGGGGAGCTCTATGCCCGCAAAGGGGTCAACCTGCCCGACTCCCATCTCAGCCTGCCCAGCCTGACCGAAAAAGATATCCGGGATGTGGCTTTTATGCTGGAGCAGGGGGTGGACTGGATTGCCCTGTCATTTGTACGCAAAAAAGAAGATGTATTGCAACTCAAAGCCCTGATTGCAGAAAAGGGTGCCCTGACCCGCGTGATTGCAAAAATTGAAAAGCCGGAAGCGGTGCGCAATATAGATGCCATCCTGGAAGTAGCCGACGGGATAATGGTGGCCCGCGGAGATCTGGGGGTGGAGATGCCTTTCGATCAGATTCCCCTGATCCAGAAGCAGATCGTTCAGAAGTGCCTCTTGAAAGCCAAACCGGTTATCATTGCCACCCAGATGCTGGAAAGTATGATTGAAAACTTTCGCCCTACCCGCGCCGAGGCCAATGATGTGGCCAATGCCGTGCTGGATGGGGCAGATGCCGTGATGCTGAGCGGCGAAACCTCTGTGGGCCGTTTCCCGGTGGAGGCCGCCCGAAGTATGCAGATGATCATTACCTATACCGAGGCCAATGCCTATGCTTTTCACAAGGGGCGCCAGCCGGATCCTTCCGACCCCGATTTCCTGCCCAAATCCATAGCCTACAACGCCCAGAAAGTGGCGGAGCAAAGCAAGGCCCGGGCCATCATCTCCTTTACCCATACCGGCTTTACCGTCTTGCAGGTTTCCCGCTACCGGCCCAAGGCCCGTTTCTTTGCCTTCACCGATAGCGAGGTGATCCGCAGGCAACTGGCACTGGTGTGGGGCGTGGAAGCTTTCACCTGTGAAATGGGACAGTCCACCGACCACTTCTTCGATGCCACCGATCATTTTCTGATCACGAACGGATATATCCGGGAAGAAGACATTGTGGTGCATATCGGCAGCCTGCCCGTGTCCCAGAAGAAAGGCACCAATATGATCAAGCTGAGCCGGGTGGAAATGGGATCCAAGGGATGATACACAACTTATAATACCGGGCGACTTTGCGCCTTGGCGTGACACCGTTTTATTTCACGCAAAGACGCGAAAACGCGAAGAAAATAGAGCATAAGCTCACAGGGATAAAGCCGGAATCCAAGGGATAGTACACAACTTGTAATACTTGGCGACTTGGCGCCTTGGCGTGACACCATTTTTTCACGCAAAGACGCGAAGACGCGAAGAAAACAGAGCATAAGCTCACAGGGATAAAGCCGGAATCCAAGGGATAGTAAACAACTTGTAATACTTGGCGACTTTGCGCCTTGGCGTGACACCATTTATTTCACTCAGAGACTCAAAAGATAATCACCAAATGGTATGGCCATTGGTGAATATAATCCCCAAAAGTGCTATCTTTGGGGGAATAAAACACAAGGGTATGTATGCACGCTTACTGAGCGATAGGATCAAGAAAAGGATAAATACCGGCAAGGCCATTATTGTTATGGGCGCTCGTCAGGTGGGAAAGACCACCCTGATTGAATCTCTCCTTTCCTCAAGGGATTACCTTTTGCTGAATGGGGACGATCCAAAAATCAGAGCCATCCTGTCAGCACCGAGCACGGGTCAGCTGCAGGCGATACTGGGCAAAGCCGACTGTGTTTTTATTGATGAGGCGCAAAGAATTGAAGGAATAGGGCTCACGATGAAAATCATCACCGACCACTTCAAACACATTCAATTGTTTGCCAGTGGTTCATCTTCCTTCGATTTGTCGAACCGGATCAATGAGCCATTGACCGGTCGGAAATGGGAGTATTGCCTGTATCCGATATCCTGGGAGGAATACGAAGATCACCACGGCTATGTGTATGCTGAGCAGCACCTTGAGAATAGGTTAGTTTTCGGCTTCTACCCGGATGTATTAAACCATCCCGGTGATGAAGTAAGCATTTTGCGTAATCTGGTGAGCAGCTATTTGTATAAAGACATACTGGCATTTGCGGATATCCGCAAACCTGATATCCTGGAAAAGTTGCTCCAGGCACTGGCTTTACAGCTCGGCAACGAAGTGAATTATAATGAATTGGCACAGTTGCTCAATATCGATAAGAATACTGTAAGTAAGTACATCGATATTCTTGAAAAGGGCTATGTCATTTTTAAGCTTGGGAGCTTCAGCAGAAACCTGCGAAACGAAATCAAGACAGGGAAGAAGATCTATTTTTATGACAACGGAATAAGGAATATGATTATCGGAAACTTTCATCCCCCGGAGATAAGGACAGATAAGGGTGCATTATGGGAGAACTTCCTGGTTTCGGAAAGGATCAAGCAATTGGAATACAAGCAGAGCCTGGCCCGGCCGTATTTCTGGAGAACCAAACAGCAAAGGGAGATAGACTTTGTGGAAGAGAATGCCGGATTTGTTACTGGTTTTGAGTTCAAGTGGCAGAAAAGAATTAAAATGGACCTTCCCAAAGCTTTTATCAACGCTTATAATGCAAACACTATGGTAATTGACAGAAGTAATTTCAGGGATTTCGTAGTAATAAATGGTCCCAACAATAAGCCTGATGAAAATGGTATTATATAGCAAAATACTGGCCTGCTTCTTTGCGATTTCAAGCCTTCAGGCACAGGCCCAATACACCATCCAGGGGAAGTTTCTCCCGCTGGCCCAGCGCCAAGTAAAACTTGTTGGTTTTGAAGGGTTTGATATCTATACCATAGATGCGGTAAAAGTGCAGGAAGATGGTTTATTTACCCTGAATTACAAGGATAAGGACTTGGGCATGGGCTACCTGGCGGCCGAGGACAATAAGGCTTTTTTTGTCATCCTCGACAAGGAGGGACTGCAGTTGGAAGGGGAGGCCTTATCGTTTCCGGAAACCGTGACCATAGCCTCCGGGATGCAAAATCAGCTTTTCGGACAGTACGCCTCCGAACATCCCCGCAGGGAACAGGCCCTGAGTGCCTGGATATACCTGGAGCGGATGTATACCTTGGATTCCCTATTCAGCATCCACCGATTAACGCGCGACGCCATTGAGAAGGAGAAACAACGGATTAGGGCCGAAGACCGGGCTTTTCTAGATAGCCTGGATCCGGAAAGCTATGTAAGTTGGTTCCTGCCCACCCGCAAACTGGTTAGCTCCGTTTCCACCATTGCCCAGTACCGGACCGGCGAGATTCCGGAAACCATAGAGGCATTCCGCAAATTGGATTATACCGATCCGAGACTCTATAAAAGCGGGCTCTTCAAAGAGGCCATTGAAAGCCATTTCTGGCTGCTGGAGAACAGTGGGCGCTCCCTGGATTCGGTGTATATAGAAATGCATCTCTCCATCGATCGTATGATGGAATACCTGGTAAAAGACGAGGACAAGCTGAATAAAGTCACCGATTACCTCTTCAACCTGCTGGAGCGCCACAGCCTTTTCGGTGCTTCGGAATACCTGGCCCTGAAAGTGTTGAACGAGATAGGCTGTACCCTGGATGACAACCTGGCCAAGCAGCTCGAAGGCTATCGCAGCATAAAAAAAGGCAATATCGCACCCGATTTTGCCTTCCCCGGTGAACGCTTTATGCCAGGTTATACCGAACCAGGAACCATCCCCCAGAGGCTTTCTGATCTGAAAAGCGACTACATCGTCCTTGCCTTTGGTGCTTCATGGTGCCCCAAATGTGTCGACGAGCTGGGTCGCATAGCAGAGGTATACGATAAGTGGAAAAAGTATGGGGTGGAGGTGGTCCTCGTCTCCCTGGATGTGGATCAGAAATCCTTCAACGATTTCGCAGGCAAGTTCCCTTTCATCAGCCTGTGTGACTTCGGCAAGTGGGGAAGCCCCGTGGTAGAAGCCTACTTCGTGTCGGGCACGCCCACCCTGTACCTGCTCGATAAAAATCGGGAGATTCTCCTGCGTCCCAACTCCTTCAACCAAATGGATGCCTGGGTCGATTGGTATTTGGTTCAGAGGGATAAGTAAAAGAGCTGAGATTGACCTGATGTAAGAGAATGGCTTGTTTTTGGAAATCAAACTTCATGAATTCCAATGGTTATGATAAACATTACAACTAAGATCATATGAAATTCAGCTGTAATAATTTAAATTCATTCTAAATTTTTTAAATTTTAAATTGCCGCCATCTTTTGCGGGAATCATAGCTGATTGCTGATCGCTCGAGCATTTTTGCAGGGTCTATGCATCAACGGGATCATAAATACCCAGTTATTAGCACAATTAATTTGTTAAAAATTATGTGATATGGCTGGCACGGCGATTTATTGCTTTCCCAGGCGACAACTCAGTCATCCCGCGAGAAGGCTTGAGCTATGCTTTCGCCAATGTAAGGAACGTAACCAAGCATATAAAGCTTATGAAACAATTTATAATCAGGCTAATAGGCTTATTGTTCGTCGGGGGTATCGTGCAAGCCCAAGATGCCAATTTTTCGGGCAAGGTTTTTCTGCAGGGAGCCTATGAGCCAAGCTCTTCTCTAATGCGAACAGCCCTGGTACAGCAAAACGATTTCCCCTTACTGCAGCCCTATAATACGGCTCCCTGGTTCTATGCAGGTACTGAGTATTTATCGGCTACCCAGGCCGGGATGGTTGACTGGATACTGCTTGATCTCAGGATCAGTCCGGATACCGCAATTGATCGCAAGGCGGCGATTTTATATTCCGATGGATCGATAAGAGATGTTAGCGGGGATAGTGTTTTGATTTTCAACGTGCCTCCGGGGGATTATTACATTGCTATAATGCATCGCTCACACCTGTCGGCTATGAGTGCAGAAAAGTACGCCTTCCCAAGTGGGGTTACTTTTGATTTTTCAGATAGCAGTAACCAGGTGTATGGAATCTGCAGAATCAGCCTGGGCTCGGATATGATGGGCTTGATTTCCGGGGATCTCAACCAGGATAGGGTATTGAAATACAGTGGATCGGGCAACGACCGCAGTCTAATTTTGCAGTGTATTATGAATCAGGGGGGTGGTACTGCCATCAATGCCACTGTCTCAGGCTATTTCAAGGAAGACCTGCGGATGGATGGCACGGTCAAATACAGCGGGAGCGGCAATGATCCTTCACTGATCATTCAGAACCTGATTGCACTCACGGGGTCTACAGCCATTAACAGTACTTTCACGGGATCGGTCCCCCATCCTGTACTTTTGCTTCCTCCGGCCCAACCTTCCCCCGTCCTTGGCCCAACAGAGCCTTGTGAAAACACGACAGGATTGATTTACAGTGTTATGCTGGAAAGTGGGGTAAGCTATGCCTGGACTGTACCCGCAGGATGGAGCATCACCGCGGGCCAGGGCAGCCACGAGATTACGGTCACGGCAGGAACATCAACTGGCACTATCGAAGTAACTCCCTCTAACACTTCAGGAAATGGCCCCTCACAATCCCTGGCCGTTACCACGCAAGCCATCCCCCCCGCCCAACCCACTGCCATAGTCGGTGAAATTGACCCCTGCGAGGGAGCCAGCGAAATCTACAGCGTTACCTTTGTTAATGGAGTTACTTATACCTGGTCAGTCCCTGCAAGTTGGAGTATAAATTTTGGACAAGGTACGCACGAGGTCACCGTCACCCTTGGTTCTGCAACAGGCAATATCGAAGTTGTTCCATCAAATGCTTGTGGATCAGGTCCATCGCAAATGCTTAACCTTACCGCGCAATTAGCCCCGGATCAGCCTTCCATAATTTATGGTGATACTAACCCCTGCGAAGGATCTAACGAAACTTACAGTGTAAACCAGCTTGCAGGAGTTACTTATTCCTGGACCATCCCTTCGGACTGGAGCATTACTTCAGGACAAGGTACGCACGAAATTATGGTTACAACTGGCTCTGCAGTTGGTATAATCGAAGTATCCCCATCAAATATTTGCATTGGTCCCTCCCAAACCCTTGCTGTTACGCCATATGAATGCTATGTTCCAGGCTACGTTCACTGCGACCCGGCAAACCCTACTGCTGTTGTAGATGTAACCAATCCCGCAACCGGAAAAACCTGGATGGATCGTAACCTAGGTGCATCGCGAGTGGCAACTGCTTCTGACGACTCTGAGGCTTACGGAGACCTATACCAGTGGGGTCGATTTGCTGATGGCCACCAGTGCCGTACTTCGACCGTAACCTCAACTCTCTCAACATCAAACACACCCGCTCACGGTAACTTCATCCTTGTTTTTAGTACCCCTCACGATTGGCGCAGCCCACAAAATCAAAACCTGTGGCAAGGGATAAGCGGAATAAACAACCCTTGCCCCGAAGGCTACCGACTTCCAACAGAGGCTGAGCTAAATACTGAATATTTGAGTTGGACCAGCTCCACCGCGGCATCCGCTTTTAATAGCCCCCTTAAATTGCCAGTTGCTGGCCTCCGACTGAATATTCTTAATGGCGCTCTTAGTGGAGTAGGTTCTTTTGGTGCCTATTGGTCAAGCAATGTTAGCAGTACATTATCTCGTAGCTTATTTATCGGAAATGCCGAGTCCTACATGACTTCTTACAACCGTAGTCGCGGAAACTCAGTTCGATGTATCAAAGCTAGTTTGCCAGTTCTTCCTTCACCTATTACTGGTGCGACTGAACCGTGTGAAAATGCAACGGGTTTATTATACAGTATTATTCAGGTAACCGGCCAAACCTATAATTGGTCGGTACCTGCTGGCTGGACAATCAACACTGGCCAAGGCACTCATGAGATCTCTCTTACGGTAGGCACATCAAACGGTATAATAGAGGTTACACCATCCAACTCCGCCGGGGCTGGACCTTCACAGACCCTCGTC
Source organism: uncultured Lentimicrobiaceae bacterium (assembly GCA_964590645.1). Classification (GTDB taxonomy): domain Bacteria; phylum Bacteroidota; class Bacteroidia; order Bacteroidales; family JAGNHN01; genus JAGNHN01. The sequence continues at coordinate 131,609 of CAZPYJ010000003.1, forward strand.
GTTAATACATTGGTTTGTGGAACAGGTAGTTATCCGGAGAATTATGTCCATTGCGACTCAGCGAATCCCACGGCTTTGGTTGAAGTTATCAACCCTGCGACTGGAAAAATATGGATGGATCGTAATCTTGGAGCAATCCAAGCCGCTAGTAGTTCCATAGATGAACTAGCATACGGTGACCTATACCAATGGGGGCGTTTTGCAGATGGACACCAGTGTAGAAATTCATCCACTACCCCGGCAATAAGCATGAGCGACCAGCCAGGCCATGGAAGCTTTATAACCATGAGCAGTAGCCCTTATGACTGGCGCAACCCCCAAAACGAAAGCCTTTGGCAGGGTAAAGATGGCCAAAACAATCCCTGCCCTTATGGCTACAGGCTACCTTCTGCCGCAGAATTAAATGCCGAACGTTTAAGTTGGGTAAGCAACAATCCAGATGGTGCTTATGCGTCTCCCCTCAAACTGACAACGGCGGGATTCCGCCACTATTATTCACCTGGGGGAGTTAGCTCGTCGGGTAGCTCCGGTGACTATTGGTCAAGTACGATCAGTACTTCTGGTTCTTATGCCCTTTCCTTTAATAACTATACTTCTGGCTATGCTGATACGGTATCTCTCCTTATGCGAGCCCGAGGTCTATCGGTTCGTTGCATCAAGGCAGGTGAAATACCTACACAACCATCCCCTATCATTGGCCCAACAAATAGTTGCGAAAATGAAACAGAGTTGGTATACTTTGTTAGCCAGGAAACAGGGATAACATACTTATGGTCTGTTCCTTTAGGCTGTACCATTGACTCAGGTCAGGGTACAAACCAAATCTCGCTAACTGCAGGAAGTTCCTCAGGGACCATAGAAGTGACTCCATTAACCATTTATGAAATCGGTCCGTCTCAAACTCTTTTTATTGACATCCAGGTCGCCCCTACCCAAACTTCGGCCATTGCAGGAGAACCCAAACCATGCAAAAATATGTTAGAACAGTATAGTGTAACCCAGGAGGTGGGTGAATCCTACACGTGGACCATCCCAGCAGATTGGAACATAACCAGCGGCCAGGGAACCCATGTGATCACTGTTAATGTCGGGTCAGAATCAGGTAATATCCAAGTCATTCCATCCAATGAATGCGGGAATGGCCCAGTACAAACATTAACGGTTATTACGCAGACTGTCCCCAACCAACCATCGGCCATAAGTGGGGATACAAATCCCTGTCAAGGAACCAGCGTAACATACAATGTATCACAAATTGCCGATGTCACTTATACTTGGATTGCTCCTATTAATTGGAATATAACCTCCGGACAAGGAACCAACGAGGTTATAGTTAATGCTGATGGAGCAACTGGTTATATTGAGGTAACTCCTTCGAATGCATGTGGCATCGGAATGCCACGAACCTTGGCCGTCACCTCGATTACCATTCCATCTCAACCTGCCGACATAGCTGGCGCATTCAATCCCTGTCTGGGTACAATGGAAACTTATAGCACTAATCAGGTAGCAGGGATAACTTATTCCTGGTCCGTTCCAGCAGATTGGAGCATAACAACCGGACAAGGAACCCAAGAGGTAATGGTTATCGTTGGAGAAGCATCAGGTAATATTGAAGTAACTCCATCAAATGCTTGTGGTAGCGGAATAGCTCAAATCTTGGCCGCGAATTCGCAGACCTTTCCATCTCAACTTTCAGCCATTGCTGGTGCAACCAATCCCTGCCTGGGTGCAATGGAAATTTACAGCACAAACCAGGAGGCAGGTTTAACCTATACATGGACGGTCCCCGCAGATTGGAGCATTACATCCGGGCAGGGAACCCACGAAATTACGGTCTCGGTAGGTTCGATGACCGGCACTATTGAAGTTTTTCCCTCCAATGTATGCGGGGACACAATAGCGCAAACCCTCGGTGTTACTTCGTTTACTGTAATTGAAGCACCTACGCTTATGAGCGCTGCAGCTTCGGGAATAAGCGCTTTTTCGGCGAGCGCTGGGGGCGAGGTAATTCACACTGGCTGCGCTGCGGTTATTGCTCGGGGAGTGGTTTGGAGCACTACCCAAAACCCCAGCCTCGAAAGCAATCTGGGGATGACTAGCAATGGTGTAGGGGCAGGAAGCTTCACCAGTCACTTGCTGGGCCTCACGCCCAATACCACCTATTACGTCAGGGCTTACGCCACCAATTCCGTAGGAACAGCCTATGGCAATGAGGTCAGCTTTTCCACAAGACAGGAACAAGCCGGAACAACCCAGCTGACCCTTCCGCTGCCTGATCCCTGTTCATCGCTTGTCCCTGCAAAGGAAGCAAACCAACCCTAAAGCGCTTTCAGGGAATAATTATCCTTAATGGGGAGAAACAAAGTAAAAGGCCTGAATGATATATGATTAAATACCAATAATGATGAAAAGTTTCATTTATATATTGCTGACCCTTATTGCCTTTGCCGGCATATTCCAAGCTGCTAAGGCACAACAACACATCATTTGTGCAAATGATACCCTCGTCCTCAGTGCGGGTAATTATCAGCGAGGTACGATGAGATGGGAGAAATCTGTTGATATGATCGATTGGCAGACCATTCCCAATGAAGTGGATACCGTGTACAGGTTTTTACCAGATCAATCAATGTTTTACCGCTGCGTTTCAAAGTTTCCTGATTGTCCGCCCGAGTTTTCCCAGATTACCCGGGTAATTCTGCCGCCGGTGGCCAATGCCGGTATAGATCGCATCGTACCTGGAACACAGCTACGGCTGGCGGCTAACCTGGATGATGGCGAAAGCGGTCAGTGGAACATTATTGCAGGAAATGGGGCATCCTTATCTGACACTTCCAACCCGACCGCAATTTTGCAGGGTGTTGCTAACGAAACCTATACCCTCATTTGGACCCTCGGCAACCCTTGCGGCAGCAGCAGCGACACCCTGAATGTGGAATTTGTTACCAACCAGTATTTCGACAATTTCGTGGTGGTTGATACAACCGATGTGATCCTGAGCACAGCAGCCCAAATTGATAGTGGGGTGTACATTATCCAGTTTAGCTCTCCAGTGCCCGAAATTACGGACTCCACTGTTTTGATTGGAATGCAACTCGGAGGTTTTTTGCGGATGGTTCAATCAATGTCGATCGATTCTTCCAGCACCGATACCATACATACAATGCTGACGACCCAGGCCACCCTCGATGACATTACCGAGTATGGCGCCTATAGTTTTGGCGATTTTTTCAGCCTTGACACATCTCTAAGTGCTGCCAAGAACGGTGGATACATCCGCCTTAACCGTATGCCTACACGGGTGGAACTCCGAGGTGAGCAAAAGTATAAAAGCGGTGGAATCCATTATTACCTGATCGGCGAAAAGAGCTATATGCCAAAGGGGGTATCTGTGAACCCCAGCACAAGCAAGAGTGGATCAGCCCTGATCAATTTCAATTTCCAATCGGTAGAGATTGTGGATACAATGGGGGTTCAAATAATTCTTAACGGAAATTACACATACTCACCCCGGCTCGTGATTGACCGGAAAACGGGATGGCTGGGAGGCACCAATTATTTTAAGCTGGGCACCAGCAATTCAAAAGAAGATTTTTCTGTAGGTCTTAACGTAGACATTAATGCAACGGTAAGCTTATTGGATGACACATTTACCGTGTATAAGAAGACATTGTATTATGTGATCATTATTGGCACTGTGCCTGTTTTGCTGGATGTTGAATTTGCGCTAAGAGGTAAGGCAGGGGCAGAAGCGGGGCTGATGATCAATGCCAAGCCCAGCTACCAGCAAACCACCCTCAGTTCTAATTATATCGAGTATAAGAATGGGTCCTGGGATGTGGTTAGTGAACAAAAGAGGAAGACAAAGTTTGAGAACCCTGCCACCGTTACTGGCGGACTGAAACAAACTTTCGAGATTGGGCCAGAGCTTTCCTTCAATGTATATACGGTTGTGGGGCCCTACCTTAGCGGAAAGCTTGCACAGGAATTACTGTTGTGTGCCTCGTTGCCTCCCCCTCCCTTTGACTGGTCATCCAAGCTTGAACTGGGGCTTATCGGAAAACTGGGGGTCAAAGGGCAAATTTTTGGCAAAGAGTTTATGGACTTTTATACATCCTGGGAATCCCCGAAATTCAACTACACATTTCCTGACAGCATTGAAATTACAATGGGAAACCACAGGAGCTATGCTCCAGGCTCCACTCCAGAGGGGCGGAAAATACCCATCCAGGTAAAAGTGCACAGCAACCAGGGGATTACATTGCCAATGGCCAAGGTAATATTTAAACCCGAAAGCACCTGTAGCGTGGGAGACAACCCGCCTGACAGCATCCTGGCCGTGTATGCCGATGCCAACGGCATTGCCAGCACTACCTGGACGCCTGGAAACCCAACAAAAAGCCGCCTGAAAGCATATGTGTTGGATTGCAGCGGTAAGCATATAAAGAATTCACCCCTGGAGTTTATTGCTTATGCCGACACCACCAATGTATGTATGAAATCCAACTTATCAGGACGCTTCCTGTTCATTGAGAATGACACAGTAAGCATCGAAGGAAAACTTGGGAACCCGCCTTATCTTTACTCCCTTGACAGCAATAGCTTTACAATTATCGCCCCAAAAATTAAACCAATGGTCGATTCTACGTATACTTTTTATGTAAAAGACAGCCTAAATTGCATAATCAAGTTGGATTACCAGGCACCGGATCCTTGCGATAAGCATAGATTAACAGTTAGCTATTCCGTTCTAAATGATACAAGCTTTATCTTTGAGGCACAGGGAGGTAAGCCACCCTATCTATTCTCTCTTAATCCTGATAGCAATTTCACTTCTAATAACACCTTTGCTAATTTGCATCTCGGGTTTTACTATGTATTTGTTAAAGATAGCCTGGGCTGTGTTGCAAATACGAAAATCGGAGTGGAAGCTGTGCAAATCTGCGGACAAATTTGGATGAAACACAACTTGGATATTGATGTAGGAGAAAACTGGTGGCCAATTGGCAGGTACTGTCACGATGTAATATCGGAGAAATTGTGTGGTAGTGTTGAATATCGGAACCAAACAGAGTATGGCCGATTATATGATTGGTATACAGTTATGGGTATTCCGAAAGATACTATTATTCATACCGCTGCTAATGTGAAATGGCAAGGGATTTGCCCCGATGGATGGCGTGTACCTAACAAAGAAGATTGGGAACTACTAATAAATTGCATTGGAGGGGGAAGTCAAGGAGGTAAACTACAATGTACACGAAATGAAGGCCTGTTATACCATTGGCAAAATACTCTAACTTTAGCTCCAAACCCAAGTCATCCAATGTGGTACCGTGATACTTCACCATCAAATGTGACTGGATTTACTGCACGAGCAGCAGGTTCTTACCATCCAAGCTGGCCATCCAGTGGGCTTGTGGGCCATAGTGCGTTTTGGTGGACGGCATCTACATGTGTTCCAGGTGCTTGCGCAACTAACACCTATAGAGTTGAGATGTATCATAATTTCAATATATATGGAACTCCCCCTGTTCCATATACAAAAATTCAAGTAACTGCAGGCCATTGCAGTTTGTTGGGCACAACCATGTCAAGAAATTACGGGCTCAGTGTAAGATGTGTTAAGTGGTAATGTCTAGGATTCTATGAAAACGAGTGAATAGGTATAAGTGAATTGACTACAGAAGCAAAAACCTTTAGTGTTAAATGTATTAGCGCTGTAATTCAATTCAGAGTAAATTTATGTTGAGGCCTGTTCCTTATAAGCCTTACCTGAAGATACAAATATGTCACGACACGACTCCTAACACACTCCCTGTCAATATTTTATCATATGTTCTTAATAATCCTTCGTGCTGATGTAATTTATATTAATTCTTAATACCTGTTGGTATATATTTAGGTAGTGTCCCTTCAGTGTGTGTAAAGTGATCTGTAAGCTTCCCCAAAACTGGACAGTGCTAAATTAGAGAACTTTCCTTTTCTTTCTCTTTTTTCTTTCCGGGGCTAGCCCCGGAAACTCGAGTTTGGCAATTAACTAGATAACTGAAGCGATTTAGGTCAAATCTTATACAAAAAGGCTTGACAATGGCTTCTTTTTTATTAATTTTGTATCTAGTCGTATAACTAGACACACACCTTAAAAACTACAGTCTATGGGGTATCCAACAAAGATTCAGCTCATCAAGAGGGAAAAAAGTGAGCAGTGGTACATCAACTTTCCCTCAGCCATTGCCCAAGCGATGGAATTTCAAAGGGGTGAAGTGGTTGAATGGCTTATTCAGGATAGAAAGACTATGCTTCTCAAACGAGAGGAGCTCCCTACAAACAAAGAGAAAAAAAAACCTCAGACGGATCCATAGTTGAGGAGTTTGACTTGATTTTTAACCAATGTAGAAATGCCTTCAGCTCGCAAGCGGCTTGGGACAGAGCGCGCGAACTTGCTTATGGGGCACTTACCTGTATGGGAAGGCACACACTAACTGGAATGCTCACCTCGAGTGGTAAACAATTTTCAGACTGGTCATCGGCATACCGCTTGTTCAGCAAACAGCGTATGGCCCTGGATGCCTTATTTGGGATACTGCAAGCAGAGACGTTGCAGGAATTGAAGGAATATCCCAGGATTGTATCCCATATGGATGATACGATCTTAAAAAAGACCGGACGAAACATCCCAGGTGCTTCCTGGCGCAGGGATCCGTTGGGACCTGCTTTTCATACCAATTTTATATGGGGGCAAAGGTTTTTGCAAATCTCTCTGGCCTTACCTGACCACCGGGGATGTTCTCAGTCGCGGGCTATTCCTGTGGACTTTCACCACTGCCCAAGCGCAAAAAAGCCTGGAAAAAAAGCTGACGAGCAAGAGTTTGTTTGCTACCGCGAACAACAAAAGCAACTAAAGTTAAGTCGCCAAGGTTGTGAGAGACTACGCCAATTAAGAAGCTCACTGGATCAAAAGGGGGTTGAGAATAAACAGCTCGTCATTAGTGTGGATGGAAGCTATACCAATAAAGAAGTATTGAGAAATTTGCCTCAGCGTACCACCCTGATCGGTCGTATCCGAAAGGATACCAAATTGTATTTCCCACCTGAAGCACAGCCGGCTAAAGGAAGAAAAAGGACTTATGGAGAGAAACTACCCACTCCTGAACAAATCCGACAATCGGAGCTCTACCCGTGGACGCTGGTAAATGCTTGGGCGGCCGGCAAAAGCCATAACTTTAAAGTAAAAGTGATCAGGAATGTCCTATGGCGTTCTGCCGGTGAAAAACATCTTCTACAATTGGTAGTGATCAAACCATTGGGATATCGGCTCACAAAATCCTCCCCTGTACTGTACCGAGAACCTGCATATCTTATTTGCACTGACCCTGAATTCTGTATCAATGAACTCCTGCAAGACTATTTATGGCGTTGGGAAATTGAAGTTAATCTAAGGGATGAGAAAACACTGCTCGGTTGCGGACAAGCACAGGTAAGAAATCCTAAATCGGTTCAAAATGTTCCCGCATTCATTGCTGCTATATATGCCTGTCTGCTTCTGGCCACGCACCGGTCAGCAAAATCGTCCAACCACAAAATGCTTCCCAGACCCAAATGGTATAACAAACCAAAGGATAGACGGGATTCAACCGGGGATATAATCAACAATTTTCGAGCACAACTCTGGTCCAAGGCCATCGGTTTGAATTTCTCAAGCTTCGTTAATCAGGAAGCCAAATCACGAAGCCTCAGAAATGAATCAAATCCTTTTACCTCTGCGGTCTTCTATCAACGAAATTAGCCAAACTCGAGTTTTCTTTCCGGGGCTAGCCCCGGAAAGAAATTTCTCAGCGTATACCACCGGCGGTAGCCTATTGAGGCTATCATGCGGCCGGTGATGGTTGTAATCATCTTGCCATTTTCTGGCCGTATCCCTTACCTGCTCCAAAGTCTGGAACGAATATGCATCCAGAACTCCATTGCGGAATGATCCGTTAAATCTCTCAATAAATGCGTTCTGAGTTGGCTTACCTGGCTGGATGTAAATGAAATCTATTCCCAGGGCCTCACTCCAGGTCTGCATAAGTATAGCGATCAGCTCCGGTCCATTGTCCATTCTGATGCGTTTTGGCTTGCCCCTGCGTCGTACTAATCGGTTCAGCACCCATACAACGCGCATACTTTTGAGCGAGTGGTCAATTTCCACATAGAGTACCTCCCGGTTAGCATCATCGATCACGTTGAAGCAGCGCACTTTCCGGCCATTCTCCAAGCGGTCTTCCATAAAGTCGATACTCCAGGTGTGATTCAACTCATCAGGAACGAAGAGGGGCTCTTTGACCCGGGCAGGCAAACGTTTCTTTGCCTTGCGCCTCATAGGTAGACCCAGCTTCACGTACACCCGGTGTACACGTTTGTGGTTCCACCTCATGCCTTCAAGACGCAATCTGCCATAGGCCTTCCAGAAGCCCTCGCGGGGATGGTCCTCGGCCTTCTCGCGAAGTGCCTCCTCGATCTCGGTATCGTCCCTTGTGCTCTTGTAATAGAACGTGGAACGTGATGCGTCAAACACGCGGCACGCCCTGCTGATGCCATAGTCATATGATAGCTCAGAAGCGATCTGACGCTTCTGACAGGGCTTCAGAGCTTTTTTGCAATCACCTCCTTAGCCATCTGAAAATCCAGGGCCAGTTCAGCGTACATGCGTTTAAGCTTGGTGTTTTCCTCTTCAAGCGCTTTCAGTCGCTTGAGATCCTTCAGCTCCATGCCACCGATACGTTTCTTCCAATTGTAAAGGGTCTGTTCCGAAATGCCATGTTTACGGCATACTTCTGCTGCAGTCAGGCCTCCTTCATACTCCTGAAGGATCTTGTGCATCTGGGCGGGGGTAAATCTACTTTTCTTCATAATTGACAGTCTAAAATTACTACACTTTTAAACTGTCCAGTTTTGGGGAAGCTTACACTAGCCCATTCTAATCTAATTTTTTCACCCCCGGCCCTAAAACGGGCACCTTTCTCTATGCGGGTTTGGAAATGACAGGCCAGAACAAAGTTCTTTAATTTACCACTATCCAGTTTTGGGGAGGCTTTCATAGCGATATTTGTGGCACACTGGCAGCACTACCGCAATCCGCTGTGGTTTGATTGAAATCTTGGATTAGCGATATTTTACAGCACACTGTATATCCTCCATAGCGCTGTGATTTGAATTCAATTCCAGATACTTGGCATAGTTATAACCATCATACTTTGCGCCTTGGCGTGACACCGTTTTATTTCACGCAAAGACGCGAAGACGCAAAGAAAACAGAGCATAAGCTCACAGGGATAAGGCCGGGATAACTCAATATTTCCGTTTCTTCCGGAAGGCTTTTCCTCCTACCCTCAAAGTTTTCCCCTTCTAATCAGTGCACCCCGATACCGTGATGACGCCCTCCATTTTAGCCAGTATGTCGATCAAAGCCCATAGCTTGTCATCATACGCATCGCCATCGCCTTGCTGGGATGGTTCTTCCGTGCTTTCCCCTTCCGAGCTAAAGACTTTTACCTGCAACAAAAGACTTTCCAGTTCAGGATAAAGTTGGTACACCGAAGCTGCAATTCATAGTTGGTGTAATAGCACTCGGCCTTTGCGGTCCAGGCACCCAGAAAACACAATAGTAACAGAATGGGTTTCATTTCCTTTTTCTTCCGTTGAAGGGATATGCTTTCACACCCTCGATGCGGGCAAATATAACGCAAAGTACCGGGGTACGTCTGTGAACAAAATCTCTGCCGACTGGTTGCCTTTTGTCTTAACCAATAAATATTCAGAATGAAAAGATTTTTACTCCTCTTTTTTATGCTGCCAATGTTCACCCTTGTACAGGCGCAGACCTATGAATGTCTGGTAGGTGTGTTTGCCGGCACAGTGACAGATCAATACGGAAATGTTTATGGCAACAGCAGTTTCCCGGCACAATTAGGGATTGACTACAACTATACCTATCAGGAGAATTCCGGCCAGTTTATGAACTTCGCAGCCTATCCCAATTCCGGGGAAGTGATTCACTATGATCCGATGAACGATAGTATTGCTTTCCGGTATACCCTTTCTGTAACACAAGGCATCGTAACGAAAATCACCGTAGGATTCAAAATAGAAACCTTGTCAGCGGACAGTCTTGTATTGCGCAATGATATTATGCTTTGTGAATATGCCCGAACAACGCCTGTGGACAACAATTGTCAGGGGATGGGGACCACTGTTGGCTTCTGGGATGCATTTGACATTTCACCCAAACCTGATTTGCTTGAAGTCTATAATATTCACGGCCAACGCATTCATCCGGACCGGATCAGGGAGCATCTGAACCAGCTTTTGATTTTCATATACAGTGACGGCAGCCGGGAGAAAAGGATACTGCATCCATAATGCTTTCGCTTTCCATCCGCTATGGGTAGTTTCCTCGCCACACATAGCTGAAACACCCTTGCTGTTGCATATAGTAGCTTTTCTTCAGTTGTGATTTGCTTTCAATAACTGATCTTTGTTATGGTTAAAACCATTAGACTTTGCGCCTTGGCGTGACACCGTTTTATTTCACGCAAAGACGCGAAGACGCAAAGAAAGCAGAGCATAAGCTCACAGGGAAAAAGCCGGAATCCAAGGGATAGTAAACAACTAATAATACTTGGCGACTTTGCGCCTTGGCGTGACACCGTTTTTTCACGCAAAGACGCGAAAACGCAAAGAAGGCAGAGAATAAGCTCACAGGGATAAAGCCGGTATAACTCAACACCTCCGCTTTTTCTGCAAGACTTTCCCTTCACTGAGCTGCATAAGGAGAACGCTGCGGGCAGCAAAAAAGGCAAAGTGTCGTGGCTTCCCACAGCAAAAAATCGACCTCATTCCGGGTAATGCCAGACTCAGGAATACAGCTGATAATCTCAGGATTTTCCGGCTCTTAGCGCGCAACAACCAGCTTTCGGGTGCTTACGCTCCCCTCTTTTACAAGGCGGATCAGGTATACCCCTTCTGCAAAATGCCCGATGTCGATCCGTTTGCTTGTTTCACCCGACATTACTTCCTGGTAAACAAGCCTTCCGGAAAGATCAGTGATGCTCAACGCAGAATGAGCCGGCACATCTGTGAGCATAATGAACTCCCAGGCAGGATTAGGATAAAGGGCAAATTCAGCAGGAAGGTTTTCAAAGGTGTTCACACCGGCCGGAGTATCTCCGATCAGGCGCATAATGCCGGTAGGGTTATAGGTGAAGTAACCCACAAAGGTGATGTTTCCATCGCCCTGCACGATCAGGTCGGTCACATCATTATTCAAGTATTTCTTCGGAAAACTGGTATCAAGAGAACCATCTGAATGATAGCGTTCTACGACGAAAGCTTCACTGGGGGCACCGAAATGGACATTGGCTGCAAGCACTTTTCCGTCAGACTGCAGGTCCAGGGCAAAATTCCTGAGATTGGAGAAACTATGGGTGATCTGAAAACCGGTATCGAGGCTACCGTCAGGATGTAAGCGGTCTACCCCAAAAGCGAGACCGTTGCTGTTTCCATAATTCCCCCCGATCAGAATCTTACCGTTGGGCAAGAGCTTCAAAGCATAAACCTGGCCGTAGAACCCTCCGAAATCAGGTGAAAAAAGAGCATTGGCATTGAAGGAAGGATCAAGGGTTCCATCGCTGTTCAAGCGCGCAAGCAGAAGGCTTGTATCTCCGTCATAGATGCTGAAATGCCCACCTACCAGTATTTTACCGTCAGGCTGCAAGACAATCTCACGGATTTGCCTTTGTCCGATCCCCGTGCTTCCTGAGAAACCCGTTCCCACCTGAAAAGTGGCATCCAGAGAACCATCCGGGTTCAGACGGGCAATCCCGTTGACCGGAACCTGCGCTCCGCCCCAGAGGTGATCATACACCGTAAACAGGCCTCCTGCCAGTATTTTCCCATCAGGCTGTATGGCTATCGCTGTGACCTCCTGGTCAAAACCTGAAGCAGGGTCGAAGCTGGCATCCAGAGAGCCATCGGGGTTTAAACGGGCAATCCTGTTCCGGGAAAGGCCATTGATTTCATTGAAGGCCCCGGCAATGACTATTTTTCCATCGCTTTGTATGGCCATCTCGCGAACATTATACCCCCAGCCCGAAGCAAATTGATTGGAGAAAGTGGTGTCAAGGCTTCCATCCAGATTCAACCTGGCGATATAGCGAATGACATCCCCGTCAAATTCAGTGAACTGCCCGCCTACCAGGAGCTTGCCATCCGTTTGCTGTAAGATGGCTTCACATTTACCGGTCCATTGGTCAGGACCAAAGCCTGTTCCGGGATTGAAGCCCGGGTCGATGGTTCCCAACTGCCCGAAAGCCATCGAGCAAAAGAAAAACAGGCTGCTGATTATAAGTATCGCTTTTCTCATCGGATTTCTTTTTGACATCAGAAATGCAAAAGTATATCCCTGGGTTCATATTTAAAATACGGTATATGAAATTTTTTCTGCATCATTCCAGATGCTTTCTGACTTTATGCTTCAACCGGGCTTTTCAGTAAGGATTCAGGGTGGACCAGGCCATCGCAAACCCAAACCCTTTTATATGTGCAAAAACCGCTATATTTACCGCCGCTCAAGGATATAGAGAAACAGAACTTCTTACATATTGCTTAATTTTTCTTCTATGAAATTGTTTATCAGACTTTTCCTCATCTCGGTCATCCTGATCCCGGGGATGCTTTTCGCCATCGGCAACGCCAAAGAAAAAACCTATTCCGATGCCTGGGCCGAAGCCGGCATCACCCTCACCCATAGCGATGCAAAAATGGTTCGCATCTCTTTTTCGATTGAGCGCTTCACCTTGCGGGATGTGGTGATCAACGGGGAAAATGTGACGGAAATCGAACTTCCCGGTGTCTTTCTACCCGGCGAGGCAGGCGCCCCCAACCTTCCTGGTATGGGCCGCTATATTGCCCTTCCTGTCGGCGCCAAACCCAGTTTGAAAATTGTGGGAATGCGCACCGAAATCATCCCCGGCCTTTCCATCGCACCGGCCCCGGAAATTCCCCTGGAAACGGAAGACGGACTGACCTACCGGAAAAATGAAGCCATCTTCGGCGCTGCCCAAGCCTATCCGGCCCAGCCCGTCAAACTCGGCGAAGTCACTCAGATCCGTGGCGTGGATGCCGTGATGCTCGGCATCACCCCTTTCCAGTATGATCCCCAAAGCGGCGATCTGACCGTCATTCGCGACATCAGCCTGGAAATCACCTTCGAGAATGGCAATGGCTATTTTGGCGACGACCGCCTCCGCAGCCGCTGGTGGGATCCCATCCTCAGGGATGCCTTCCTGAACCATAGCTCCCTGCCCCCGGTAGATTATGGAAGCAAGATGGCCGGCACACAAAACGGCTATGAATACCTCATCATCAGCCCCGACAATGCACAGTTCCTGGCCTGGGCCGACTCCCTCAAACAGTTCCGTACCCTGCAGGGGATCAAAACCGGGGTGGTCACCCTCACCGATATCGGCAGCAATACCCCTGCTGCCATCGAAAACTACATCAACAATGCATACAATACCTGGAGCATCCCTCCGGCTGCCGTTTTGCTGATGGCCGACTATGGTACCGGTGGTACCACCTCCAACGGCATCCACTCTCCGGTCTATAATAATTACTGCATCTCCGACCATATCTACGCCGATGTCAATGGCAACCATATGGCCGACATTGCTTTCGCCCGTATGACGGCCCAAAGCGAAACACAGCTTGCAGTGATGGTGCAAAAGGTGCTCGACTACGAGCGGAACCCCCCCACCACCGAGGCCTTCTACAATAACCCCATCACCGCTATGGGCTGGCAAACCGAACGCTGGTTCCAGCTTTGCTCTGAATCCATCAACGGTTTCCTTGAGTTTGGCCTGGGTAAAAGCCCGGTCAGGGAAAATGCCATCTACAGCGGCACCCCCGGCGGAAACTGGTCCACGGCCACCAACACGGCTACCGTAGTCAATTATTTCGGGCCTTCAGGCCTGGGCTATATCCCGGCTACTTCCAGTCATCTCAACGACTGGGGCGGCAATGCCACCCGAGTGAACAACAACATCAACAGCGGGGCTTTCATTCTGCAGCACCGCGACCACGGTTTTACCGGTGGATGGGGCGAACCGGATTATGATAACAACGACCTGAGCGGATTGAATAACAACGATCTGACCTTTGTTTTCTCTGTCAACTGCCTGACCGGAAAATTCAATCACAGCAGTGAAACCTTTGCCGAAGCCTTCCATCGCTATCCCAAGCGCGCACTGGGCATTATCGCAGCTACAGAAGTATCCTACAGCTTTGTGAACGACGCCTATGTATGGGGTTTGTACGATAATATGTGGCCTGAGTTTATGCCGGCCTACGGTGCCAGCAGAGATCATAACCTTATGCCTGCCTTTGGCAATGTGGCAGGGAAGCTCTTCCTGCAGCAGTCGTCGTGGCCATACAATACAAGCAACAAAATGGTGACGTATTACCTCTTCCATCACCACGGGGATGCCTTCACCACAGTGTACAGCGAAGTCCCGCAATACCTCACGGTGGTGCATAATCCTGTTCTGCTGGCCGGGGTAAACACTTTCACGGTGAGCGCCGACAGCGGAGCCCTGGTCAGCCTGACGCACGACGGAGAGATTCTTTATGCCGACACCGCCAACGGAAACCCTCAGATGCTGAGTATCACGCCGCTGCTGCCCGGAGCGTTTCTTACGGTAACCGTAACCAAACAAGATTACTACCGCTACTCACAAAAGGTGCAGGTGATCCCGCCCGCCGGTCCTTATGTAATCAAGGATGATGTTTTGTTGAACGACGCCAATCAGAACGGTCGGGCAGACTATGGTGAGGAGATCTGGCTCAGCCTGCAGGTGAAGAATGTCGGGATTGCAATAGCGACCGGCGTCAGCCTGAGCCTGGCAAGCACGGATCCACATATTCAAATCCTGGATTCGACCGCCTATTGCGGGGACATCGCTTCGGACAGCCTTTTGCTGCAATCCAATGCTTTCCGTATCAAAGTGGCCGACAGCCTTCAGGATGGGCATAAAGCCCTGTTCTCGCTGACTGCCTCGGATGGGACTGACGTCTGGCAGAGCGGCTTCAGCCTGACCCTCCACGCTCCGGTGCTGGAGATTCCTTCGATCATCATCATCGACACAGCGGGAAACAACAACGGCCTTCCCGATCCGGGAGAAACGGTGACCGTCCACGTGATGGCTGAGAACAGCGGGGGAGCTTCTACACAAATGGCAAAGCATCAACTGATTACCACCAGCCCCTGGCTGCAGATCAATGGTTCACCCTATCATTTCACCTCTCTTGCCGCCGGTGGCAGCAGCCCGGGGGAGTTTACGGTTAGCGTAGATCCGAATACCCCTGACGGGACCAACCTCGACCTGATCAGCCACCTGAGTACCGGCCCTTATGCCACCGACCGCATCTTCTTCCATCCCGTAGGAGAGTCAAGCGAAGATTTTGAAACCGGCAACCTGAATAAGTACAACTGGACTACCGGCGGGAGCGCCAATTGGTTTGCGACCACGCAGCAACCATACGAGGGGCTCTATTGCGCCAGAAGCGGCTACATCGGAAACAATACCTCCACCTGGATGCAGATCACCCTGGATGTACTGGTGGATGACACCATCTCCTTCTACCGAAAAGTCTCCTCCGAGGCCAATTACGATTTCCTGGAATTCTATATTGACAATGTCAAGGTCGGCAACTGGTCTGGAAACCAGGGATGGGCCAAAGTGAGCTATCCGGTGAATGCAGGACAGCGCACTTTCAGATGGGTTTATGATAAAGACTGGTATGTGAGTGCGGGCAGCGACGCGGCCTGGATAGACTGGATACAGTTCCCGCCCATTCAGGCTGCAGGCAGCAGTTTGGAAGTCAGGGCCACCGCCCTTACCACCGATGTATGTGAAGGCAGCAGCACCACCCTTTATGCCGTAGCCACCGGCGGTGGAGCGCAGACTTCCCTTCAGTGGACTCCGGCAACCCAACTCAGCGATCCTTCCATCTTTAATCCCCAGGCACATCCACAGCAAAACACCCTCTATACCGTTGTGGCCAGCAGTGGCAGCCAGACAAGTACCGACAGTGTGATGCTGTACGTCCGTCCGCTTCCTTCTATGAACCTTCCCACAGATACTGCCATTTGTGCTGATCTGATCCTGAACCTGGACGCAGGAATTCCAGGAGGAGTTCACTACCAATGGAATCCGGATATGGGTAACAATGCCGTCGTGCAGTTGGATTCTGCCGGTACCGGATTTGGAGAGGTGACCTATGCTGTGACGGCCACAGATCAGTACGGTTGTGAAGATAGCCGTTCGATCAAGATCACCTTTGTGGACTGTGCCGGACTGGAAGAAATGGTCGGACGCCTGGGCCTGGAGGTATATCCAAACCCCAGTCAGGGCTTTGTCTTTGTGAGAAATACCTCCGGGGTGAAAGACATAGAGATTCAGTTGCTGGGCATTCAGGGTGCCCTGCTCCGAAGCTGGAGCCAAAAGGCAGGGGAGGATCTCCTCCGTCTGGACCTGAACGGTCTTGCGCAAGGAACCTACCTGCTGCAATTCCGTTCCAACAAGGGCAGTGAAACACATAAGATTATCCTCTATTAGAAGAATATGATATACAAGAAGTTGGACAACCTGCTTGGGTGGCTGGTGTTTGCTTTTGCCTCCCTGGTGTACATCCTTACCTCAGAACCGACCGTAAGTTTTTGGGACTGCGGGGAGTACATTGCCACAGCCCATAAACTTCAGGTGGGACATCCTCCCGGAGCCCCTTTCTTCCAGCTGATGGGGCGTTTCTTTTCTCTATTTGCCTTTGGCGACAGCAGCCTGGTAGCCAGGATGGTGAATACGATGTCAGCCCTGTCCAGCAGTGGAACCATCCTCTTTTTGTTCTGGTCGATCACTATGCTGGCCCGCAAGCTGGTGGCCCCCGGAAGGGAGCCTGAAAAAGCAGAGATGCTGGTCATTTTCGGCAGCGCCCTGGTGGGCAGCCTGGCTTATACCTTCAGCGATTCTTTCTGGTACAGTGCCGTAGAAGGCGAAGTGTATGCAATGTCCAGCTTCTTCACCGCCCTCGTTTTCTGGGCAATGCTCCGCTGGGAAAGGGTGGCCGATGAACCCTATTCCTGGCGCTGGCTGCTGCTGATTGCCTACCTGATCGGCTTGTCTATCGGAGTCCACCTGCTGAATCTGCTGGCCATCCCCGCCATTGCCTTCATTTATTATTTCAGAAAGTACGAATCCAGCACCCGCGGTATGCTCAAGACCCTGATGATCTCCATCCTGATCCTGGGCCTGACCCTCTACGGTGTCATCCCCTGGATCGTGAAAATGGCGGGCTACTTTGAGCTTTTCTTCGTCAACAGCCTGGGATTTCCCTTTGATGTGGGCACCGTCGTCTATTTCCTGCTGATTATCGGAGGAATTGTATACGGCCTCCGCTGGGCCGTCAGGAAGCACAAACAAGTAGTCTATGTTTCCATCCTCGGATTGATGTTCCTGCTCATCGGCTATTCTTCCTTCTTGATGCTGGTAGTGCGCTCCAATGCCAATACGCCCATTGATGAGAACAATCCGGAGAATGCCATTGCCCTGCTGGCTTACCTGAACCGCGAGCAGTATGGCAGCACCCCGCTCTTTAAGGGACCCTATTTCAATGCCCCTGTGGTGGATCGCAAAGACGGAAGTCCTGTGTATACCAAAGACCGGCGCAGCGGCAGATATGAGATCACCGATGAGCGCAAGAACACTATCCCGGTGTATGATCCCCGCTTTGTAACCATTTTCCCGAGGATGTGGAATAGCCAGTCTTCCTCCAATATCCGGAATTATAAAGAATGGTCGGAGATGAAAGGAAGGCCGGTTGAGATCGTGACCCCTGACGGGAAAAGGGAGGTGGAATATGTTCCTACTTTCCGTGAGAACCTGCGCTTCTTTTTCCGTTACCAGATCAATTATATGTACTTCCGCTACTTTATGTGGAATTTTGCGGGAAGGCAGAATGACAAACAAGGTTTTGGCGGGCCGCTGGATGGCAACTGGATCAGCGGTATCCCTCTGTTCGACCAGGGGAGGGTTGGCCCGCAAACCGACCTTCCGGATACCCAACAGAGTATGGCGATGAATAAATTCTACCTCCTGCCATTGTTGCTCGGACTGGTGGGTTTCTTCTTCCAGATAAACCGGAACTATCGCGACGGGATCATTGTGGGTCTGCTCTTCTTTATGACAGGCCTGGCCATCGTACTGTATTTGAACCAGCACGCCTTCCAGCCCCGGGAACGGGATTATGCCTATGCTGCATCCTTTTATGCTTTTGCAATGTGGATAGGGCTCGGGGTGCTGGCCATCTGGGAGGGACTGCGCAAACTGATGAAATCTCTCCCGGCCGGCATTATCGCCACCCTGCTCAGCTTACTGGCCGTGCCCGTGCTGATGGGTGCCCAAGGGTGGGACGACCACGATCGCTCCGGACGCTATACCGCACTCGAAGTGGCCATCAATTACCTGGAAAGCTGTGCCCCCAACGCCATCCTCTTTACCAATGGCGACAATGATACCTTCCCGCTCTGGTACGCCCAGGAAGTGGAAGGCATCCGCACCGATGTCAGGGTGGTGAACCTCAGCTTGCTGAATACCGACTGGTATATCGATATGGTAACCCGAAAGGCTTATGATTCGGAACCGGTTCCTTTCTCCCTCACCGTGGATCAATATCGCAACGGGAGCCTGGATATGATGTACTTCCTCGACAGGGAGGACTTTAAAGGCTACACCAACCTCACCGAACTATTCGCGGTGTTGCACAGCAACCCTGACCGTCTGAGAATGTCAACCCAATTTGGGATGATAGACTATTTCCCTACCCGGCGTTTTGAGATCAGGGTGGATTCGGCTAAAGTGCTGGAAAATGGAACGGTGCATCCGGACGACGCCCACCTGATCGTGCCCAGAGTGCAATGGACGGTCAAGGGTACCGCCATTCAGAAGAATACCCTGATGATGCTCGACCTTTTAGCGCACTTCAACTGGGATCGACCGGTACATTTTACCATCACCACTGGTTCAGATGCGTATATTGGCCTGGAAGAATACTTCCAGATGGAAGGCCTGACCTACCGCCTGGTTCCCATTCGTACTCCGCAAACTGAAGACGGGGAAGTGGGCCGCATCAATACGGATATTATGTACACCAACCTGATGCAGAAGTTCAGGCTGGATATGAGTGATACGACAAAATTCTGGGGAGTGGATCACGTGAGGATGGCAATGAATATGCGCAATACCTACGGTCGTCTGGCTTTGGCCCTGGCCAGGGAAGGAGAGGCAAAGCGCGCGATAGAGGTGGGTGATTTTCTTGTTGAAGCCATTCCGGATGCATCGGTAGATTATAATTTCTTTATGATCCCCCTGGCCGAAGCCTATTACGAGGCCGGGGCTGCGGAAAAAGGAGATGCCATTATGCAGCGCCTCACCGACCTCAGCCGCCAGGACCTGGCCTATTACTTCCGTTTCCCCGCGCGATTCAATGCCGCCCTGGACAACAACAAGCGACAGGGTCTGGCCGTCCTGCACAATGTCGGAGAGATCGCCGAACGCTATGAGAGAACTGCACTGGCGGAAAGCGCCCGGGCCCACCTGGATGATTATTACGGCCGTTATGTCAATCAACCCGGGGTGAACCTTCCCCCGGCCCCGAGATAAGCCAGGGATGGAGTTGCTGCGGCCCGCACGTACTCCCGGACTGATCCGTCGCCTGCTGCATCCGGCCCTGCATTGGGACGTGCCCCTTGAAACACAGCGGTGTTTTCTTACTTTTGATGATGGACCCAATCCGCTTTCCACACCTCCTCTCTTGAAGCTGTTACAAGATCTTCAGGCTAAAGCCTGTTTTTTCTGTGTGGGCGATAATGTGAGAAAATATCCCGGACTGGCAGCAAAGATTATGGCGGAAGGACACAGCCTGGCCAACCACGGATATCATCATCTGAATGGATGGAAAACCAAAACGGAAGAATATGTTGCAGATGTGGATAAGGCCTCAGGGCTGACCCCCCTGCGCCTCTTCCGTCCGCCCTATGGCAGGATTACCCGTGCACAGGCAGCAAGCTTGCACAGCACTTATGAAATCGTAATGTGGAGCATCCTGAGCTGGGATTTCCACCCCGGAGTGAATACAACAGAATGTCTGCGGAAAATGCGGGCCGGGATATTCCCCGGAGCTATCCTTGCTATGCACGACCATCCCCGCTGTATGCACAAAACCAGGGATTGTCTTAAAACACTCTTGCCTGAATTCAAGGCTAAAGGACTTACCTTTGCGGCATTGAGTCCGGCAGACTTTCACCGCTAATCTCTGTTAGATGCGTTTTTTTCGCTTTTTCAGACTGTGTGCTCTTCGAATGCTGATTCCTTCAGTCCTGCTGTGGGCGGGATCCTGTGCCAATATTGTCCCCCCGGAAGGAGGACCAAGGGATACCCGTCCTCCACAGGTGCTGCAATCGGTGCCGGAAGACCGCAGCCTCCATTTTCAAAGCCCGGAGATTCGCATTTATTTCGATGAGTTTGTCGCCTTGAAAGATGTGGCCGCACAGCTTTTTATTTCGCCCCCCCTGGATAAAAGCCCGGAACTGAGAATAAGGGGAAAATCAGTAATTGTATTCCTGAATGACAGTCTTCGGGCCAATACTACCTATACCCTGTATTTTGGGAGTGCCATCCGGGATATTACGGAAGGGAATGTGCTGGAAGATTTTACCTTTTCTTTTTCCACCGGTGCCATCCGTGACAGCCTGCAACTGGAGGGGAGTCTGCACGACGCCCTGAGCGGTGAAGCAGTGAAAGATGCCCTGATTTGCCTGTATTCCGGAAAAGAAGACAGCCTCTTTACTACCCGTCGGCCCGATTACATTACCCGAAGCAGAGCAGATGGCTCCTTTAGCGTTTATAATCTGCCATCCGGGCCATTCCGTGTGTATGCGCTTCAGGATGCCAACAATAATCAATACTACGACCTTCCGAATGAGGCCATCGCTTTCGATACGAGCTTGTTTTTCCCTTCTACTCCTCCCGGGCTGCCTAAGGATACCCTTGCTTTTCCGGCCCCAGACAGTTTGGTCCAGGAGCAGGGAGCAGAGACAGACAGCCTTCTGACAGAAGCCCTCCTCCCCTTGGAGGATAGTGTGACCCCTAAGCCGGGACCTTCTTTTGCCGCCCTGCGGATGTTCACCGATCAGGATACGACGCAGATGCTTTTGAAGGCCGGAGTACCCCGCAGCCGGCATATTGAATTGGCGTTTAGAAATCCGCTGCAGTCTTTCTCCTTTGACATCACCGACACCCTCTATCCCAGGGATGCGGTCTGGCTCATCCCCACTGCCGGTAAGGATACAATGAACCTCTGGTTCGCCGAGCCGGTGGGAGACAGCCTGCACCTGATCATCAGGGAGGGTGAACGCTGGAAGGATACGCTGCAGCTGCGGATGGCTGAGCGAAAAAGCGGGCGCGGATCGGCCGGAAAATCAGCAAGCCCGCAAGGCCCGGGTTTGAAACCGCAACTCAATGTAAAAAACAAAGCCAATCTGTTTCGCCCTGTCGAAATACGCAGCCTCTACCCTGTCGCTGGCTTCAAACCGGAGCAAATCAGGATACTTTCCGAGTATGATACGCTCAGCGCAGAGAGTCTGGAAGAAAGTGCTGACAGGCGCAGCCTTCGCCTGGCCTATCCATTCAAACAGGGAATGAATTACGAGATCATTTGCGATGATTCAGCCTTTTGGGATATCCGGGGAATCTACAGCGATTCCGTCGCTTTCCGCTTTGGAACGCTGAAGGAGGATGACCTGGGAAGCCTCTTCATCACCCTGGAGGGGATGGCAGACCGGGTGCTTATGGCTGAACTGCTCGACGCACAGGGCGCCGTGAAACGTAGACTGGGTCCGCTTACAGACAATGAACTCGCCTTTCCACAGCTGGAACCGGCGAAATACCGACTGCGTGTATACCACGACAGCCAGACCAATGGGCGCTGGGATCCCGGCTTTTTCCCAGCCCGGATACAGGCAGAAAAGGTATATTATTATCCCTCCGAACTCAATGTCAGAGCCAAGTGGGAACTCAGGGAAAACTGGGAAATCCCGGAATAGGGCTTATTCTTCGTTGCAGCGGTTGATGCAGTCGATGATTTCTGTCAGGGTTTCATTGCGCAAGGAATAGAATATTTTCTTCCCGTCGCGCTTCGATACCAGAACCCCTTTGTTCTTCAGGATATTCAGGTGATGAGAAGCGGCCGCTTGCTCAATGTCCAGCTTCTTATAGATCTCTGTCACGCTCTGCTTTTTCTGATCGTGCAAGAGGTCGATGATGGCAATGCGCATTGGATGGGCCATTGCCCGGAGTTTGCTGGCAGCCAGTTCGAGTTTTACAACGTCTAAATCCAGTTTCTTCATAATCCGATTTTTTTTCAAATATATTGCTAAATCCCTTATAAATACATATCTATATGTAATCAGGACTGAAAAATTCCGGTGAATCGGAATTGGTTTCCATCAAAAAGCCCTTTATCACTCAGTTTCAGCGCGGGGATGACCAGCAAAGCCATAAAGGAAAGGGTCATAAAGGGTGCCCTCAGAGTGGTGCCCAGGGCTTTGGCTTTGGCATCGAGGGCTTTGTAGTCTTGTGCCACTTTCCAGGCATTGTCTGCCGACATAATCCCGGCCACTGGCAGGGGGAGGAGGAGGTGTTCCTCTCCATCCACTGCAACGATGCCACCCTTGCTGCGAATAAGCAGTTCAACGGCTAGCAGCATATCCTTGTCGCTGGTACCGACACAAATGATGTTGTGGCTGTCGTGGGCCACGGTGGAAGCAATAGCGCCCTTTTTCAAACCGATATTCCGGATAAAGCCAATGGAAGGTTCTCCGGGTGTGTAGCGGTTCAGGACGAGCATTTTCAGGATGTCCCTTTCCACATCGGATTCCACGTATCCATCCACGAGGCGGGGCTCCAGCAGACATTCTTCTGTAATAAGCTGCCCTTCAATGGCATTGATTACCCTGATTTTTCCATCCTGTGCAGCAACCCTGAGGTCATCCGGCTTGGGCATCCTGGCTTCAAAGGCATTGGGTTTGTTTTCATCGACAGAAGAGATAAGGCTTTGGCCATTTTCAGCCACCTTTTCTCCTTTTATCCAGGTTTGCATTATGCGGAAGGTTTCCAGGTCTTCCACCACAATGAAATCGGCATTATCGCCTTCCTGCAGCAGGCCGTTTTCCAGTCCGTAATGCCTGACCGGGTGAAGGGTGGCGGCCCTCAGGACGTCCATCAGGGGGTATCCGGCCTTGAGGGCTTTCTTTACCAGGAGATTAATGTGTCCTTCCAGCAGCTCGTCAGGGTGCTTGTCGTCGGAGCAAAACATCAGGCTCTCCGGGGATTCCTGCATCAGGGGGATGAGGGTATCGAAATTGCGGGCGGCGCTGCCTTCCCTGATCAGGATTTTCATTCCCGCTGCGATCTTTTCCCTGGCTTCGTCAATGTCAAAGCATTCGTGATCCGTAGTAATTCCGGCTGAAGCATAAATCTTTACCGCTTCCCCGCGCAGTCCGGGGGCGTGCCCATCCACCGGTTTCCCGGCAGCTGCGGCGGCAGCCAGTTTCTGCATCACTTCCTCATCGGCATTCAGCACACCGGGAAAGTTCATCATTTCAGAGAGGTATCTTACTTCCTTTTCGTCCAGGAGGGATTTAATTTCCTCCGGTCCGAGGCAGGCACCTGAAGATTCGAAGGAAGTGGCGGGAACACAACTGGGAGCGCCAAAGTTGAAGTAGAAGGGGACTTTGCGCCCATTTGCAAGCATAAAGTGTACTCCGTTTATTCCCAAGACATTCGCTATTTCGTGGGGATCTGATACGGTGGCCACAGTACCGTGGATGACAGCCACGCGGGCAAACTCTGAAGGGAGAAGCATCGAACTTTCGATATGCACGTGGGCATCCACCAGGCCGGGAATAAGGTATGGCCCTTCGTCTTTCCCTCCGGCAATGATCGTCGTGATCTTGCCCCCTTTAATCTCCAGCGTAGCCGGAAAGACTTGTTTTTGAACCACATCCACCAGCCGGCCCTGTACACGATGTTCAAGTTTGCTCATTTTGTCCCTGCTGTTATTGCAAGCACAAAAGTATATAATAATTTATAAGACTGACTTAGATATATGCAAGAAAGAAACGCTCCAAAAATGAACGTGGCCTGTGCACCAAAAATCAATACACTTTATCGGTTTTTGATGCGCACAAATTTTCTCACAAAACGGGCTTCCCTTTCTCTCCCGTTCACCCACAGCTCAAGGAAGTATATGCCGGCAGGCAAATGCGTAACATCAACTTCCAGCGTATGTATCCCGGAAACGAGCTGCTGCGTTGGTCTGGCTCCGGCCAGGGCGCCCCTGATGTCGTACACCCCGATGCTAATCCTCGCCTCTTCGGGCAGGGCCATTCTCAGGTTCAACTGACCGTAAGCGGGATTGGGGTACAAGTTTGTGAGAAATATTTCCTGTGGGATCAGGTCGATTTTAATTTCCGGAATGATCAGGTCTATCCCCGCATAGGGGTAGGCGTTTTCATCCGCCATTTCAGATTCGGGATGGATATGAAAAGCGATCCCTGCCTTCAACAATGCATCGACATCTTTTATCCTGGCGCGGATCCAGAAGAGAACGGACTCTTCGTCCAGTTCCAGGGGGTGCAGATCGAACCAGGCTAAGTGTACCCCATTCTGCGTAATGGAAGAGGTCAGCGATCCGCGATTTTCCTGCATTTCAAGCCCGAGGATTTCGAGGGCCCCGGAGCTTTCCTGAAGGACCAACGATATGGCTCCGAACTGGGATGCCTGCTTTACCCTGACCGGAATCCGCATCTCCTCCTCAGCAAGAAATCGCATTTCCCCTGACTGCTGCAGATAGATAGACTGTTTGAGTCCTCCGCCCGGAATGTAGGAGGCGTTGGCATCCCCGTAGCATAAAGCCTGAAGATTATGTTCTGCCGTGCTGTTCAGCAGGTTCAGGGTGTCTTTTTCAATTAGCCAGCTTCCGGCATCAAAGGAGGCAATTGAATCTACAAAGAATCTGCAGATTTGCAGGGCATCGTTGGCGTTCACGCTACCCGAGGCATCCACGTCTGCCGCATCCAGGAAGATCCCGTCAAGCTGTATGTGTTGAACAAAGTGTTTCATCACCAGCAGCGCATCCGTGGCATTGATAGATCCTGCGGGCCGGGTGGTGTGGGCCGAGAAAGTGTATTGCCCGGGAGGGACATCATAGAGGTAAAAATGGCCTCCGGCGCGGGATACCGAACTGCGCAGGGGGCTGCTCCCGACCGGATGCACATTGAGCTGGATGCCCTGCAGGGGGGTGCTCCAGATATTGGCATAGCTCAGCTGTCCGTAAAGGCTATACCTTCCCCAGGCCTGCTGATATCCCTGGGTAAGGTGGAAACTGCTTCCCGCAAGGGTTTGGATCAGGGGCTCACCGATGGACCAGCTCACAAAAGTGCTTCCGGCCAGATTGGATTGTCCGGCAGGACTGATCAGGGATTGGCCATTGGCTGACAGGGCAATGCCTGTGGCAAACACCAAAATGAAGAATCGTATCCTGGATCTCATAATGATGGCTTTGCGTTATTTGGAAAGTATTTCCTGTCTCAGTTGCCGGAGCTCTTCTCTGAGAAGGTCAATCTCTCTTTTCTGATCCTCATTTTTGAGGCGGTCTATCTCTTTTTTCTGATCTTCGATTTTCCGGTTCAGCTCACGGATGGCATTGATTTGTGCAATGAGCAGCGGATGAATGTCGAGGTTCAGATATCCATCTACAGTATTCACGGCTTCGGGGAAGACTTTCTGTACTTCCTGAGCGCTGAAGCCATAAGAGTAGGCTTCTGTCCAGGTGATGCCCAAAGCATTATCTTCTTTATAGCGATAGACGATGGGGTCGAGTTGCAGCAGTTCCTGCAGGCCTTTGTCGTAGGATCCGATCACTTCTTTCAGGCGGATATCGGAGGCGATGGTCCAACTGCTGGAAGAGGGTTTTGCCGCTGAGTTCTGGGTAAGCTGCAGCTGGTATGAAGGGGTAGAAGTTCCGATGCCGACTTTATCGCCCCGGACGATAAAAGTGACCCCGCTCCAGGTGGTTGGGCTTGTCCATCTATCGCATCTGAGGGCGTATCCGGTTCCTTTTTGATTGATCAGCAACGTACCATCAGTAGAAGTGGTTTCCACTTTAAGGCCGATCCCATTGGAAGCAGTATTCTCGATAAAGCCCGTTGGGCTTGTTTGATCCGATGTGACGTTTAGTCGGTGATTCCCGGGGCTGGACGTTCCTATGCCCACACTTCCGGATTTCATTACAGTAAGCGCATTTTTGGGATTTCCGGAACTTGAGCCAATGCCAACCACAAAGGCACGATCATTCGCATTATAGCTCGTGGCACTCGAAGGAGTATAGAGCTCACAATATGTACCCACCGCCACTTCAGCAAATGAGCGTGCTTCAACGACGTGGCCCAATGCGATGGAAGAACTCCCTTTTGCCTGGGATTGAATACCCATCGCTACAGTTCTGGTGCCAGTGGCCATACAAGCCTCACCAAATGCAAAAGACCAGTTCCCTGTTGCCTGACTGCCTTCGCCACCAGCAAAAGAGGAGCGTCCACTGGCGGTGGTATTGTATCCGGTAGCACTTGAATACCAGTCTGTGGATTTTGAATGCCTCCCAAAAGCGGTAGAATAATAACCTGAAGCCAAAGTAGTATGTCCAAGAGCTGTAGATCCAGTTCCACTTGCAACATTAAAAGCTCCAATGGCTGTGGATACACTGCCACTTGCTTTTACTTCGGCCCCCATCGCTATGGATCCGGTACCAATGCTGTCTTTGTTCCATTGGCCTCCATTCACATATCCTGCCCTGAATGCACCCTTATCCGGATACCACATCATTCTGGTACCACTGCCAGAGGCTGGAGGATTGCCGTGGCCCGATGTTTTAACATCTCCTTCAAAAAGCACATTTCCGCTGCCTGCGCTAGTGCCGTAAGTATGAAGAAGAGCAGCAGGGGCATTGGTACCAATCCCGATTTTTGTCCCTGCGTTGAACAAGGTGTAATTGCTCACCCAGGTAGTTCCGTCGTGCCTGAGTGTTTGCCCATTTAAGCCTGCCACGAGCGGCCCTTCAGGGCCTTGAGGCCCAACGGGTCCCTGAGGCCCAACTGCTCCCTGGGGACCTGTAGCCCCTTGTGGTCCGGCAGGTCCGGTGGGTCCGGCAGGTCCAGTGGGTCCGGCAGGTCCGGTAAGCCCCGCCGGGCCGGTATCTCCTTGTAGGCCTTGCGGTCCTTGCGGTCCTTGCGGTCCAACAGGGCCAACAGGGCCAACCGCTCCATCCTGTCCGGGATCACCTTGTGGTCCTGCCGGCCCTATCGGTCCGGTGGCACCGGGGTCGCCCTGGGGGCCCAATGCCCCGGGATCACCTTGCGGTCCTGCCGGACCGGGATCACCCTGCAAACCCGGAGGGCCCGGATCGCCCTGAGGACCCATCGGGCCGGGATCGCCTTGTGGTCCCTGTGGTCCTGCCGGCCCTATCGGTCCGGTGGGACCGGGGACGCCCTGGGGGCCCAATGCCCCGGGATCACCCTGCGGTCCTGCCGGACCGGGATCACCCTGCAAACCCGGAGGGCCCGGATCGCCCTGAGGACCCATCGGGCCGGGATCGCCTTGTGGTCCCTGTGGTCCTGCCGGCCCTATCGGTCCGGTGGGACCGGGGACGCCCTGGGGGCCCAATGCCCCGGGATCACCTTGCGGTCCTGCCGGCCCGGGATCACCCTGCAAACCCGGAGAGCCCGGATCGCCCTGAGGACCCATCGGGCCGGGATCGCCTTGTGGTCCCTGTGGTCCTGCCGGCCCTATCGGTCCGGTGGGACCGGGGACGCCCTGGGGGCCCAATGCCCCGGGATCACC
>CAZPYJ010000003.1:159760-181406 GCA_964590645.1 uncultured Lentimicrobiaceae bacterium
GTCCTGCCGGACCGGGATCACCCTGCAAACCCGGAGGGCCCGGATCGCCCTGAGGTCCCATCGGGCCGGGATCGCCTTGTGGTCCCTGTGGTCCTGCCGGCCCTATCGATCCGGTGGGGCCGGGGACGCCCTGGGGACCCAATGCCCCGGGATCACCTTGCGGTCCTGCCGGACCGGGATCACCCTGCAAACCCGGAGGGCCCGGATCGCCCTGAGGTCCCATCGGGCCGGGATCGCCCTGTATTCCCTGTGGCCCTGCCGGCCCTATCGGTCCGGTGGGGCCGGGGTCGCCCTGCAAACCCTGGGGACCTTCAGGCCCCGGAACACCAGGAACATTGGCATTTTCAGCATAGAGTGCATAAGGAACGGATAATAGCTGTGTGGTTCCCACCAGGGAGTAAACGCCACTCACATCGGCGTCCAGCTCAACCTGGACAAAATACGGGCCCGCAGACCAATCTATACTGCTGAATACACCGCTGATGACGCTTCCGCCTCCAATAACCAGACTGGCAAGTCCATAATCATTGGTTGATACGTTATGCGTTTCACGATACATCTCCAGACCGGAAGCATTCCCCTGAAGAATAGTAAAGCGGAAGACGACAGACTGATTCGGAAGAATCTGCCCGCTGACATCTCGGGCTACGGCCTGATAACTAAATCCTTGGGGCACCTGTGCCCGGGCACTGCTCATCAATACGATGCATAGCAAGGCCATTAATTTAAAATGCTTCATCCTTTTTGGCTTTGGTTAAACTGTATAATGGTCTCTGTATGGATACACAATCAATCGGACAAGCTCTATACTACTGAATTACAATGCTATAATGATAAGCCTGGCAGCAACTACCTTTGTCTCCCGCGCTTTTGCCGCTTTAAAAGTCTGTGTTAATTTGCCTTGCGATCTATGCTATGAAAATGATTACTTGAAAAGAAACCCGACAATGCTGCAATATAAAGATTTTTCTTATTCGAATTAAGTAAAAATCTGCGAAAAAGATGTGTGGTAAGTGGATTCGTTGAATCACATTGCAATGCCGGGATCCACTGGGAGCTCCACCGTGAAATGGGTTCCCTTTCCCGGCTCACTGCTGACGCGTAAACTGCCCTTATTGATCTCAGTAAATTCTTTACAAAGCTTAAGGCCAAGTCCTGAGCCCGATTCGTTGCGCGTTCCCTTTTGTGTGTAAAAGGCTTCGTCCGACATTACTTTTCTTAAGGTTTCTGCCGACATCCCCACCCCCTCGTCCCGAATGTGAAGCTGTACTTTCCCCGGGCTGTTGCTCGTATAAATCGCAATGGTTTTCCCTTCGTCACTGTATTTTACCGCATTGGATATCAGGTTTCTGATCACCGTAGAAAGGGTATTGCGGTCAAAATAAGCATAGGTACCCGGCCGGATATCGTTCTTCAGGTGGATGTTTTTGCTTTTGATGAGATCATTGTAGATCTGTTGCTGCTCTCCGACAAAGGGATGCATCTCAACCAACGCAGGCTGGAGGTTCAGGTTTCGTAATTTCAGATTGGCCCAGTTCAACAGATTATCCAAAAGGCCATAGGATGAAGAAATGGCGTCTTTTACGGTGGCAATAAAACGGTCCTTTTGCTCCGAGTTTAAATTGGGATCCTGGATAATCTCCAATATCTGCTTGCTTGTACCGATGGGACCCCGCAGGTCGTGCGCGATGATGGCGTAAATCTTGTCACGGTGTTCAAGAGTACGGTTTAGTTCCTGGTTTAACTGATGCAACTCCTCCGACTTACGCTTGATACGCAGGCGATTTGTGATCACCACAATCATAAAAGCCAGGAACAATACGGCGAGAAAGATCAGGGAATAACTAAGTGTATCCTTTCTCTGTATCCTTTCAAGAAAATGCAGTCTTTCCTTCTGCCAGCGCTGTTCCTCCACACTGAGTTCGGATTTCAGTACCGACTCATTGAGCCTTTGTTGCAGCAATGCGTTCAGCACCCGCAGATACTGATTCTGCTTTTCAAAGTCATTGTGCTTTTCGTAAAGGCTGACCAGTTTTCCGGCAATGCTTTCTTTAAGATCATTGTTATGCTGTTCTTCCGCCAATTGAAATACCCTGGTATAATAGTGCAGGGAAGAATCCGGATGGCTATCCTCATAATATACTGCGATACCGCGCAGCGCCTCCTGCAAGAGGCTGTAATTATTCATTGCAGTGGCTATCTGCATCGCTTCCCGGAAATACTGCAAGGCACCCTGAGGATCTTTTTCCAGGGAGCTAACCCCGAGATACAGCAGCAAATCTCCTTCATTGCTCCCTGCATTGTGTATGGAATCCAGGGCAAGGGCAAGGGATATCTCCATTCTTGCCGAGTCCTTTAGCCCAAGTGAATCCAGTGCTCTGGCGATATACATTGCAGAGTGGGGCAGGTACATATAGAATCCGGCTTCCTGGCGCAAGGTATAGGCTTCGCGGAAATGCGCGAGGGCCCTGGCAAAGCCCCCTTCTTCCATTTCAATCAATCCGAGGTTATTCCGGCAAACAGCAAGGGCATACATCATATCGCTTACCCTGCCTTCTCCTGCCCCTTGCATAAAGGTTTGCTCTGCCGACACATATTGCTGCCTGGCTTTGCCAAATTTCCCGAGCTTAAAATAGATGTTGCCGATATCCATAATGGCATATCCATTGGCAATCCAATCATTGAGACCCTTAAACAGGTCGAGCGACTGGATAAAATACTCCAGGGCAATGTTATCCAGGCCCTGACTGGCATACAGCACGCCCAGTTCGTGAATGGCGCCGGCCTGTGCGGTGGGCACATCGCAATTCCGAGCCATTATCACCACCTCTCGCAGCAGGCGCTGGGCGCTATCGGGGTGCATCAGGGAGATTTCTTTGGCAAAGAAGTTCAGTCCGACAAGATATTCCGGGCGGCATAATTCGTCATCAGCGGCCAGGTCGAGGCGTTTTTTGAGGGTATCCAGCATCAAATTGTAGGTATGGTTACCTCCATTGACCTGCTTATAGCGGATACACTTCTCATAATACTGTTCTATTTGAATGCTATCCGGGATGCCCGCTTTTGCAAGCCTCATCCCTCCGGCGAAGAGTAATCCCAGCAAAATCAGCAGGTGTAATTTCCCAAGCATCGGCTTTGAATAAATCCCGATCCAAGGTAGGAAATGTTTTTGGATATAGGGATAGGGATAGGGATAGGGATAGGGATAGGGATAGGGATAGGGATAGGGTTAGGGATAGGAGGAGGGGTTTGAGGAGGAGTTTGACCCTTCGGCTGCCCTTCGGGCCCGCTCCCCTCGACTTCCCTTCGACTGCGCTCAGGGCTAGCGCTCGGGGAGCGGGCGAGCGCTCAGGGTAAAGGAGGAGTTTGAGGAAGGGGTAAAGAAGGGGCTTTGGGTTTCAGGCTGCGTGGGGAAAGTTGCTGTGCGGGGTCACCCGTCCCCTATCCACCATCCCGTGTTGGCTTGGGGTGCTTTGGTTGGTGCCCTGCTGGCGGGTGGAGGATTTTTGAATGGTTGGATGCAGGGGGGGGGATAATATGGGGTTAAGTCAGAGACCTTTTCCACATAGATTTTCTGTTGATCCCTTTTCTTTGGAACTCATATATGACATTTTTGGCCAAAGATCAGGCTGTCATTTTAGCTCCACAAGATGCACTTGGCCGGAGGCTTACGGTAATATTCAGGGGAATTTCAGATTTTCAAATATCTTCCTGAGGTAACTCTTATCATTCTCAACAAAAAGCACCTTATTCTCAGCAAACTTCTCCTTTGTCGTTCCCTTTCCTTCTCCCCAAACACTTTGAAGCTTTTCAAACTTGGTTACAGAAAGAATAAAGGCAGAAACACTTACAGCAGAATCCTTCTTATCTCTCTGTAAATCACTGTTGATCTTCGCTTCCAGAATCGGTACCTGATCCTTACACCACAGGATTTTGGGATTATTAAAGTTGGTGTCTCCCTGAAGAATCCCTTTCGGGTCCAGAAAATAGAGATGCTGTTTGTTCCCATCAACCACCCACAGGATGAAATCCGGATAGAAAGACGAACTCTCCATAAAGAATCCGATTCCTTTTACACTGAGATTTCTCAACACGAACAACTCCTTTCCCTCAAAGCTTTTGGATTCCTTGACATACTCTCGTAAATGTTTCAAAAAATCTCTTTCTCCCTCATTCAGACGAACAGGAACAGTCTTTATCTCCTTATACATATTTCCTTCAGCAAAGGAGGCAATGGGAGAATATAAATGCTTATCAAAATGTATGGAAGGAAGGGTTTTGCTATCCTTTTCATACATATCACGTATGCTGGCCTTTAGCTCTTCCATAAAGGAATGATGCTTCTGCGGCACCTTTACGATCATCTTTCGTTCCGCCGGGAACATTTCTTCGTGCGTTTCCTGATCCAGCAGATCATAGGTCAAATATTTTGAAAGGAAGGATTTCTCCTTGTCTGCATAGTATTTATTGATGTAGTCCTTAACAAGATTCACTGCTACCCTCTGCACTTTCCCTGCAATAGCCGCTTCTATCCCAAACTGATCCTTATGGCAATATAGATTATAACACCCCCCTTCAATTAGTTTTTCAATACAACCAGCCGAAATGATAAGATTGCTGTAGCCCTTCAACAGTTTATAGCGATTTGCTTCAAGATAGAGAGCTTGATAGTCAATGAACTCCTTGAATTGCATCAGGAAATTATCCTGATATGTTTCCATATCCTCGGCTAACTCACTATTAAAGCCGCCTGCTGCTATACTTATCTTGTTTCGAAGGTCAATCGTAACACGCTTTGCAACATCGGGATTGTACTTTAATTCGATCGTCTCCTCTTTAAATTCCTTGCCCTGTTCCTTTTTAAAAGTCATTATCTGCCCTCTCCACTTGTCTTCCCTACTAAACTTAATCTCTATGGGGTATTCTGTGTAATCAGGGACCTCTTTTTCAATTTCTTCCAGGAAACGGTTCATATAAGAAGCATTGAGCCCCATAATTGAAATGCTTTGTAGGGCCCGGATATGGTAGGGGGCATCAACTTCTTCTCGTTTGAGGGAAAGGTCTTTGCCTTTTAACCGGACCCCTCTTCCAAACAACTGGATTATTTGTGCCCCTTCACTCTTCCCCATATTCATCAACCCCATACTGGATACCCTCCAGGAGTTCCATCCTTCAATGAATTTTTTTGATCCAATGAGAATATTAATGCTGGAATCAGTTTCCGAAATATTCTGAAAGAGTGACTTTGTGAATTGATCATCCTGAATGAGCAATTCCCCACCAGTATCAGCTTCCAGGGTCTTTGCATACCTGGGAACATCGCCAATATTAATTACGGCAAAGTATTGATCTCCCGTTCTCGTTTTCAAGCCAATCTCACCCTCTGCCTGTTTGATCTGCCAGGCTTCAATGTTTCCCAGCCCGTTGAATATCTTATGAAGAAGTGTTTCTGCAACAGGGTTTTCTTTCTTCAGGTATTCAAATCGTCCTTTGAAAATGTCATTCCCATCCGCATCTCTCAATCCTGAGTTACCTGATAATATGCTGTCAATGTTTGTCTGAAGTCTAGCAGGATCTGAAAGTGTACGCCGGAAAAATTTCACAATCCTCGAAACATCTGAGACACTTTCTTTATCTCCTTTTGTGAGGGAAGAAGATGATGAACTTATCACGCGGCTGCCTACAAACACCCAGAGAGGTTTTTCAATATTGTACTGACGGAGCTCATCTTTGAATTCATTAAAAAGCTCGACTTGTTCATAATACCCCAGTAAACTCGCAGTCAGCAAAAGGTTGCTCTGCTCTTCACTGTATTCATTCTTTTCATCAAGATTGAAGACGGTAAAATCCTTCCCATATCCATCCGTGTAGAAATGACGGTAAGAGTAATCAAAGATGATGGCCCGAGCGTACTCATTTAGCAGAAACTTGTTCTTGTTTGTGATAACCTGACCAAATGTCGCTGAGTATTCAAAGGTGAATGATCCTTCTCCCCTGGTCAAGTACTCCCGCAGTGATTTCCAGGTTTGTTCTTCTGACTTACTCCCTTTGTGTCCTTCATCAATAAATACCAGGTTGCGGGATTCAGAAAAGTAGTCCACATCCACACTTACTCCTTCCCCTTCCTTTTCTTTTACCAGTTTGGTAATCTCCAGTATCAATACTTCTCCCTCTTTTGTTTTCAGACTTTCTTCACTCCCGGAATATAGTTTTGCGGGTATGCCACTTTCTGACATACTTTCATAGTGCTGCTGACTCAAACCTTCATTAGGAGTTATCAGGATGATGTTCTCCCAGTCTTTCAGGTACTTTGTAATCTGCCAGTAATTGCAGTGCATAATCAGGGTCTTCCCGCTTCCGGTGGCCATCCAGTAAGCCAGTTTCTTCAGGTCATTCTCCCGATAAGGTTCAATGGATTCAAAATCTTGACAGTGCTCAATAAATTCATTGAGAGAATGGATTAGCTCCTCCTGATTAGTGTTGCACTGGTCAAAATAGTATTCCGTAAAAAATAACGAAAGCCACTGAAAATACTTGAATGACAGAAAGGGTTCTGCCCGATTCTCCCTTATCTTTTTCTCATAGGATTGAATGGCCTCGTCATACTGCTGTATTAAACGGTCTTCAATGAGTTTTTCGGAATTACTCATTAATATGCTGGCGTAATAGGTATAACCAGTGGTGCTTGTCCCAGACTTAATTGTGTTGAAATCATCCCGTAAGTCTTCAAAGGATTCATATCCCAATTGACGCAGGATGTATCTGAATAATACCAGTTGTTTATCTAACTGCATAGTGTTATTTTCTTGCGGTCTCTCCAATTCAAAATATGCACAATTTTTGACTCACGTTGTGCGATACACCAATTGAATGCACAATGGTTGTGCATCCTATCTTTTTTGATATTGATAGTGTTTCTATATCAGTATTCATAGATTTCTAGCCCCAATTGAAGCTGAATCTCTTGTATTCTTCCAAACTCTCGTCATAAGGACTTTCCATTAAAATCAATTCATTTAATCCTTACTAAATACTTCATGAATGAGCTCACCATTTCGACAATGATTTCAATTTCATTCTCATTCACATTGTCATTATGTTTAACATAAGTATTCTGATATTTAGTGAAATAGTCAATAAGCTTTATGAACATATTCTTAAGTTCCGTGGAACCATCACGAATACTGATATACTTACCTAATTCAGTAATTTGATTTTCTAAGGACTTATTATTGTCAAGAACAGACTTAAGAAGCATTTCTAATGATAACCTTAAATCATCAAGCAGATTTCTTTGGTGAATCCCTGCTGAGTGCTTCTCCAAGCAGTCAGTGAAAAGGTTCAATGCATTTGGGTATTCGGAAAGCCAGTGTTGTGTTTCCTCAACCAATGATTCATTAATCTTGTCCTTTGCGTTCTCCGAGCTTAATGCTCCGTACCTTGACAACAGTTTTATCTTTAAACCCTTAACCCCTAAATTCTTCTCAAAATAAGGAAGTTCACAGAGGTCTTTTATTATTCTGAACTGCTGTTTTGGTGTAAATGCTTTCAAATTTTCCTTTAGCGCTGTTCTCTTGTTGGGTAATTCTGGAGGGAAAGGATACTCAGGGTATGGTATGTCAATCTCATAGTCAATCGCATACGCAGAACTGTATTCAGCAATTCTGCTTCCCGATAATCCATTATTGGTTTCGGCCAGTATATCAGCTGCATGATTTATAAAATTAGCTGGAATCATATGTTCATTTGCTATTACAAAACAGAATTAAGCAATGGCGTACAAATACCTGGCTATGACACCATCCTGTTCTTAAAAACTTCCTCAATCGGCTGATAATCCTCAATATGTGCCTGGTCATTGATGTATAACAGGTCATACTTGAAGTTCTCCAACTCCTTCTTGAGAATCCTGCTGTCATTCTGGTAATCTTCCAGTTTCCAGTCTTTCACTTTCCGCCAAACCACCAATATCTGCTTGTTTGCATTGTTGTTGCCGTAAATGAACTGGTATTTGTGGCCATTAAACTCTTTGGTAATACACTTTTGCATATGAAGCCCGATCAGGTAGTTAAAAGTTTCCACCAGATCCACGACCTGTTCTGTATCATAAGTAAAACCATCCCAAACCTTAAGCCTGTAATCCCAGGGATCCTTCATCACCTCTGTATTCACCAGTGTCTGACTGCCTTTGGTTTCAAACTCCAGAAAGTATTTGGGGATGTACGTATCTAACTCAAGCGCTTTTTGAACGGCACCTTCCTTTGCATTAAAGGCTATGTTCTCCAGTGTCTCTTCGTATTGTTCCAGGCGCTGGTATTTGAAGAAAACACCCAGGCCGTTCATACTTCCGTCTTTAGGCTTTCCATCTTTCCAGTCAAAGGTGTAGGCGATTTTCTTTACACGTGGGATGATAACCGTATATATATAATCCCCTTGCTCCACGAGTATACATTTTCTGTCTCCTTCATCATTATTCAATATTTGAATCGCATTAAAGGTTGTGCCAGATCCGGCAAAGTAATCTAACACAACGCCCGTCTTTTCATTTCGTAATGCTGCATCTATAGAATCTCGCACTGTGTATATAGATTTTGGGAAACTGAATTTTTTTATGTCTTCCTGTCCAATAATATCTTTTAAATAAGATGTTCCATAAGTTTTAGCACTGTACTTCTTATCTGTCCACACAGTTTTGTAATTCAACCAACTTTTTACTCTATGAATTTCCCATAAGCCACTGTTTGTGCTCTTCTTCAGACGAAGATCCCCTTTTATGGTATCTACAGTGTTTCTGGCAAAAACCCACTTCCTCTGAACTCCATCTTGGTCAATAGGATATATTTCTATTATATTTCCTTTTATAACATTTGGGCTATGTGGAACAAAATCACTCTTGCATACATCACCGAATCCAAGGATTTTCTCACCATCGACAATGATTGGGTAGAAGCAATTTGGTCCTGATTCACGTAAATAGTTTTTTGTATTGCCTTTTGCGGTATTCATAAAATTCCGAATGTCAGGATTATCCTCCCTGTTTTCTAGACCAATTTGCTCGCCATCAGGCAAATAGATGAAATATGCGTAATCATGAGTGTATGCAAAATTCTTATCTTGAGTTCCACCAGGGTTAATAACAATAGGAATACATGTAATTTTTTTGTCTCCAAATTCTCTTTTTATAAGAAAACCTAATAATTCTTGCTCATTTTCATCAATTGCTATAATCTTAACACTATCTTCACGAAGTAAATCTTTTGACGCTTGTATTCTATTCTGCATTAATGCTGCCCAGGACGAATGTTTATAGGTGTTCTTATAAATAATTTCCGAGGATTTCCCATTATACGGAGGATCAATGTAGCAACACTTGATTTTTTTACTGAATTTTTCGGTGATCTGATTAATCCCTTGAAAATTGTCAGAATGGATAATTAAACCATCCGCAGAGTTTTCCAGGTCTATTTGTTTCGATAAAATGTGAGCTAAGTTCCACTTAAAATCTAAATCAAAATACAACGTATCAATAGGCAGCTTACGCCAATCGTGTAAATTAGCTTTTAGACTTCCCAATGACAATTTCCCTTTTGGGATGTTTTCTTTACCAAATAATTCAACCCACTCATCCACCTGCAGCTTATTCCCAATCACTTCATCCAGGATAGGGCCATATAGGCTCTCGTCACCATTGAGGTATTTCACCAGTCGATCAATGGTAATTACCCATTCCGTACTAAGCACAAACTTCTTCTTCTCCCACAACTTTTTCTGGAAGTCTTCTATCTGGTTCACGAAATCGATGATGGTGTCAGCAATAGCTTTGAATACCTTAATCTTCTTCAAATTATGTTTCAGGCGTTCAAAGTGAGTATCGGTGTCTGTTAGATATAGGTCATCAACCCCCACCAGTTCTGATTTTATGTAAAAATCAAGTTCCCGTTGCAGGAAGCCCTTCAGGTTTTTATGAATAAAGAAGTCATAGCTATTCTTTCGGGTGTAATGGTTCAGTTTCTTCAGCAATAGTGGATTCCCATCCTGGTCCGGCTTCCATAGTTTGGCTAAATCAAACACTTTATCATTCTTCTGCTTTAGTTTTTCGAAAGCAGCTTCGTTGAGCGCTTCTTGCTTTCTATTTCCTTTAATCGTGTTCTTTTCATCAGTTGTAAGCGGGCGATATTCAAAAAAGAAGGTAGCTTCCTCATCCCCAATTTCAGCCTCTTTTTCAGAAAGGATAAAGAGATTGGGCTCATCCTCCTTCACATTGCCTTGTTCTAATTGTGCTTCATATAATTTGAATTTCACCACCATAGTCCCGGAGGACTTAGCCACCTTGAAAGCATATTGCTGAAAGGTCTCCGATGATTTGACGTAGTATTGATCGTGGTTTGCCCAGTAGAAGTGGGTTTCTTCACCGTTATAGGGTACCACATACTTCTCATTTTTTCCAAACCTGCGTTTGCTGATGAAATCTCCTTTATCATAGTAACGTGAGAAAAACAAAGTGAGGTGATTGTATATCTGATTCTCGGTTTCCACTGAAACTGATGACTCAGTTGCCTTTGTTTTTAGTGCTTTGTACCGGTTTATTTCATCTTTATAGTCTTCTTCGTATATCTCAAGTCGTGTTTCATCTTTGCTCTCCACAGCTTCAAGCCACTTCTGAAGTGTTTTGGAGTTCTCAAGCTCTTCAATCTGCTTCTGCACTAGCCTGGCTTCATCCTCTGACAGGGTTTCTAATTGTGCATTTACTTTATCCACCAATAAATGGTCGATGAAGTTGGCGATCTCCTTCTTCTTATAATGAAGAATCTTATATACTCCAAAATCCAGGTCCTGAGATTCGAACTGGAAAAGTTCGTTCAGGAATGATTTAAGTTGATCGAGTGCTGTGGTTTGTCCTGCCATTATACTGAAAGCTTTCTTGTATTAATATCGATTGATATCCTAAAGCATTTAGGCAGCAAGATAGCCAGTTTAGACTTATCAAGTCGAAAAGTAAGATAAAAAGGCTATGAACATTTTGTTAATGAAAAATGAGTCCTCTTACTTGATATAGAGATTGGAAAACTGATGTTCCAATATCCAGTTCCTGAGAAACTCGATGCTGTTGAATCCCTTCTCAATATTTTTTAGTTGAGCTTCGAAATCCTTTGTCCTATCAATAGCTGGAACTGTCATCCTCAAGGAGAACCTCTTATTATGCTTCACAAGCTTGGTGTTAGGAGGGATATGATTTGAAATTTCTGTCTGTGCAGTTTGGGAATAGTTGCAGAAGGTGGCATCTACAAAACCCTTGAGTAATTTATGATAGAAAATGATCCCCTCAAATTCATCAAATCTCATTTCAGGCCAATCACTTCCGTGCGGGACAATATCCGGCTTTTTCATTCTGAGATAGGGGTAGTGCTTTTCTTTGTAGTTCCAGTAGGAGATCCAGAACTTCTGTACAGGCATAGAATTGACCGGATGATAGCCTCGTCTTAACTTTTCAATTCCTATTTTTAATAGTAAGGCTTTATGTGTAGCCCTTCTTTCATTTCTACTGTAAAACCAGTCCATTATAGATTCATAGGTCAGATAAACTTCAAAGAAGCTCTGAGCTACACAATACTGTTCCGGTGCAACAAGTATTGTCGCAACAGAAGAAATTTGTCCAGTGGAGATATATTTCTCTGATCTTTTCGTATATCTCTGAAACTGATTGTCCTGAAAGGATGCATCCAGTTTATTTTCTATTAATACCAGGATTTGTTCAGAACCTGACTTGTAGTCGATCAGAATATCCGTTTCCCCAAGACCAAAATCAGACACACTCTTTAAAGCATGATTCAGACTCGTGCAGCTTGGCAATCCGACTTCAGATAATAACCAATCGAGGAAGATTTCATTAACATTTATTTCCTCAATTAGAAGCAGGTCGATGTCCCGCTCCTGGATAGATTCGACAGGGATTATCTCAGTATTCATTATCATAAGATTGGCAATTCGGTATATGATAAAATTCTTTCAAGAAACAGATTTTGAATCAATACATCAAATGTCTCTTCTCATTCTCCCTCCACCCCGCCTGGTGAGGGTAGTTTATGAAATAGATGTGCAGATCAGCCTGGTGGGGGAAATCCACGAAGTATATCTTCTTGTCAGCCTGGTGGGTGTGTTTCGTGAAGAACCACTTCCCGTCATTCTCTCCGGCCTGGTGAGGATACGCCACTTTGAAAACCTTCAGGTCTGCCTGATGTGCAAAGGCTGTCACAAATACCTTCACATCCGCCTGGTGGGGGTATTGAGTAGAGAAGACCTTTTGGGCAGTCATCAGGGCAGGAAAGAGAATGAATATAAAGCCCACAAGCAATCGTCTGAACATTGGTCTGTGTGTGAAGTTCTTGAAAGGTACAAATTTATGAGCAGTCCCAACTCACACAATTCAACCCACCACCTCTGCTTACAATGGAAACAACAATCCATCGTCCGATACATCCAAACGAATGTGCCCGCATAGATGCCAAAAAAGCCAAAACCGAAAAACGGATTGAGTTATTAAACGAATACCGTACGGCTTTGATCAGCGAGATGGTAAGGGGGAAGATAAAAGTTGTTTAACTGAAACAAAAAGTTTGCAAATACTGTTTTAATGCCCATATTTGTAATATTATTACAAAACAAGCCCTTAAAATGGTATTAGAGATCAGAATAAGCAACTTTTTCTCCCTCAAAGAGGAGGTCTGCATTGATTTTCGGGCAGCCAGGATAAATACGACCAATGCCCGTGCGCTGCACCAAAATGTCTTCAGCCACGATAAAACCGATGTCCTGAAGACCATCGTATTGTATGGTGCCAATGCCTCCGGAAAGAGTAACATCATCAAGGCCATTCGCTTTTGCCATTCCCTGGTATTGGAATCGCATCAGCACAATGAGAATACGGTTTTCAACTTTCGCCCTTTCAAGTTTAACGGATATGCGAGCAAGCCTAGCAGCTACTTCATTCGCTTTGTGAGCGGAGGCATTGAATACGAATATGCTTTTAGCCTCACACCCACACGGATTCTAAGCGAAAGCCTTCACTACTATCCCAAAGGACGAATCAAGGAGGTCTTCACCCGGGATGAAAGTCGCGGTAATGATAAGCGCACCATCTACACCTTTGGTGATGTGATTAAGCGTCCGCTGGATGTAGCTGAGAGTACTTCCAACAAGACCCTCTTCATCAGCAGAGCCAGTCAGATGGATAGAGACATCCCCAAGGAGATCTTCAACTATTTCCACAGCAACTTCATTCTTCAATATCTTGGTTTTGGAGCCAATGCCATCAAGCACCTAAGTAACGAGAACAAGCAACAGCTGATCGAAGCCTTGAAAACAGCGGACAGTGATATAGTGGATGTGAAGATCAAGACACTGAAACAACCCGGCAAGAACTATAATGCCGACCTTAGCAGTATGACGCTTACCGTTGAAGACGTGGTGCAGGAGAGTTTACAAATCACCACCTACCACCGCCACGATCCGACAAAGCCATTCGACTTTCTCACGGAAGAGTCACAGGGTACCATCAAGTTGTTTTTTATTATGCTCACCATTTTAGATATAGTGAAGCACAACAAGGTGCTCTTAATTGATGAAATTGAAGAAAGCCTACACCCAAAAATCATTGAGTTTATTTTTGATTTCTTCAAGGCAAGCCAGCAAGCCCAACTATTGTGCACAACCCACAACACACGGTTTTTGGATCTGAAAAGAATGCGGAAGGACCAGATATTCTTTGTCAATAAAAAGGAGGACTCTTCCACTGACCTCTATTCGCTTTATGATTTCAGCGATTTCCGGGATACTATGGATTTAGAGAAGGCCTATCTTCAGGGCAGATTTGATGCGATTCCATATTTAGACAACACACCTCAAAACATTCAAAGGGTATTGTATGAGCAAACGGACTAAATCTCGTGAAAAGCGCATCAAACCACAGATTTGGGTATTTTGCGAAGGTGAAACCGAAGAAGCCTATGTTGCACACCTGCGTTCCAGGTATCGCGTACCTATTGAGATTGTGACACGTGTGGCCGGTACAGGCATCAGTGCGCAATTGATCCGGAAACATAAAAAAGGCAAACCCAGTCACCCAAAGGATAAGAATTATTTAATGTATGATGCAGACGTGCAGCATCTGCTGGATAAGATAATAACAATAGCTGGTGTTACCCTTCTGCTTTCTAATCCTGTTATTGAACTGTGGTTCTTGCTGCATTTTAAGAATCAAAAAGCATCCCTTTCCACGGACGATTGTGTCCGCGAACTCAACAATCGCCTGCGAAACACTTACAAAAAAGGAAAGATAAGTAATCGATTGAGCAGAAAACTTGAAGAAGAATGCAATAAGGCCTGTGCAAGGGCCAGAAGTTTGACCAGTAAGAATAATCCTTCTACAAATCTGTATGTATTTATTGAAGCATTGGAAAGTATAAAAAGACAAGCTTGAGCATTATCACTGAAAATACATTTGAAACCGCCTTAGTTCAATCGTTAACTGAGCAAGGCGGTTACACCGAAGGCAATGC
Source organism: uncultured Lentimicrobiaceae bacterium (assembly GCA_964590645.1). Taxonomy (GTDB): domain Bacteria; phylum Bacteroidota; class Bacteroidia; order Bacteroidales; family JAGNHN01; genus JAGNHN01. The sequence continues at coordinate 174,316 of CAZPYJ010000003.1, forward strand.
ACCCGATTGCGGGTCAACAGAATGAATATAAGGCCCGGAAGCAATCTTATGAACATTGGTCTGTGTGTGAAATCCTTGAAAGGTACAAATTTATGTGTAGCCCCTCATTTCCTGAATGCTTTGATATAGTGCAGCACAATCTCCCGGAAACCCTTATCCAGCATCGTATCTTCCGGATTGAAGGCGGTTTCTATACACTTCGAAAGGTAGTGTTGCCAAAGAAAGATCCGGGCATCCTCACTAATTGAGTTATACACTTTTTGAATCTTTTCCTGCTCGAAGCCGGGTGAACTCAGCTTATGCAACACTGCATATTCTGCAATCAATTCCAGCGCATCCCATTCAATCAGGAAGCCCTCCGGATCCAATGCCCGGACCTCAGGATCGCTCAGGTCACGTTCGTGGTATCTTTTCGCCAGGGCAGAAAGCCTTTCTTTTATTTCTGTGATGTCCATACCGCAAAGATGAGGTCGGCGATACGTCAAGGGATGGCGCAGCGGATATTTCCTATCTCATTAAGAAGGCGATAAGGCTTGCCCAGCAGGGAAATTCATCACTTCCAAAACACAAGCACTCCCCCGAAAAGCCCTGGGATGGGGCGTATCCCAATCATCAACCAAAGAAATCCTCAACGATATCAAACCTCAGATGCTCATAGATCATTACCATTGCCAGGGTGTCCAGCTCGCAATAGCGCAGCAAAGCCTTTCTGATCTCATTGCGCTCTGTTTCACCCATATCCGTAAACTGCAGCTTGGCATAGGCGGTTAAAGCGGCACCCCCGTTGGCGATATCTTCTATGTCCGTCAACAACTCCTCCAATTGCGCATCCGTCCATTTGTCAAATAAGGGCGGGAGCGCATCGTAGGGATTGACCACCCTTCCATCCAAGACTTCCAGCCAAATGTGATCACCGGCGAAGTTCTTTGATCCCAAAGCAATCTCACCGATTGGCCTGGAATATTTCTTCCGGAGGTACTCACTGCTTTGCAATGCAGCCGGCAAGAGGTATTTGATGGAATTGGATCCTTTTGAATATGGATTGTAATAATAGTTGAGCACGACTTTTCTCAGGTCCACCATATCGCGATCCGGCTTCCAGCGTTCCACAGCATTTTCCGTTGGGTGAGAAATGCGCTTCAGGAAGCTGATCAGGTCCTCCTTGTCCGCTTCATCGCTTTCGTGCAATTGCCGGATGATGGCATTGAGAATGGTATTCTCGTGGTCGGCAAAGCGAAAGATACTTCCCTGGTCCTTGCCCAGCGCCTCCTTTAAGGCCCTGGCGAATGTGAAGTTTGGAAAGACGCCGGGGCTTGCCTCAAGGAACTCCGTCTTATGCGCAATCTTCCCATTCTCATCATACTGGTGATGGGAAAACTGAAAGGCGACCTGTTCATAGGGACGACGTCCCTTTGTGAAAGGCAAAGCGACCGCACTGGTCTCAAAGTCGATGAAATGGAGGGGGAATCTCCATCCACTCATTTCTGCCTTCAGGCCATCCAATTCCACATACCAGCTGTTATCCCCGGAAACCGCCTTCTCCACCTGGAGCCATTGACGGTCTGCATTCGAGAGGCTCAATGCGGAGGTGCTTTCCTTGAAGTCTTCCCGAACAAGCTCGTGCATAAAGAGGCGATTCTCATCAATAAGGTCACTTCCCCCTGCGCTCTTTCCTCTGAAATTCCAGATCTCCATTATTGTGGGCTTAGCGAAGTCATCCTCATTCCAACCTAACTGCTGACGGAAACAATGTTTGTATCCGGAGAGACTTCCCGAAGCCTCCTGCTCCGGGCTTGTCCTGAACTCACATTTCCTGCAGTTGCCAAAATCAATGGGCCAATCGGGATAGATATTGTCTTGCCGCACCGAGCGAAGAAAGTCAATGGAAGCCTTGATATCAAGACCCTCCAGGTAGGTGTGTTTACCCTGGATGATTTCTTCGATGATGCTATCCACATTTAATTCTGTCAGTAATGATTCCCCAATATCACTCAGTTTCTCAATCTTTATCACGGCATCCTTACGCTGATCTGCATTTTCGTCCTTTGGGATGCGGATCATCTGATTGAGGCCGTCAATGTGGGCTGCCTTCGACTTATCGGCCAGCATCAGCCAGGCTTCAATGCGACAATCCGGATAGCACTGAGCGACTACATACTTCTGGAAAGCCAGGTCGTATAAATAGGGTTTCCATCCTCCGGCTATCCCCCCTCTTTTCCCAATGAATTCATATTCATTCTCAGGATCAAAGGACTTGGCTTTGACCTCTATGATGCGGATCTTATTGCCCTTCTTTTCGAGTATGTCTGTTCGAATAAAGAGACCATCCGTCAGAAAGCCTGCTTCAAAAAGGACGACGTCTCCCTCCGTGAGGGCTTCCCGGCTAAGATGATGGGCTTTGTCGTATTCATCGTTTTTCGCATCGATAAAACGGCCTTGCGGGTAGTGCAATCGTGCGAGCGCTTCCACCTGGAAGCCGCCCTGGGCCAGAGTCTCCAGGAAGGGGTCTTTCAGTTTCCTGCTGACATATCGGAGATCATTGCCAAAGAATACCTTATTGGGGCATTCCAGACCGGTCTTGAAGCGTGACTTGGTGAGGTATTTTGGTTTCATAAAATGCTTTATGGATTTGCGTTCGTTGTATCCTCCTTTGCTCAGGACTGAGAAAAATGCGCATTCAAGTCCTTCACATTCTTGCTAAACTGTTCATTCGATCTCTTGAGCATTCCCGCAAGTTCTTCCCGATTCACTTTAGAAATCTCCTTGAATTCCTTGCGGTTGCGCTGAAATTCTTCTTTCAGGGTGTCCTCCGTGCGATCAAGGATCAGGCTCATCTTCAGCACAGAAACTTCCAATTCTGACAAGCGGGAAACAAGATCAGCAGCGGGTTTTCTCTGAAGCATTACCCACAGGTTTACCAGGCAGAGCGCAATGAGGATGATTAATAGAATGTCTGTCATAATAATTGGAGCTTATCGGCCTGGCAAATATATGGGCCGATATACGACAGAGGCTGTCGTAAGGCTCAGTCATATTGTGTAAGGGCCTCCTGCAGTGCTTCTTTGACTTCCTTCGCTACCCATTCGGGTTCAAGCACCTTTACATTCGGGCCCAGCATCAGCACACGCTGAATGAACTCCAGGTTGGGGATAATGCAGAGCCTGATAATGAGTTCCCGTTCATTCTCCTGGAGGATTTCCTGCGACCAATGCATAGGAAGGGCTTTCACATATTTTCCCTGCAAGCGGGTGAAGGAAAGGATTACGTCCTGTTTGCTGGCGGTGGAATAAGTGAGTCCGATGGTATGCCTGAAATTGTCTGAGGGATTGCTGCTGGTATCGGGCGTAAAAATTTGATCCGACAACTGCAAATTGAAAACCCGGTCTATTCCGAAGGTCCAGAAGATATCTGAATGCTCGATCAGTCCGATAAGATACCAGCGATTCAGGTATTCCTTAAGCATATAGGGCATCAGGGTATAATCCCTGCGTTTTCCTGTTTCAAAGTTTTCGTGAACGAAGGTGACGACCCTGTGTTCCTTCACCGCTTTGAGCAAAGGTTTCAGATTCTGTATTCCCCTGAGCCCTCCGCTGGATTCAAAGGAGATGTGTTGAAGCGCTTCTTTGCTGTCTTTCAGGTTTTCTGCAAGCAGCTCTGCCGTATTCACAATCTCGAGAAAGCGCAGAAAGCCATCAATATCGAAGCTCAGTTCTTCGTCGATAAAGTAACCGTTCCGACTTCGATCATAGGCGATTTCCAATCCGAATTCGTAGCGGATCTGTTCGATGTCGCGTTGCAGAGTTCGTCCGGATATCTCGAATCCCTGCTCAAAGAGGCAGTCTTTCAGTTCACTGAATGAGGGAAAGGTTTTTCGGCTGATCTTATCAATGATCAGGCTGTAGCGGCGGATTGTGGCGTGTGGCATATACCCTGGTAGAATTTGGAACACCAAGATAGCAGATTTTGACATACTGGCATTGCACCGCTGGCAGTCCAAGCTCCGATTAATCCATCACGTCCTCTCAACCCCTCTCCGTTTTTCACCTCCACACTCATCCTCAAACTCAATGACCCCTCCCCGGCTTTCACCTCCACACTCATCCTCAAACTACGTCTAGGTTATGCCTTCGCCCGATCCACCCCAAATCTGTATGCTGTATGCTCCTGCTCTTGCATAAAACAGATAATCATCCTGCACGGCAGCTGCGTCCTTACACATCAAAACTCAAGGAAACTGTTCTAATCATTGCTTATGCCCAGTTCCAGACGATGAGCCAAGTCATCAAGGTATTGGTCAATGATATCCCAAAGTATCTGGTAATCAACCCCAAAATAGTTGTGAACTATCCTGTTTCGAAAACCACGTATCCGGTGCCAATCAATATCAGGCTTATTGCTTTTGAATGCGGGATCAATACGATTGGCTGCTTCACCGATAATTTCAAAATTCCTGATAACAGCATCTATCGTCTTTTCATCATCAAGAAATGACTCATACGTCATTCCTTGTGTGTAGCGCTTGATCTTCGCGATAGATTCAAGCATATCCTCTAATAGAAGTATTGTGTCTCTCTTAGACATAGATCAGGTCTGAAAGGATAGCTCCAAAGTATTTTTCTTTTATTCCTTTTTTTGACACGAGATCCACTTTGGTATTTGTCAGATTTTCAAGTTCTTCGGCCAAGTCGATAAACCGGATACCAATTGTCTCGCGAAACTCTACCAGTATATCCAGGTCACTGTCTGCATCTTGCTCGTTTCTGGCATAAGATCCAAATATCGCCATTGATTGGATGGGGTATGCCTCAAATAGATGCTGCTTATGCCTGTTCAGGGTTGTCTGTATTTCCTGTAGTGATCTCATCATCTCAAAATTAAGAATATTAGAGGACTTTGCGCTGAAATAATTATCAATTAAACAACTCACTTCCCCCTGCGCTGCATAGCATCCAAGCTACCCTAAGGCACAAGCCAGAACCCAAAGGATGGCCACGCTTGCTGCATACTCTTGCTGTATGCTCCTGCCTGCACGCCGGCAGGCGGGCTCTTGCATCAAATAGATAATCCCCCTGCACAACTGCTGCGTCCTCACACATCAAAAATCAAGTAATCTTCAATCACTAATCTGTAATCGCGGCTCTAAGTGTCCCATTCCCCTTCTTTCCCTATTCGATAGAAGGAGCGGCATCATTTATCGGCATATTATAAGATACGCCTCCCTTTCACCCACAGGGAGACCCTTTGGCTTATGCAAAAAACAGCTTTGTACGCTGCTTGATCAAATTTGTGTATTCACTTTTTCTTTCCTTACTCAAAAAAGAAGCATCTATCAATGGAATGGCAATGGGGAGCCACCTTCCCAGTCTCTTATATACTGCGCCAATTTGCTTGTCATTTAATTTTAATACCAATCCTAAGCGGTCAAAATATCCTTTGTTAAAGTTTTGTTTTTTGCCCCCCAGCAGCAAAGCCATATCTTCCTTATCTTCCGGCAATATCATTTTTACATTTAGAAGGTCGTAAAATGGCGACAACACCCAACCCGCTTCGGACAAAAACATCGCATAGTTTTTCAGGTGCATATCATTGTTTCCAATAACAAAGTTGAATACCGCTGATTCAAAAAAGCGAAGTTTATCCAACAAGGTATTGACAGATAAATCCCCTATGGTTTTTCCAAGTGATTCCATTGTGCCCTTGTATTTATCGGCCAACTCCAGAATCTGCATAAAATCGATCATATGATTTTTGGATCCATCAGGGTTTCGGTCAATGCGTTTGGTGATGTAGCATAGTTCACCGGACGCTAAACGAATCATATTGACAGGAACCGTCTCCATTTTGAATAATTGGGCAAGCCTCATAGATAGGTGTTCGTTTTCAGGCATTTGTGGGTAATCAACATTTTGCGGCTTCAAAATGTAATTTCCTTCCAACGCATCCGTGATGGTCAAACGCCCTTGATGACCGTTTTCCAGGGCAGTTTTGATCCACCCCAACGACAATTTTGGTTGAACACCCGGAACGCTGATGGAAAGCTCGGCAGCCTTTTTTGCCAGTTTCTCCATTTCTGACAAGCGATAGGGCAAAACAGGCGCATATTGGGTTCCAAAAAACGCTTTGATGCACTTTGGATGATAGTCCTGCCCATTGTCATCCAACTCCTTATAGCAATACAGGCATTTATGCATCGGCCTCAGGATTTGCAGGGTGAACACTAACCGCACCGATGGCATTTTGACAACAGGCAAGCAGAAGCCCCATTCTGTCATTCTTGTTAATTTTCCAGTTTTCGGCAGCAATATTCAACAGCCATCCTTCCGGAATGAGTCCATCGAAAAACGGGAACAGCCTTTTGCTTCTATATGGCCTTTCCGTTACCGGCATTTGAAAAGTGATGAATTGATTCGGATATGTTTGAACATACTGATCGTCATATACAAAAAGATATTCTCCATTATCCTCTTCCGTCAGAAGGCCGGCTTTTATGTTGTTGTATTTAACGATTCCCTGACGCATAGCTTTCTTTTATTGGTCCCAAAATATGGCCAAACATAAGTAACACCTGGTTTACCTTTGACAGGCTGAGGTTTTCTTTGCCTTGTTCAATCTTTCTGATGACGGTCAGGGCAACCCCTGCCTTTTCTGCAAATTCCTCCTGGCTGAGGCCCAGCTGCTTTCTTCTGGTCTTTACAAAGTCTGATAGTTCACTCACTTTATATGCATTTGCATACAAAAATAGTAAAATATTGAATATTATATGCTTTTGCGTATAAAATTAAGCCTGTGGGTGCATTTATATGCAATTAGATATACATAATCACCCTGCACGGCTACTGCGTCCTCACACATCAAAAATCAAGGAAACAGCAATCCTATCATCCTCAACCAAAGCCCTGCCTCACTGCGTTCGGCTAGGGGCTTTTTATTCCCTCGCTATGACCAAGGATTTCCGCTCACTATCGTTCGCGGACATCCTCAAGGGGGGGGTGGCCTCAGCCAACACCCTGGCGTCACTGCGTTCCGCTAAGGACTCTTTATTCCCTCGCTATGACCAAGGATTTCCGCTCACTATCGTTCGCGGACATCCT
>CAZPYJ010000003.1:181506-183364 GCA_964590645.1 uncultured Lentimicrobiaceae bacterium
CAAGGGGGGGAGGCCTCAGCCAACACCCTGGCGTCACTGCGTTCCGCCAGTATGTTTTATTATGCTGCTTACAAATGCAAGCATTTGACGCAGCATAATAAAACACCCCGCTCGCTTTGCGAGCAGGGTGTTGGCTGGTCGGGATGAGAGGATTCGAACCTCCGGCCTCTTCGTCCCGAACGAAGCGCGCTAACCGGACTGCGCCACATCCCGAGCCTTGTCTCCGAAGAGGGCTTGCAAAGATAAAAATTGTATGCTTATTTATGTCAATGAAATGACAGAATCCAGGGGATATCTATCCTTAAGGCTCCGGTACTTTCAATTGTCTTTGGAAGAACCTGCTTTTCGACCCATTGACTCAGGCTAATCTTCCGCGCGGTTGAAAGGCCGGTTCACGCCCATCCCGTTTTTCCGGTCGGTGCGATACAAAAGCAAAGTAAACAACAAACCGGCAAATCCCAGTGCCGAAAACATCAGCATCACCTGGGTATAATCCAATACCTCGGGATTGCCGGGATTGTTCTTATCCAGCAAGATGCCCGCCAGAATGGGAAAGGCCCAAAGCCCCAGATTTTGAATGGAATAGGTGAGTCCGTAGGCCGTCCCTATCGACTTCTCAGGCACCAGTTTCACCATCGAAGGCCATAAGGCCGCCGGAACCAGGGAAAAGACGATGCCCAGCACAATGATCGGGATCATAGGAGGGATATAGGTGAAGGCAAAAGCAAGATGAATGGCCGTCAATAGCAGGGAACCGATGCCCATCGCAAAAACACTCTTTCCGTGACGATCAATCAAAAAGCCGAAGAAAGGGGTAAAAAAGGCGGTCGCCAGGGGCAGAAAGGAGACCAGGTCGCCACTCTGAATATCAGAAAGTCCGTAGCGGTTGGAAAGGAAATCAGGGGCAAAGGCCAGAAAGGGGAAAACGGCGGAGTAGAAAGTGACACAGAGCAGGGCAATGTAGAGGTAAGCCGGATTACGGAGAATGTAGCTTACGTCTGTCCATTTGAAGGCGTTCTCCGGCCGTACTCTTTGTTCCGCTTCAATGTTCTCATTCCTCTCCTTGGCCAGATCCATCAGCATATACACCATAAACACCAGCAGACCGATGCATACAAAGACCGCAGCAACCCATATCGCCAGACTGAGCTGCTCCCCGCCTTCTGCCAGGCGCGGCGACATCCGCAGGGCGAGAAAGGTGCCCAGGCGCGCAAAGCCCACCTTGAGGCCGAAGGCCAGGCCCAGGTTCTTTCCCTTGAACCATTTCACCAGGATTTTGCTCACCACCACAATGCTGGTTTCAGCGCCCAATCCGTAAAACAGCCTGCCCAACAACATCATCTTGAGTTCGGGAGAATAAGCCGGCAGGAAAGACTGCATCAGTCCGAAGCCGATCCCGCCACTACGGTAGTAATCTGTTGCGGCATAGGCGGTGAGCACTGCCCCGAAGGCCATAAAGAAGGTGAACATAAAACCCGTGAGCCGGATACCCAGCTTGTCGAGGATAATGCCCCCCAGCACCGCCATCAACAGGAAGGTATTGGGGACACTGTAGAAAGAAACAAAGAGGCCGTAGTCGGTGTTGGAAAAACCGAATTCCAGCTTCAGGAGCTCCTTCAGGGTGCTGAAGGCATCATAGAAATAGTAATTGGATGCCAGAACAATACCTGTCAGCAACAATACCAACCAGCGCAGTGCCGGTGAAGCCGAGAAAAGTCGCGATAGATTCTTCATCTGTGAGGTTTGTGAAAAAGCTGCTAAGATAAAAGGAATAAGGATAGGGATAGGGAGAGCCTGTCTGCCGGCCTTTAGATTCGCACTCCAATTATCTTACTTATTCATTGTTATTAAACGAGGG